>JAZUSL010000088.1:0-43641 GCA_045606705.1 Bacteroidales bacterium
CGGAGACATTCCATCAAAGTATATCCATATCATTAACTGTCATTTATTTACAAGCTTATCGCCAAACTGTCTTTGGCAACATTACATAATTATACAAAAAAAGAGACTGCCTAAACTTGTTAGACAGCCTCTTTTTTGTTGGTGATATAAGTATTTAATTATTCATAAACCATTTGGAATCCCCATTGTGGATAATCGTTCACTAAGGTTGTGATGGTTTGTCCTGCGACATTGACAAATTTTCTTGTCGTTGAGCGAGAAGATAAGATTCCCATTCCGTTTTCGATGTTAGTATATTCAGGAGTATCTTGTATTGCGCTGCCAGAATTTTGAATGAGTATATAATTGTACAATTCCTCTCCTGTCGCAGATATTACTATCTCAAAATTTTTGACAAAACGTTTGACGTAACTAGGAGAATTATTCATTATGTTTTCATCTGACGATAGTCTGCTATACAAGGCATTTGGGGTATAATTAACCGCCAATTGCATGTCGCTGCTGTTCCATAACTCATCGCCTGTACCAGAACCCATGACCCACTTCATGCTGTAATAGACAGTGTCTGTTTCCCCTGGATTGATTTGTCCGTAGTGGAAATAACCTACGACTTCATAGAATGCGGCTCGTTCATCAAATTTGGTAGGTATCCATTTTACCTGATTGCTATATCCCGACTCGAAATTAATTGTGATATACGGTTTTTTCAATGTTGAACCGCTTATTGTTCTCACATTTGACTTTATAATCTCGCCATCATTACGTTCTATGACCAACTGATAGTTTTCATTTTCTTTTAATTTTCTTGTGGTGAAATATAAAACTTGATCTCTTCCGCTGTAGAAGATGGCATTAGGATCATATGGTTTATATACCGAAGTCGTGTCCAAAATAGTTTCTGAAATGGTATTAGGCATATCGGCGAACTTACCTATCAATTTAACCATCAGTTTATAATCGTAATTACTTACCGAATAATCAGGAGCTAATTCGATTGCATTACCAACAAACGACTTTGTGATTTTTAAGTAATTAGTGTCAACGCCAGCATCAAGATATCCGTAAACTATCGTAGTTTCATCACCTTCGGTATAAATTTGCACATCGGTGCTACACGAACTGAAAGAGACAACTGACAAGAATACCAATATTGTCATAAATTTATTACTCATGATAAAATAGATTTGAAAGATTGGCAAAGATACTATTTTTTTATATATTTTTGCTTTTTTAAAATAAAAGAAATGTATCTATCACATAACGTATCTTTAGTAACGACCCACGTACTTCAAAACATGAAGAACAGAGGCGAAAAAATTGCCATGCTGACAGCATACGATTATTCGATGGCAAAGATTTTAGACGAATCAAATATTGATATTATTTTGGTCGGCGACAGTGCGTCGAATGTGATGGCCGGTTACAAGACCACATTGCCTATCACATTGAATGAGATGATATATCACGCTTCGTCGGTATGTCGCGCTGTGAAACGTTCTTTTGTCGTTGTCGACTTGCCTTTCGGAACATATCAAGGTAACTCTAAAGAAGCTTTGAATTCAGCAATTCGCATCATGAAAGAGTCGGGTGCTAACGCTGTCAAGATGGAAGGCGGACGTGAGATTCTAGAATCAGTGGAACGTATCATCAGTGCTGGTATTCCTGTTATGGGTCACCTCGGACTTATGCCTCAAAGCATCAATAAATTCGGAACGTATATAGTACGCGCTAAAGAAGACGAAGAAGCACAACGACTTCGTGAAGACGCTCTTCTTTTACAAGAGAAAGGATGTTTCAGTATTGTTTTGGAAAAGATTCCTGCAGGGCTCGCATTAGAAGTCACAAAGTCGTTAAGAATACCAACAATAGGTATCGGTGCTGGTTCAGGAACTGACGGACAGGTTCTAGTGCTTCACGATATGCTCGGTATCAGCAACGATTTCTCCCCTCGTTTCTTGAGAAGATACAACAACCTCTACGACGGAATCAAGAATTCTGTACATGCTTATATCAATGATGTTAAAGATATGAACTTCCCTAACGAAAACGAACAATATTATTAATCCAAGATGAAGAAGCCTTTAGAAGACAGAATATTATACGAGGACAATCATCTTCTCATTGTAAACAAGGAACCTTCAGAGATAGTTCAAGGTGACAAGACCGGCGATGTTTGTCTTCTTGATGACGTCAAGTCTTACATTAAGGAAACTTATAATAAACCAGGTAATGTTTATGCAGGTTTGGTTCATCGCATCGATCGTCCTGTGAGCGGCGCCGTCATTTTTGCAAAGACAAGCAAGGCTCTTAGCAGAATGACATTGAAGATCAAAGAGCGTGAGTTCAGCAAGACATATCTTGCCGTAGTGAAAAACAAACCTCCGCAAGAAGCAGGCGAACTCTCCGACTATATGATTAAGAACGAAACGCAGAACAAATCGTATATCGTTAGTTCCAATACAAAAGGTGCAAAGTTGGCACAATTGCGTTATCGTCTCATCGGAGCGTCTGATTCATATTATCTCCTTGAGGTGGAACTCATAACCGGACGACACCATCAGATAAGGGCGCAATTGGCACATATGGGATGTCCTATCAAAGGAGACTTGAAATATGGATTCCCTCGCTCCAATCCGGATGCGTCAATAAGTCTGCATGCATATAAACTAAAGTTCGAACATCCTACGACAAAGAATGTCATCTGCGTCAAAGCACCTAAACCAACAGGCATGCCGTGGGACGGATTTGAATTATAAATTGAAAATTGAAAGTTGAAAATTGAAAGTTGTCTGATATTCAATAAAACACAATAAAACGGAGAAAAATACGTATTTTTGTATGCTTTAATTTAAATAATCAATATAAACTATGTTCGCTTTATTTATAAAAGAGATAAGTAACTTCTTAAACTCACTCATAGGAATAATGGTGATAGTGGTATTTCTGCTTATCACAGGGTTGTTTCTCTGGGTGTTTCAAAGTGACTTTAACATCATGACTTTCGGTTATGCTAATCTTGACAGTCTTTTCATCTTGGCACCTTGGGTATTCTTGTTTTTGGTTCCGGCTGTCACCATGCGTAGCTTTGCCGAAGAAAAACGTACAGGCACCATAGAGATGCTCTTCACCAAACCATTGTCAGATTGGCAAATAGTATGCGGAAAATATCTCGCTGGCGTAGCACTCGTACTGCTCTCACTCATCCCGACATTAATTTATTTCTTCTCAGTCTATCGTCTCAGTCTTCCTGTAGGTAACGTCGATAGTGGCGGAATATGGGGTTCTTACATAGGACTTTTCTTCCTCAGCGCATGTTTCGTGTCGATAGGTATATTCTGTAGCTCAGTAACCAACAACCAAATTCTCGCATTCCTGCTCTCAGTGTTTTTATGCGGATTCCTTTACATAGGTTTCGATATGATATATTCGATGGCTCTTTTCGGTAAGGTGGATCTTTTTATCCAACATCTAGGAATATCATCGCATTATAATTCTATAAGTCGTGGCGTGATTGACACTCGCGACATTCTCTATTTCATCAGTGTGATTGTCTTGTTCTTGTCGATGACTAAGCTGGTTTTGTCAAGTCGTAAATGGTAATTAAGGAGGGAAGATGAAAAACGAACGTAAGAATCTAAAGAAAAATCAACTTATAAGTTTCGTGATAACTGTAGTTGTGATTGTCGCCGTCAATATTATCGCTTCTTTCGTATACACGCGTATCGATTTGACGAGCGAGAAACGTTATACTTTATCCGACACATCAAAGGAAGTCTTGAGTAATCTTGACGATTATGTTTATTTTAGAATATATCTTGAAGGCGAATTTCCGGCAGGTTTCAAGAAGTTAAGAAAAGAAACGAAAGAGATGCTCGATGAGTTCCGCGCTTATAGCAAGTTCATCGACTACGATTTCATCAATCCGTCGGAAAGCAATGATGCTGCAGAGAGAAACGAGACGTATAAGATTTTATATCAGAGCGGACTTAATCCTACAGAACTTTCAATACAAACCAAAGACGGCGCACAACAAATCGTTATCTGGCCTTGTGCTTTGGTGACTTATCAAGGCAAGGAACTTCCTCTCGACTTGCTCGACACTCAGGTAGGAAAGTCATCGCAAGAGGCATTGAACAACTCGGCGCAGAATCTGGAGTATAAGTTCATCAGCGCGATAAAAGACCTCTCACAAAGAAACCGTCCTAAAATCGCTTTCATCGAAGGTCATGGCGAACTCACAGAGAAAGAGGTCTACGACATCACACAAAGTCTCTCCAAGAAATATGTCGTCGACAGAGTCACTATCAACGAGCAGATAACAGCATTGAACAAAAGAACAGAGAGAAGCGACAGCAGCATTTTCATCAGTTCAAGATACGATGCTATCGTTATCGCAAAACCAACGGAACCTTTTTCGGAGAAAGATAAATTCATTATCGACCAATATATCATGCGAGGCGGTAAAGTCTTGTGGCTCATCGATCCAGTTTCAGCTTCTATGGACAGTCTCCAAAGTTCCGAATCGACAATGGGCAACAGTCTCGACGTGAAACTCGACGATATGTTCTTCAAATACGGAGTCCGTCTTAACAAAAACCTCTTGCTCGATTATAATGCAGCCGCCATCGCACTGAGAACAGGACAGATGGGCGGTCAGGCTCAGATAGAGTATTTCAGATGGTATTATTTCCCGCTTCTGAATGCAGCTTCAAACAGCAATATCGTAAAGAACATAAATCCTATCAAAGCCGACTTCGTAAGTTCTATCGAACCTGTTGTATCTGATTCAGACGTACAAAAAATCCCGTTGCTGAAGACATCAGATTATACCAAAGTCTCTGCAGCGCCTGTATTTATCTCGCTCAGTCTCTTGCGCCAGGCTCCCGACAAACGTATGTTCGCACAGAAAGGTCAGAATGTGGCGTATCTGTTGAAAGGTCAGTTTGAGTCGCTTTACGCCAACAGAATGACATCGGCAATCCTCGAATCTGATGAGATAGGTTTTCTACCAAGCAGCGAAGAAACAGCGATGATTGTCGTTGCCGACGGCGATATCATCAGAAACCAATTCCATATCCCTAAAGGTTATCCGCTTCCGCTCGGTTTTGACCAATATACTCAGGTTACTTATGGCAACAAGGAATTCATTGAAAACGCCATCAGTTATCTCGTCGACGGCGAAGGTCTGATAAGTATCAGATCACGCGAATTGAAGATAAGACTTCTCGACATGAATAAAGTCAACGCTAACACAATGTTGTGGCAAGTCGTCAACGTGATAGTACCAAGTCTCTTGGTCGTTGTATTCGGTTTCGTATTGGCATTTATAAGAAAAAGAAAATTCACTAAATAATATTTTACGATGAAAAAAAACAGATTAGCTATAATCATAACAGCGATTTTAATTGTAATAGCTGGCGTGCTTTTATGGAACAACAGATATTTGTCGTCATTACGCGATAATGCATATGACTTTACGGTACGCGATACTGCATCGGTGACACGTATGTTCTTCGCCGACAAGAGCGGAAACCAAGTCCTCCTCGAAAGAAACGAAAACGGATGGATAGTCAATGGAAAATATGACGCACAGACAGCTATGGTCGACAACATACTTTACACGCTCGACAAACTAAGAATCAAGATGCCGGTGCCGTTGTCCGCACACGATAACGTCATCAAAAATATGGCAGGTACCAACACTAAAGTGGAAGTGTATCAGATTGTACCTCGTATCAATCTTTTCAATAAGATTAAATTATTCCCTCACGAGAAAAAGACCAAGGTGTTTTATATCGGTGAGGTGACACAAGACAATAGCGGCACTTATGTCTTGAAAGAAGGTTCCGACAAAGCATATATCGTTCACCTTCACGGATTCAGAGGCTTCGTGAGTTCACGTTTCTCTACCGATGTGGAAGACTGGCGTACACATAATATCTTCTCCGCAGACATGCGCGACATCGCTTCATTCAAAGTGGAATTCAACAATAAACCAGAAATGAGCTTTGTAATCAATGATATAGGCAATCTTAAATATGAGATGAAACATCTTGATGGGACTTCTATTGACGTTGATACAGTGAAAATGCTCAACCTTCTCAACTCATTCAAAGACGTTCGTTTCGAAGCATTCCTCTCTGATATTGCAGAAAGCCGTCGCGACTCAATCATAAATTCTAATTTCGAAGAAAGACTCACACTCGTGACAAAAGACGGCGTTGAAAGTGTGGTAAGAACTTATCCGATGAAAATAAAAGCTCCTGATTACGTACCAGAAGACGAACTCAACGATGATATTGATCATAAGTATGCATATATCGAAAGTGTTGATGAACTCGTGATGGTACAAGAATTCGCTTTCTATAAATTCTTGCAACCGGCAGAATACTACAAGAAAGGTAATCACGGAACACAAAGAATGATCTACGTCAAAGAATTGGAAGAAATACCTAGTCGATAATTTAATACCTGCAGCTATCAGTTTTCAGTATACCGGATGCTGACCGCTGATAGCTGATGGCTGAAAACTAAAAGATATGACATTGAAAATAGCTTGCGTGCAGAGCGACATAATAGCGCGGAATCCTTCTGCTAACTTTGAGCATCTTGATGTATTGTTTGAAAAGATTCAAGATGACAGAGATATAATCATTTTGCCTGAAACATTCACGACAGGTTTTCCTGCTGAGGCAGAACTCTTCGCTGAAGACGAGAACGGACCTACAATGACATGGCTTCGCTCTAAAGCAAAAGAAAGAAACTGCGTCATCTGCGGAAGCTTTATAACTTCGTTCTCGGGCAGACAACAGTCAACGGACAACGGACAACAGAGTTGTTCTACTTCTCAGGTTTTTAAGTTCTCAGATTCTCAGACTCAAAAGAATAACAACACCCTCGTTTGGATGAATCCTGACGGTTCGTATCACACTTACGACAAACGTCATACTTTTATCGGTGGCGAGAAAGAACTCGACTGCGGTACCGATCTTATCACAATAGAATATAAAGGATGGAGAATAAGACCTTTCATCTGTTACGACCTTCGCTTCCCTGTATGGTTGCGTAACAATTATGATGAAGGAAAATTCGAATACGACCTTGCTATATTAATCGCCAACTGGCCTATGCAGAAGTCTTATATATGGAATACCTTGCTTTCGGCAAGAGCGATAGAAAACCAGGCTTATTATATAGGTGTCAACAGAGTAGGTGTAGATCATAATAAAATTCCTTATATCGGAGAAACAAAGGTCGTCAACGGAAAAGGCAGAACTGTCGCTATGATTGAAGGCGACAAAGAAGATATATTGGAAGTCGAAATAGACAAACAATCTCTAACAGACTTCAGAAATTATTTCACGGTACATCGTGATTGGGATAAATTCGAAATCAAATAATTTAAGAATATAAAAAAACTGACTATGAAAAAGATAATCTACTGTTTTGTAATTGCTTTATTCCTTGGCAATTATTGTTTCGCACAGAACAATGTAATTGAACCTGAATTACAAGAATTTATAAACCAAAACGGCGACGAGATGATCAGCGTCAACATCATCTTTAAGGCGCAAATGGATGAGAACGAACTCAATGACAGAGCAAGCAGTTTTGAGAACAAAAAAGCGAGACGCGAGTTCGTTATCAATGAACTGAAATATTTCTCAGAGAAATCACAACAGGAAGTCCTTTCCATTATTCAATCGGAACAAAGGAATGGAAAAGTCACTAATATAGTAAGTCACTGGCTTTCTAATTCCATCACTTGTACAACAACTAAAGATGTCATTTATTTCTTGTCGGAAAGAGACGACATTTTGATAATAGGTCATAATGCAGATAAGGAAGCTATTCTGAGCGATCAGCAGTCAGCAGTCAGCGGTCAGCAGTCTGTAAAAGCAGAGGCTGAAGTAGAAGAGCACGTATCGCAAGTGAATGCTCCGCAGGTTTGGAATCAAGGATATACGGGCGAAGGTGTTTTAGTCGCTATTTTGGATACTGGTGTAAATTATGAACATCCTGACTTGGCAGATCATCTCTGGGACGGAGGCACACAATATCCAAATCACGGATACAATTCATACGATGGAAGTAACAACACTATGGATAACCGCGGGCACGGTACTCACTGTGCCGGCATCATCTGCGGAGACGGAACGGGCGACAAACAAACAGGTATCGCTCCAGATGCAACTCTCATGTGTGTAAAGGCATTGAACGACACCGGTAACACAAATGCAAGTGCCGTCTGCGCCGGAATGGAGTTCGCCGTTGAACACGGAGCCGAAGTCTTGAGCATGTCGTTAGGTATCGCCAACTCATCGGTTGCAGATAGAGAGATGCTCCGTCAGACTTGCGTCAATACATTACAAGCAGGCGTTGTAGCATCGGTGGCAGCAGGTAACGAAGGCGGCTCGCAAAACAGCAATCCAATTCCTAATAACGTGAGAGTTCCAGGAAGTTGCCCTGCTCCTTGGATTCATCCCGACCAACAAGAAAATGCAGGCGAACTTTCTTGCGTGGTTTCTGTCGGCGCAGTAAATAAAAACGATAATGTCGCCGCAGTATCATCACGCGGTCCTGTCACATGGCAGGAAACTTCTTTCGGCGATTATCCTTACAATCCAGGCATCGGTCTTATCCGTCCCGACGTATGCGCTCCTGGTGTCGAGGTCGTATCATTGAACTATTCCGATAACGGATATACAAAAAAGACAGGAACATCGCAGGCAGCACCAAACGTAGCCGGTATCATTTGCCTCATGCTTTCAAAGAAACCTGAGATGACACCTGCCGAGATTAGCATGGTCTTGGAAACCTCAGCATTTAAATTAGAAGACAACAAAAACAATAACTCAGGTTCGGGTAGGGTAGACGCTCTCGCAGCGATAAACGCTATCGATATGGGTGCTTTGGTCCTTAACGAAATGAACTTCATCGATGATAACGCCAACGGAAAAATGAATCCTGGCGAAGAAATAAATTTCAATATGGTTTTCGAAAATATCTCATCAGAAACAATCAACAACGTGACAGCAAAATTGACCTGCGATAACGAATGGATCAATATCACAAAAGCAGAATCAGAAATTGCTTCAATATCGGCAAACGGAACAACATCTGTTGAAAATGCTTTCACTGTTGAAGTTGACGAAGACGCATTAGGCAAGACAAAACTTTATTTTGATGTTGAGTTCTACGACGGAAACAATATGATTTCAAAAACAAGATTTATTGAGACGATTTTTGGAAATACAATCAGATATTCATCAATCTCGATAGAAAACGACGATAACGGAAATGGAATTCTTGAAACAGGAGAGACAGCCGACTTAATCGTAGCCTTGAATAACGAAGGTAACGAAATAGCTTTAGGATTGGTTGGAACATTATCAAGCAGCGACATTACAATAAACACAAATGAAGCCGAGTTTTATTCCATAGCTCCTGACGGTTCGGCAACAGCAACTTTCAACGTAACGGCATCAAATAATGTTGATAATATTTCTCTCGAATTAGAAGTCAAAGACAAATATAACAATACCAAGAATTTCAATATAAATTACGGCGGTACTTGTGATGTCATTTACACATTGAAAGACGAATACGGTGACGGCTGGAACGGAGCGAAAATCATAGCTCATTACAGCGACGGATCAGCAGACGACACGTATACCATTACCAGCGGAGGATTGGAAACATTTACCAAGACATTGACTTCTGGCGTTGGCGTCTCATTGGAATGGAAAAAAGGCGGTGTCGATAATGAATGCAGTTACACAATTAGTTATGAAAACGGCGTTGAGATATTCAGCGGCAAAGGTCGCCAAGATGATATATTCTTCAGATGGATTTACGATTGTTCCAGCCAAAGCTCGTTAAATCAAAACTGCGAAGCCGTTAAGAATTTTAACGTGATAGTCGGTAATAATATAATCGAACTAAAATGGGAAGCGCCAGAAACCGAAGACGTCACACATTATGAAATCTACCGCGATACAGAACTCATTGCCACGACAGAAGAATTGTCATTTACAGAAAACGACTTGGAAAACGGAACTTACTATTACAATGTGAGACCTGTATATGAAGACTGTTACGGAGCAATTTCTGGCAAAGAAGTAACTTACACTGTCAACGTTGATGAAATAAATACAATTGATGTTACGATTTATCCTAATCCGGCGAAAGACTTTGTAATATTGTCAACAGTCAACAGTCAACAGTCAACAGTCAAGATTTATAACGCAATTGGAATGTTAATGGATGAAATTGAAATTGATTCTGAGGAATTGGAAATAAATCTCTCAGACTATAATCCTGGAGTTTATTTCGTTAACATAAAATCTGAAAACGGAACTGTCGTAAAGAAAATCGTTAAATATTAATCTGAGTCATTATGAAGAATCCGATTAAGGCATTGGCAGGACAGACTGTGATTTACGGTCTCGGAACAATTGTTCCGAGACTGCTCAATTATCTGCTCACGCCTTTTTATGTACGTGTCTTCGTATCGGGAGAATATGGTCAGATTTCAGAACTTTATGCCTGGATAGCATTATTACTTGCGATATTGACATTCGGAATGGAGACAACATTTTTCCGTTTCTCGCAAAAAGAAGACAGCGGAAAAGTCTTTAACAATGCCGAGACGATAGTTCTTCTGATAACATCGATTTTCCTTGTACTTTACGGATTTTTCTACAAATCGTTCGCGGAATTAATTCATTACGAATTCAACACACATTACGTACTTCTTCTCGGAATAATCGTCGCCATCGATGCCGCGGCAGGCATTCCTTTCGCGATGCTTCGTAAAGAAAACAAAGCGGGACGTTTCAGTTTGATAAAGACTCTCAATGTTCTTACAAATATCTTCTTTAACATCTTGTTCCTCGTAATCATTCCAGAAAAATCGATGATGATAGGAGAGATGCTTTTCGGTGAAGGAACGTCATTGTTAATATGGGTTTTCATCTCAAACATATTGGCAAGTCTGCTTAACTTGATATTGCTTTTCCCACAACTTTCAAAATTAAGATTACGCCTCAACAGAGATTTAATCGTTCCTATGTTGAAATATTCATTCCCGATATTGTTGATAAGTCTCGTCGGAATGGTCAATGAAGTTGCAGATAAAATCTTGATAAAATATCTCGTCACAATTCCAGACGAAACGACTTTAGCGAGTATGAACATGACAGGAAATGAGTACGCCATGCAGCAGCTCGGCATCTATTCCGCCAACTTCAAACTCGGCGTTTTGATGACGATATTCATACAGATGTTCCGTTTCGCCTCGGAACCATTCTTCTTCGGTCACGCCAAAGACCGTAACGCCCCGACGTTATACGCAAAAGTGATGACATATTTCGTGATATTCTGTCTGCTCATCTTCCTCGGCGTGATGTTCTATATGGATATTCTCCAGCATTTCGTAGGAAGAACCGGCAGCGACTACCGCGAAGGTCTCGTTATCGTACCAATAATATTAATCGCTAATATGTTGTACGGAATCGTCTTTAACTTGTCGATATGGTTCAAGCTTTCCGACAAGACATATTACGGAACTATAATCGCGATAATAGGCTCGGTGATGACATTGCTCTGTTTCTTCATATTGATTCCTAAAATAGGATATATGGGAGCAGCCGTCGCGCATCTCGCTTGCTATGGCGTAATGATGTTGGTGTCATATTTCTGGGGACAACGCGTCATGCCGATACCTTATCAAGTTGGAAGAATCTTGATTTATTGCATTCTCGCTGCAATATTATTCTTCGTAAGTACGTTAACAGCAGAGTTAAGCATCGTCTTGAAATTAAGTCTCAACACATTGATGATATTGATTTTCATCGGTGTCGTTTTTATCATGGAAAGAAAGAATCCACTTAAAATAGAATAAACAAAAAACAAAAAAATAATATCATGGAAGTTAAAATAATAAACAAATCAGATAATCAATTACCGGCATACGAAACCGTCAATTCAGCAGGCATGGACTTGAGAGCATATTTGCCAGAAGGTCCGGTCACTTTGAAACCGATGCAGAGAATGTTGATTCCTACGGGGCTTTTCATGGAGATTCCAGAAGGTTACGAAGGACAGGTGAGACCACGCAGCGGCTTGGCGATAAAGAACGGCATCACTGTGTTGAACACACCGGGAACCATAGACGCCGACTATAGAGGCGAGGTGAAGATTATTCTCATCAACTTATCAGATACCGACTTCGTCATCAACAGCGGCGAGAGAGTGGCGCAAATTATTTTCGCTAAGTGTGAACAAATGGAAGTTGTAAACGTAGAGACATTGAGCGAGACGGAAAGAGGTGCAGGCGGATTCGGACATACGGGGAAATAATTGACAATTTACAATTAACAATTGACAGTTGGGGTTAAGGTTGGAATAAATCTCACGTAAAGACGCACGGCCGTGCGTCTCTACAACTAAATAATCCGTTGTCTGTTGACTTAAAAAAAATAACAATGCGTAAAGGCGGAATCATTTTTTTATTTGTAACGATATTTCTATCGCTTTCAATCAAGGCGCAGG
Source organism: Bacteroidales bacterium (assembly GCA_045606705.1). Lineage (GTDB taxonomy): Bacteria > Bacteroidota > Bacteroidia > Bacteroidales > F082 > Limimorpha. The sequence goes on from JAZUSL010000088.1 coordinate 12,556, forward strand.
AGGTTAATCAGATGCCTACTGAGGAGGAGATCATTACTGTTAAGAATCTGGCTAAAAATGCTGAATATTTCTCCTTAGGTCTTGAAAACAAGTATAATGAGAATTTTGATGTGGCGATAGAATATTTCGAGAAGGCATTAAAAGCATTTCCGGAAGATCATGCCAGCATGTTCGAGTTGAGCAGTCTATACAGAATGAAAAAACTGCCCGAACATGGTTTTGAGATGATTAAAAATGCTGTTGAACTCGACAGCACAAACAAATGGTATAAGATACGCCTTGCAGAATTTTATGCTCTCAACAATGATTACGAATCATTCATAGCCATTTACGACAGACTTCTTGAAGATGAACCTAATAATTTGGAATATCTTGAAGTTTACATTGACGCATTGCTCCATGTAGGCGATTATGAAAGAGTTACTGAGAAATTAGACGTATATGAAGAAAACATCGGCGTGAATGAATATCTCTCAATGCAAAAGATTGAGATTTATAAACTTCTCGGCAAGAAAGATAAGGTATTGATGGAGATGAAGAAACTTGCAGAGGCATATCCATACGAAACGAGATATTTGTCGATGTTAGCGGAGATGTATGTCCAAAATAAACGTGAAAAAGATGCTTTTGAGATATATCTAAAAATAAAGCAGTTGAATCCTGAAGATCCTTATATCAATATTTCATTATTGGAATATTATCAGAAACAAGGCGATATTGACAAGGCTTTCGAAGAATTCATCCAATCTATAAGAAACAAGAACCTGGACTATAACACCAAGACACAGATTTATGAATATTGGTTCGCTGAGAAAGACGGCGTGAATGAAAATACCGTAAAAGAAGCCAAACAAGCTGGCGAGGCTTTCGTAGAAACGCATCCCGACAAGGAGATAGGTTATTACGTATTAGGTACAGTGTTCTTCAATAATGAAGAATATGACATCGCTCAGAAATATTATCTCGATGCCATAGCAAGAGACAGCTCTAGTTTTATCACTTGGTATCAGCTGGTTTTCACCGACGTAGAACTTAACGACTCTGATAATTTATTCCAGCATACAAACTCAGCAATGCGTTATTATCCAGAACAACCTATATTCTATTATTTTAACGGATTGGCACTCATCGATAAGAAAAAATATGAAGAAGCTGTTAAGGTGTTGGAAAAGGGAAGATTCATGTCGGCAGACAAAAAACTTACCGCCTCGTTCGATACTGCTATAGCTGATATCTACCATGAACTGGGAAACAAAGAAAAAGCATATCAATATTACGACAGAGTCTTGCGCAATGACCCAGAGAATGTTTATGTCCTGAACAATTACGCATATTTCCTTTCTTTAGATAATGAACGTCTGGATGACGCTCTGAAGATGTCGGCGATAACGGTAGAGAAAGAACCTAAAAACGTGACTTATCTTGATACCTACGCTTGGGTCTTGTATAAACTAGAACGTTATAAAGACGCCAAGAAATGGATGGAGAAAGTTTTCTCCTACGATAAGAATCCACAAGGCGTAAACTACGAACATTACGGCGATATCCTATATAAGTTAGGAGATACAAAGAAAGCAGTTCAAAACTGGAAGAAAGCCAAGAAATTAGGCGGCGTATCAGAATTTATAGACCAAAAGATTAAAGATGAGAAAATTTATGAATGACAGATTAAAGACTAAAGGCAAAAGGCAAAAGGCTATAGTTCATGGCTTATGGCTCATGCTTCTCTGTTCTATGCTATCGGTTCTCAGTTCATGTTCTACGAATAAAGAAACCACGAATCTCAGGATGATGTCGGCGAACCATATCATTAGAGAAGTTGACGATAACAGTTTTGAGTTTGATAACCTGGAAGCGACAATATTAGTCAAATTAGAAGGAGACAACTTGCCTGGTCTTAAAGGTCAACTCAGAATGCAAAGCGACAGCGTGATTTGGATTTCATTGTCATTGAAAATTGGTATAGAAGTAGGAAGAATCATGATAACTCACGACTCTGTTAAGTTTATAAACAGAAATACAAGAACATACATCTCCGAAGACATAGGATTCCTCAAAGATGCTTTTCCAGTTGACGCTACATTCGGATTTTTCCAAGACCTTTTGGTTGGAAATATCAGCAACATAAAACGCGACGAAAAATATAAAGCGTCGATAGACAACGGCAGATATAAACTCGCGACGGATAAAGATGGTCTCTTGGTAAATGATATTTGGGTCACACCAAAAGATTTTAAGATAAGTCAATATAACATAGAGGAGAATTTAACTCATAGCAGCATTGAATTTCAATATGATGAATTTACTGAAATCGGGGATAAACTGATGCCATCAAAGATAAACTTCAGATTGTCGTCAAATTATGATATCAATATGGAAATAAAATATTCCGATATAAAAATAGGTGGAGATCTGAGTTTTCCTTTCAATATCTCAAAAAAATATGACAAGACATATCTATGGTAATTAAGAGATTATCACATATAATAACGACCTTTATCCTGTTGCTTCTGATGTCATTATCAGGAAATTGTCAGAGTGTGGAATCGTTGGAGAAGAAAATCCAGTCGATTCAGCAAGATATTAAGCTGGCGGAGAAATTGTTGAAAGAGACGTCAAAAGATAAGGAGACATCAATAAACCAAGTTAATTTGTTAAAGACGCAAATTTCCCAGAGGGAGAGTCTTATCAAGACGTATCAGGCTCAGATTGAAGCTATAAACAAGAATATCAAGAGCAACAAAAGTGAGATTGCCGTACTTGAAAAAGATTTGGAAATATATAGAAAAGAATATGCTAATCTTCTGGTTATCAATTATAGGAATCGAGGCAAGGCAAATAATCTCTTGTTCATATTCTCTTCCGATGACTTCAATCAGGCAATAAAAAGAATGCGTTACATCAAAGAACTCAATGGTTTGCTTAAAGATAAAATAGAAGAGATAGATTCTACACAGATTAAGATTAACATTCAGCTTGAGAAGAACGAGAAAAACAAGAAAGATAAAGAGACGATTTTAGCAAATGAAAAGAAAGAACGTGCAGCCTTGTTGAAAGAACGCGACAAACTTAATAACGACATCGCCGCTTTGAAAAAGAAAGAGAAACAGATACAGAAAGATATCTCGGCAAAAGACAAGCAGACAAAGGAACTTCAGAAACAGATAGAAAAAGTTATAGCGGAAGAAATACGTAAGGCTAAAGAGAGAGAAGAGACAGCTAAGAAAAACAATACCAAGTCTGTAGATTATAACCTCTCAGCAAATTTCGAACAGAACAAAGGTAAACTGCCGTATCCTGTAGAACAAGGAATCATTACTGGAAAATATGGAACTACACAGCATCCGACACAGAAGAATGTTACTACAAATAATAAAGGTGTCGATATTACTACTACCAAAGGTTCTAAAGTTAGAAGCGTCTTCGATGGTGAAGTCTGTGTCGTTACAACCCAAGGCGGTCACGGCGTGATTTTGATCCGCCATGGATTCTACTTCACACTATATGCCAACTTGGAAAAAGTCTATGTCAAGGTAGGTGATAAAGTCTCTACAGGTAAAGAAATTGGACTCGTCCATACCGATGCCAACGATGGAAAAACAATATTACATTTTGAAATCTGGCAAGAAAACAGAACTACGGTAAATCCTGCGTTGTGGATTAGGAAATAAAACTTGAGAATCTGAGAATCTGAGAAATTGAGAAATTGAGAGAAACAAATTATTATGAAAAGAAATAAGATTATCATCATTATACTGATATTGGTTGGAATTGTGTTATCTTCTTGTTCAAGAGCATATCAGCCTACAAATATCCCAAAGAAAAAAGGTAACTGCAGAACATGTTCAAGGTTCTAGAGACAAAAAAAGACGTAACATGAATTTGATACGTCTTTTTTATTTCCTTATTTATGATGTCTTATCCTAAAACTTCAACGCCTTTATCAATTCTCTTGACAGCTTCTTCTTTGCCGAGAAGTTCGAGAATTTCGTGGATGTGAGGTCCTTTACCTGCACCAACGAGCATCAAACGTAAACCGTTCATGACTGGTCCCATGCCGAGTTCGTTGGATGTAATCCATTCGTTGAGTATCTTTTCTATATTCTCTGCTGAGAAATCATCGATGCTGAGAATGAGTTCTTTAGCCATTCTCATCAACTCAGGTGAGTTTTCTTTCCAGCGTTTCTTCACTGTGACTTCGTCGTATGTTGTCGGTTCTTCGAAGAAGAAGAAACTTTGATCCCATAATTCCTTCACGAAGTTGACACGGTCTTTTACCAAACCTGTGACTTTAACGACGTAATCTTTATCTGCTTTGATGCCTTTCTCTGTTTCAAGCCATTGGAGATATTCTTCGCCGACTTCTTCCTTAGATTTCTTCAAAAGATATTCGTGGTTGAACCATTTTGTCTTGTCGACATTGAAACGAGCTCCTGACTTAGTGCAATGCTCGAATGAGAATGCTTCGATGAGTTCTTCCATTGAGAAGATTTCTTGTTCCGTACCAGGATTCCATCCGAGAAGAGCCAACATATTGATGAAAGCCTCTGAATAATAACCTGATTCTCTATAACCTGAAGATACTTCACCACTCTTAGGATCGACCCAACGAAGTGGAAATACCGGGAATCCGAGGCGGTCGCCGTCACGCTTGCTGAGTTTGCCGTTTCCGTCTGGTTTTAACAATAATGGTAGATGAGCGAACTCTGGAGCTTCCCAACCAAATGCTTGATATAAAAGAACGTGCAACGGCATTGAAGGCAACCATTCTTCACCACGGATAACGTGAGAAATCTTCATCAGATGGTCGTCGACGATATTTGCCAAGTGATATGTAGGCATTCCGTCTGACTTGAACAAGACTTTGTCGTCCAAAGTGTTGGTATTAACTTTGATGTCGCCGCGGATAATGTCGTGCATTCTTACCTCGAAGTTTTCCGGCATCTTGAAACGCACTGTATAAGGTACGCCATCGTTAATCATTTTCTCTACTTCTTCGGCACTTATCGTCAAAGAGTTGCGTAATGTCTTACGGCTTTCTGCGTTATAGATGAAAGTCTTTTTCTGTGCTTCTGCCTCGGCGCGATATTTATCCAATTCTTCTGCTGTGTCGAAGGCATAATAAGCGAAGCCTTTTTCAATAAGTTCGTCGCTATATTGTTTGTACAAAGGTTTGCGGTCACTTTGTCTGTAAGGACCATATTCGCCGCCAACGATGTCGCTTTCGTCAAATTTAATTCCGCACCAGTCTAAGGATTTCACGATATAATCTTCTGCACCAGGCACGAAGCGAGTCTGGTCGGTGTCTTCAATACGAAGAATCATCTTACCGCCGTTCTTTTTGGCAAAGAGATAGTTATATAAAGCAGTCCTGACGCCGCCGATATGAAGCGGACCTGTTGGACTTGGAGCAAAACGTACACGTACTTCTTTCATAGTAATTTATTTTTTGTGCAAAAATAAGATTTTTTTACGGTAAATTTCGACTAATTTTTATGATTATTTTTTTACATCTTGTTGTAATTTTTTTTCTTATTTTGCGACTAATAAAGAAAAATCTGAGATGAGTTTAGAAGATGAATTTGTAGAGTTGGTCACGAGGTATAAGGATACAATTTTCAAGGTATGTTATATATATGCCGATAATGATGATATTGAGGACTATTACCAAGAGGTTTTGATTCAGATATGGAGAAGTTTACCAAAATTTAGAAGCGAGAGTAAGGTTATTACATGGATTTACAGAATTAGTCTGAACACTTGTATTTCGCACGTCAGGAAAAATACAAAAGGTAATATCAATAAGGTGCCTCTTCTTGATGTCAATCTATGGGAGAATGATATTGAGAAAAAGCAGCAGGTTGATGAGATGTATTCACTGATAAACAAGTTGAACAAATTGGAGAAAGCTGTCATCTTGTTGTGGTTGGAAGATCGGGATTATGAAGAGATCGCATCTATAGTCGGAATCACAAAGGCTAACGTTGCGGTCAAGATTAACAGGATCAAAGAAAAACTAAGAAAACTCTCAAATCAATAATAATATGGAATTAGAAGAATTAAAAGAGAAATGGAAGATTCTATCTGATGAGGTCGCCAATCAGAAACTCATTACTCATAAAATACTAGAGAAAGCTGTTAACGACAAGGTAAAGACAATGGTTTCTGACTATAAATATTTATCAATACTTACTATCGCTCTGGTATTTATAGCAATTTTTCTGAGCATAAAAATAGATATAGATTATAAATTATTTACGATCATTGTATGTGTCATACCCGTTCCTTTCCTTATTTGGGGATTCTTTGCTATGAAGATATTGAGTTCTTCCATCTCGCCTACATTAAGTGTCTATGAAAGAGAAGGCAGATTCCTAAAATATAAGAGACAGGAAAGATTATGTTACATATTGATTGCTGTGATTTATCTACCTATTTTCATAGTATGGTCAATAACTTTTGAAAATAACAGAGGTTTCCCATTATGGCTTTCCATTGTAAGAATTACAATTTTATTTATCATCCCTTGCTATATATCATATAAATATTCCCGTAGAAGAATGAAGAAAATAGAAGATAGCTTTAAAGAATATAAAGAATTTATGGAGGATAATCAGTAATGAAAACAAGACTATTATTAATCTTCATGTTGTTGTCGATGGTTTCGTGTGGAGACAACGGATCAAACGATAAATTAGTGAATACGATAGAAGAGCTTATTGAGAATAATGAATATACAGTAATCTATTTCGGAGCGCATTGGTGTGGACCTTGTACCCGAGTCTTCGAAAACAAGATGACGGAGATTCTTGATGCCGATTATGACAAGCTCGGATGCATCACGATATTCTTTGATTCGGGAGATAAAGTCAGGAATAATGAGAACATAATGAAATATTCGCCGGTAATTCTGCCATCTATCGGAGGTCTTTGGGACAAGAATAGAGCTAACAATATTTTGAAGGAATCGCTACAAGACTATGAAGACGTTAACTATATGCCAATTATGATTCTTTGCGACAAGAAAGGAAATATTATCAACCGTTCATCAGAAAGATATATACAATTTGATAAGAACTACTTAGACGCTATTATTAACAAATGATAAAATAGTATTTGTAGTTATGTTAAAATATGTTAATTTATAAAGAACTAAGAAATTAATTTGTATCTTTGTAATGACAATCAATTACCTTAAACCTTAATCTTTAAACCTTAAACCATAATGAAAATCTTAAACCATCTTATCAACTTATTCTACCCTCAGGTATGTGCTGCCTGCGGTAGTCTTCTAATGAAAGACGAGGAGGCAGTATGTCTTTCGTGCCGTTATCTCTTGCCGAAAACGCATTATGAGAATAATCCGGAGAATCCTTTGGCTCAGACTTTCTGGGGACAGATTGATTTACATGCCGTGACAGCAGAGTTCTTTTTCAGTAAGACAGGTAAGGTACAACATCTTCTGCATCAGTTGAAATATCAGGGAAACAAAGATGCAGGATTTTTCCTCGGACAGCAACTTGGGGAGAGTATTAGGAATGCAGAACTATTTCAAGGAATAGATTATCTTGTTCCGATACCGCTTCATCCTAAGAAAGAACATATGCGGGGTTATAACCAGAGTTACGTCATAGCTCAAGGTATTGAAGAAAAAACAAAGATTCCTATAGCAAAAGATTGTCTCGTAAGGAAAGTGTTCACGTCAACACAGACGAAGAAATCGCGGGAGGAACGCTGGGATAACGTGAAAGATATTTTTGAGATAAGGGATGGCGAGAAATACAAAGGGAAACATATGCTATTAATTGATGATGTTCTTACCACCGGCGCTACGTTGCTTGCTGCGGGAAGAACGTTGTTGCAAATACCGGATATAAAAATCAGCGCGGCGACGACGGCATGCACAGGATGATATTTTATTCCTAATTTATATAGAATTATTTTTAACTTTGCGACAAGATTATTCATCGACTTATGAACCCATTGCTAAAAGTAAATAACCTCCGTATTGATTTCCGCCGTGAAGATAAATGGCAGGAAATAGTTCATGGTATTGACTTTGAGGTTTATAAAGGCAGGACTCTCGGTATAGTTGGCGAATCCGGTTCTGGCAAGTCTGTGAGTAATCTGGCGATAATGCAACTTTTGGATAGACGTAAATCTCGTATCAAAACTGATTCTATATTGTTGGATAATCAAGATATTTCAACTTTAAGCGATGATGAAATGACCGAGATTCGCGGGAAGAAAATCGCGATGATATTCCAAGAACCGATGACGTCATTAAATCCTGTTTATAAATGTGGATTTCAGGTTTTAGAAGCCTTCGGTTGTCAACGGTCAACAGCCAATAGTCAACAGTCAATAGCCAAAGAAAAAGTTCTTGATCTTTTCAGAAAGGTGAAGTTGCCTCGCCCGGAAGTGATATTCGACAAATATCCTCATGAACTTTCAGGAGGTCAGAAACAAAGAGTAATGATTGCGATGGCTCTCATCTCTAATCCTCAGATTCTCATCGCTGATGAACCAACGACAGCTCTCGATGTTACAGTGCAGAAAGAGATTATTAAATTACTTAAAGAAATACAACGCGAGACCGGAATGGGAATGATATTCATCACACATGACCTTGGCGTGATATCTGAGATTGCCGACGATGTTATAGTGATGAACAAAGGCGTCATCGTGGAAAGAGGAATAACGCAAGATATCCTTAACAATCCTCAGCATCCTTATACGAAAGGTCTTATCGCATGTCGTCCGCCGCTTGACTATAGACTGCAACGTCTTCCTATAGTGAAAGAATTTCTCGATGGAGTCTGGAACGATGAAAGTCAGATCAAGAAAGAACTTCTCATAACAGAAGAAGAAAGAAAGAATCATCATAAAGAATTATATTCTCAAGAACCTATCCTTAAAGTTCAGAATCTTAAGACTTGGTATCCTTTACGTAAAGGTATATTCGGAAGGACATACGACTACATAAAATCTGTCGATGATGTGAGTTTCGAGGTTTATCCGGGCGAGACATTAGGACTTGTCGGTGAATCGGGATGCGGCAAGACAACATTAGGACGTAGCATCTTAAGATTGGTTGAACCTACTTCCGGCAAAGTCATCTTTGAAGGTAACGACATCACGAAGTTAAATAGTAAAGAGTTACGTGAATATAGAAAACGGGCGCAGATAGTTTTTCAGGATCCGTATTCATCGTTAAATCCTAGAATATGTATTGGTGATGCTATAGCAGAACCGATGAAGATTCATGACATTGAGAAAGATGCTGATAAACGACGCGATAGGGTCTGTCGTTTGTTGGAAGAAGTAGGCTTGGAGGCATCGCATTATCAACGTTATCCGCATGAGTTCTCAGGTGGTCAACGACAACGTATCTGTATCGCCCGCGCTCTTGCTGTGAATCCTAAACTTATTATCTGCGACGAATCGGTATCCGCTCTCGATGTGTCGGTACAGGCTCAGGTGCTGAATCTTATCAACAGACTGAAGAAAGATTTTAACTTTACCTACATCTTTATCTCACATGATCTCAGCGTGGTTCGTTTCATGTCGGATAGAGTAGTTGTGATGTTTAACGGAAAGATACAGGAACTTAATGAAGCAGACGGACTTTTTAACAATCCACAAAACGATTATACCAAGAAACTTATTGCGGCATTACCTGGCAGAAACGGATAATTTTAATTTATGATTCACGTTGTTTGTTTCACCGTTTTTTTTAACTTTGCCTAAAATTATTTTATATGAATATTATCATAGCAGGTGACGGAGAAGTTGGAATGCACTTGGCGGAAGCATTGGAACATGGCGATCATAATATCACCATCGTTGACCCGCATGAAGAACTCCTCAAGATGATAGAGACACAATCCGACTTGATGACAATTGTCGGTGATTCGACATCTATCAGTGTGTTGCAACAAGCAAATGTGAAGAAAGCAGACCTTGTGATTGCTGTTTTGCACGATGAGCATATCAACCTACTTACCGGCATCCTTGCAAAGAAACTCGGTGCTAAGAAAGTCATCGTCCGTGTCAACACGATGGAAAGTCTAAGCAAGGAGTCTTGGAGAATATATCAAGACTTAGGTATAGATGGAATCGTTTCACCTGAAGATATAGCAGCACAAGAGATTATCAACCTTTTGAAGCAAAATGTAGCTACAGAAGCACATGACTTCGCAGGTGGTAAACTAGAATTGCTGATGATAAAACTTGAACCAAATGCCAAAGCCATCGGAAAGACTCTGGAAGAAATAATTGAGAATTTTAAACATATAGATTTCAGAGCCTTGGCGATACATCGTAGGCAGAACACGTTCATCCCCAAAGCACACGATGTGTTTCAAGAAGGCGACTTGGTTTATGTGATAACAAAACCACATGCCATAAAAGAATTGATGCAACTGAGTGGCAAGACAAGATTCAACATCAACAATGTGATGATAGTCGGTGGAGGTCGTGTTGGTAAACTTACTGCCAAGCGTCTCGAAAATGACCTTAACATAAAAATATTGGAAATGGATAAAGAACGTTGTTTCGAATTAACCAACTTCTTGTCCGACACACTTGTAATAAACGCCGATGCTAGAAACGTCGACCTTCTTGAAGACGAAGGCATTAAAGACATGGACGCTTTCATAGCCGTGACAGATAACACCGAAACTAATATCCTGACATGTCTCCAAGCGAGGTCTTTTGGCGTAAAACGTACAATAGCGATGGTCGAAAATATAGATTATATCGACATCTCTCAGAACATCGGCATCGACACCATAATCAATAAGAAACTCATAGCCGCAAGTTATATGGTGCGTTATACTCTCGGGGGTAATGTCTCATCTCTGAAATGTCTTAGCGGTATAGATGCCGATATCGTAGAATTTGTAGTACGTGACGGTGCTGCTATTACGAACAAACCTATCAACAGACTTGAAATGCCTGAAGGTGCGGTTGTTGGCGGTATAATCAGAGGTGAAGACAGTTTCATAGCAACCGGAAACTTCCAGATTCAAGCCGAAGATAGAGTGGTGGTTCTCGTGTTACCTAAAACTATTCAAGAAGTTGAAAAACTATTCAGATAGAATAAAATGAAGAATACAATATAAGCAAATGTATAGAACTTTAAATAACATATAAATATGAAAAACATTGAACAAGTAAATTTCGAAGGTAAGCGCGTTATTGTTCGCGTAGATTTCAACGTTCCATTGGATGAGAACTTCAATATCACTGACGATACCAGAATCCGTGCAGCGATGCCTACAATAAACAAAGTCATCAACGACGGCGGCATGCTGATTTTGATGTCACACCTCGGACGTCCAAAGAAAAATCCTGACGAAAAATTCTCTCTCAAACACATCGTCAACTACCTCAGTCAAGTCATCGGTAAGGATGTAATCTTTGCTGACGATTGCATGAAAGCAACCGATAAAATTGCCGCTATGAAAAACGGCGACGTTCTCTTACTCGAGAATCTCCGTTTCTATGCTGAAGAAGAAGGAAAAGTCCGTGGCATTGAAAAAGGTGAAGATGGTTATGACGAGGCAAAGAAAGCACTCAAAGAAAACCAGAAAGAATTTACAAAGACATTGGCTTCATACGCCGATTATTACATCAACGACGCTTTCGGAACAGCACACCGCGCTCATGCCTCAACAGCTCTCATCGCCGACTATTTCGATTCTGACCATAAGATGTACGGCTTCCTCATGAAACAAGAAGTAGAAGCTATCGACAAGGTGATGAAAGACATCAAACGTCCTTTCACAGCCATCATGGGCGGTTCTAAAGTCTCGACAAAAATCGATATTATTGAAAATCTTCTCACAAAAGTCGACAACCTCATCCTTTGTGGTGGAATGACATATACATTTAAAAAAGCTCTCGGAGGTAACATCGGTAAGTCGATATGTGAAAATGACAAATTAGATTTAGCATTGTCATTGTTGGAAGAAGCAAAAGAAAAAGGTGTTAACTTGGTGTTGGCAGTCGATGCTGTTGTTGCAGATGATTTCAACAATAACGCAAACACATTAATCGTCGACCCTATGGATATTCCTGAAGCTTATGAAGGTATGGATATCGGTCCTAAGACGAGAGAATTATTTGGTGATGTTATAAAGAATTCTAAGACAATCTTATGGAACGGACCATGCGGAGTTTTTGAATTCGACAATTTCAGCAACGGTTCACGCGCAATAGCAGAAGCCATCGTTGAAGCAACCAAGAACGGAGCTTTCTCATTGATAGGCGGCGGCGACTCTGTTGCTTGTATCAACAAATTTGATATGTCGAACGATGTTTCTTACGTCTCAACAGGCGGTGGAGCATTGTTGGAAGCTATCGAAGGAAAAGAACTCCCTGGAATAGCAGCAATTAAATAAAAACTGAAAGTTGTAGAATCTGAGAACCTGAGAATTACTTTTCAGATTTTCAGATTCTCAAGTTTTCAGATTCTCAGATTCTCAGATTTAAAATAATGATAATTGGTTTCGACGGTAAACGCATAGTCCGCAATAATACAGGCTTAGGTAACTATTGCAGAACTTTAATTAACGACATGATTCGTTGCAACGACAAGGACAAAAAACTATTGATATATTGTCCCGACAAAGGTCGTGATGAATTAAGAAAGCAAATTATCGAATCCGAAAATTCTGATTTCGTATATCCAAATAAAAAAAGAGGCAAGATATACAAAGGTCTGTGGCGAACGAAAAAAATCGTGAAACAACTTCTTGACGACAATGTTGATATTTATCACGGTTTGAGCGGAGAACTTCCTTTAGGTCTAAAAGACAGCGGAATAAAAGGCATTGTCACAATTCATGACCTTATATTTTTACGTCACCCTGAATATTATCATTGGTTCGACAGAAAGATATACACATGGAAATTTCACCAGACATTAAGACAGGCAGACCATATCATCGCCATTTCAGAATGTACAAAACGCGACATCTTGGAGTTTGGCGACTTCAACCCGGAGAAGATATCTGTGATATATCAAAGTTGTAATCCACGCTTTGCCGAGATTCCATCACGAGAAGATATATGCAATACTATTGAGAAATATAAGTTGCCTGAAAGATATCTGCTTAACGTAGGTACAATAGAAGAACGCAAAAATCTAATGCTTGCAGTAAGAGCACTGACAAAGTTGCCGGAGGAAATTCATCTCGTTGCTGTTGGTCGCCAGACCAGATATGCGGAGAAAGTCAGAAAAGAGGCGGAAACATTAGGTGTATCTCATCGGCTACATTTGCTGAGCGGAGTTAGTGACAACGAACTAAATGTGATTTATAAAAATGCTGAATTGTTTGTATATCCGTCACGCTATGAAGGTTTCGGCATTCCAATCATCGAGGCGATCTTCAGCGGATTGGCCGTCGTGGCATCCACAGGATCCTGTCTTGAAGAAGCAGGTGGCCCACATTGTCTATATGTAAATCCTGATGACTATGAAGAAATGGCAAAGGCTGTTGCGCAGTTAATCTGCGATAAAGAAGACAGACGAAGACGTATAGAACTTAGTATGGAATATGTGCATAAATTTAAAGGAAGAAATCTTGCGGCACAAGTCTTCGATATTTACAAAGGAATATTATAAAGGAGAATCTGAGAAACTGAAAACCTGAGAATTTTTGTAGAGAGGCGTCAATGATATGTGTAAAATAAACGAACATTGACGCTCAGACATCACAAAAAAACGCCCGAAGGCGTTTTTAATCAGTCATTCTTTCTCTTTCGCATTGCATAGTCTGCACCTAAACCGGCGAGAATTAACAAACCGCTGCCAACTGGAGCAGGTTGATTAAAGTTCTCACTACGCGCTGGTAATAAAGGTAAATCTTCACATGTGCTTTCACGATAACCTGGAGTCATGCTGTTTGATGAGAAGAATCCATCAGATGATCCAGAATATTGATAATAATCTTGTGCATTTACATTCAAACTTAATGCTGCAAATATTGATATTGTTATTAAGAATTTTTTCATTTTTCTATTTTCTTTATTTTGGGCCTCAGCAAGAGTATTACAAGTATACACATTATCTGTATTTTCATAATAAACTACAGCAATAGGACATATAGATTCTCCAATAATTTGAGTATCATCATCAATAGTGCAATATACGAAATCTGCCAAGACCCGGAATACTCCCAATCCTACAACCGCTATACCTACTGCTTCAACAACCTGTTGAGGTTTACAGCCCCGAGCGGTTATGTGGTGAGAGGAAGATATTAGAAGATATTATTCCCTGAAATTCTGTTTTTATATTACGAATTCTTCTTATCTTTGCACCCTTAAATTAATCAACAAAATTATTTATGAAGAAATTTTTATTAGTTGTTTGCGCAATTATGTCATTCAATATTTTGACAGCGCAAAAGAATGTTCTTTTAGAAGAAGCAACAGGAACTTGGTGTCAGTATTGTCCTGCCGGTATTTATTACATTGATTCATTACATGGTGTATATGACAATGTTATTGCAATAGCAATTCACACCAACGATGTAATGGCAAATGAAGAATATTTCAATGCTACGGCTTTGCAAAGTGCTCCTACAGCAAACATCGGACGTCGTTACCAAGGAAAAGAAGTTACAGAATGGTTCAACTACGTAGAACAAGAAATGGCAATCCCTGCCAAAGTTACAATCAACATCAACAACCAGTTTAATGAAGCGACACGCGAGTTGGTTTCAACAGTTTCCATTACTGCACTTGAGGCAATCTCAGGCAGCTACAAAGTAGGAGCTATTGTTTACGAAGATGCTGTAACAGGACCAGCACCTCAATACAATCAGGTTAACCAATACTCCGGTTATTACCAGTCAATGGGTGGTTTCGAAAATCTTCCTAACCCGGTTCCTGCCAACAGAATGGCATTCGACCACGTAGGTCGTAAATTGCTCGGAGGTTATAATGGTGAAGATGGTATGCCTTCTACATTAGGCGCAGGTGAAACATACTCCCATACCTTCACTTATATGGTCCCAGAAGAATATAACCACAACTACATCAGAGTAGCAGGTCTTTTAATCGATTCTAATGGCGCTATAGAAAACGTAGATAAAAGTGCATATTTGAATGGTGAAGACAACGCCGCTCCAAAATTCACTTCAACTCCTATAACAGAAAACTATGCTCTCGTAAATTACCTCTATAATATTTACGTTCATGATACAGACAACAAAGACTTAACAATCACAGCTGTTGAAAAACCAGAATGGTTGACATTCGAACAATACGACAATAAATCGGCTGCATTATACGGTATGACACAAACACCGGGAGAATATGAAATCGTTATTAAAGTTACTGACGGCGAAACAGAAACTCTCCAATCATATACACTCGTCGTTAGCGAACCATTAGAAGCAGCATGGGAACAATTAGGACAAAAAGCTTTCACAGAATCAAGTGTTTATATGTATCTCTTCGGTTCATGCTCACATAACGGTGAAGCTTATGTATTCGTTAAAGAATATAACTGTCCTAGCGTTTATAAATACGACTCACAAATCAGTCAATGGGTAAAATTGGGTTCTATCGGTGATGTTATGGCTTATGATGGCAGCATCGTTGTTGACCAAAACGGCGTGGTTTATATCGTTTATGCTCTCATGGGAGATCAACAGACAGATTATGATGACATGATTCAGGTTAAGAAATTTGAAAATAACCAGTGGTCAGACGTCGGCAACTTCGGTAGAGCAGGTGGTGTTCCAAAATTAGCAATGGGAACAGACAATGTACTTTATTTAAGTTTTAGAGACTACGGCGAAAATTCAAGATATTTCGTCTACAGATTCATCAACAACGACTGGGAACGTCTCGGTGGTGAAGTAAGTGGCGGCACATGGGCAAAACTCGCTCTCGACAACAACAACACTCCATACGTTTCTTGGGTTGATACTTATGCAGGTAACATAATAACTGTATCTAAACTTGTTGGCGAAGTATGGATTAAAGTTGGAGGCGGTGCTATCTCAACAGAAGGTTGTTACTACTATCAAGATTTAGCAATCGATAATGACGGAAACATCTATGTTGCTTACTGCGGTTATCCAAGCAATATCTTGACAATATATCGTTACAATGGTACAGCATGGGAATCAATAGGTTCTGATGTAACATCAATACTTCCTATAAAAGGTATCGACGTAGCATTAGACAGTCAACAAAACTTCTATGTCTCATTTGCAGACATGAATATGGAAAATAGAATGTCAACAGTGAAATATAACGGCGAAGAATGGGCATTCGTAGGACAAAGAGCTTACTCTGACCCAGGCGATCCTTATATGACAATGACAATGCTCAACGATAATCCTGCCGTTATTTACACTGATGTGACAAATGGCAACAAGGCTTCTGCTATGTTCTATATGCCTTACGACTTCTTGTTCCCTCCTCACAACCTCGCAATTGAAGTCGTTGACAACAAAGACATCGTCTTGACATGGGACGCTCCTGAAACAATGGAAATGACACCATCAAGCTATAATGTCTACAGAAACGATGCTAAGATTGGTAACACAGCACAATTGACATATACCGATGAAGATTTGAATCCAGGTTTATATCGTTACACTATCACAGCGGTTTACGAAGACGGCGAATCAGCACCGGCAGGTCCTGTATCAGCAGAAATCACAGTTTCTATCACAGAAAACAATGAGGTGGCATTCATATTATATCCAAATCCTGTTGAAAATCTCTTAACAATAGAAAGTGTAAAATCAGCTGCTGTTAAGATCTACTCAGTCAACGGACAAATGGTTTCTGAACAAATGATTAACGAAGGTGTCAACACAATAGACCTTTCAGAACTCAATTCAGGATTGTATTTCATCAACGTCAACGGAACAATGGTGAAAGTGGTCAAGAAATAATTAGTAGATAATCTTATTTGTTTGAAATAGCGCGTGGTCATTATGATTATGCGCTATTTATTTTAAGAAATCTCAAGAGTCATAATTGTTTGCCTCATGCCATGTGATTTCTATAAATTGCTTTCGAAAATAGTGAAAAATAGCAGTGATAATTACAATGGTTTTTTATAAATTTGCGGTATCAAGAATATTTATAGAATATGGCAAACCAAAGAATATCTGTGGTGACTGTTTGCTACAACTCTTTTGACATGTTGAAAGAAACCATGCAAAATGTCGACAAGCAAACATACGATAACTTCGAATATATTGTTGTTGATGGTAATTCATCTGATGGGACAGTCGATTACCTGAGAAACTATAACGGTAAACTAACTAAATACATCTCAGAACCTGATAAAGGAATCTATGACGCTATGAATAAGGGTGTTAAAATCTCATCCGGAGATTATGTCATCTTCTTGAACGCAGGTGATATTTTTGCTGAAGTTGATACACTCCAGAAGATATTCCATGGCAAGTATTATGATTCAGACATAATTTATGGCGATGTGATAAGGAAGATGAAAGACGGATCATTAATGTTAAAGAAAGCGTCAAAGCCGTACAATTCGCATAAAATGTATTTTTGTCACCAGAGTTGCTTTGCAAAACGAAACTGTCTTATTGACTATCCTTTCGACTTGAAATACAGATTTTCCGCCGACTTCAACTTCTGCAAAATATTAACATTACTTAACAAAAAATTCACACAGTTAGATTTTCCTGTCGCTATTTACGACATGACTGGTATTTCCAACACAAGAAGATCGTCGGGACTTAAAGAAAATATCGAGGTGGTGAAAGAGCACGACAATTTCTTCAGTAAGATAAGACTTCTTCCTCGTCTTTATTACGTATATTGGTACACGAAAATGAGAGGCAAGTAATTTTTTTATATGACAGATTTGTATATATCGTTTAATTTCTCTGCCGACTTTTCCCACGAAAATAATTCTAGACGTTCTGATTGTTTTTTTATCAGATCCTCTTTTTGAGAAGAGGTAAAATTAAGAAACTCTTCTAACTTTTCAGTCAGATTTTGTTTGTCGTCATCTAATTCAAAGAAAATTGCCGCATCTTGCGCTATTTCTGGAAATACACTCTTGTTATTTAAAAAAACAGGACATTTACATTTGTACGCTTCCAAAATAGGGATACAAAATCCTTCAGCCAATGATGGTTGTAAAAAGCATAAAGCATTGGCATACAAGTTTTGTAACTGCACATCATCAGCAAATACGTGAACGACACTGTCTTTTAGTCCAAGTTTCTCGATAAGTTTCTGTTCTTCAGATACGAAATTATCATGGGTGCACACTAATTTTATATCCTTATGCGTCCTCAAAAAAGGTGCTAAATGAATTAACATAGGACCGAAATTCTTATACCTCGACCTTTCTCCTATGTGCAAAAGATAATTGAAATCGAATATTTTTTCTTTATAGTAAGGCAAGATGTCAGGACTTCCGTGATATACTACACTGATTTTCTCTTCTGGTAATCCGAAGAATCTAATTAAATCATATTTTGTCTTTTCTGAAACAGCGACGATGTGTGATGCTAATTCAGCCAAATGTTGTTTTTTGCGACTTTGGGAGTCGTGTTTGAAATACCCAGGGAAGGTCTCTGGTATCATATCGTGGACCGTTAAGATAAATGGTTTTTTACCAATATATTTCAAAAAATATTCATTAAAATAAGTCGGATGAAAAACATCATAATCATTATTTACCAAACATTCTACCGAATATGAAAAATTACGTCCTTCACTTGTGAGGTTTGGAAATAATTTTTCAACGGTACGATATAACTTCTTTTTAAAGAGGAACTCTCTATCAGTTATAAAATTATCCCTATTTACTACATTGGTATTGACATTACATAATTTTTTCTCCAAAAGATGGAAATTATTGCAATCTTTTATAGAAATGTGCCATTCGGTAGTCTCTGGTAAATTGGAAATTAATTCTACAAAACACTTAGAGATACCTGAATATTTTCGTGTAAAAGCCTGCCAATCGTATAAAACTTTCATTTTAATCCTTATTTTGTTTCTCCCAAATCTTTATCAATGTGTAAAACTTGTAATTGGCATCGTTGACGGCATATACAAGTCCTCTTATGCCATGTCTGAATCCTCCTTTTAATATGTAACTCTTTATGAACCTATGAGTACATTTAAAAAAGATTTTGAAAACCCCTACCTTTACATTACCTTTTTTAACAACTTCGTTTTCAGTATATTGATTCATCTTGTAAAGTTGATCATAAACCGTGTCACTGATATGGATAAGAGCAAGTTCCATACGTTGCGGAGGAATTTTGTCGGTTCTGCCATCAACCTTTACGTAGGTGTGGACGTATGGTGGCCAATCTGAACCGTCACGCTTAAAAAACCTAAGTTGTGGATCTGGATATGTCTGCTTGATGAATTTATTCATCACATAATTTTTACGGGGAATATAAATGCCTGCCGGACAGTCGGGTTCCTTGATTCTCTCATAAAGATAATTTCGCAAATCATCTGTTATAAGTTCGTCGGCATCCACAACCAAAACCCAATAACTTGATGCCGATTGAATGGCGAAATTTCTTGCTGGCTCTGCACTGACATAATCTCTCTTAGGAAATGTAACAACCTTACATCCATATTTGTTTGCAATCTCCACAGTATTGTCTGTACTCTCCATATCGCAAACCACAATTTCGTCAAAACCTTTTGCAGCCTGCAAAACCTTTTCCAGATGACGAGATGCATTACGTGTATTAATTACGACCGAAATCTTATCTTTCATATTATTTACAAGTTGTTAAATTATTTTATTTCCCTAAAAGTCATAATTTGATTACGCAAAAATAATAAAATTTGTTTTTGCCCATCTTTTATCAATTAACAATGTACAATTTACAATTATGGTAGAGACATATCACATTACACCAATAATAATTAACAATATGTAATTGATGCGTCTCAAAATTAACAATTGCAAAGATAGTGAAAAAAGTTAGGGTGTTTGTAATTCATTTTCATTTAATTATTACTTTTGCTTTTGATAACATCAGAGTAACTTTTCATAAAAAATAAAAATGTCGATCTGGAGTAAAATAAGAGGTTTCACAAATAATGATTCCACAAATAATAATACAACAAGTCATTATAAGAACTCATACGATTCCTCTCGCTATGCAATGATCGATGTAGAAGTAGGACTTAAAGATCGTAAGATACACGATATAGGTGCTTTGCGTTATGACGATGCTATATTTCATAAATCTTCTAAGAAAGATTTTCTTGATTTCATTAGTGATGTGGATTATCTGTGTGGTCATAACATCATACATCATGATGCGAAATATTTATTTGGCAATGAAGAACATCGATGGCAGTTGGTGGATACTCTATATATGTCGGCATTACTTTTCCCGGAACGTCCATATCACAAACTCGTCAAAGATGACAAGATAGTCAGCGAGCAAATGAACAATCCTATAAACGATTGTCAAAAAGCAAGAGATCTTTTGTGGGATGAGATTGCGCGTTGGCGTTCATTATCTGATGAAAAACGTAAGATATTTACTGCTTTGTTGAAAGGCAAGAAAGAATTTGACGGATTCCTTAATATGGTCAATGCAGAAGACTCTGTTTCAAATCTCTACGAATTGATAATCGATGTTTATAAAGATAAGATCTGCCGGCATTCATATTTGGATTCGATTATTCTTCAGTCGCCATGCGCATTGGCTTACGCACTCGCACTTATCGACACAACAGATTATCGCTCCATCACTCCAAGTTGGGTATTATATAATTATCCCGAAGTTGAATATATAATCAAGACACTTCGTCATACTCGTTGTAAAAAAGGCTGCTCTTATTGCGACACAAAATTAGATATACATCACAACCTCAAGGTGTTCTTCGGTTACGACCGATTTCGCACATACGAAGGAGAAGCACTTCAAGAAAAAGCTGTTCGAGCCGCTGTGGAAGGTAAATCGTTGTTAGCGATATTTCCTACAGGAGGAGGAAAATCACTTACTTTTCAATTACCGGCTTTGATGGAAGGTCATACAGTTCACGGTCTTACGGTAGTTATATCTCCATTACAGTCGTTGATGAAAGATCAGGTAGATAACCTTGCCAATCAAGGTATCACAGAGGTGGCGACTATCAACGGAATGCTTGACCCAATTTCCAGATCATTGTCGATACAACGTGTACTTGACGGAGAGGTTTCCTTGTTATATATAGCTCCTGAGATGCTACGTTCCAAGACTATCGAGAGAATCCTGACAGTTCGGCATGTGGTACGTTTTGTTATAGATGAAGCACATTGCTTCTCATCATGGGGACAAGACTTTCGGGTTGATTATCTATATATCGGCACATTCATACGCAATTATCAGCAGAAGAAGAAATGCAAAATCCCTGTATCTTGCTTCACAGCCACAGCAAAGCAAAAAGTTATTCAAGACATCCGTGATTATTTCAAACAAACTTTAGATATAGAGTTAGAGTTATTTGCTTCTACAGCATCCAGAACCAATTTGCATTATTCCGTTATACATGCAGACACTGATGATGACAAATATTTAAAACTCAGAGGACTCGTTTCCGAAACAGATTGCCCGACTATTATTTATGTTTCTCGAACAAAACGTAGCAATGAACTTGCGACACGCCTGTCGAGCGATGGTTTTCACGCACTGCCTTTTAATGGAAGAATGAATTCTGATGAGAAGAACGCCAATCAGGAAGCATTTATGACTGATAAAGTACGCATCATCGTCGCTACTTCAGCATTTGGAATGGGTGTCGATAAAAAAGATGTGGGATTGGTCATTCATTACGACATCTCAGATTCATTAGAAAATTATGTCCAAGAAGCAGGACGAGCAGGACGAGATCCTCAACTGAACGCCCGTTGCTATGTTTTATATAGTGATAACGATTTGGACAAACATTTCATTCTGCTTAATCAGACTAAATTGAGCATTAGCGAGATACAACAGATTTGGAAAGCTGTAAAAGGCTTAACCAAGAAGCGCATGAGTATATGCTGTTCAGCTCTTGAATTGGCAAGGCAAGCAGGATGGGACGACTCCGTATCTGACATCGAAACCCGCGTGCGCACGGCGTTGTCAACACTTGAACAGGCAGGCTATTTAGAACGCGGAAATAATGTTCCTCATGTATATGCGACAGGCATCACTGTGAAAGATATGAATGAAGCCAGGAAGCGTATCACAGAATCCATTCTTTTTAGTGACGATGAGATAGAAAACGTCATTCGTATTATCAAATCGCTGATATCTCAAAAATATATCAGTAAGGCTCAATATTCCGAGGCGGAGTCACGTGTAGATTATCTGGCAGACATATTAGGATTGAGTAAAAGTGAAGTCATTTCCTCAGTTGAGCGCATGAGACAAGAAGGAATATTAGCTGACAGCAAAGACATCTCCGCTTATTTGCAAGAAAGTCATAGCGATACAGAACGCAAGGCAAAATCTACACTTGAAAATTTCGCTAAAATTGAACGGTATCTTCTCAATAGAATTTTAGATGGGTCGTTGGTGATTTCATACAAGCAACTTAACGATGATGCCCATAAGAGCGGAATAGACACATCTAAAGAAAGAGATATCCGTACATTACTTTATTTTCTTACCATAAAAGGCTATATCCACAAAACAGAAGATGCCGCACACAATATAGAGATTTCTCGACAAACAGATATTGAATCAACAATCAATAGATTTGAAAAACGTTTGGAAATATGCACTTTCATAATTGAATGGTTATATAATCAAATCAATCAGAATCCGTACAAGAATCCTGAAGACAAATCAATACAATTTTCAGTGGTGGCATTGTTAAAAGATATTAAGAAAAACACGCAATCGCTGTTTGCAGATATTGATAGCATTCAATTGGAAGACATAGAAGAATCTCTTTTATATTTATCAAAAATAGGAGCACTAAAATTAGAAGGCGGTTTCCTTGTGCTTTATAACGCAATGAATATCCGACGTATTAAAGACAACAAGGTTAGATATAAGATTGATGACTACAAAATGCTTAACGAATTTTATAAGCAGAAAATACAACAGGTGCATATTGTCGGTGAATATGCTAATCTTATGGTGAGAGATTATGACGCCGCATTGCAGTACGTAAAAGACTATTTTCAGATGGACTATAAGAAGTTCATCGCAAAATATTTCAAAGGTACTCGTAATAAGGAAATTGAGCGGAATCTTACACCTAACAAATATGAGCAGCTCTTTGGTCAATTATCTCAACGCCAGTTAGAGATTATATCTGACAAAGATTCCCGTTATATTGTGGTCGCCGCAGGTCCAGGCAGTGGAAAAACCAGAGTGTTGGTTCATAAACTCGCTTCCATATTGATGTTAGAGGATGTGAAACACGAACAACTTCTCATGCTGACATTCTCAAGAGCAGCAGCAACTGAATTCAAGCAGAGACTCATAGGTTTGATTGGCAACGCCGCTCATTTTGTGGAAATAAAGACATTCCATTCTTTTTGTTTTGATTTATTGGGACGTATCGGAAATTTAGATGATGCCAAGGATGTTATTGCAAAGGCTACATCAATGATTGCGAAAGGAGAAGTCGAACCAAATAAAATAGGTAAGACGGTACTTGTAATTGATGAAGCGCAGGATATGAGCTCGGAAGAATATGCTCTTATCAAAGCACTTATGACTAATAATGAAGAAATGCGTGTGATTGCTGTGGGAGATGATGATCAAAATATATTTGAATTTCGAGGTTCTGATTCCAAATATATGTTCAGACTTCTAAATGAGGAGAATAGCAGATTGATTGAGATGACAGAAAACTTCCGCAGTTCACAGAATGTCGTAAACTATGCAAATTCTTTTGTCAATTTTATCAAAGGAAGAATGAAAACAGCTCCTATCATTTCGATGAGAGACTATGACGGAACTGTGGAAGTTACAAAGCATGAGTCTAAATATATGTATGAACCTATCGTAAATAAAGTGATTAAAAATCAAGGAAGTGGAACTTCATGTATTCTTACTCAAACCAATGAAGAAGCTGCCATTATGGTCGCTTTGCTCCGCAAGAATGGTATAAATGGAAAGTTGATACAATCTATGGACGGCTTTTCTTTTTGGAATCTGGCGGAGATAAGATATTTTCTAAAATGCATCGACAAAGGAAAAATCACACCTGTCATACCTCAGCAGTTGTGGGAAGAAGCGAAAATTTCGACATATAACACCTACGTTGATAGTCATAGCATTATATATGTAAAAAGGTGTATAGAATTGTTCGAGAAGATTAATAAAGTTAAATATCATAATGATTTTCGAGAATTCATATTCGAATCATCGCTTGAAGATTTTTGTGATGTCTCTGATGCAGATGTTGTTGTATCGACAATTCACAAGGCAAAAGGACAAGAGTTTGATAATGTTTATATGATGCTCTCCGACGATTATTCAAAAGACGACCATCTCATACGACGTTATTATGTAGGAATGACACGTGCCAAGAATCACTTATTCATACACACAAATGGTGACATTTTCAATAAGATAAAAAACGACAACTTCAATATTGACACGACAGAATATTCAATGCCGGAACAGGTTGTTTTACAGCTCACCCATAAAGATGTCTTTTTGGGATTTTTCAAAGAAAGGAAAAAAGAGATTCTGTCTTTGAGAAGTGGAGATGTTCTTGAATATAAGGACGCTACATTTTTTAATGTCGCGACAAACAATCCTATCGCCAAATTATCAAAAAGCATGCAAACTACACTTACCGACTGGCACGATAAAGGCTATGAAGTGAAATCAGCCTCAGTACGTTTTGTTGTGGCATGGAAGTCCAAAGATGCTCCTAAAGAAGAAGCCGAGACGGCTGTAATACTAATAGATTTATTGCTTGCTCATAATAACTCATAAATGGATAAATTCACACCTGAACAACGACATCGTTGCATGGCTGCGATAAAAGGCAAGAACACCAAACCTGAGTTGTTGGTGAGGAAGTTCCTGTTCAGTCTCGGATTTCGTTATAGGTTGCATCATCCACGACTGCCAGGTCATCCCGATATCGTTCTGAGAAAATATAAGACAGTCATTTTTGTAAACGGATGTTTCTGGCACGGACATATTGGTTGTAAGAGTTATGTATTGCCGAAAAGCAATGTGGAGTTCTGGGAGAAAAAGATTCAACGTAATAAGACAAGAGACGTTGAGGTTTATGAAAAACTCGCCTTGATGGGATGGCATTGCATCACGATATGGGAATGTCAGCTGAAACCTAAAGTAAGGAAGGAGACTTTAGAGTCGTTGGTCAATACGCTTCATCATATTTATATGAAAGACAGAAGAAACAAAGACTACGAAATCCCGGATGAGAATTATGTAGTAGCCGCAGCGGAATACACTGTGGAATACGAAGAGTGAGGAATCCTGTTCAAAATATTTTATCAAAACCATCTTCATTTTCATAAAATCTTAGTACTTTTGTTTTGAGAACAAAAATTAAAAAAACTAATATTTATGTCAGAAGGAAGAATATTCGCTTGGACGGATTGCAAAGTCAAAGCGTTCGGATTGCAAATCCGAACGAACAGTAAACGAACAGCAAACTTGCTTGGACGGATTTGCAATCCGTCCTCAGAAATCCGTCCACAAAGAATAATGCAATCCGTCCTCAAAGAAATAGAAAAGATATGTTCTTGATTCATAGCAACTTATAAATTTATCGCAAAGATATAATTTCAAAAGGGCAGAATCAAAAATTAGCTATAATTTATTGTATTACAATTATTTCAAAGAACATTTTTATAAATGAACGGAACACTAGTGATCCGTCCTCAGAAATCCGTCCACAAAGAATAATGCAATCCGTCCTCAAAGAAATAGAAAAGATATGTTATCGCATTTCAAATGCTAATATTCAAAGAGTTCAAAGCGTTCGGATTGCAAAGTCAAAGCGTTCGGATTGCAAATCCGAACGAACAGTAAACGAACAGCAAATCCGAACGAACAGTCGAACAGTATTAGGGACAATTAAAGTAATTCTCGCTGAATGCAACTTACCTCACAATCTCATGAGCTTTATGATTTTGTCCGATATAAAATATTCCGTCAAAAGATTGAGCCCATTTGCCGGACTTGCAATCATAACCTAAAAGCGTGCTGTTAAACGTTTTGTCTTTCAGATTGTTTTGTTTGCTTAAATCGTAATATGCAAATTTTACATCGTTTTGTACAAGATAATATTCAACAGATGTAGAGTCTTGTATGATTGCCACGCTGTCGTTTTCGCAATAATATCCATAGCTTCCTCCACCGGAAGTAAACGCTAAAGAATAGACTTGCTCAGGGAAGTTGTTTTCAAGATATTCGCCTAATAGAACATATTTATTGTATAAATCCTTGTCAGGCTCTTTGCCATAATTGATTTGGTTAATTTCTTTCGCGCCATGGAAGTTTGCAGTCCAAATGATAATCTTCCTTTTTGGGAAACGTTCAAGATACCATTTTACGTTTTCTGCCATTTGCTTGTCGCGAATGTTTATGCCTTCGTTTTGAGCATCCCAATCGTCAAAACCCAATCTCATCATATTTGAAAATGCCAGCGCATTATCAATAGTCATATTTAAAATGGATTTCTTCTCTATGTCAATTTCATTGTTTAAAGCGGCTTTAATTAGATTCATCTTTAAATCAAAGAAACCCAATTCACTACCGCTAAGACTTGTGTCAAAATTGACGATGCGATCATGAATATTCGCAAGAGAATCTAAACATTGCTCGTCAAACATATTTGAAAGATAAGGAAAAGATTCTCGTAAATAAGGTATCAACCAAATGTCGCATAAAGAAGGCTGACAATCCATTCCCCAATATTGTATCTCTTTGTTTTTCATAGATGTCACCATTGACTGAGTTTCTTTAGATAGACTCCATAAAGGATTCCAAGCATTTTTAATGGCAAGATAATTTCTGTTGATACATAATGGAGGAAGAATCCCTTGCAACATGGCGCCATCAAGAAACCCCATTCCTTCTAATATGATGTCATAATCATTATTCTTGTTGAGGAATTCAATTAGTTTAGATTTAATTTCGAAAGTCATTCCATCGCCATGACCAGCTTCACCTAAAATCAAAATACGTTTATCCATCACGGCGTCTCTGATTATATCGAAACTCTCATATTCATTTGAAAAAGGAATGAATTCATCTGCGACCTGCTTTTCTATTGGATTTATTTTACAAGAAAAACAAGTTAGGAGCAATGCTAAATAGAAAAATATTTTCTTCATATCTTTAATTTATTGAAGTTAGAGGAATGATTAACGAATTGCAAAAATAATTAAAAATATTCTCCCAAAACCATCTTCATTTTCATAAAATCTTAGTACTTTTGTTTTGAGAACAAACATTTAAAAAAACTAATATTTATGTCAGAAAAATCAGATACATATCAAAAGAATATGAATAAAGACAATAATCAGATAAATAACGATATCCCAGAACTTCCATCTCCTTTTGAGCAGTTGCGGGAAGTAGATGCAGATGGCAAGGAATGGCAGAATTGTTTGGTGTGACAGTGCCAACTATCAATTACCATCTTGACCAGATTGAACTAAGTGGAGAAATCCATTTGTCCGATTCTATTAGAAAAATTCGAATACCTTCGGACAAATGGTCTGGAGAAGTCATGATGTACAATCTTGCGTCCTCACATGGGACTTACTACATGGAAAAATGCTCCTGATGGAAGAGTAGTAAAATCTGATGTCACGGTTGCGAAAAACTATCTGAGCGAGAAAGAAGTAGATTCTCTTAACAGATTGAGCAGTGCATTCATTGATATTGCTGAGCAACGAGCAGAAGATCATATATTGATGACAATGGCTGACTGGAAAGATTTACTTGCTAGATACATGGAACTAAACAATAGAGGATTACTTCCTGACACAGGACATGTCACGCACGAACAAGCAGAAGAAAAAGCTCTGACGGAATACGAAAAATTCAGAGTCATTCAGGACAGAGAAATCATGAGTGACTTTGACCGCCAATTGGAAATGATGTTAGAAGGTAAGAAGTAAGATTTATCATCTCAGAATAACGACAATCCTTAAAACTCAAAAAATGGCGTATTCGCTTTTCGCTTGGACGGATTGCAAATCCGTCCTCAGAGTCCTAGCTTGGACGGATTTGCAATCCGTCCATCCTCCACAAAGAATATCAGCATTTTTAATGCAAAAAAGAAACAATAAAGAACTATGGCTATATTAAGATTGACAAAAGATCTTTACTTCACCACTTCAACAGTGATTGACTGGATGGACGTTTTTACACGCCCTTTATATAAACAAATCATCGTTGAGTCGTTGAAATATTGTCAGGCACAAAAAGGACTTGAAATATATGCTTGGGTACTGATGACAAACCATCTACACATGATTGTGGGTATAGATTCTAACCAATCAACTAATACAATTAGTGACGTGCTTCGCGATTTCAAGAAGTTTACCAGCAAAGCCATAGTAAAAGCCATACAAGATAACCCAACAGAAAGCCGTAAAGAGTGGTTGCTGAATCGCTTCTGGTTTCGAGGAGTCAACGATTCGAAAATAAAAAACTACAAGTTCTGGCAAGACGGAAGTTATATAGAAACCATTTATTCCTACGAATTTTATAAAGAAAAGCTCAACTATATACACATGAATCCCGTAAAACAGGAAATAGTGGATAGACCGGAAGATTACATTTATAGTTCAGCGCAGAATTATTGTGGGCAGAATGGGCTAATAAATGTTATTGTACAACCATAAAGATATAGTGAATGGAAAGATATGTTGTCGCATTGCAAATATTTCGCTTGGACGGAAAATATTTTTTCGCTTGGACGGATTTGCAATCCGTCAATACCCAAAACAAAATCGCATGACCTCCTCAATCGCGCGATTTTTTTGATTTTTAAATTATGTTTGATGTTGATAAAATAATTATTTTTGCATTATAGGAAGAGCTATATGTTTAATTTTTCATGGATTAAGAGCTAATGAATAATAAATTATCAGAAAGTGTCAGAATAGTATGGGTCTTTATTATGGTAATGTATGTTCAGATTGTTGCTGCGTGTCTGAACTTTGATGTGTTTGTTCCACGAATTATTGTGATCATGATGACATGGACAATATTCCTCATTACACCTTATGTCATTTTCAGAAAGAAATATCTATATGTCATTGCGACTTCAATGTTATTTCTTGACGGATTGATAAATCTGTTTCATTGGATAATTCTTAAATGTCCGTTGAATGCGTCATCAATCTTTGTATTTATGAACACAAATTTCAACGAGGCATCTGAATTTATGACCGTAAAAATGACACCGATGCTTCTGCTTATAATTCCGTATATTGTATTATTTGTTATTGTTTTAAAATATATCCCCAATCTTTCCCTAAAACCGAGAAGGAATCTGTTGCTATGGTCGGCATTGTGGACTTTTATAATAGTGTTTTTTGCCGACAATATTATCCACAACAGATTCGTGCGTCTTGCCGTCCCAGATGTGGAACGAGCTGTCATATCATTCGTTAACGAATCAAAGTCATACAAATCATTAAGAACGAGGAATCTGTATGATATAGATGCTGAAATCTACACGAATGACTCGACATTGGTTGTCGTGATTATTGGAGAGTCATGCAACAGAAATCACATGTCATTATACGGATATCATCGAGAAACATCACCATGTCTATCTGATAGAAACGATATTAAGATTTTCGATAACGTTATTAGTCATAATTCCAGTACTTTACAATCCATAATGAATATTCTTACCGAGAATAATTCTGAAAGAGTTAGACCGGTGGATAGTTGTATTCATGTTTTTGATGTATTTCATTCAACTTCATATAAGACATATTGGATTTCAAATCAATCACCTGTAGGTTTATGGGATAACGGCGTAACAAGTCTTGCCCAAAATGCTGACAGTAAGATATTTGTAAATCTAATGGCAAGTTCTTCGATGGAAAACACTCAGATGGCGTCATACGATGAAAATTTAATCCAGCCTTTAGAGAATTCATTGAAAGACGATGCGAAAAATAAGCTCGTCTTTATTCATATGATGGGTAGTCATACTCAATATAACAAACGTTATCCTTCTAATTTTAATAAATTTAATAGTGCCTCAGATAGTAAAGCAAACATAATTGACAGTTATGACAACTCTATTCTATACAATGATTATATTATTGATAGTATATTTGGTGGATTAAAGGAATATGGGATGAATCATCCTGATGTCAGGATCTCTGCCTTATATTTATCCGATCATGGTGAAAATGTTTATGATGAGGGGAATTATTTCGGACATGACTATTCCGGAGACATCCCGCATTCTAATGTAGAGATCCCTTTTATCTTCTGGTTCTCGCAATCTCAGATTAATTATCTTAAAAAAAGTGGAAACTTCCTTGAAAGAGATTTGCATACACCATATATGATTGACGATTTATTCCATACAATCATCGACTTGGCTGATGTTAGGACTGGTTGTTTTGAACCAGAACGTAGTTTTGTCAATTCAAAGTATAATTCGAATCGTAGACGCATACTGGAAAATAAGAGACCTTATTAATTCTATGTCGCCTTTGGTCACTATCTGCTTTCACTCGTGAGTTTTTGCCAGAAGATAAACAAAATACTTCAGGAGCTTACCAAGGACCTAAATACTTTAGTTACAATGGCAAGACGTTGAGTGAATTGAGAAAAGAATCTGGCAGGTAGTTAGAATTGGAAATACTGTTAGGAGGTAAGAAGTAAGAGCGTTCGGACATTCGGATTGCAAATCCGAACGGGCAGGTAAGAAGTAAGATTTATCATCTGAATAACGACAATTTCGCTTGGACGGTTATTTCGTTTGAGGCTGTCTAACAAGTTTAGACGGCCTCTTTTTATGTATCGAGACAAAATTGATATAAGAGTACGTTTTGCGAATCAACACCTTATTCTGTATATTTTTTTTATAAAAAACAAGGCTTTTCCATTGGATTTCAACAGAAAA
>JAZUSL010000089.1:0-123760 GCA_045606705.1 Bacteroidales bacterium
AATCTTGATATACTAAACATTACAGATGCTTTTGTCAGTGATATGTATGAATCAGGAGTGGATGTGGAATTAGCGAAATCACAACCTAAAGATTTTTGTTATTTAGCCCATGAATTTTTAATGCAGAAAAAACTTTTCAACAAAACATATCAACTATTACCAACGTCTGGTTCGGTTAATTATAATGCTGTACTTTTCTCTTTATTTACTATGTTTGTCGCTCATTCAAAGAATAATCCGTCGATGTTTTTCGAATACTGGATAACCATTGCAACAATTAAGAATCTACTTACAATAATGCCTTATCGCAGTGAATTGAAAAAAGAGTCGACCATAGTTCCTACAATTGAAGATTTAGCGGAATATTCATTTATTGGGCAGAACAAAGTATATAGGGATATATGTAGTTATTTATCAACATATATA
The DNA here is from genome assembly GCA_045606705.1 of Bacteroidales bacterium. GTDB lineage: Bacteria > Bacteroidota > Bacteroidia > Bacteroidales > F082 > Limimorpha. The sequence continues at coordinate 427 of JAZUSL010000089.1, forward strand.
AGAGCGACATTAAATTATAATAGGGGCTCTGAAATCATAGCCCCATGGGGAGGGACTATAATTCTTAGAGGATTAGCTAAGAAAGCGAACAAATCAAAAAAAACAACAAAAGATAGAATCGATCAAATTTTAGCCAATAAGTCTTTAATGAGTAAGCAATTAGCATTTTTTCCTATGTCAATAGCATCATTTGGTCACAAACAACAATCTATTGTAATGTACTCGTTTTATACATTATTAGGGACAATTGTAGAATTGCTTAAGCGGTACAATGTTATTACAAACAATAAAAACAATGAATATACAGATAAGGAAATAATAGATGAAATACACGTTTTACTGAAAGAGCTATCACAGGTAAAAGATAATGTTATGCCGGCTTTTGAAAAAACAACGGATTTCACAGATAGAGACCCTGTATTTAATGACATTGATGAAGAGCAAGACGACAGTGGCAAGGAGCTTGCAAAAATATTATATATATGGATGAAAGAATATCCAGAATGTGTACCTCCTCATTTAATTGGTAAAATCGCTACACGTGCATTCTACGCGATGAGAAATTTAGATGATAAGGAATCTTCAAATAAGAATATTTATCTTGGTGACGCAGTACATAAGCGAATTACTATTATTATGAATTCAGTCCTTGTTGAGGACGTAAAAGAAAATGCGGAGAATTTTAACTTGTCAAACAATAATCCCTCTGAAAAGAATGATATCTTTATTAATAATTTGAAGAAAGTTAATCATTTTCCTAAAGAAACGGCTAATTTAAAATTTTCACGATGGATGCTGTCTTGTCCATTATTTTTGTTGTATTTGAATCCAGGATCTGAAAGCCAAGAGATACAATGTGAATTAAATGATTTGTGGCAGAATTTAAATAAATTTAGTATAGATTCAATTTATAAATCAAAGGAAGAAAGTGGAGGAAAAGATAGCGATAGTATAACAATAAATAATGAATGGTTTAGAAATAACTCTATATATGAAATAATTAAACTAGTTAGTATTTGGGGCTCAAAAAAGAAGAACGCATCAATAAATAAGGAACTGAATACTTTTACGTTAGCAAAAGGTACAGGAATTAGAAAAACTGTGAACCTAATAAAACCTATTTATGACACACCAAAACTGTTCCTAAATGATGATTATAAAACAATAAAAGATAAACTTAAAACTATATTCAAAGAATCTGTATTGACAGAAAAGAATATCAGAAAATTACAAGAATATTGTGAAGGTTGTAAAACATGGGATGAGGTAATTGATAAAGTTATTGGTAATAAATGATTACAAACTCCATCATAAGGAACTTGCTTGCAGATAGTATCTCGCTTAACGAATATCTGGGCTGTAAAGCACCGTCGTTCAAAGATATAGAACGGCGGTTGCTGTTGCTTTTGCGGGATGAAGATAAAAACGTTCCGGATCATTATTACAGACTTAATCAGGAGTTCTTTGTAGGTGACGAAGGAATAGATACCATACCTAAATTACTTACCAAAGGTCTGTATAATCTTGCCGATGAGCATCTGGAGATAAACAACAACCGCATTTATGTAAAACAGGAAATGCAAGGTTCGTGGCAGGAACTTATAACCTGCATGCCTCCATTAATCCTGCAAATGGCTCTTTTGCAAACTAAAAAACCATTATGTGTAAATTCTTCTTTTGAAGAAATAAGAGAATATTGCAAAAGATATATTCTGCCTAATGTAAGATTCACAGCATTGCCATATCCATATATCCCTGAAATAAAACATATAGTTGATAAATATAATGGTTTCCACGACTTGCATATACATCTGAACGGCTCTACAGAAGCCGATATTGTTTGGCAAGAGTTATTGCTTCATCCTCAAAAAGTTAAGAAATTATATAATGAATCGGTAAAACAAAATAGTCTTGCTCTTGAACAGATGGAACAAGACTTCGCCCCGATGGACGCAATGAAATTGGAACAATTGTTATTGACAGCAAGAAGAATACGACAATATCTGTTCGATGTTATACTCCAGACCAATAATATATATAATGATTCTGAAAAGGAAAAAGATGTTTTTAATGTTGATGATAGTCTGTCTGATTTAATATCATTATTTGTTAATGGTTATTATAAACTTAATGATGGTATAGACAATCCATTCGTCACATATCTTGCCGATAATGGATACAATATAGGTACTCCTTTAAACATAGAAGGGCTAATGTATTTATTAGTGTTTAGTTATCTGATTGATCATCCTAAAGATAATGTGGCGGTAGCATTTCACTTCTATTTGCTTATCCTTGGCTTGTTCAACAGGCTACTTGTACAACAAAAACATGATTTTGGCTTTGAAGAATTTCAGAAACATACCGTAAATGATATTCGTTATGGTTGTGAGGATACTGACTATAAGACACGATTCTTGCAATTGCAAGGTAATAAAGGTTGTAATATCGCATTTGTGGAAGGTCGTTTCTCTCCGAAACAATCTGAAACCGAAAATAGGAAGATAATAACCAATATTGAAGATGGATGGAAAAAATGCTGGGATGATATCAAATGTTTATTATGTAATGAACAAAATAAGAATTGTTGTTGCAAGAACACTAAATGTCTGTTAGATGATAAATGTGATTTGAGCAAATGTTGCAAGGATAGTGATTTTTTATGTCAGGATTCTAAACAGATTCCAATAAAGATACCTGAGCTAAAACTGATAGCACATTTTATAAAAAGAAAAGATGATGGTACTACCATAATCAGACATGAGAATCTGCGTAAAGATATATGGAAAAGAGCGTACATACTTTCATTGATGAAAGAACACAATTCGCCTGGAGTTAAACATGTTGTAGGTATAGATGCAGCAGCAAGTGAGTTTGATGCTTCGCCTGAAGTGTTTGCTCCTACATATCGTTATCTTAAAAGAAAAGGATTCCGTCATTTTACTTATCATGCGGGAGAAGATTTCTTTCATCTGATTGGCGGATTAAGAAGGATTTACGAGGCTGTAGATTTCTTAAATCTCAGCTATGGCGATCGTATTGGACATGCTACAGCAGCAGGCTTATCTCCAAAGACTTGGATAGATAATATTGGAGAAACAATTTTTATGCGACAGGGTGAATATCTTGATGATTTGGTGTTTGCATATAATCTCATCGTTGAAGATAGGGAAGAAACGTTAAAACAGAAAATCAACGAGCTGGCTATAAAGATACATGAATTATATTATAACATTTACAAGCATTCATGTTCCGTTGAATTGATAAGTGAAGTGTGGAAACTGAGGCGTTTATGTCCGTTACATGTATTTGCTGGAACAAAAGAAAATGCGAAATGTCTGCCAGTATATGACAATGATGAATGGTGCGATGTGGCTATGGTATTGCAACTCAATTCTGATAATTCTTGTGGTTGTGATAAAGATAATAAGAACGAGCAGATGGATGAAAGAATAGAACTGCTTCATCGATATCATTGTCCCAATTATAGATCTAAATACAATAAGATAATAAAAGTAAATGTGACGGAATTTTTCAATGAAACAGAATTGGAATCTTTACAATTATTGGTATTAAAGTTTTTACATGAAAAAGACATTGTTATAGAGACACTTCCTACGAGTAATGTGAGAATAGGACATCATCATACTTATGATTCTTACCATCTGTGGAATTGGGTTAGATGGGAAAGTGAGAATAAGCCGATACCTCCTATCGTTGTGGGCACCGATGATGCTGGTATTTTCGCTACAAACATTTACAATGAATATGTCAATATTTATTGTAATCTCATATATGTTCATCAAATAAGCAGGAACAAAGCATTGGAAGTAATTGAAAAACTCAATAAAAATGCTTTGATATATAGATTCTCATCAGATGAATCATACGATGTTTAGATAATTGGTTATTAATACATAAGAACTATAATTTATGCAAATAATATTTAATAAGATTTTTGGCAAGATAGCGGATGTATTTTGCATTTTCGACTTCTCATATTTTATCTCAGGAGCAGTCGCATTCATTCAGATATACATATTTATGTCACTTAATGAAAATAATTATTTTACACCATTAGAAGATGACCTTAATTGGTGGAAGTCTCTTATTGTCATATACATTTTAGGGCTTATAATGTTTGCATTAGGTAGATTTATACGACAGGATATGTTTAAACAAAAAGACAGAAAATATTCGTTGTTTGAAGAATATGGAATATGCAAAAAATATGAGGAGAAAGAAATAGATAAATTATTTTGCCAATATTGGGCTAATCTTAGAAATGGTAAAGACTTGAAAGGTTATGAACATTATAACAGGTTATGGGTTATGACAGCTGTTTATGAAGGACTTGCCAGTAATGTATTGCTTAGTTGGGGATTGATAATAATAGCAAGAATTTGTAATGCTTGTTCTGTTTGTGACTTTTTTTGTAAGAATACCATTTTAATAATAATTGGCTCATTGGTGGTTGGAATCTCGATTGTATACATATTATTTGCTGAAGCTCGAAAAAATGCCGATACCATTGTTAAGGACTTAATAACTATGAATATGGATTGTGAATAATACATGTTATCGTTTGATGACTATTGTGTTTTAATTATCAGGAATTATAATCATGCTTTCTGTAAATATTGCATTTATAATCTGTATTTATTGAATTATACTTATATTTTGCAATTAAAATCCGAAATCGTAATGGTAACTGATAGTTTCGGTTTCTTAACAGACTGATTTTGATCAAATATAATAACTTTGAAGAATATGTTTTTGTCAGAGTTGTTGTTTTTGTTATATAATCGGATAGTCACAAAAAAATACCACTATCATAGGCAATTATACCAAATTATACCAATAAGAAAAGGGCAGGCAATTTTGCATTGTGTTGCCCTCATTATATTTATAGCGAGAATATTCTAAGCCTTTGCTTATGATGGCTTATCATAAATCCAAGATACCAAAATGGATGTCGAGAGAAAACTTTGACAAGACTATCAAAGCGTTTAGCACAAAAATGGTTAATGTACCACAAACAAGTATAGTAAAGGCTAATGGAGTTGATGTATTGGTATCTTCTCCTGAACAATATAATTATATCGACTTATACTATATAATGGAGCAATTAACTTCATTACGTGCTGATGTGGTGCAAACACTGCTTGAAAATATAAAAATATCTATTACTGTCCGATAAAAATTGAGAAGGATATAAAAAGTGGTCTCAATCGCTGGATTTAAGCGGTTGAGACTTCATTTTTTAAATTACAAGCCCCTGTTTTCAGAAAAGCGTTAATTGTGGCGGTGAATTTTCGTCTAAAATCATCATGTCTTCCCAGTCTTTTTCTGGATTATTGAACAAACTATTATTACTGTCCGATAATTTTTTTAAGAGGATAAAAAATTTATCGGACAGTAATAAAAAAATCAGCGAGTAGAAAGGGTGTTCCTATATATGACTGAAAAAGCAGGGCATTATTGGTTCGATATGCTGAATATAGATAAAATAAATCTCGGTACATCTAAACTGCAATTAGTGGAGAATGGAATATATGTAAAGAAGTATATAATAACACCTAAAGAGTTGAACTAATATGAAATTTAAAACAGCGCACAAATCGGACTATCAGTTTTGAGATTTCTTTTCACTCTTTTTCTTTTCGTTATTTCTCATAAATTTATGTTTTGTCAGTTGCATGTTTCCATCTTCAAGATTCACGACTTCGGAGTGAATCGCATCCCGAGCCTTCAGGCGAGCGGCAAGTTGTTTTGAGTGCCCGGATTCTTTCGGGTGCCTCAAAACACAACTTGCTATGTTCGCTTGAACATGAATTCTCCTCCGTCGAATTGGCCTGCCTGACGGTATGTTTTATGCGGGCTCATGGCAGGTCCGGTGGCCTGTCGTGACCAACAGACCGATAATGTGACCAGCCGTCTGTGATCTGTCGCATTGTTTTATCATTGAACATGCGTATCCACCCCTTCTTCATAGATGTTGATTTTCCGTCCAGCCGTGACTTCCTTCAATCGTTTCATATCCTCATCAACCTTCCTGTCTGTGACATGGGCATAAATCCGCGTTGTCGAGATCTCGGTGTGACCGAGCATCCTGCTTACCGTCTCGAGCGGCACCCCGTGCGAGAGCGTGATTTCCGTGGCGTACGTGTGCCGTCCTATATGGAACACTATCCTGCGTTCTATCCCACACTTCATGGCTATGACCTTAAGCTGACGGTTCATCTCCGTATTGCTGTACATGGGGAGCAGTCTGCCGTCAGGTTCGATGTCACGGTATTTCTCGATGATATATACGGGTGTGTCCAGCAGTGGGATCTCATAGTCAATGCCTGTTTTCTTCCGGGTCATCCTTATCCACCGGGTACCGTTCTCATCCGTCACAAGGTTGTCCTTGCGCAACAGGCACATATCGCAGTATGGGATTCCCGTATAACATGAAAACAGGAACAGATCCCTGACGTGATAGAGTCTCGCATTATGCAGGGGAGTCGTCATTATCAGTTCCAGTTCCTCGGCGGTGAGATGCTTCGGTTCACGTTTGGGCCGTTCCGCCTCGTATCCCCAGAACGGATTGGAGGTAAGGATACCGTCAGCGATGGCTTCTCCTATGATCGTCCTGAAGTTGGTGGTCAGCTGCTTTATTGTGCCGAGACTGAGACGGCAGTCTGTTCGCAGATGAAGGTCGAAGCTGTCGATGAAGGAACGGTCCAGGGCGGTAAAAGGTATGTCCGTCAGCCTGTGCTTCTCGTTGAGGAATTTCTCCACATGTCTGTACGCCAGCCTGTAGGACTTGAGGGTGCTTGCCATTCGGTTCACGCCGACACGTTTCTCGAACTTGTCTATGAAATTGCGGAAGTAAGACATCAACGTCTCCTGACCAGACGCCATTCCCAGAAGGATATGCTTGACATCGTGGGCTGTTACGACATCGTGTATGGCGGTCTGTTCCCTGAAGACAGACAGAGCAGCCGCACGTATCTCGTCCAGCCTACGGTTTATCTCGCATGCCGCCACGCTCCTGCCTGTAGCGCGTCCGGAATTCCACATCGTTTTTGGAACGTACATCTTCAGACTGAACGCCGTCACGGAATATCTGCCTGCCGTAAGTCTTGCCATTACGGGACAGCGGCCTTTTTCATCAGCTTCGCTCTTTTTGAGGTAGAACGACACCTTTACATCAAACTGTTTCATGACTTTTCACTTTCATTACAAAATTAAATTAGCATGAGCAGATGGAAAACATGAATTATATGGCGGAATATGGTATAAGATTCCGCAGGACTAAATACAGGCCTATATTTTTTTCTTAGGCGAAAAATGCTTGCATTTGCATCCGCAATGATAAGAAAACGCATGCCCCTTTGAGGCAGTTTCGGATGTATGTATCATACCGTTTTGGTCATATAAAAAGGCAACGGATTAGTAGCGTATCCTATTCCTAACACCTCCATATACGGCTATTCGCAGCCATGTTACATACATGGAATTTCGTGACCTATCGTTCATTTCTCCAACAGATTGCATTATTTCACTAAATCCTGCCTTTATATTGCGAATTCTTCTTATCTTTGTAAAAATAAATCTCAATGACATCTCTCAATGACATAAAGAAAACAATAGAGTCTGAACTGAAACAGTTTAATGTGTTTCTGGAAGATAGTCTTAAGTCTTCGACGCCTTTGCTTAACAAGATTTTGAAATATGTGCTTAAACAAAAAGGTAAGCAGATAAGACCTCTCTTCGTGTTGCTGTCGGCGAAATGTCATGGCGAGATAAATGAAAACACATACAGAGCAGCGGCTTTCATAGAGTTGCTGCACACTGCTACCTTGGTCCATGATGATGTGGTTGACGATTCAGACAAACGTCGCGGGTTGTTTTCTCTTAATGCTTTATGGAAAAATAAGATCTCGGTTCTAGTAGGCGATTATCTTCTTTCAAAAGGAATGTTGTTGGCATTGGAGAATAAAGATTATCAGATGTTGAACACTATATCCGAGACTGTCAAGGCGATGAGCGAGGGCGAGATTTACCAGATGGAGAAGGCGCGCCGTATGGACATAACAGAAGACGATTATTATGACATCATTAAAAGAAAGACGGCTTCACTAATTTCATCATGTTGTGTGGTCGGTGCTTTGTCGGTAAATGCGACAGAGAGTCAGGTGGAGAAAATGAAACGTTTCGGAACTTCAGCGGGAATAGCTTTCCAAATAAAAGACGATATCTTCGATTATCAGATTAATAACAAGACAGGTAAACCTGCAGGTAACGACATTCAAGAACATAAGATGACGCTTCCTTTGATTCATCTCTTAAAAAATGTTGACAAGTCGGAAAGAAGAAACATCATAAGAAAAATAAAATATCATAGCGAAGAAGTCGAGGCTCGTATGTATGTGATTGATAAGGTCAAAGAAAATAATTGTCTCGACTATGCCGAACAGAAAATGAATGATTTTGTGAACGAATCGATGTCGCAACTAGATGAAATCAAGGATTCAGAAGCACTCACTTCATTAAAGAATCTGGTCGAATTTTGTATTAACAGAGAAAAATAATAATTTATGAAAAGACTAATACTTTTAACATTATTGACGTTGGCATTCGTCACTACAGCATTATCGCAAGAATTTTTCGGCGGACTTATCTTAGGAGGAACAACGTCGCAAATAGCTGGCGACAACCGTGGCGGCTATCATAAAGTTGGCGTTGTTGGAGGCGCTTTCGCTGGTTTAAACCTCTCTAAAGATTTTGATGTCCAGATGGAACTGAAATATATACAAAAAGGTTCCCGCTCTGCTGATTTTGAAAACTATCCGGTTTTTGACCCTTTTCTGATACAGCTTAATTATATTGACTTGCCGATAGTTTTTGGTTATAATCTCAATAAGGTCAATATTAATGATGTAAATCTTAAATGGCTGAAGTTTGAATTCGGATTAAGTTTGGATGTGTTAATCAATGCACGTCAAGAGATTCAAGGCATTACCGTTCCAGCAAGTAATCCTTGGAACAGATTTGTAGTCAATACTGTTCTCGGAGTGAGAGTGAGCGTGGCGGAAAATATAGAGATTGGATTAAGAACAATTAATGATATGACATCTAATTGCAATGTCGGGAAGAGTCCTTATAACAACGGTAATGTCAACTACGTTCAGCGTCTGTTGCCTTATTATGGAATGTATAACGATGTATTGCAGTTGGCAGTATTTTGGAGGTTGTAATCATGATAACACCAAGGTCGTTGTCGGCAGGTTCTAAAGTCGCTCTAGTGGCTCCTGCAAGGAAGATTTCATACGAAGAGATTTCTTTCGCGATAGATTATATCAAGGAAAGAGGATTCATTCCCATATATGATGAGCGTCTTTTTCAGACTCATAATCAGTTTGCGGGCAATGATGAGGAACGTGCTTCCGTAATGCAATATTATCTCGATGCTTCTGATATTGATGCGATATTATGCGTGAGAGGCGGTTATGGTACGGTGCGTATCATCGACAGACTTAACTTCGATAAATTTATGCAGAATCCTAAATGGATAGTCGGTTACAGTGATGTGACTGTACTGCATTGCAAGTTACATAGCCTTGGTGTTGAAAGTCTCCATGCAACCATGCCTATAAATTTCCCGAGCAATACAAAAAAATCTCTCGACACTCTCTTCGATGCTTTGATAGGAAAAGAAATAACTTATGATTATCAGGACTCACCTCAGAATATAAAAGGTGATGCGGAAGGTATTATCGTTGGTGGTAATTTATCTGTGCTTTACAGTTTGCTTGGTTCTGACATTTTCCCGGATACAAAAGATAAGATATTGTTTATAGAAGACTTAGACGAATATCTATATCATATTGATAGGATGATGATGGCATTTGAGCGTGCTGGCGTTTTGGATAATATCAAAGGGTTGGTTGTTGGCGGAATGACTGGTATGCACGACAACGCCGTTCCTTTTGGCATGAGTGCTGAGGATATCATTCTTGAGAAAGTGGCGGATAAGAACATTCCGGTGACATTCAATTTCCCTGCAGGACATTTTGAGGATAACCAAGCATTGATTTTAGGACGTAAGTTTGAGATTTAACATTTCTTAACAAACATTAATTCTTTCATTCTGTTTTTAAGTCAATATTTAAAATAAAAAAACATTATGAAAGATTTCAATTTTCGACATGGAGACGCCAAGAGCGATGTCTTCGGTTCAGATGTCATGATTAATCCTTCTCCGGTTGATAGAATCCCGGAAGGACCTACAACTCCACAGATTGCTTATCAGATGGTTAAGGATGAGACTTATCCTCAAACTCAACCTCGACTCAACCTTGCTACCTTCGTTACGACCTATATGGACGAATATGCTACCAAACTTATGAACGATGCGATTAGTATTAATTATATCGATGAGACTGAATATCCACGTATCGCGGTGATGGGGCAGAAATGTATCAACATCATAGCTAATTTATGGAATACTCCTGAAACCAATAAATGGAAGACAGGCGCACTCGGCATTGGATCTTCGGAAGCATGTATGCTCGGCGGTGTCTCAGCATGGATGCGTTGGCGCAAGAGAAGAATGGAACAAGGTAAACCTTACGACAAACCTAACTTCGTGGTGTCGACAGGTTATCAAGTCGTTTGGGAGAAATTCGCTCAGTTATGGCAGATTGAGATGCGTACCGTTCCGCTCACAACAGAGAATCCGACACTCGACCCTAAGAGTGCTATCGCAATGTGCGACGAAAACACTATCTGCATCGTTCCGATAGCTGGTTGTACTTGGACTGGTATGAACGACGACATCGAAGCTCTCGACAAAGAAGTGACAAAATTCAACAAGGCGACGGGCAACCAACTATGTATCCACGTCGACGCAGCATCGGGCGGTTTCATCTTACCATTCTTGAAGCCTCACGTCAAATGGGATTTCCGTCTCGACAATGTGCTGTCCATTAGTACTTCAGGACACAAATACGGACTTGTATATCCTGGTTTAGGATGGACTATCTGGCGCGATAAAGAATATCTTCCTTCTGAGATGTCGTTCAGCGTCAACTATCTTGGTGCCGACATCACGCAAGTAGGTCTCAACTTCTCACGTCCTGCTGCGCAAGTTCTTGGTCAGTATTATCAATTCATCAGATTAGGATTCCAAGGTTACAAGGCAATACAGCATAATTCAATGGAGATAGCGGAATATCTTCATGAAGAGATTGGCAAGATGCCACAATTCAAGAACTATAGCACTGAGGTGGAAAATCCTCTTTTCATCTGGTCGTTGAATCCAAAATATGATAAAGTCGCAAACTGGACATTGTATGATTTGCAATATAAGTTGCAACAGAACGGATGGATGGTCCCTGCTTATACCTTGCCTAAAAATCTTGAGCAATGTGTTGTCATGAGAATCGTATGCCGTCAGGGATTCAGTCGTGACATGGCAGATATGTTACTTACTGACATCAGGATGGCAGTGACGGAATTAGACAAGCTAAGTTATCCGACACAGTCGCGTGTTGAAGTGAATAGGAATAACCATCCTAAGCAAAGCTTCAACCACGGAGGAAAACGTTGTAAGAATTAACAATTAACAGTTGACAATTAACAATTTTTAGGGGCGTGATTATGCGCCCTTTTTTTGTTGAACATTTATCTTTTTTATCTATCTTTGTAGCATAGTTCATAGTCATAGTCATAGTTCATAGTCATAGTTCATAGTAAAAAATGAAAGATACACAACGATCAAACAGATATCATATAGGAATTTTTGGCAGACGTAATGTCGGTAAGTCAACGTTATTGAATGCATTGACTGGACAAGACGTCTCAATAGTCTCTGATGTGGCTGGTACTACTACAGATACGGTATGGAAAAATATAGAGTTGCCTGGTATTGGTGCTGCTGTTATTGGTGACACTGCCGGTTTCGACGATGTTGGAGAACTCGGCGGCATGCGTAACGAACGAACCAAGCGTGCAGCAAAACAGATAGACATGGCTCTGGTTCTGGTTAGTGGAACACCCGATGATACGACGTATGAATTGGAATGGAACGAATTATTTAAGAATGCGGATATCCCTGTTATTTTCGTGATGACGAAATGTGATTGTGATGACAACGAAAACCTTAAGTTATGGCAAGAGGTTTTTAAGCAGGAGTTGTGCTGCGTTTCTGCCAAAGAGGGTAGGGGACTCGACCAACTTCTGGAGAAGATGGCTGTATTATATAAAAAAGACGACAACCTAGATGATATAACTCATACTTTGGTAAAGTCAGGCGATGTGGTTGTTCTTGTCATGCCGCAAGATGCACAGGCTCCTAAAGGTAGATTGATACAGCCGCAGGTAGTCACGTTGCGTAATCTTCTCGACAAGCATGCGCTCGCCTTATGTTGCGCTCCGGAAGAACTTCCGCAGATGTTGGATAATCTCAAAACTCCTCCGTCACTTATAATAACGGATTCACAGGTCTTCGCACAGGTTAAGGTTCTTACACCAAAAGAAACAAAACTTACCTCTTTTTCAGTGTTGATGGCGCGTCACAAAGGTGACATCGATAGTTTCCGTGAAGGTGCCGACGCATTGATGGCGTTGCCTAATGATGGAAAGGTTCTCATAGCTGAGGCTTGTTCTCATATACCTCAGAATGAAGATATCGGAAGAGTGAAACTGCCAAAAATGTTGCGTAAGAAATTCGGTGAAAAACTACAGATAGATATAGTCTCAGGTAATGACTTCCCGGAAGATTTAAGTAAATATGATCTTATAATACATTGTGGCGCTTGTATGTTCACTCGTCGTCATGTGTTGTCAAGAGTTCGTCAGGCAAAGATGCAGAATATACCTATCACGAATTATGGTATCGCTATCGCCGCCTTGACCGGAATTTTGAATAATGTGGAAATATAGCAATGGTAATTTAATAATATGAAAAGAATTAATCTTTTGTTGATGATGTCGTTATTCGTTGTTTTGTCGTATGCTCAAGATGATGAATATCAGAAATATCTGGAATCTTTAAAAAAAGAACAGGCTGAGTTTCAGAATGATAATAATACCCAAACGCAGAAACTTGGTGAAGAATATAACGATTTCAAGGCGAAGGCTAATGCTGAGTTCGCGGATTTTATCTCCAAAGAATGGAAACTTTTCGAGGATTTTAAGACTCAGGAATTGTCGATGTCGTTGCCAAAACTAGACGTTATCCCGCAAGCGGAAGAGTCTTCTGTTATTGATGTCAATTCAAATGATGTTGGTTATACTAAATCTGATAACTTACCGCAAGTTGCTAATATAGAAAGTGTAAACGACGGTCCAGGAGGTGATTACACTCCACGTACCGATAATTATGTGGTAAGGAAGATAGTGACAGATAATGGAGTGAAGGATGTTGTCGTAAAGGAAGATTTTGCCTCCTTGTTGAAAATGGGAGTCGTTACAGGACAAGATGTTACGATTAACTTTTATGGAAAGAAACTCTATTTCAAAGTCGATGAAAAATTACGAGTAAAGGTTAACGGAACAAAGGAATCGGATGTCTCAGACTATTTCAAGGAGATTGCAAAACATAGAGACGAGTCGGCTTCATTATGGCAGCAGATCGACAGTTATGTAAAATCAATGGGACTTAATGAGTGGGGTTACTTCTGCATCTTGCGGGATCTGTCGGAAAATATCATTGAAGATGTCGACAGCAGAGTTCTTTTTAATTTCTATATGTTGAGAAATGAAGGCGATTTCAAAGTTAGGGTGGCACGCGGCAAATCGTCGAATAAGTTGGTGCTTTTGGCTGCTATCGACAACAACAAGGAGGTTTATTCTTACACCTTTTTCAGTTTAGATGAATCTGATGGGAAACAGTTGAAATATTATCTCGTTTATGGTGGAGGTAACGCTCAGGAAAGTATATACACATACGACTTCTCTGAACAGGATAAGGATATGAAACAGATAGGTCTTGATTTTAATAACACCTTGAATATGGGAAGTTGTGATCTGAAAAGAGAATTGGAGTTCGCTAAGATTGACACTAAGATTGAACTTCCATACAACAGCGCGCATATTGCATATCTCAACGATGTACCGATGACTATATTCCCGATTTATTTCGCATCGCCGATTTCCATCGAGGCTCAGCAGATCTTCAATGCGAAACTTAATGAAATAAAACAGCAATATTCTCCTGTTCAGTTTATCGATATAATGCTGAACTTCGTGCAAACTGCCTTTGAATATAAAACCGATGAACAGCAATTCGGTTATGAGAAATATTTCTATCCTGAAGAGGTTATCGCTTATCCATACAGCGACTGTGAGGATCGTTCGGCGTTGTTTGCCTGGTTGGTAATGTCTTACACTGATGCAAAAGTTATAGGATTGCAATATGAAGGTCATCTCGCTACAGCAGTATGTTTCGGTGATGACACTGATGTTACTGGCGATATGTTCTCGTATCGTGGCAAGAAATATTACGTCTGCGATCCGACATATATCAATGCGTCAATAGGTATGACGATGCCGCAGTTTAAAGATAAGATGCCTAAGATCATAAAGATGTTATGAACTGAGAATTAGTTCGTGGTCACTCCACTTTGATAAATGCAGTCTTGACGTCATAGTCGTCTTTTATTTCCATATTCATCAGATCCAACTTGATGATGTTGTATGCTTTAGGTATTATGGCATCATTGACTTCCATATGGTGATAATGTATGAATCTCGATTTGTTGACTTCCCATGTCAATTTGCTTCCTTCCAGTTCTGTTACATCGTCGGCGCTGTCCCATGTTACTCCTGTGTAGTCTTCGTTGAATCTGTAAAACAATGAGCCGGCTTGCCATAAACCGATGATTAAGTCAGTGTCGTAAACTTGGTCTTCAAACACTTCAGGTTCAATTCTCTCTGGTTGGTATTCTTTAGGTTGAGATTTCTTCCATAAAAATAATGCGACTAAGCATAAGGCTATGATTATCAAAATCACGATAATAAGTTTTTTCTTTTTCATAATTGAATATCCCTTAAGTTTTAATTGTTAATAAATCTCTTTATTACAGCATAAGATTCTTTTATGCCTAATTCTCCGGCTTTGCTTAAGTCATTTATTGCCATGTCTTTCTCGCCTAAGAAAAGAAGCGTCAATCCTCTGTTGTAATATGCTTCTGCCAAGTTGTTTTCATATCTTATTGCTTCACTGTAATCGTCAATGGCTTTATGAAATTCCTGCATTTGTAGATGTACGTTTCCTAAGTTATACCATATGAAGGCATTGCTGCTGTTTCTTTCTACAAGTTTTGTCAGTGTTTCATGAGCGTACTGATAGTCTGGTTTCTCTTGTTTCTTAACACTTTTTTTGTCGGTATTTTTTTTCTGACTTATTCCTATTGGTTCATTGAAATTCTGATTTGCCAAAACTAACTCAGCTTTGTCTTTTTGAATAGAAGCGATGTTGATTCCTGAATATATCTCGTAGATGTCGTTATTTGTCAATGATTTAAAATTATTTTCTGCATGTTGATAGTTGTGTATTTCATAGTTAGCCAGACCGTTGAGGAAAGTTCTAAGATCATTGTCGCTTATTGTTTGTATAATAGAGTCGTTGAGTAGCGACTGATAGTTTTCGCTGAAGAAGTCTTCCGTCTTATATACTAGTGACAAACCATTGAGATCTTTGTTTTCATTGATATAGCTTAATGTCGCGTCTAGGAAATACCGTTTGTTCTTGTTTTTTTTGTCTTTAGCGTTAAATTTTGTCACGCTAACGATAAAGTTTCCGAAAGGTTTGATGTTGACTGCCGAGAACTGTGCTAGTTTTCCGCCTTTATCTCCGCTGGAGAAGTCGGAGTCGAAGGCTATTATTTTGTCATAATCTATTGAGCTGGAGTATGCGTTGTAGAGCGAGTCGATATTGTTTTCGTCTTCGCTTATCAGATTCATAATTTCTTTTGACTTATATCTGTCATATTCGGCTCCTTCGATGTCTCCTTTCTCATAACGTATCACAGATCTGTTCACCCATGCATCTATGAAGTCTGGAAATAGTTCTATTACATGAGTGAAGTCATTTTCTGCATCATCCAGGTTGTTCATTTTATAGTGCAGGATACCTCTGTTGAAATATCCGTAAATATTATCAGGATTAATTTCTATCACTTTGTCGAAGAGAGCGAGTGCGATGTCGTTTTCATTCAATTGTCCGTATATAATTCCTCTGTTGAAGTAAGTCAGCGCGTTGTTTTCATCGAGGTTGTTGACGCGCTCGTAGTCTTTGAGAGCGGATACGGTGTCGCCCATGTTAAGATGTACCGTTCCTCTGTTGAAATAAATTATCGGGTTGTCGCTATCCAACTTGAGCGCGTTGTTGAAGTCGAGCATTGCTTCTTTGTATTTTTCGCGTTCCATCTGTATTATACCTCTTCTTACCAATGCTTCTACGTTGAAAAAGTCGTAATATACAGCTTTGTCGAGGTCTGCGACAGCTTCGTCAAGTTGGTTGAGAAATCTTTTTGCCACACCTCTGTTAATATAAGCGTTGGCGTTGGTTGGGTTTATGATTAGTGCTGTGTCGAAGCTGGCGATGGCGTCTTCAAATTCGTTAAGGTGTAATTTTGTTGATCCCAATGCGATATGTAATTCTGGGTCGTAAGGGTCTAGTTTTATAGCTATGTTATAATCTTTTTTAGCATCGGCGTAGTTTCCTAGTTGGTCGTTAGAAATGCCTCTGTAATGATAGGCGCGTACATAAAGCGGATGCAGGTCTAATGTTCTTGTAAAATCGTTGACGGCGCCGGTGAAGTCATTCAGACTATATTTAGCGATACCGCGAAGAAAGTAAGCTTCAAAGTCATTTGGTTTGGCGATGATAGCTATGTTGAAATTTTGTATGGCTTCGGGATAGTCTTCTTCAGAAAGACCTAATCGACCTTTTGTGATGAAATGTTTATGATTGAGTTGAGCGAATAGTTCGCTACTGCAAGCTATAAGAAGGAATAATATTATGACTTGTGGTAGCTTCATACTAGATGGAAACTATTTTGTTTAGAGAATTTAACAAACGATTCCATGATTTTGTCGTTATACGATTTAGAAACTGGTACTTCTTTAATTCCTTTTACGTCGAATTCTAGACTTATCTCGCTATTGTCTTTTCTCAGTGAAGCTATGTGTTCGAAGTTGACCATGTAAGAACGATGGCAACGTTGGATAGGGGTGTCTTTCAATTCTTCAGAGAGTCTTTTCAAGGAGTTTCTTAAAAGGAAGTCGACCACTTCGTTATTGTTGATATATTTAATTATGCAGTAGTTATCTGACGATTCGATATATACTATTTTGTCTGAGGCTAATGTGAAACGTAGTTCGTTTCTTTCATCTTTGAATTGAATAAGGAATTTCTCATCTTTGTCTTTTGTTGTCATTTCTTCAAATTCTTTTTCTCTTTCGATGAGTTTTCTTCTTTCATTTTCAATTTGTTCATCTTTTTCTTTGATAACGACGCGTATCAGATGTTCGTTATAGAGGTAAAGGAAAGAAACCACATAAGGAATGAGGAGCATCCAAGTTGTGTTGGCTATTGCTCTTCTGAATATTTCGAATATAGCTTCCCAATAGACAAATTCAGGATTTTCTGTAATGAAGTTATCGATAAAACCTACTTTATGAGCGATGAAGACATAGAATCCGGCGAGTACTGTAATTTCGCCTAATATCCATATAAGATATTCCAGATAACCTATAGATATTTTTTTAACGAAGAAATACATCATGATTCGGCTTATTGATATGAGCATTAAACCGACCAATACCATGAGCGAGGAGTATACGAAATAGTTGAATGAATTGATTCCTGGAATCCAGGAGTCAGAGTTAAAAGGACGGAATATATTGATAAACACCAATGAATATATTGTTGTAAAGAAAATGAGTCTTCTTATATTTTCTTTTGTGAGTAGGAAAGAAGGCAAATCTTTATTGCCGAAACGTAATGAATATTTCTTCTTGTTGTTATCGCTCATGTTTGCAAATATACAAAAAAATCGCTCTACATAGAGCAGAGCGATTTAAAATATCTTGTATAAATTTATACTATTGGAGTTTGAAGATGATAGGCACTGTGTAAGCACAACGTACTGCACTACCGCGTTGTTTACCAGGTTTCCATTTAGGCATGCTGTTAACAACTCTCACAGCTTCTTCGTCGCAACCGCCGCCGATACCACGGAGAACAGCTACGTTAGATATTGATCCGTCTGGTTCAACAACGAAGTTAACGAATACTCTACCTTGGATGTCTGATTCACGAGCCATCATAGGATATTTAATATTTTTTTGGATGTATTCCATCAATTTAGCAGATCCGCCTGGGAATTCTGGCATTTCTTCTACTACTTTGAAGATTTCTGCTTCAACGATTTCTTCTTCTTCAATCTCTGGTGGTGTGAATTCGTATTCTTCTATGACCTCGTTTTGGTCAACTTCTGCATTGATGTCGATTTCGTCTTCTACTTCGACGTCGTCTTCAACAACTTCAATTTTTGTTACTTGTGGTTTTGGTTGTGGAGGTTGAACTTTTGGTTGTTCTTGTTTTGTGATTTCAACCAATTCTTCTTCAATAACCTCTACTTTTTGTTGAGCAAAATCTGATACTTGTTTGTCGTAGCTCTTGTATTCAAATACACGCCAGATGACGAATAATGTTACAACCAAGCCTATCAACGTAAAAGTCAATTTCTTGCTTTCAAGATCTGCTTTGGGTGATTTTTTTACTTCCATTTTCTATCTTTTTTTACAATTATAATTCGAAAACTTATTTGCGCCACAAAGTTAATAAAATTCCTTAGATATTATTCAGTGAATAATTTATTTTTTTAATTTTTTTTTGAAACAATAAATGAAGATGATAACTCCTAAAACACAACCTATTGCGTCTGCGATGAAGTCGTAGATGCTGCCATATCTATTGATGAAAATGTATTTTTGCAATATTTCTGTGAGAGCACCATACGAAATCGACAGCATCAATGTCAATAAATAAGATTTCTTTTGGGCATTGGCGTTTTGTGATATTATTTTTTCTCGGTATCCCCATATCATAGAGAATGCTAATGTGCCGAATACAATGAAGTGCACTATCTTGTCTGGACCTAACCAGTCCCAGAAACTTGTGACGTTAGGAAAACAATTGCCAGGCGTTCCCATTAATATCATGATAATAGTGGCTGTTATAAGTCCTGGATAAAAGTCCTTTGTTAGTCGTTTCATTGTATAATATTAAATTATTAATAAATAGCGGTCAGCATTAATAAATAGCGGTCAGCAATCTTGATATTGATGGCTGACCGCTTAAAACCAAATGCTAAAAATATTAGCCGATTAATTCTTTATATGCTTCTGCTGATAATAAGTTATCGAGGTCAGCTGGGTTAGCAACTTGAACTTTGATAATCCAACCTTCGCCATAAGGGTCGTTGTTAACTTTTTCGTAAGCGTCAACGAGACCTTCGTTGAATTCGATAACTGTACCTGCTACTGGCATTAACAAGTCTGATGATGTTTTAACAGCTTCAATTGTACCGAATGTTTCGTCTGCTTCAAGTGTTTCATCAACTGTGTCGATGTCAACGAAAACGATGTCGCCTAATTCGTGTTGTGCGAAGTCTGTGATGCCTACGTAAGCTGTTTCGCCTTCTAAGCGGATCCATTCATGATCCTTTGAATACTTTAATTCTGCTGGGATGTTCATTTTGTTTTATTTTAAAATTGTTAATAATGTTTACTTTTTATTGCTCCAAAAATACAATTTTTATTTGTATGATTATTACTTATTCAAAAATTTTTATTGTGTCAGACTAAATCTCATTGTCACGCCTGCAAATGTATTGCTTGTCTTGAATGAATTGGCGATAAATGGGTCTGTCATATCGTGACGGAAGAATACCTGCATGCCGAGTCTGTTGCTGAAATCGTAGTCGGCGGTGAGATAAATGTTTAGTTTATTCTGTCCTGAAGAAATCTGACTGTAGTTTTCGTCGATACTTCTTAAGACCGTTATGTCTTTTCTGAATCCAATGTCAAGTTTCATGGTTAAATCGTTGGATGTACGAGAACCGCCACTGCCGCTGTTACCGAATGACAGTCCAATGTCTCTGAATGTATAACCACATCCGATAACAAATTCCTGACCTTCTGTCTCAGTAAGTTGATTGTTGGTGAAGCTGATTGTCACGCTTCTGCTCTTCTTGAAGTCGAATGATGGTGACAGACTGTTATTAAATGTAAGTTTGATACCGACCAATGGAGCATATTGTTCTGAAACGACTATTTGTGCCATGTCGAATTCTGGCACTCTTAAATTGGTGTTGTCATACAATTGCATATTGTTGTCAGCAGAATAGTTGAGGTTTGTTGCCCAAGATGAGATGGAGTAGTTTGACCTATAGGAGTGTGTGATGTTAATAGTCTTGAATATCTTCTTCAAAGCTGCAATCTTTGTGAGACCAGTGAAGTTGACAGACCAGTTTGGTAAGGCGATTTTTCTGAATAGACTTAATTCTACCTCATTGGCGTCGTAACCGGAATATGCTGCTATGAATGAGTATGCGAGCACTTCTTGCGAGTTGGCACCGTAACCTAATGGGAAATATCCGTTTCCTATAGAGTCGTATACTGTTGGCGAATCCATGCCTAACCATGCCTGGTTTTCATTTGCCAGGCGATTGGCGATGTCTTGTCTGTAATCTAACATGGTATTAAATAGTTCGTCACCGTTTTTGAAAGATGTAGCTACCATCATGTGAGAGATATTGAAGTTGCCGCCGTTTGTCGGAGAGTAGAAGTTGAACACGCCATTGGCATCGGCTCTGAAATATTCCGAGAAATTTTCAACGTAGCTTCTGTTACCTGTGACGTCTATTTTCAAGTCTTGGAATGGTTCAAGTACGACCTTATAGTTGTAAGTTTCATTAAATCTTCTTGAATAGGCTTGGTTAAATGTCGTGTCTGTCGTTAACCAATTGTTGGCTATTGCCTGATCAAGGGCATTGTTG
This sequence comes from Bacteroidales bacterium, assembly GCA_045606705.1. Classification (GTDB taxonomy): domain Bacteria; phylum Bacteroidota; class Bacteroidia; order Bacteroidales; family F082; genus Limimorpha. The sequence continues at coordinate 21,492 of JAZUSL010000089.1, forward strand.
TCAAAGCCGAAGATAAATCCCCATCCTGGTCCACCAGTAGCACCGTTGATGCCCAAGTAATCAGGTTCATACATATAACCTGGTAATGAAACGCCGCTGCTTTGTGAGAAGGTGAATGAGGCTTTTTTGACACTTAGGAGTAATCTCAAAGCATTGTCGCCTATAATCTTGCCGTAATTTTTCTTTGACGACTTGCTGATAGTATCATTTTCTTTCGATTCTTCTCTGTTGGCTTGTCGATTGTTTCCTCTGTTGCTTTGACGTTTAGGTGTTGTCAGTTCTTTGAAATACGGTACCTTATTATATAGTTTGGAGAAGTCGGCGTTACCGTTGATTTGCAATGAGGCTTCGTTTTCATTTAAGTTACCCATCACATTTTGTGTAGCGCGTGATGATGCTGTCCAGCGGTAGGTACCTGTATAGCTTGCGTTGGATGTCACCCAGTCTAAATATGGTAATTTATTAATAGGTATAGTATAACTCAATTTTGACGTTTGGTTAAATCTTGACATAGAACCTAAGCCGAATATCTCGTCTTTGATGGTGTCTCTATTGGCATTCCATTCTGCAGTTTCTCTTTCAGGATTTCCTGCAGGTTCGTAGATATATGCATTTGCACTGGCATTATACGTGAAATTCAGACCTTTTGTGATGTCATAACGGAAGTCGTATGTACGGTTCCAGTCCCAGTTCTTTGCGAAAGTAGGTCTGATGATAATGTCACCCGAACTCTTGTTTCTTAGTTTTTGTTCTTGATATTGACGGAACATCTCTGTTGAGAACGAGAAACTCTTAGGCATATAATAGAAATTAATGTCTTTGATGAGTTGCAAGTGTTTCGATGATGCCCATTTTGCGTTTGCAAAGGGTTGGACAGGTTTAGCATTGGTAGAATATGTATAACCGAGTCCACCTCTGTAACTCTTGTCGATAGAATATTCAATGTCGCTATTATGTTGTTCTTGTGAGGTATAAGCATAAGATGCATTGAAGTTTTCAATGTCCCAGAAATGAGGTTTCTTGCTTCCTACACGATTTTTCTTAAGGTTAGTGACGTTGAAGTTGGTCTGTTTAACAACGTCTCTTGCTGCATCGTTGAGTGAGTCTTTTGCCGCTTGATCTTTCACTAAGTCGAGTGCGGTCTTGAATTTCACGTCTGGGTCGAAAGGATTGTATTCTGGAGTGATTGTAGTTTGATTCTGATCGTAATGTATTGGCACCGTGATGCCTGTCTTTTCTGGTTTCATGAATTTACCGAGGTCGATGTCAGCGGAGACGCTATAGAAACTATTAGATTCCATGCTCGATTCAGTAGGTTTAGTTTCCAAAGCGCCGTAACCAGCAGAATTGTATGAACCTGCGGCAGTAACGCGACCTAAGTCGGCAAGTGTTGCTTCGATACGTCCGGTAGCAGCCCAACCTCCGCTGTTTTTCAAGTCGGTGAGTCTTAACTCATTAATCCATACGATGGCACTTCTGTCGGTATCGACTTCATTGTTGTTCTTAGGGTTACGTATACCTATCATCATGCTTCTTACTTCGCTGATGGTCGGGTTACCTAAGACCTTGATCTTATTTCTGCCGTCGAGTTCTGAGTATACTCTGTTTGATTGAACATTGTTGGTACCCAATGCTCTGTTACGGTTGTTCTTTACTTGGATAAGTTCTTCAAAATCTATTTCGATAGTATTTTCTTCTGGCCAGATAACAACGTCTTGAGTTGCTGATGTATACCATGGAGTGAACTTCAACGGGACTTCGTATTCGTAGTAGTTGTCTGTCAAGTCGGAACCGAAACGTAAGAACACGGTGAGGTCGCCGTCTTCCATATCATCTTCCTCAAACATTTTCTCAGCATGGATATACATATTGAGTTTTTCGTAGTATCTGAAGTCGAAACTTGTTGATTTATATACAGCTCGAGCATCACCATCGACAAGATTCTCCACTGAGAGTTGAAGTGCCTGTTCGTTTTGGAGCATCGTCGACACTGTTCCTCTATAAACTTCCTGCGCAATACCTGGAGGCAGGACGTAAGGCACTGGCTGACGGCTGCTGTTCTCTTCCAAGTTTACAGCCGATTGTTCGAAGAGTGTGTAGTTGCTTTGGTCGCCAGGCATATATTCGCCAGGTGCTTGTATCGCTTGTGTGTATGTTCTCCATTCACCTCTTACGAGATCGAGTGTTCCGAAACGAAGTACGATCTCTTCGCTAAATCCTTTCATGAACATTCTGATGAAACGTATTGAGGAATAACCTTCGATGTTACCTACAACTTTGTCGGGTTCTCTGATTGGGATACGGAACTGATACCATTTTATTTCTTTGATTTCTCCGTTCAAGGTGGTGACGTGTGCTGTTCTGATGTCTGAGATTCTGTTTTGTCCGGATGTCAACATCTTGTTAGGATCGATTTCTATTTCATATTGATAATAGTTTTCCGACTCGCTTAAAGTGTTGTCGTTGTTGATGTCTTCCACGTCAGGAAGTGATGTGTTGTTGGTAGAATAGTTCTCCGTATATTGTGTCTCTGAAGGTGAATTGCCTTCGTTTCCATTGTATGCCTTATAACGTTCCAGAATGCTGCTGTATTGAGGGTTGCTGTCATAGTCTGAACCTCTGAAATGATGATAGTCGTCCGATGATGGGTCTCTCTCTAACTGTTCATAAGCTTCTGGCGACAATTTGCTTTCTAATATTGCAAGGAAATCTGCAAAGAATGACTGTTCGTCGCTATTGGATAATCCGTCATAGCCGACATCTTGATACGGTCTTGAAGCAGGGTTGGTATCGAATGCGTCAACAAGTGCTTGTAACGAAGGTACACGTCCCCATGACGTTGTATCGACATTTGTTGTCTTTTCCGTAGTAGGTAATCCGTGTTCGTACGATTTCCTTCCGTCGCGCAAGATGTCTTCCGAAATATCACCTAGGTTAAAATAGAGCTTACCGACATTGTTTTTATTTGGTATATCGTCTCCGTCTTCGAAATAAGGATCCATCATCCAGAACTCGATATATTCCACGTTGGTAGCATTGAAGTCTGACGACTCTATCGCTCTCATGATGCCGCCCCATCTGTCTTCCGGATTGGAGAATGTTCCGTCTTCGTTAAGGTTCTCTGTGTCGTAGTTGTATGGACCTCTTTGTGTTGGGTAGTAGGCGAGGTTCAATACGGAAACGTTTGTCATGGTTCCAGCTTGGATGTCTCTGTTAGGGAAGATTTCTGTTTCCAAAACTTGTCTAACTCTGTGGTCCGACAACTCATCGTTGCTGATGTTTGATGGTAAGATATTGGAACTACGGTCGTAGAATACAGAATAGTCGATGGTGTACCATGCTAATTTAGAACGGTTCTTGCCATAGTTCGTTCCCATTGTTGAGAATGCTTCTGGGAAGAGATCGTGCTGATATTGAGGCGTACTTGCTAGATGCCAGAACGACCATTGGCGAAGGTCAATGGTTGATTTAGTGCCTTCAAAGTCGTCTATATATGAAGTTCCTCTCTGACCGTTTTCTTTGTTGATGCCTTGTATGAAATGTGCGAACTCACCGTATATTGAGATTCGGGATTTCTGTTTTGTCTCTATGAGTGGAAGTTTGTCGATGAGGTCGGTCAATAGTTGAGAATCTGTTTGATAATTGATGTCGAAACCGTAGATGGTATTCGATAAAGGTTCATCGTTATAATTGACTTTTGTAGTATAAGCTCTTTCTGAGAGATGTAATATTGTACCTCCGATTAAGAAGTCAGGGTTAATTTCATGTTCCACTCTCGCTCCCATGAACGACTTCTTCATTGTCGACATGGCAGTGTTGTTTTCCAAAGAGATGTTGATGGCGGCACCGGAGTTAAGCAATGCTTCGTTCAAGATGGTGACGCGACCTAAGGTGTAGTCTACCGTATAATCCACATTCTCTACGAGTGGCGCGCCGCCTGCTGTAACGGTTACGGAACCAGGAGATACGTTAAGAGCATTTAAGTTGATTTCGCTTCCAGATGAAGAGGAATAATGACCTTCGAGACGGAATTTGTTTTTCTCTGTATATTGTTCTGCCGATGTCTTGGTGAGAGTATACAAGGAGTCGAAGGCATATTTATCTGCTAAGACAGGGTTGTCGGCGAATATCTCTCTGATATGGCTGCCGAAAGGTTCCAGGACAGGGAAGTAGATACGACCGGTGGAGGCATTGATGGTACCTCCGTTGGTGGTGGCTCCGTTTATGAAATCGAATACTCCATCGCCTCCTTCAATAGGATTTTGCTGCGAGTTTAAGTTATCGACATTCATCAAGTTAATCAACGATCTTCCTTTGAGGTCTCCTTCTGCATCAGCGAAATAACCGGTGGCAACACCGTTTTCATTGCCTAAATACAAGATGTTCATGACGAAGTCATTGGCACTTACTTGATAAGCTCTCATGTTATAAACGTTCTTCATCATAAGATCCCACATAGGCATCTTGGTGTTGATGGTTGTGCTCTTCAATAATTTAGTTACCAAAACATTAGGATCTGGAATACTTTGGTCTGAAAATTCACCTACCTGATATACTTTGTCTTGTCCGATGACTGTATATTGGTATGCTACAGCAAGGGTCTGGTTCGCATTTAAATTGATGTTCAATGTGATGAAACCTAATTTGCTGTTGAGGACATATTCTGAAGGACTCAACTTTCTGGCTTTCTGCAATTTCTCGAAGTCTTTTCCTGAGGTGTAACCTTGTGCTGTGAGATATGATGTTACTGTGTTCAATGATCTGATGGAGTTGTAATCCATGTCGTTGAGCATAGTGTTGGAATAGTTGTCAGGATATTGGTTTCCTATGTTGGACGTAGGATATACTTCATTATCGTTATATATCCATTCTTCTTTACCTTCACCCAAGTCGGTGAAAGCAACTATGTTACGGCTGTTCTCGTAATTGGATGTGGTGTTTGTGACCCAAACTTCAATTTTGTTGATGTTGATGTCTGATGTTACAAGAGGCAAGTCTTGCAATGCTCTTTCGTAATTGTCTCTAAAATATTGGCTTAAGAAGAAGTGACGGTTTTCTTCATAGTCGAGACATTCTATTTCAAATTCGTTGGTGAGAGCACCTCCGCTGACAGAGATGTTTTGTGTTTCACTTTCTTGATATGAAATGACTGAGGTGACAGTTGTCTTGCCGAACTGTAATTTCGTCTTGATACCGAATAATGATTGTGTACCTGTAATTAAAGAGCTGCTTAGAGGCATACTTACGTTACCGGCTTCGATGAGTTGGATGATGTCGTCTTCATCGCCTTCATATTTTAATGTGAATTTTTGGTCGAAAGAGAACTGACTTTCAGTGTTATAATTGAGTTTGAACTCTATCTTGTCTCCAATCTTAGCTGCGGCGCTCAACTGCATGGTAGGGTCAAAATCGAAGTTGGTGGTTCTTTGCTGGCTTATTGGTTTTGAAGGGTCGTTACGACGTTGGTGCTTGATGCCGAATGTAATGTCGGCAGAACCTTGCAACTTGATGTCAATGGTGTTGCTTCCGAAAATCTTGTCGAATGCTTTTCCTCCGACGTATATTGTCGGGATGAGTTGATTACCTTTGTCGGCACCTGTTGCTGAACTCTCGCGACGTTCTTTCCAATATTCTCTTATTAATTTGTCGTTCTGATATTTGGCGTATACATCCTGAGTCATGGTGTGTGGCTCGCGATACATAAAGTCGCCGATTTTGCTATAGAAAGTATATTGTCCCGTTATAGGGTCATAAACGATTTCGCGTGTGATGTTGTCAGGTTCGCTGAGATAAAAACCTGAACTGTTGCTCTGGTTGAGCGGGTTGCCGTCATCTTGTGGAATAGGATATATCAATTTCAAAGTGTCGCTCGACTGTTGAGCATTGGCTTCTATATTGAAAGTAAAAACAACGCTTAAGAATAAAACAAGCGTAAGTAGGTTCTTGGTATTTAAAAACAATCTTCTCATACTAAATAACAATGACTTATAGTGATTTTAAAGCTTCTTTAATAAGTTGTTCAACGCTAGGATTTTCCATCTGTGACAAGAGTTTGTCTAAAACTTTTTCAACACTTGCCCTGCTGAAGCCTAAAACCATCAATGCAGATAACGTTTCTTCTTTTAATGTATTGTATCCGGCAGGAGTTTTTTCTCCTTCCGAAATGTTAAGTTTTGCGACCTTGTCGTGAAGGTCGACGATGATTCTTTGTGCGGTTTTTGCGCCAATGCCTTTTACGTTTTGTATGGCTTTGGTATTGTTGTACATAATGGCATCAACTGTTTCTTTTACGGTCAATGAAGACAATATCAGACGTGCAGTGTTACAACCTACTCCTGAAACAGTGATGAGTTGCAAAAACAAAGAACGCTCCTCTTCGGTGTAGAATCCGTACAAAGTATGGGCGTCTTCGCGTATGGCGAGGTGTACGTATAACTTGGCTTCCGATTGTTCCCCAATGGCAGAAAATGTATTTAATGTTATATTAATTAAATAACCAATACCATGATTATCAATAACAACATAAGCAGGATTCTTTTCTGCTATCTTACCGGAAATAAAACTATACATACTAAAATAATATCAATTTTTCGTAAAAAATTAACTGTTATAAACAATCGACAAAGTTAAGATTTTTTATGCTAAAATCAATTATTTTTTTGATGAAATTTTGATGAAAATAGCGATAAAAATTTTATCTTTGCAGATAAGATAATCATTCAAATTTTAATATTATGACACCATCAATAGTTATTCTTGCGGGCGGTGGTCCTGCACCTGGCATCAATACGGTTATCAGTACTGTAGCAAAGACTTTCTTGAAAGACGGTTATCGCGTCATCGGTCTTCAGGAAGGTTATAAAAATCTTTTCAAGGAAAACCCAAGATTCGTCGATATGGATTTCTTCTATGCCGACCAAATCATGAAGATGGGTGGTTCTGCCTTGCAGATGAGCCGTTATAAACCAAAAGATGAAGAGTTCAATACAGATTTCTTCGTTAAAAATAATGTGAAACTTCTCGTTACAATTGGTGGCGACGATACTGCTTCAACAGCAAATCGTATCTCTAAGTTCTTGGCTGCTAATAATGTGAAGATTCAGAATATTCACGTTCCAAAGACTATTGATAACGATCTTCCGCTTCCTGAAGGAACTCCTACATTTGGATATTATTCCGCTAAAGAAGCCGGCGTGAGAATCTCTCAGACTGTTTATGAAGACGCACGTACAAGCGGCAACTGGTTCGTAGTTTCAGCAATGGGACGCGAAGCAGGTCACCTCGCTTTCGGCATGGGTGCCGCTTGCCATTATCCTATGATTATCATCCCTGAAATGTTCAATAAGACAGATGTGACATTCGACCGTATCCTAAAACTCGTCTTGAGCGCAATGATAAAACGTAAAATTTTGGGCATAGACTACGGTGTCGCTATCATCAGTGAAGGCGTTTTCCATTTCATGACTGACGAAGAAATAAAGAATTCCGGAGTAAACTTTACATACGACGACCATGGTCACCCAGAACTCGGTAACGTAAGTAAGGCTCATATCTTTAATACTTTATTACAACAACGCGTTAAAGAATTGGGTCTCTCAATCAAGAGTCGTCCTGTTGAAATAGGTTATGAAGTCCGCTGCGTTGATCCAGGTGCATTCGACTTGTTCTATTGTAGCATCTTGGGTTATGGCGTTAAGAAATTGTTCGACGAAGGCGTCTCCGGTGCTATGGTTTCTGCTGACAATAAAGGCGAAGTCAAACCATTGTATCTTAAAGATGTAGAAGACGAACACGGAAAGGTTAAACCTCGTCTCGTTAATATGAACGGCGAAAAGGCTAAACTCGTATTCAACCACTGCTTGCAATATGTTTCAGAAGCAGACTATGAAGCCGCTAAGAAATATGTCGCTAACCCAGAAGATTACGACTTTAAGAAAATACTTAATTGGTAAAAAAGAAAATGCAAATAAAAAGTCTCGGTTCTTTCCTCGAATCGAGATTTTTTGTAAGTTTGCAACTCGTAACTTTAAAATAAAATATTTTGGAAATACTTTCAATAGACCCTCTTATACAACTGCTTACAGTAACCACATCGGAACCTTTCTTTATCGGAATTTCAGTTAAGGCGGTAATTTATTTCATAATAATGTGCATACTTCTGTTATGCTCGGCAATGGCATCGTCAAGCGAGACCGCTTATTTCTCACTCCAACCTAACGACATTAATGAATTGGAAGATTCCTCAAATAGAAATGAACAACTGGTTCTCGAAATACGCCAGAATCCCAAAATCCTCTTGGCAACAATACTTATTACCAATAATTTGGTAAACATCTCTATCACAATATTATCAACATATATTATGAATATGATTTTTAATCTGTCGGCGCATCCTGTCGCAGCGTTCATTCTTAATGTAGGAGTTGTTACTTCTTTGATTTTATTGGTAGGCGAGATGATTCCTAAAGTCTACGCTTCAAAAAAAGCTAAGTCGATTGCGACAATTATGGCACCTGTCCTCAGATTCCTTATAAAATTCTTCAAACCTTTAAGCAAGGTGTTCGTAGGTTCAACTTCATTCATCGATAAGAAGTTGGTAAAGAAAACAGGAACTATTTCGTTGAGCGACCTTTCTACGGCAGTTGATATAGCTACGGAAGAAGGTTCTACTCCTGAAGAAAAAAATATGCTCAAAGGTATCGCGTCTTTCGGCGAAAAAGAAGTGAGCGATATTATGCGTCCTCGAGTTAATATGTTCTCTTTGTCGATGGAAACAACTTTTGAAGAACTTATGCCACAGGTAATTGATAAAGGTTTTTCTAGAATCCCTGTTTATGATAAAGACCTCGACGACGTCAAAGGCATACTCTATGTAAAAGATCTTCTCCCTCATCTTGATAAGAAAGACTTCGAATGGCATGAATTGATGCGCCCTGTATTCTTTGTCCCCGAAAACAAAAAGATTAATGATTTGTTCCAGGATTTTAGAACCAAGAAGATTCATATCGCTATAGTTGTTGATGAATATGGCGGCACTTCGGGTCTCGTCACTTTGGAAGATATAGTGGAGGAAATTGTTGGTGATATCAGTGATGAGTTTGACAAAGAACCTGAAAACGATAATTATAAAAAAATTGACAACGACACCTATGTCTTCAAAGCTCAAATCAGTCTCCTCGACTTTTGTAAGGTCTTTGGTGTTGATGACGATTATTTCAAGGAGATAGAAGGTGAATCGGATACTCTTGCCGGTATGATACTGGAAATGGAAGGTCGTATCCCGGAAGTAGGTTTCAAATGTAATTACAAGGAATATGCTTTCGAGATAGTTGAATCGGATAAGAAACGAATCATAAAAATTAAAGTCACTCGTAAAAATGAAGAATAAGCAATCAACAGTCAGCAGTCAGCAATCAGTTTTAAGAAGATTAATATCATTGTTAATTGTTAATTGTACATTGTTAATTCTATTCGTTTCTTGCGACAATAAGACTTACCAACCAAAGCCAAGAGGATATTTTAGAATCGACTTTCCTGAAAAAGAATATGTCAGTCTAGATACTATGCCCCATTATAGTTTCGAATATCCGGTCTATTCCAAGATAACTCCCGATTATTTGTCGCCAGAAGAAAAAGAATGGGTCAATGTGGAGTTCCCTTCTTTTAAAGGAACCATTCATATTAGTTATAAGTCGGTTGACGGAAACCTCAATAAGTATCTTGAAGACTCACACTATATGATGACGAAACATATTTCCCGCGCTATGGGAATACGTGACAGCGTCATCATGAATCCTGATAAGAAAGTCTACGGATTGGTTTATTTCCTTGAAGGAGAAGGTGTCGCATCACCATTGCAATTCTATCTTACCGACAGCACAACTCATTTCTTGAGAGGCTCGTTGTATTTCAACGTGAAAACCAACAACGACTCGCTCGCACCTGTCATCAATTTCATTACCGATGATATACGTCATCTCATTTCAACGATAGAGTGGAAGTGAAATGCAATTAACAATTAACGGTTTTGTTTATTATAATTATTGATATAATTGTACATTATTAATTAAACGTCGCAGCTCTGTTCAACAATGCATTGAATTCCATTGATGTCTTGAATTCTTCTAACGCCCACTCAATTAGGTGGTCGCTATAAATCATTTCTTCTGGCATCGTCTGTATCATGTTGTATTGTTTTAGTCGAAGCAGATAATCGTAACGACTATCTTTCGGGAAGTCTTTTGGAGTTTTCGACAAACTGCATGATGTATCTAAGGTGAAGTTCTTAGCTTTCTTAATGGCTTCTTCAAAAGCGGCTCCATCGTAGCAAATGTCTTCTCTTATGTTTTTAAGTGCTTCTTTGCTAGGATTGTACATTCCAGTAAAAAGACCGTTGAGACCAAGATATTCTGAACCTTCCGCTTCAAAGTGAAGATAATATCCTGCAAGTCCCGATTTCTTGCCTTGCGGACAGACGTATATTCCCATGTGGGTTTTGTAAGGACGTTTGTCGGGCGAAAAACGTATGTCGCGGTAAATGCGATAAGTACAGTCGTTTACTGTGAGGTTCTTTATTGAAGTATCGAATTTTGAAATGCCGTCGATAAGTTCAACGGCGATTTCGTTTATTTTATTATGAGCTTTCAGATACAACTCTTTATGTTCTTGAAACCAAGGTCTGTTGTTGTTGACCAAGATTCCGTTAAGAAAAGTCATTACGTCTTTCATAATTCAATTTTCCATTTCAAAGACTCCATAGGGGTGACGTCTCTACCATAATTTTCCATTTTCCATTTTCAATTAGAATAGTTCCCATTCTCCATTAGCGGCACCTTTAGTTCTGCCTAAATGTTGGTAGGCAAATTCTGTTGCTTCTCTTCCGCGAGGAGTTCTCATTAGGTAGCCTTCTTGTATCAAGAATGGTTCGTAAACTTCTTCTATTGTTCCCGCTTCTTCGCCTACCGCTGTCGCTATGGTGTTGAGTCCGACGGGACCGCCTTTGAATTTGTCGATTATAGTTGATAATATTCTGTTATCCATATCGTCGAGACCATGTTGGTCAACGTTGAGTGCTTTAAGTCCGATTCGTGCGATGTCGAGAGTTATTGTTCCGTTTCCTTGAATTTGTGCGAAGTCTCTCACGCGACGCAACAATAGGTTGGCGATACGCGGCGTGCCACGGCTGCGGCGTGCAATCTCGAAAGCAGCTTCGTCTTCGATAGGGACTCTCAATATTGAAGCAGAGCGTTTTATGATTCCGGATAATGTCGTGGCGTTATAATATTCCAACCTCATATTAATTCCGAAGCGTGCGCGCAACGGAGCTGTCAGCAACCCTGAACGCGTGGTGGCTCCAATCAATGTGAAAGGGTTGAGAGCGATTTGTACTGAACGAGCGTTAGGTCCGCTTTCGATCATGATGTCGATGCGGAAATCTTCCATGGCGGAATATAGATATTCCTCTACTATAGGACTAAGACGATGAATCTCATCGATGAAAAGCACATCATTTTTTTCAAGACTTGTTAAAAGTCCTGCGAGGTTTCCTGGTTTGTCTAATACAGGACCGGAAGTCATTTTCATTCCAACACCTAATTCATTGGCGATGATGTGCGACAAAGTGGTTTTACCTAATCCCGGAGGTCCGTGCAACAAGACATGATCTAACGACTCGCCCCTTTGCACGGCGGCACGTGTGAAGATGAGAAGATTCTCAACAACTTGCTCCTGACCTGCGAAACTCTGGAATGCCTCAGGACGCAAGGCGCGTTCTATCTCTTTTTCCTGCTTGCTGAATGATTTACCGTATGCGTCTAAATTCTCGTTCATAAAAAAATCGTATTCTACAAAATTACATATTTTTATACTACTTGTATCACTTTTTTCGTTATTTTCGCAAAAAAAATAAAGGTCAATAATGAGGCGTATTTTCACTATAATAATATGTGTTTTATCTTTGAGTTGTTTCTCGCAAAATGAGGGTTATCTTATTTTGGAACAAGATCAGCGTATCGAACAACTTATACAGCGACAGAAGGATATTCACGTGAATGACAGTACCATCGATGGTTTTAGAATCCAGATTTTTATGGAGTCGGGCAACGATGCAGTGGAGAAGGCTAACGTAGTGATGGAAGAGTTTGAGTTGAAATATCCTGACATCCCGATTTATCTCATTTTCGGACAACCTTATTATAGACTTAGAGTGGGTGATTTTAGAACTCGTCTCGAAGCTGAAAAAGCACATTTAGAATTGGTTAAAGAATACAAAAAAGCCTTCGTTACTTCCGATAGAATACAACTCCCTTATAATATCTTCTGTGATCCTGATTTTATACTTGAAGAAGAAACTATTGAAAATGACACCATTATCGACAATAGTTTTAATGATACTATAAACATGGAGTTTTATTATTACGATGAATAATTTAAAAAATCATATACTATTATCTGACAATGAGCGTTTTGAGATAAATAGGAATGGTTTTTGATTTGATGAACCAAAAATTTAAAGACATGGCAAGTGAAAATTTGAAAAAGAAGATGGAAGAACTTTTTAGGTTGTTCAAGAAGATGATGGAGAAATATCCACCGGAGTCAATGCCTGGAATTGATAAAGCTCAAGCAGAACAACTTAAGATGATGATGTCGAACTACGATAATATGGAGATAAGCTTTTCTTCAGATATGTTCGGCGGATTCTTTGATGAGGAAATGACAGAAAAAATCCTGACAAAATTGATACAACAGCTTCGCGAGCAATTAGGTGAAGATGCTTATGAAGACATTGAAGAAGAACGACTTTCTATCGTCGATAAAAAAGAAAAAGAATTTGAACAACTTCCTACCGAAGACCGTTATGTAGCTCTTCTAGATGCAATCGATGCAGAACTAAAGAAACCGAATATCTCGATGGAAGAGATAGATGAACTGTTAGATAAAAGAAGAAAAATTCAAGATACTATCTCTAAACAATTACATAGTTAATATTACCATTTATGAAAAAGACATCATTATTATTAGTTTTATTATTTTTCATTGCCTCAATGTCGCAGGCACAGACCTTATCGGAAAGAACAGAAAACAAAGTGATTATTGGTGCTGACTTGTTTACAGACTTTGCTACTGGCGCCGCTTATCAAAACTTTGAGCTTCGTGGCATAAATCAAGGTATTAGCGTTTATACGATGTTCAACTTCTTGTCGGATAAATCACCGGTTTTTGCGTCAATAGGCGTAGGTTATACCGGACATAACTTCTATTTGAAAGATTCTTATCTCAGAAGACCATATTACGACGTGACAGAATTTGTTGACGTGCCTCATGAACACAAAATAAGCAAGATTAACACCAACTATATAGATATTCCAATTGAAGTAAGTGTCAAGATAAAAAACCAATTTAAAGTCAGCGCAGGTTTCAAGTTCGGTATCTTGACAGGTGGCAAGTCAAAATATGTAGGAGAACTTTATAACGACGCAAAGACATACAGATTAAAGGCTAACAGAATAAATAACTTGGAGAAATATGTCTATTCTGTGACATTAAGAGTCGCTTATAAGAGTGTTCATCTCTATGCTGCTTATCAATTCTCAGATACATTCAAGAACGGTTTCGGTCCGGAAATCAAACCTTTGTCAATCGGTATCGGTGTCAGACCGTTCTGATAATTTACAATTAAGAATTATAAAAAAAGGTCGCATTTCGCGACCTTTTCTGTTTTTATGCTACCACAATCTGATATGTACTTCTGCTTCTTTGCTCTACATATATTTTCTTGTCTTTGACAAACTCCTTCTCTAATCCTTCTTGATAATGTCGGATGGTGAAAAGTTGTAGTCCATCATTATATTTTATTTTGAATGCTTGAGAGAGAGCCTCTGTCAATTGTATTCGTTTCTTTTCATTTTCATCAAAACAAATTGAAAGTACCAGAGCAGATACCTGTGTCATGTTAGCATGAAGATTCAGCTCGTCCATGATGTTGAAGATGAGCGCGCGGTTATGTTCGTTCATGAATGAATAGTCTTTCGGTGTGATACTCATCAGTGTCTGTTTTTCTTTCACGATAAAAGATGGAATATATTCGATATATTCTTTTGTCCCATCGATTATGGAAGGTCTGAGACTAGTATCTAAAAATGAACGTACTTTAAGAGGAATATTCTTGTTTTGTAAAGGTTTGAGAGTTTTTGGATGTATTACCGATGCTCCGTAGAAAGCAAGTTCTATCGCTTCGAAATACGATAGATGTTCTATTTTTTTAGTATCAGGAAAACGTTTAGGGTCGGCGTTACGTAATCCGTCGACGTCTTTCCAAATAGTGAGTTCTTCTGCCTCTAAGCAGTTGGCAAAGATGGCGGCACTGAAGTCGGATCCTTCTCTACCTAATGTCGTCGTTGTCTTTGGCGAGACGGAACTGGCGATAAAACCTTGTGTTATATACATGGTTCCGTCATGATTGTCATTTAGTTTCTGTATTCTAAGGCGGCAGTCGTCCCATTCAGGATTGGCGGCACGGAAGTTATGGTCGGTGATGATATATTCGCGAGCGTCTAACAACTCATTCTTGATACCACATTCGTTGAGGTAAGCGGAGATAAGAGTCGTGGAAAGCATCTCACCAAAACTCACGGTGTTGTCATATTGATAGTCGTAGTCGTATCCTGTTTCTTTGAGGCAGAGATATAAATCTAAGAAGAGATTTGTCATCGTCTCGAAGACTGGATGCGAGGTATTGCCTTCGAAGAGTTCCGTCATGATGTTCTCATGATATTCTATTATTTCGCTGAGAGCGTTTATCTCGAGGTGACCGTTGTTTTTACGGAACTCGGCGAGAGTCTTCTCTATGGCGTTTGTCGTCTTCCCCATGGCGGAGATGACGAGCATTATCTCGTTTCTGTTTTCCTTTTCGAGAATGTCTTTGAGGTTTCTCACGGCATTGGCGTCTTTCACTGATGCGCCGCCGAATTTATATATTTTGCGAATCATAGTTTCTGTAGAAATTATTCTACAAAGATAATAAAAAAGACGTGACAAACTTATCTTTGCCACGTCTCCTATTAATTTAATTGTAAATTATCAGAACCTAAAGTCTCTCTGTCCTTCATCAATAGCTTTGAGATATTTGTCGGCTGTAGCTCGTGCCTTCTCATTAGGAATGGTCTGCAACAATCGTTGTATCATAGCCTCAGCCTTGACTTTAACCTCTGGTGACGCATAATCTTTCACATATTCCTTCAAGGTAAGCAAGGCGTTAGGCAAGCAACAGTTTGCAATCTGTCCGCTCTTGAGCAACGACATGAATCTGTCGCCGGTACGTCCTTCTCTGTAACATGCAGTGCAGAAACTTGGTATGTGGTCGAGGTCGAGGAGCCATCCCACCACTTCGTCCAATGTACGATGGTCGGCGACGTCGAACTGTGATGAGTTCTCGCTTTCATCTTCCGGTTTCACATAACCGCCTACGCTGGTACGTGAGCCGCCGCTGATTTGTGAGATGCCGAGTTCCAAAAGTCTGGCGCGGCTCTTCTCGCTTTCACGTGTCGAGATAATCATACCCGTATAAGGAACAGCGATTCTGATGATTGCCACTATTCTGTAGAAGATGTCGTCTGGAACAGCATTTTTAAAGTCTGCTGTATCAATATCGTCTGCCATACATAATCTCGGCACGCTGATGGTGTGAGGTCCTACGCCGAATGTAGCTTCAAGATGTTCTGCATGCATGAGCAAACCGACGAAGTCGTAACGATAAGTCTCCAATCCGAACAATACGCCGATACCCACATCGTCGATGCCGCCTTCCATGGCGCGGTCCATAGCTTCGGTATGATAAGCGTAGTTGCTCTTAGGTCCTGTCGGATGCAACGCTTCGTAGTTTTCTTTGTTGTATGTCTCTTGGAAAAGGATGTAAGTGCCGATACCAGCGTCGCGTAACTTACGGTAGTTCTCTACTGTTGTGGCGGCGATGTTCACATTGACACGACGTATTGCGCCGTTCTTATGCTTGATGCTGTAGATGGTCTTGATACTTTCCAAGATATATTCGATAGGATTTTCTACCGGATGTTCGCCGGCTTCGAGAGCGAGACGCTTGTGACCCATATCCTGCAAGGCGATAACTTCCTGACGAATCTCTTCCTGTGTTAATTTCTTACGGCGTATGGTTTTGTTCTTAAGATGATAAGGACAATATACGCATCCGTTTACGCAATAGTTGGAGAGATATAACGGAGCGAACATCACTATTCTGTTTCCGTAAAACTTGTGTTTTATCTCGCGGGCGATGTCGTATATTTCGTTGATGATGTCAGCGTCGTTGCATTCCAACAACAATGCTGCTTCTCTGTGAGTAAGTCCTTTACATTCGCGGGCTTTCTGCAAGATGGATTTTATGAGTTCTATGTTGTTACTGTTCTCGCGGGCGTATGCCATTGTTTCGCGAATCTCACCATCGTTAATGAATTCCTCTGCTATTTGTGATTTGACGTTATACATGATTATGTTGTTTTGTTAATTATTCATTGTTAATTGTCAATTGTTAATTCCTAAAGTCTCCACGGGAATAATCGATATGATAACCTATGGCGTTAAGTCTGTTTTCTAATTGCTGCATCTGTTGTGCCGATTCGGCTCCCGTACTTTTCTTGTTGTCGTAAATGGAATACTTCTTACGTTGTTCAACGGGCGACACATTAGGCATCACAACGTTGGCACCTGCCAATATAGCGCGTTCCATTCCGTCGGGACACAAAGTGGCGAGTGCGGTCGTTGCTGGTAATAATACTTTTGGGAAACGTAATCTCAATAATGAAAGCATCAATATAGTTTTGTCGGCGCTACCTGGATTCTGGTTCTCGAAGGGAGTGTCTGTCGCCGGCAAGAACGGACCGATGCCTATCATCTGCGGTTGCAGTTCTTCCAAGAATCGTATGTCTTCATATAGATGTTCATCGGTCTGACCTGGACTTCCTATCATCATTCCGCTGCCGGTCTGGAATCCGAGGCGTTTCAATGTCATAAGGCAATGTCTTCTGTTTTCGGAGCTCATCATCGAAGGATGCAGATGAGCATAATGTTCGTCGTTGCGAGTCTCGTGACGTAACAAGAAACGGTTGGCACCAGCCTCTTTGAATGCGGCGTATGCCTCGTCGCTGCGTTCTCCGACTGACAACGTTATCGCCTTATCGGGATAAGCGGCGCGTATCGACTTCACCACATCGACCACCCAAGCGTCGTTTTGCATCGGATCTTCTCCGCCTTGCATGACGAAAGTGTTGAAACCAAGAGCGTCGGCTTCTTTGCAACATTCGAGGATCTCTTCTTTGGTGAGACGATAACGCTGGGCGTTTCTGTTTGAAGCGCGGATGCCGCAGTAATAACAGTTGTTGCGACAATATGAACTTATTTCGAGAAGAGCTCTTACAAAAACGCCATGACCATAATTAGATGTCGCCACCTCTTGTGCCTTGGCGCGGAGATATTCGCGTTCTTCGACATCGAGAGTAGAGAGCAAAAGCATCCATTCATCATGTGTTAACAACTCTCCTTCAGCAAGTTTATTGATAATATCTATATGAGATTTTTTCATATTTTAATTAATGCAAAAATACGAAAAATTGTTGGAAATTGTTTTAAAATTAATAGATAATTATGAGTTAATCTCGACCTTAATTTTCTATTTGATTTGAGACGCACCAATTACATATTATTTATATTTATTGGTGTAATATGTCACGTCTCTACAATAATTTTCAACTTTCAATTTTCAATTTCATTTGGGCGTTCCGGCTACGCCGTCGGGCTTTCCGCTATATCTTTTTCCGCTGCGCTCCAAAAGGATGCCGCTTCAATCCCTAACGCTTTTTGGGGACGGTGACGGGGGAACGGGAACCGACTGCTGATGACTGATAGCTGACAGCTGATGACTGATAGCTAACTTTCAATTATAAATCGTATTGTTTCTTTTGTGTCTCCTTGCGGTTTGTCGGAATATTTCAGGTTTTTGTCGAGAGCCCATTTTCTTTCCTTCTCGAACCAACCTTCGGGCGGGGAAGTCATATTGTTATTGAAGAAATATTCCCAGCGGGGAAGATAGAAATCCTTCATCATGCCGCCCCATTGTCTGTAGGAATAATCACGCAACCCGCCTTGATTGGCGTTGACTTCATCGCCCCACGTAGTTATCAAAGTACGGGCGTTATTTAATTCCAACCAATCTTTGTCTGATTCCGTCGTGCCTTCCACCTCATCAGCAATGGCACGAGCCATCTCAGTCCAAGTTCCTAACATGAAATGTTTATTTGTATTAAGAAGTCTGTCGATGTCATTAATTATTTTTAAGAACTCATCACGTTTCTTAATAAAAGTTAAGGAATCGCTGATACCACCGGTGATTGAGTTTGTCGAAATCACCATTTCCGAATCTACGCCTTCGACAAGCTCAGGCACATGATACAAATCATTAATCCCCTTTAATAAATAATATGCCTTGTCTGTCATTGCTTGTCGCCAGACATCGACTAAATCGTAATAATAATTCTCGCCTTCAAGGTCTGCCTCCAACAATTTCTTCGCTGCTTCCGCCACGTCTTTCGCATCGTAAAATATTTCCGTTCCTCCCCATGATGACACTCTGTCGACATTCAACGACGGTCGTGCGCACGTAACAGCTTCATGCGGTCCTTGCAACGCCGTCTCGCAATTCAATGCCGAATTTCTTAGCAACTCCCACGCTTCTTGTGCCAAGGTGCTTTCAACGCCATAACGACTAATCGTATAATTCTTCATCCATTCCTTGGCATCAGGTTTTGTTTCATGCCAGGGCAATTCAAACAAAATATCATATAGAACAGGAACCGAACCGATTGATTCAGGCGTCGCGCCGATACCTTTTATATTAGGATGCATCTTCTTATTTTCAAAATATCCTTCTATCACGCCGTTGAATCGTCCCATGAAACCGGAACGTCCGCCAAAGTTGGGCAGCATGCAATAAACTGCCTCGTGTCCTTTATATTCCTGGAAATGTGTATGTGCCGTCGAAAATAAATCCAAAATTATCAGGTCGCCTTTTTTCACCTGGTCGAGAACGTGATATTGGTCGGCATTCCATTGCCAATATTGTATCACCCATTTTTCGTCAATGTTGTCGTTTGCTTCATACATCGCATCTGCAATCGCCTTGTATGCCGCCGGCACGTCGATGCCACTCGTGTTGGCGCCTTCATGAAACGGATCCATGCTATAATAGGTGGAAGTTCCCATCACTTCATCAAGAATCTTGTAATATCTCGCCGCCATGATTTTGAAATCTTCCGTATTCGGATTCAAGATATGTGGTCGTTTAAACCCGCACCAAAGTCCCTGACTGTTAGAAGAAATTCCTGTCTTGTCGGTAAAATCGCTCGGCACCATCCCGCTGAATCCCGGAAGCACAGGCTGTATCCCGAGTTCTCGCATCCTATCGCATATCTTCCTCGCCAATGATGCCTGTCGCTCGTACCACCAATCCGGGTTCTTGCCGCCCCAGCCTTCGAGGTTGTTCATCCCCCACCACGCCTGAAAACACGGTCCGGCGATAAATTCATTCGCCTCGTCAAATGTATATCCGTAATGTTCTGTGAGAAGTCGCATCCAAACCACATCGAGACCGACAATCTGCAACGGCATATTGATTCCGTGCAACGCCATCCAGTCGATTTCCTGTTCCCAGCGTTCCCAAGTCCAAACCGACATCGAATAGGAAAAAGTACAGTAATTCAGATAATAACGATAGTCGGCGTCACAGACATAAGTCTCTTCTTTTCCTGGAAGAGGAAAATCGTAATTTTCAATATCATCGATATTAAGCTGACTCCATGAGATGTTTATATGTGCATAATGGTTGAGATACCAATTTATTCCCGTCGTTATCGCTAAAACGGAATTGCCTTTAACACAAGGTCTGTCGTCTTTTGAAGTGATGATGAAAATGTCTTTGGTCGCAGGGTCGCAAGGTCGTATGGTCGTAAAGTCGCAGAGTTCGAATGTTATTGGAAGTTGACTGTTTGATGTCGGACTTTGGCAAAAGATTCTGTTTAGCAAATCCGCAACTTCTCTTGGATTAACATCTTGCGCATTAAGATTCAATGACGAAAGACAAAAAACTAACGACAAAACTCTTATGACACGAAGCAACAAATTTTCCATTTTCCATTTTAATTTTTAAATTCGAAGACGCACAGGGGTGACGTCTCTACTGTAATTTTCAACTTTCAATTTTCAGTTTCTCAGTTTTTAAATTTCTCAGTTTCTAAATTTGGGCGTTCCGGCTACGCCGTCGGGCTTTCCGCTATATCTTTTTCCGCTACGCTCCAAAAGGATGCCGCTTCAATCCCTAACGCTTTTTGGGGGCGGGGAACGGGAACGAGAACCGACAGCTGATGACTGATAGCTGACAGCTAATTATCAAAGTTGTCTGTCAATAGAATCCTTATGTATCGACTCGAAAATCTCTTTGACGAGTTCTTCTTTCAATCCGAGCATCTTACCTTTTTCTATATGATTAGAAAGAATGGAATTCCATCTGTCTTGTTGTAACACCGTGAGGTTGTTTTCTTTTTTGATGACACCTATCTTGGAAGATATCTCACTTCTTTTTGCAAGAAGATTCAACAACTCATCGTCAATTATGTCAATCTGATTTCTAAGTTCCTGTAGCGACGTCATTCCAGAGGCGTCTTTAATAGTTTTATGAATCACCAAATTGGCGAGCAGCGACTTCAAATCGTGAGGTGTAATCTGTTGTTCTGCATCGGTGAGAGCGACTTCCGGATTGCAATGCGACTCAATCATAAGACCGTTTGTCGCAAGGTCGAGTGCTTTCTGTGCTGTCTGCTGCAAAATATCTCTGCATCCGCAGATATGACTTATGTCTGTAATAATCGGGATATTAGGATTCTGACGATGAAGTTCTATAGGAATTTCCCAACGCGGGTTGTTACGGTAAGGATTTGAGTTCACGTCTTGGAAACCGCGATGTATCGCCACGAGATGTTTCAGTCCTGAAGAAGCGAGACGTTCAAAGGCACCTATCCAGAGTTTGATGTCGGCGGCGATAGGGTTTTTCACGAATACCGGCACGTCGCAACCTTCAAGCGCGTCGGCGAGCTGCTGCATCGAGAATGGGTTGGCTGTCGTTCTCGCCCCGATCCACAAGGCATCGATGCCATATCTCAATGCGAGTTCGATGTGTTCAGGTGTCGCCACTTCTGTCATGAACGGAAGTCCTGAATCATCTGAAAATTCTTTCATCCATTTCAATCCGTCTTCTCCTATCCCTTCGAACCCGTTAGGACGAGTGCGAGGTTTCCATATTCCGCCACGCAAGATTGTAACTTGATGTAATTCCGACAATTTCGTCGCTGTTTCAAAAAACTGTTCTTTGCTTTCCACGCTGCATGGACCTGCTATGAGCAGCAACTCATCCGGATTCTCAATCCATCGTTTTATGTCGAAACTGTCTCTCATCATAGTTTTGCAAAAATAAGAAACATTCTTTTAGGATATGATTTATGACAGCATTTTTTATTTTTAACGATATTTGCATAAAATCATCATACCTCTTCATTCCTTAACGTAGTTTGACAAAGTCTGTTAATAATTTGACTGAAAAAAGCTAATAACTCATAGCTCATCGCACAAACAACTCTCAGATTCTCAGATTTTCAGATTCTCATGTTTTAAAAAAAACTTTTATCTTTTGTCTTTATCCATTAGACTTTTTCGTATCTTTGTCAGTTATTTAAAACAAGAAATAATTTTAAAAGATATATAAAGTGAAACGTACAGAAATCAAAGAAGCATTGCAATTGCAAGAGCTTGACAAAGAGATAAATGTCAAGGGTTGGGTTCGCAACAAACGCGGCAGTAAGAATGTAGCTTTCATCGCATTGAACGATGGTTCTACAATTAATAATCTCCAATTGGTAATCGACCTCAACGTAATTCCGGAGGAAAGTCTCGCCTTGATGCACACAGGCGCATCAGTATCAGCAACCGGTAACTTGGTAAAATCGGCAGGTAGCGGACAAAACGTCGAGATGAACGTCACAAGCATCGAACTTATCGGTGCTGCTGACCCGGAAAAATATCCATTACAACCAAAGAAACACTCATTGGAATTCTTACGCGAGATAGCTCACCTCCGTTTCCGTACAAATACTTTCAGCGCAATCATGCGTCTACGCCACGCTATGGTGTTCGGAATCCATAAGTTCTTCAACGAAAGAGGTTTCTATAATATCCATACTCCTCTCATCACAGCATCAGACTGCGAAGGCGCCGGCGAAATGTTCCAAGTAACAACATTAGACCTCAATAACTTACCTAAGACAGAAGAAGGTAAAATCGACTTTACACAAGATTTCTTCGGCAAAGCAGCAAACCTCACAGTCTCTGGTCAGTTGGAAGGCGAACTCGCAGCAACAGCATTAGGTAAGATCTACACTTTCGGTCCTACCTTCCGCGCTGAAAACTCAAACACCTCCCGTCACCTCGCTGAGTTCTGGATGATAGAACCTGAAATGGCATTCTACGACATCAACGACAATATGGACTTGGCTGAAGATATGCTTAAGTTCTTAATCCAATATGCTTTAGACAACTGCATGGACGACCTCCAATTCTTAAGCAAACGTCTCCAAGAAGAAGAAAAGAACAAGAAAGCTGAAGAGAAATCAATGGAACTCATCGAGAAGTTACATTTCATCCTCGAAAATCCTTTCCAAAGATTGACATATACCGAAGCTATCGACATCCTTAAAAACAGCAACTACAACAAGAAAGGCAAATTCCAATATCCTATCACAGGATGGGGTGTCGACTTACAATCGGAACATGAACGCTATCTCGTTGAAAAACATTTCAAGAGACCTGTCATCTTGACCGACTACCCAATGGAAATCAAAGCTTTCTATATGAAACAAAACGAAGACGGCAAGACCGTTAGAGCTATGGACGTTTTGTTCCCTGGCATCGGTGAAATCATCGGCGGTTCAGAACGTGAGACTGACCTCAACAAACTCTTGAAACGTATGGATGAAGTAGGTATCCCACAAGAATCAATGGAATGGTATTTAGACACACGCCGTTTCGGTTCAGTGCCTCACTCAGGTTACGGTCTCGGTTTTGAAAGACTTATGCTGTTCATCACCGGCATGGGCAACATCCGCGACGTTATCGCATTCCCACGTACACCTAAAAACTGTGAATTCTAATTTCTAAGAAATATTAAGGATTTTCTTCTATGTCCTCACAACGACTGACACAGACACAAAAGATGCTGCAAAAGCTGTCGCCGCAACAGATTCTGCTGATGAAACTGTTGCAGATTCCTACCATGGAACTCAGCACGCGCATCAAAGAGGAAATAGAAGAAAATCCTGCTTTAGAAGAAAGCGAGACAGAGAACTTCGATGACGAAATGATAGACAACGAAGACGAGAACTTCGATGATAGTCAAGATAATTATGAAGACTCTGACGATTACGATCCTCTCGCCGACTTCGACGATTATCTACAAGACGGCGACGATGACGAAGCCGCCTATAAACTGAGAACCAACAACTACAGTCGCGACGACGAACATTATGAAGCTCCTATTTCTAACGAAGAAAGTTTCCAAGACATACTTACCCAACAGTTAGGATTCCGCAACTTAGACGAAAGAAAATATAAGATAGGAACTTATATCATCGGCAATCTCGATGACTCAGGTTATCTAAGCCGTCCTATTACAGGCATCATGGACGATTTGCTTTTTACACAGAACATGGATGTCAGTGAAGAAGAAGTCTTGGAAGTATTACATATAATACAAGATTTCGATCCGGCCGGTGTTGGTGCGACAAACCTCCAGGAATGTCTGTTGATACAACTTCGCCGACTTCAGGAAGATAACGAAGACGAAGACGTTGATTACACACTTCCGATAATTATCATTGAACAGTATTTCAACGAGTTTACCAAGAAACATTACGACAAGATTGTCAAGAAGAGCGGCATCAGCGAACGTCAGTTCCGTGCAGCGATGAAAGAGATTCTCAAACTCAACCCCAAACCAGGAGGCACGATAGGAGGTTCGCAACGTTCTAATTATGTGATACCCGATTTTACGATAGTTAACAATTGTGGAAAGTTAGAACTGACATTAAACAGCAGAAACACTCCGGAACTTCATGTCAATAAAGATTATATCGAAATGTTGATGGATTTCTCGAAGCAGAAAAACAACAAGGTTAATAAAGAGGCAGTTACATTTGTCAAGAATAAGATAGAATCGGCTAAATGGTTTATCGAAGCCATAAAGCAACGAAATATCACGCTTTATACTACAATGGAAGCTATCATGGAATATCAGAAAGAATATTTCCTTACAGGCGACGAGACGAAACTCAAGCCGATGATTCTTAAAGATATTTCAGAAAAGGTTGGTCTCGACATCTCAACGATATCACGTGTGGCAAACAGTAAGTATGTCCAGACGGCATACGGGACATTTTCCTTGAAGAGTTTCTTCAGCGAGTCGCTCACCAACGACGAAGGCGAGGAAGTATCAACAAGAGAAATTAAGAAGATTCTCATGGACTGCATCGAACAGGAAGACAAATCAAAACCATTGACCGACGACGTCTTGACACAGATTCTAAAAGAAAAAGGTTATAATATCGCAAGACGTACCATAGCGAAATACCGCGAACAATTAGACATTCCTGTTGCACGACTTCGTAAAGAATTAAAATAACTTATGAATAAGTTAGCTCAGTTTATATCAATAATATTTCATCCTATATTGTTGCCGACATGGATGTTTCTGATATTCATTGTCACAGGAATATGTGAAGTCTCTCATATAAAAGCAGAACTTTGTCTTTCAATAATCTTCGGCACGACATTTATCTTACCTGCAATAGTTCTACTTATCTTTAAGAAATTTAAGGTAATAGAATCCATCACTATGGAAAAAAGGTCAGACAGATTCATACCACTTTTTGTGATGGTAGTTTTTCTTTACGCCACATCACGTTTTTTTACAGGATTAAGCGCATTGGCATTATATAACTTTTTTATTATATGTAATTTGGTGTTGTGCGTCGTTGTATTCTGGATCAACTTATTCTGGAAAATTAGTATGCATGGCATTGGATGGGGAGCATTTGTCGCTACCTTATTAATAATGTCTTCGATTTCATCATTACTTTACCTTCCTTATTTTATTTTAAGTATTGTTATATCAGGTATCGTAGGCGCAGCAAGGTTATATTTAAAATCCCACAACGAATCACAGGTTTATGTAGGATTTATTGTAGGATTTATTGTAGTTTTAGGATTATATACATTTACGATGTATAGATGATGTCATCGTGATAGTGTTTGCCCATCTAACAACTTCATATCGAGTAAGAATAATCCATTTGTCTTTAGTCGTTCGTGAATTTTCTGTCGTTAGCAAATACCAGGAATGAATTGAAGAATGCAAACAATGTAACGCCAATTTGCGTTTCCAAAGTATCTTCCGTCAGCATCGACAGAAGCATTATCGCCAAGAATATTATATATAAATAATTTCTGTTTTTCTTTTCAGATAACGGATATAACAGAGAGAACAAATACCATAACAATCCGATAATTCCAAAAGCGACTGTTATCGCTAGATATTGATTATGACTTCTCAACCTATTTTTTTCATTCAATTTAGAAGCAGTTTCTTCGTAATAATCATTGAAAGCATTAGAAATATCACCCGTACCAACTCCTAAAATAGGATTTTTCTTAATAATATTTAACGATGCTTTTATATACTCAACACGTTGGAAGACAGAACTGCCATTTGCCACTTGATGTTTCTTATAAAAATTATACGCCACCAATATCTTCATGATGCGCGTTTTTAATCCTGGATTTTCAATATAATTATAATTGGCTATACCATTTTCAATATTCATAATATCCTCTTCTGTAAGTTTAGATATTCCTGAAGCATCTTTTCGCAAATCTTTTGATGTAAGATAACGTATCAACGTAAAATATTCATACTGATATTCATGCTTAATTTTCTTTTCACTACGACTATTCCATGCTTTTATCAGTTCATATTTAGATATATACAGACCAACATAACGTCCATCTTCAACTCCGTAACGAAGTGTATCAAAGGTATATGGATTACCCAATTCTGTATGCGTATCTAGTTGTTCAACAACAATTTTCTCTGGAGTTTTATAATCCCGTATCACTTTATGCGGATAATATATCGATAAAAAAACTATTATTACAATTACTACGACAGAACTTATTTTGGCAGTTATATTTTTACTTTTAAAAATAAAATATAGTGTTAATGTCACACATAGAGCAAATATAATCAGAATTCCGATAAAAGATTCCAGAATCATTATTTGCCATAGCATCCATAATATCATAAAAATAATTATCATTTTAACTAATGGTCTGTAATTTCTCTTTAAGAAATAATAACCTAATATGAATATTGAGAATACAATACATAATGAAAATCGGATATGACTGACAAAAACGGATAATTCTCTTACATCGACAAAATCGCGGCGGAAGAATTTTATCGCAGCTAGTATAGTTACAAAGAAAACGGAACTTATGAAGAACCATAATACAGTGTCGAACTGTTTGCGGTTCAATGGTTTCATTGATGATAATATCAAAGGGAAAACGAGTAACGGCAGTTTTATTCTCAAATCTTTAAAAGCATATTGAAAATCGGATGTATAAATCAAACCGATAAAATGCATAAGATACATCGATACCATCACAACGGCAATTTTATTATGGATAAAATCATTGAACCTGGTTTTGATGATACTCCATATTCCATTGAAAGAGAATGCGATTCTGTATAAGATTCTGCTTATGAAAGGTTTCTCTGTATACATTTTGTTGATGGAACGCATGTCGAGACCAAGCAGCATCCATAAAGCGAGAAGATAAAACTGCGACACACTCAATCCAAATTTGGAAGTGGGCAGGAAGAT
Source organism: Bacteroidales bacterium (assembly GCA_045606705.1). GTDB lineage: Bacteria > Bacteroidota > Bacteroidia > Bacteroidales > F082 > Limimorpha. The sequence continues at coordinate 48,542 of JAZUSL010000089.1, forward strand.
GCCTATCAGAATCAATCCCACTAAATAAAAATATGTTCCAGTTTTTCCGTATTCAACCTTCATAATCAATTTATTAGTTTACGGTTGACAATTTTTAGTTGTTGCCTTTTAATAAATTCTCGTATTCGTTTTTGTCGTTTGTGTTAAGAAGAATCTCAACAGCGCGAGTTAGTTCTACGTCGTTTTTCAAAGAAGAGATAATCTTTCCTTTTTGGAAGTAATAACGACCGACAATCTCCATCTTTAGGATCTCTGAAATTTCTTCTCTGTTGTTGATCAAATCGTTATCTTTATGGTTCTTTAACTCGTCTTCTAAGATGTTAAGTTGGTCTTTTATCTTGTCGTAATATCCTTCTTGTTTAGCAGTTTTTACCAAGATCTCAAAGTCTTTTTCGCTTTCGGAAGTGTATTGAAAATCATTGCTTTCAACGAATTCTACAAAATCATTATATATCTCGTCAGTAATTTCAAATTCTTCAGGAGCAGTGATTGACTTATGTTCTCTGTAAAATTTATTTGCATATTTAAATATCATGTTTTTGGCATAAAGATGTGCTGTTATTGTAGAGAGCATCTCAGGTTCAATCTTTACGTCTGGTTGGATGCCGTGACCTTCATAAACTATTCTTCCGTTAGCAGTTCTGAATTCCTGACCTAAGGTGTCGGCTTTAGTGATAGTGTCGTTTTTGTTTTTTTTAGAATAATCTATTTCTTGGATGCAACGTTTGCTAGGAATATAATATTTTGATACAGTAACCTTCATCTGAGTGTTGTATGTCATAGGCAGGATATTTTGTACCAATCCTTTTCCGAATGTCCTTTGTCCGACAATGATGCCTCTGTCGAAGTCTTGTATTGATCCTGAAACGATTTCGCTTGCCGATGCGCTGCTTTCATTAACTAATATAGCGAGAGGTATTTCAGTGTCTTCTGCTTCATATTTTGTATAATAATTTCTGTTTTGGTCGGCGGTTTTACCTTTTGTGTAAACAACGAGTTTGTTTTTTGGTACAAAAATGTTTACGATGTCAACGGCTTCGTTAAGGAGTCCGCCTCCGTTGCCTCTGAGGTCGATGATTAAACCTTTGAGTTCATTTTCTGATTTCATTTTAAGGAATGCTTCCTTAAGTTCTTTAGCGGCGTCTTTTGTAAATTGATTCAAAATGATATAAGCTATTCCGCCGTCTAAAACGGTGTAGTAAGGAATATTGTCGATTCTGATTTTTTCGCGAGTTAAAGTCTTTGTCAGAATATCTTTCTCGCCGTCGCGTCTTATTTTTAATGTAAGGTTAGAACCTGGTTGTCCTTTAAGGAGTTCGCTTACCTCGCTCACTGATTTCTTTTCAGTGTTGACGCCGTTTATTTCCAATATGGCATCGCCAGGAAGTAATCCTGCTTTATGAGCGGGGAAATTTTCGTATGGTTCAGAGATATGGACGTTGTTGTCATAATATTGAATTATTGATCCGATTCCACCATATTCGCCCATTGTCAGAAGACGTACATCTTCAATTTCTGATTCCGGAATAAATACTGTGTATGGATCTAATTCCTTGAGCATAGCTTTGATAGCAATCTCGTTAAGTTCAGCAGGATTTATCTCGTCAACATAATTCATGTTAAGATATCTCAACACATTGTTGTATATGTCCAAACTTTTGGAGATCTCGAAATTGTTTTGTTTTTCCTGGGCGAAAATCACCATTGGAAAAAACAATAACGCAAATAATAACAGTCTTAATTTATTCATAGTATTCTAAATATAACTTTCAACTTTCAATTTTAATTTATGGCACGGGGTCGTATCCGCTGCCGCCCCAAGGATTGCAAGATAAAATTCTTTTGATGGTCAGCCATCCGCCTTTGATGGCACCATATTTTTTTATTGCCTCTATTCCGTAATTGGAGCAAGTTGGTGTGTATCTGCAGTTTCTTCCAATAAATGGTGATAAGGTGTACTGATAAATTCTTATCATTAGTATAAGGAATTTAGCCGGTAGTTGTGCAATTGTCTTCATTACGGAAATAATCATTATTCAAACGCAAAGATAGTTGTTTTATTTTCTTTTCTATCTCTTCGTATGATAAAATTATTGTAGCGGTATAAACGAGTGCGAAATCGAAAGTGATTTTGTTTTTTTTGCAATTAACAATAAGTTGGGATTTATTTTTTCTCCATGCTTCTCTAACTAGTCTTTTAACTTTGTTACGTTTGAATGCATGATGGAATCTCTTTTTGGATACGGAGACGAGAAAACGCGGAATTGAAGGGTCTTCGTTGTCGGAAGGATGCGCATAAACAACAACTCGGAAAGGATAGAAGTTGAAACCCTTTCCCTTTCCGAATAGTTGATCGATAGCTTTCTTTTTAAATAAACGCTGTTCTTTTGGCAGACCTTCGTTCATTGAGAATTATTTTTTCTTTGCTTTTTTAATTTCGTTGGCGATAAATTCCTCTATTGCCATGTTCATTGACGGGCATGATGGAGTAGGCGCACTGAAGTTCAAGGTGAAACCAGCGTCGGTGATAGCCTTGCATGTTGACAAACCGAAACCTCCGATGGCGACGTTTTCTGTCTGTACGAAATCAGGGAAGTTTTCTTTAAGAGAGTCGATACCTGCAGGACTGAAGAATACCAACATATCGTATTTGTTGATGTCTACATGTGATAAGTCGGATGATACTGTGCGGAATATAACGGCTTTTTCGTATTCCAATCCCGCTGCTTCAAGCATTCCATCGTGATCTTCTGTCACTAAATTGGAACTTGGCAAAAAGAATTTCTCTTCTTTATGTTTTTTCATTACCTCGATGAGGTCGGCGAAAGTTTGCTTGCCGTAGAAAATCTTTCTTTTTCTGTATTGGATGTAACGTTGAAGATACAAAGCTGTTGATTCAGATACACAGAAATATTTCATGTCTTCAGGGACAGTGTAACGCATCTCTTTTGCGATACGGAAAAAATGGTCTATAGTGTTGCGACTTGTCAAAATAACGGCGGTAAAATCATTGAATTTTACCTTGTCTTGTCTTAATTCGCTTGCGGAAACGTCTTCTAATTTGATGAATTTCTCGAAATCGATATTGACGTTAAATTTTTTAATGATGGCTTCGTATGGTGTTTTGGTTACGTCTGCAGGTTTAGGCTGCGACAAAAGGATTGATTTAATCTTCATCTACAATTTTTTTATCTTTTATTAATCAATAAAATTCTGAAGCGTTTTTAGTAATATAAAACTGGTTAACAATAATTTACACTATCATTAAAACCATTTTTAACATCACTAAAATCGGTAAAATTTCGACGGTGCAAAGATACAAAAAAATATTTACAAAATTTAACTTGGTTAACATTCGTACCTCGATTAATAATTTTATAAAACGTGTTGAGAATAACATTAACAAAATCATTAAGATGAGTATAAAAACAAATTTGTAGGGATAGAAAAGCAGCAACAGCATTGTCGGGATGAGAATGAGTGTGGCAGATGCCATTATCGAGACAAGCAGACTTACGTGCAGAAACAACATCCCTTCCGATTTGAACAACCATGAATATAACAGGGTTGAGAGATAATTAAATATCAATATTGTAGAGACAACGAGTGCTATATTCCAAAAGAAATTTATGTTGTCGTGTAATATATAATTTCCACCATAAATGAGATAGAATTTCTGTATCAACATGGAAATAAGTAAGACGAATGAAACTATTGTTGATAAAGAAACTATGTTAAGGAACGATTGGTTTTCTCTTACCATTTTTTCACCGCCTCCACTTTGAAAAGGCAATGTTATTATAGTTGTGTAACGTTGTGGAACGAAAAATTTGTTTGCGACAACCATTATCATAACAATGAACAGAATCATGAAATTCCATCCTGCACTTATGAATGTGACTTCACGTTCTATAGGTCCTTTGTATGCTTCAGAGTATGTTTCTGTTATGAATTTGAAGTCTTTGTATAATTCATGATTCTTAGTACATAATGCGTAATTGATGCTATCTGAAATAGCATTATTTGTTGTGTCTGCGCTATGAAAAAGAATGGTGTCGTTCATGTCGCAAATTTACATCATTGTTTTTTCTTAACAAATATTAATTTTTATATTTTTTTTGTTTGAAAATCTAGAATAGATTATTAACTTTGTGCTTTCGATGGATTTTAATTGAAAATAAACATAAATCATTAAATATCATGGATCTTATAGAACAAATAAAACAAAATGCGCGTGAAAACAGACAACGCATAGTGCTTCCTGAAGGAGACGAAGCAAGAACATTGAAAGCTGCCGACCAACTTATTGCTGATGGTATAGCAGATGTAATCCTCATAGGACCAGAACAAACAATCAAAGATATGGCTGCTGAGTTTGGATTGAAGAACATTGATAAGGCAACCATCGTCGACCCAAAAAATAATCCAGATAGAGATAAATATGCCAACTTACTTTTCGAAATCCGCAAGAGTAAAGGTATGACAATGGAACAAGCACAAGAACTGGCAGAAAACTTTATGTATCTAGGCGTGTTGATGCTTAAAGCTGGTGATGCCGATGGTCTCGTAAGCGGTGCTCGTAGTACAACAGGCGACATGCTTCGTCCTGCATTACAAATCATCAAGACTGCTCCTGGTGTTTCTTGTGTATCAGGCGCATTTATCATGTTCTTGCCTAACGACAAATACGGAACTGACGGTAAAATTGTTTGCGCCGACTGCGCCGTGACACCAGTTCCAACAGCAGAACAACTCGCTGAGATCGCTGTATGTACAGCTGATACCGCTAAGAACATAGCTAAGATTGATCCTAAAGTCGCTATGTTGAGTTTCTCAACAAAAGGCTCTGCAAAACATGAAGACGTAGATAAGGTTATTGAAGCTACAAGATTGGCAAAAGAAATGCGTCCTGACTTATGTATAGACGGTGAATTACAAGCTGACGCAGCTATAGTTCCTTCAGTGGGCGCAAGCAAAGCTCCTAACAGCGAAGTGGCTGGTAAAGCTAATACATTAGTATTCCCTAGATTGGAAGTTGGCAACATCGCTTACAAACTCGTACAACGTCTCGCTGGAGCAGAAGCCGTAGGTCCTGTTCTCCAAGGTTTCGCAAAACCTTGTAACGACTTGAGCCGCGGTTGTTCAATCGACGACATCTATAAATTAGTTGCCATCACTTGCAATCAGGCAATAGCGCAGAAGAATTCATAATTCAATTCATAATGCATAATTCATAATTCATAATTCATAGTTGTAGAGACGTATCAATGATTCCTATAAGATAAAAACATTGATGCGTCTCGATAAAAATCAAGATATAAATTCAATAAAAAATAATCAAATGAAAATTTTAGTTTTAAACTGTGGCAGTTCTTCTATCAAATATCAACTTTTTGATATAGATGATAATCAACATACTGTCATGGCAAAAGGTCTCCTCGAACGTATCGGTCTCGAAATGGGAGAATTTACACATAAATGGAATGGCGAGAAATATTACGAACAACTTCCTATTCCAAACCACACGGCAGGTATCAATATCGTGTTGAAGGCTTTGCTCGATGAAAATCATGGTGTAATAAAATCATTAGATGAAATCGGCGCAGTCGGTCATCGTCTCGTTCACGGCGGCGAAAAATTCACCAAGAGTGTTCTTATCGACGACAGCGTGATGGAACTTATGGAAGAACTCATCGACTTAGCTCCTCTTCACAACCCGGCATGTATGGCAGGCGTAAAGGCTGTTACAGAATTGCTTCCTAACGTAAAACAAGGAGGCGTATTCGATACTGCATTCCACTCAACAATGAAACCTGCAGCTTATCTCTATCCAGTTCCTTATGAATATTATGAAAAATATCGCGTACGTCGTTACGGATTCCATGGAACAAGTCATAAATTCGTTTCTGAAAATGCAGCAAAATTTGTCGGTAAAGACTGGAAAGACCAAAAGATCATTACATGCCACCTCGGTAGTGGTGCTTCTATAGCAGCAGTACAAAACGGCGAATCTGTCGACACATCAATGGGTTTCACTCCTGTTGAAGGTCTTATGATGGGCAGTCGTACTGGTGACCTCGATCTTGGCGTATTCATGTATATCGCTGAAAAAGAAGGTTACGATCTTAAACAAATGAACACTCTCGTAAATAAGAAGTCTGGTCTTATAGGTATTACAGGCGACAAACAAGATATGCGTGACGTTAGAGCAGGTAAAGAAGCTGGTGACGAACGTGCAACATACGCTTTCGATATGTTTAAACACCGCGTTAAGAAATACATCGGCGCTTACGCAGCAGTGATGAACGGCGTTGACATCATCGTCATGACTGGCGGTATCGGTGAAAATGCATGGTTTATGAGAGGTCCTATCCTTCAAGATATGGAATATCTAGGAGTTAAGATCGATATGGAAACTAACAACGCTACAATGGGCGAAGCTCGCGTCATTTCAACACCAGATTCAAAAGTTACAGTGGTCGTGTTCCCAACAGACGAGGAATATATGATTGCTAAAGATACATACGATCTCGTAAAGTAAAATCTGAGAATCTGAAAACTTGAGAATCTGAGAATAAAAAAACGGGTAGAATCATCTATCCGTTTTTGTTTTTGAGACGCCATAGTATGACGTATCTGCATAGGCAATTTAGAATGTCAGACTTTCAATCTGCTGAGAATCTTTGTTGTCCAAAGCATGATATTGATATTCCACTTTTGCAAAGTCGATTTCCTTTAAGTCGATTTTTCTTATTGCATTATTATAGAATGTCTTATAATAAACTTCTTTATTAGTGAGGTCGATAACCGAAGTCCATTGTGTTGCACTTGGAAGATCCGGTATTTCGTTTTTAGGGAAGTTCATTCCGATAGGAATATCAAAGTTGTTCAAGATATGGAAACATTGTAGCATGGTCTCTCTTGGTGTTGCCAGAATTGGTGCTGTCGATTTGAAGAATGCTGCTCTCACGAAACGTGATGGTGGTGTAAAGTCACCAGGAAGTCCCAAGAAACCATTACCATGACCTATAGGATTTACTTTGAATTCATACATCTCTTTTGCAGGAGGATTCAAAGGAGTGAGGTTGATGTAGTTGCTTAAATTTGTAAGATGCCATTGGAAACCAGGAGCATTGGTAATCACGCCGACAGGATTGTCGTAAACGTGTGCCACACCTTTCTCGACCTCGATAACGATTTGTTTGCCTGAACTATCTCCAACCCTCCAATGAATAGCAGCTTCAGATCCGTCGCCTCCCATGAGAGAAACAATACGCACCTTATTAATATTGGCTTCCACTTCTGCAACTGACGAGAATTGCGACAATATCCATGATACCAATTGCAAATCGGCTATTGTAGTAGCATTGTAATTCTCATCATAAAGTTGATAACTTCCGAAGTTAGGATAGTAAAACAGTCCGGCGGATAATCCTGCCTCGTTGAGACCTTCTGCAACGAATTCTTTTTCCTGAACGGAAAGTCCGACATAACCATACTTCGACTTGAACGTCATTCCATTCTTTCCTTTCGGAGTGTAGGAAGTCTGACTGAAGTTACGGGGTACAACGACATAAACGCTGTTGAGGTTAGTTCCTGCCCATTCAATTGTTCTTGCCTGGAAATAAGAACCGTTGGCTGAGAACATAGATATGCCGGTACAAGCTTCAGCCTTGAATTGCCATGCAAAGAACAAAAATGCGATGATTAATAACTTTTTCATAATCTTTATATTGTTTTTAGTTGAGAAATAAACAATGCTAAAGAGAAAAAGTTTTTATTGTTGTCGTCAAAGTATATTAAAACGGGGAATATATAGATGTCCCCTTATCTTCTTGATTGAGCGTTATGCAAAAGTGAATAATAGATTTGCGAAGAAATTCCATATTGTCGTTATTCCAATGGCGAATAATTTGCTAAGATAGAAATTCCATTTCATTTTCTCGTTGAGCAGATATAAGACCATGGAGTTGATGCATAATCCGACAACTGAAACAATCATAAATTGAAGGTACTGGATGCCAACTTCTTCTTTCCCGCTTTCAAAAGTCCAAATCCTGTTAAGAAAATAATTTGATGTGGCGGCAATGACAAAACCTATGGCATTGCTGATGAATTTGTTTATTCTTAAAATTTCTTTACATAAATAAGTCAGTCCGAAATCTATGATCATTCCGGAACAACCTACTACTCCAAATTTAATGAACTTGGAAATTAATAACTTATCTATGCTAAATAACAATTTCATCAATTTATGCTTATTGATTATCTATTTCCAATTCTTCTTTTTTATTAAGTTTTACTGTAAACCAGAATAACGCGACCATTGCTACAATGCTTAACATCAGAATGCCGACATTTGTTTCGCCGAAACTTTCAACGTCAATATTTATCGCACCGATATTATTAAGGTAATATAAGAATACTATCGTTCCGTTATTTGCGAAGTGCATAGCCATTGGAATCCAGATGCTTCGTGAATAATAGTACATATAACCCATTAGTAATCCTAGAACGAGTCGAGGAAGTAATCCGTAGAATTCCATGTGGAATAATGAAAATATTGCTGATGCGATGAAGATTCCGATGTGAGCGTTTTTGCAAATTTTTATTAAGGATGTCTGTATCACAGAACGGAATAATAATTCTTCTCCAAGAGCTGCCAAGCCTGCGATCATGAATAAGTTGATGATAAGTCCGCCTAATGTGTCAACGTTAACGAATTTTTCCATTACTTCTGTTGCGCGCTCCTGTAAATCCTGCATCAACTTCTCGAAAGATGCCAACGATTCCGGGAATTTTATGTTGGCGTTCCATTCTGTGAAGATAGAGTTTAAAGGTAAAATGGTGTACATCATCGCAACACCCAATATCAGCCATAGAATCGTGGATTTGCTGAATCCCAATGATTTGAAAGGTTTTTCTTTTACAAGCATTGCGTATAAAATAGGAGGGAGGACAAATGTGAAAATCTGACTGCTGATTTGCATGAATCGTAATGAGTTTAAACTCATAATATCATTGCCAGAAATAATGGCATATAATAATCCTATCACAGATCCTACTATGAGACCTATTACTACTAAAGCTGCTAATAAAAAGATTCTTTCTAATCTGCTTGTTCTCTTAATGATTGGGAAATTCATGATGTAAAAAGTTTTTGCAAATTTAATATTTTTTGATAAAATGAATTGATTATTTTTGCAGAATAAACGAGATATTATGATAAAAATTGCAGATATAGAACTTGACCATATTCCTTTGTTGTTAGCTCCGATGGAAGGTGTTACAGATCCGCCTTTCCGTCATGCTTGTAAAGAACAGGGCGCAGATATAGTTTACTCCGAATTCATTTCTTCTGATGGACTGATTCGCGATGCTGTTAAGAGTGTTAGGAAATTGGGTTTCGTTGAAGAGGAACGACCTTTTGGTGTGCAGATTTTTGGCAACAGCATCGAACCTATGGTGGAAGCTGCTCGTTATGCGGAGCGTTATAATCCTGATATTATTGACATTAACTTCGGATGTCCCGTTAAGAAAGTCGCTTCTAAAGGTGCAGGGTCAGGAATATTAAACGATATTCCTAAGATGGTCGCAATTACGGAAGCTGTTGTGAAAGCCGTGAAGAAACCTGTTACGGTAAAAACACGTCTTGGTTACGATAGCGATCATAAGGAAATAGTAGATATAGCAGAAAGATTGCAAGATGTAGGAATACAAGCGTTGACGATTCACGGACGTCTGAGAACGACGAAATGGGGAGAACCTGCCGACTGGACATTGATAGGCGAGGTGAAAAACAATCCTCGCATGACGATTCCAATTATCGGTAATGGCGATGTCGTTGACGGACCATCAGCGAAATATTTCTTGGATAATTATGGCGTCGACGGACTTATGATAGGACGTGCAACTTACGGTAATCCGTGGATCTTTAAAGAAATAAAACATTATTTAAATACAGGAGAGATTCTTCCGACTCCTGATGTGAATGAAAGAGTGAGGGTCGCGAAGATTCATCTCGCAGATTCTTTGGAATATAAGAAAGACGAGTTTTATGCAGTGATGGAGATGCGCAAGCACTGGGGACTTTATTTCAAAGGATTCGTCAACTTCAAGCAATTCAAGATGCGACTTATGGAGGTGAAGACCATTGAAGAGGTGTTCGCTATTTTGGATGAAATCGCTGCTTATTATAGTAAATAGTTCATAGTTAATAGTTTATGGTTGGTTTTAAAGTTGAACTTATATCTTTAAACTCATAACTGTCTATTAACTATGAACTTTAAACTATTAACTATTATGAATCACGTCGAATTCTAAATCTTCTTTTAGTTTTCCTTTTTCGAATAAATCTACGACGCGTGCTCCGGTTAGGTTGTGATATGTATGTATTCCTAGTTCTTGTGCTGCTAGGATATTTTCTGGAGTGTCGTCGATGAAGAGAGTTTCTTCAGGTTTCATTTTGTAACGGTCGAGGATGAGAGTGAAGAAGTCTGGATTAGGTTTGCATAGATGTACGTCAAAAGAGAAGAATGACTTGTCGAAGAGACTATCGAATTCACGATAACCGAAGCGAAGTTGAAGGTCGCGGATGAAGAGGTCGTAATGGATTTCGTTGCTGTTGCTCATAAGATAAACATGATAATGACTCTTCAGTTTTTTTACCAAATCGATGCGTCGTTGTGGAATATCTAGTATCATAGAGTTCCATATTTCATCGAATTTTGCAGTTGAAACTTTAAGATTCAGTTGTGAGCAGAGCGTTTTTCTGAATGTTTCTGCTGAAATTATTCCACATTCAAACTGATTTAAAGTACGTTTTACTTCAGGAGATTCGAGTAATTCTAAGTTGGTAAAACCATTCTTTTTCAAATGATTAACTATCTGATTATGGTCAATGTCGATGATGACGCCTCCGAGGTCGAAGATGATGTTTTTTATGGTTGGAAAATTTTTTTTCATTTTTTTAAATTTTTTGTTTTGTAATTCACTGCAAATTTGTAAATTTGCACTCGAAAAAACAAGGGAAAAGACAAAAAGTTATTAACAAAGAAAGTAACAGTCTTCCTGCTCCTATAGCTCAGTCGGTTAGAGTAGCTGACTCATAATCAGTTGGTCCCTGGTTCAAGTCCAGGTGGGAGCACACGAAAACCTCGAATCATAAAGATTCGAGGTTTTTTGTTATGAGTGTTTTATGGTTTTTGGAAATACTCCCAAACTACTTTCGCTTTCGCCTTTCCTATAATTTTTTCCAATGTCTCCAAATCTGCTTCTTTGATGTTCTTCACGGATTTCAATTCTAACATCAGTTTCTCGGCGGTCTGCTTGCCGATTCCCTTTATGTCGTTTAACTCTGAATGTATGAAGCCTTTCTCGAATTTCTTCCTGTGATGTGTGATGCCGAACCTATGTGCTTCGTCTCTGATATGTTGTATCACTTTCAAAGTCTCGGAACGTTTGTCTATATATAAAGGTATACTGTCGCCGGGAAAATATATCTCTTCTAATTTCTCAGCGATGCCGATGATGCTTATCTTGCCGAATAATCCTAACTGCTGCAATATCTTCACCGCCGACGAGAGTTGTCCCTTGCCGCCGTCGACGACGATTAAATCTGGAAGTCGTTGGTTCTCGTTTAACAGTCTGCTGTATCTTCTATATATGATTTCTTCCATTGAAGCGAAGTCGTTGGGACCTTGCACCGTCTTGATGTTGAAATGTCGATAACCGCTCTTGTTGGGTTTCGCATTGACGAACTGCGTCATCGCGGCAACGGCATAGTCGCCCTGGAAGTTGGAGTTGTCGAAACATTCTATCACCTCCGGCAACACCGGCAGCCTCAGATCTTCTTTCATCTGGTTCAGGATTCTCTTCATATGTCGCTCCGGATCTACGAGCGTCTTCAGTTTCTCTGTTTCAAGACGGTATTGCTTTGCGTTGCGTCGCGACAGTTCCAATATCTCGAATCTCTCGCCTCGCTGCGGAACGGTAAACTTCACTCCTTCAATCTTGATATCAATGTCAATAGGTACGAGAATCTCTTTTATGTTACTATTTTCCATCATCTGATGTATCTCGACGATGGCGATAGAAAGCAGTTCTTCTGCAGTCTCTTCCAACTTGCGTTTTATTTCAAATGAGTGTGACTGTATTATCGCACCTTCTACAATCTTCATGTAATTGACATAGAAAGAAGCATCGGCGTCTTCGAAAGAAAAGACTTCCATATCAAAAATGGTGTTGCTGCAAACAACCGACTTGGCGTGATAGTTTTCAAGTAAATCATATTTGTCTTTTATCACCTGCGCCTGCTCAAACTCTAACTTCGCCGCGTATGCCATCATCTGCGATTTCATGTCACGAAGCACCTCGTTGATATTTCCTTTGATGACTTTCTTCACATTATGAATCATCTCGCGATATTCTTCTTCGTCGATGCTTCCGTCGCAAGGTGCTTTGCAATTGCCGATATGATATTCCAGACATGGACGATAATGTCCGTTGTTGATATTCTCTTCCTTTAAAATTAATTTACAGTTTCTGATAGGGTAGAGCTGACGTAACATCTCCAATAGCGTCTTGGCTGTCATAACCGAAGGATAAGGACCGAAATATATAGAACCGTCATTGACTTTCTTTCTCGTGAGAAACACTCTCGGAAATCTCTCGTTCTTGACACAGATCCAAGGATATGTCTTGTCGTCTTTCAACAAGATATTGTATCGCGGCTTATATTGCTTGATGAAGTTGTTTTCAAGAAGTAAGGCTTCCATCTCATTGGCGACGACGGTAAACTTAATATCAGCGATGCGACTGACGAGGACGCTTACCTTCCTGCTTTGCTGCTGTTTGTTGAAATAACTCGATACTCTGCGTTTCAGGTTTTTGGCTTTCCCGACGTATATAATCTCTCCTTTCTCATCAAAATACTGATACACTCCTGGGTCGGTGGGAATGGTTTTCAAGATGGATTTTATTTTGTCGGAAATCATAATTTAAATCTGAAAATCTGAGAATCTGAAAATCTGAGAAGTTAAAAAATGAGAATCTGAAAATTTTTCAGGTTTTCAGGTTCTCAATTTCTCAAGTTTAAAAATGCTTAAACCCTTGTGCTTCTATCGGAATGACGTGTTCGTCAGTTGTTATCAATTCCGCTACGTTTTCTTCTGCTGTCATGAAGCCGATGATACGGACGTCTTCCATATCCTTGACTTTCTCGTAGTCTTCTTGTTTCACGGTGAAGAGGAGTTCGTAGTCTTCGCCTCCGTTGAGTGCCGCCACGCATGGAACAATATCGAATTCCTTAGCGACGTCAATCGCTTTCTGATGCATCGGGATGCGGTCTTCGAAGATACGGCATCCAACTTTAGAGTCTTTGCATAAATGTAAAATCTCTGATGCGAGACCGTCGGAGACGTCTATCATGGATGTAGGTTTTATCTCTAACTCTTTGAGTCGTGCAACGATGTCTTTGCGTGCTTCCGGTTTCAGCTGTCTTTCTAAGATATAATCGTAGCCGTAGAGTTCCGGTTGTACGTTAGGGTCTGCCATGAAGGCGGCTTTCTCTCTTTCAAGAATCAGCAGTCCGGTGTAAGCTGCGCCGAGTGTTCCGCTAACGCATAAAAGGTCGTTGGCTTTGGCTCCATCACGGTAAACGATGTCGTCTTTCTTGGCTTTGCCGATGACAGTTACTGAGATGAAAAGTCCCGACTTACTTGCAGTGGTGTCGCCGCCAACCAAATCGACTTTATAATGTTCGCATGCCAATCTTATTCCTGAGAAAATCTCTTCGACGGCTTCGACGGAAAACTTGCTCGAGATTCCCATTCCTACTACAATCTGTGTCGGTGTTCCGTTCATGGCGTAGATGTCGGAGAAGTTCACGACGGCAGCTTTGTATCCTAAGTGTTTGAGCGGCATATATGTCATGTCGAAATGCACGCCTTCAATCAGGATGTCGGTCGAGACTAAGGTCTGCTCGCTTTTATGATCTATGACGGCAGCGTCGTCGCCAATGCCTTTTACAGTCGATTTGTTATGAATCTTAATGTCTTTGGTCAATCTGTCGATCAAGCCAAATTCACCAAGTTCAGATAATTCAGTTAATTCTATTTTATTTTCTTCCATATTATTTATGTCAACGGACAACAGTCAACAGACAACAGACTTTGTCCATATTATTTATTCATTCCGTTTAAAATGAGAGCGTTTTGATAATCCTCTTCTGTGATGGTATAAAGAACTTCGTAGGAGTTAGATTTATCGTTTGCCTCCAATATTTCCCAACATGATTTTTTAAATATTGACTTGTTGAAATCTGCTACCGAACTAAATCCTAAATCATTAATTGTATAAACTATAGTGTCATCAAAGATAATTAAGGGGGTACGGTGTAAATATTCAGATGTGTTTTCAAATTGAGATATTCCTATTCCTCCCAATTCATCGGCTATCTCTACTTTGCCACTTTGGATAACAATTGTGTCATAGGTGGTATTGTTAACAGCTTTAATGTCTCTGCCAAATTCGTTTCTTACTTTAAAAGTATCGTTAAATACTGGGTCGCATGACGACAATAACACTGCTAATGAAAAGATAACAATTACTGATAATTTTTTTAATGATTTTTTCATGGTTAATGATTTTTTTAATAGTTAATGATTTTTTTAATAGTTAATAATTTTTTTAATGTTTTTTTATTTAAATCTGAAAACCTGAGAGAATTTTTCAGTTTCTCAGATTTTCAGATTCTCAGATTCTTATAATTTCTTCATAATCTTCTCGACAGAACTTTTTCCTTCAGAATAAATCTTGACGAAATAGACTCCGTCAGAGAAATTGTTCATGTCGATTCTTATGTTATCTGACTTTTCTTCGGAATATAATTTTCTTCCGTATATGTCGTACAATTCCACCAAGTCGATGTTTTCCGCTTCAACGTTAAGGATGTCTTTCACCGGATTAGGATAGATGTTGGATGCCACGACTTGAGTTTCAACGATGTCAAGCATATCATCGTATTCATATTCATAGACACAATCGACATATAGTTCATTTTCGTCGCCAACATATTCGGTGCGACTTGTAATCATATTGGCGTGAGAAGGTTCTACATAATAATCTTCTTCGGCATCGGTATAATAATAGACATCTGAATAACTTACGTCGAGATTGTGAGTATATTCAATTTTCCAATCCAATTCGCCGCCGTAATATTCCGTCTCGGAAATACAGTTGCCGTGTTCGTCATATTCATATATATAATATCCTTCCTCATAACATTCATTCTCGTAAATATAGAAATACTCTTCTTTTACGAGCAGTCTTTCGTCGTACGTATATTTTGTCATCTCTTCATCGATATAGCCATTGCCATAGTCCGACGAATAAGTTTCTTCAACAACGAGGTCATCGCCGTTATATACGAAAGATATTTTTTCTCCCCAATCATCTTCCATATAATCAACTTCCATGTATGAGAGGCGGTCGTTGCCGTCATAGTGATAATGAATTGTGCTCTCATGATATATGAAGTATTGATTTGTATATACGTCGCATTTGGTCTTCTGTCCCTTGTCATTGTATGTATATTCTGCAAAAACATACAAGTCGTAGTTGTAACCATTTGTCGATTCGTAGCAGTTCTTTTTTACAAGTTGTCCTAAATCATTATAGAACAATGAGTCAAGATAATACGACTCATATAGTTCACTTATTCTTTTTACGCACACGGGATTAGTGCCGTTCCCTTCGTAATAAAACAATTCGTCTTCTCCGCAAGCCGCAGAAAAAATCCTGTTGATACGATAGTCTGTTGTGTTTCTCTGAGAGAAAACCGGCAACGCCATGATTACCACAAATAATAATAAAAATAGCTTTTTCATGATTAATATTTTTTAAATCTGAGAACCTGAGAACCTGAAAACCTGAGAGAAATTTTCAGATTCTCAGATTCTCAATTTCTCAGATTTTAATTATTTCTTCATAATCTTCTCGACCGAACTTTTTCCTTCAGAATAAATCTTGACGAAATAGACTCCGCTAGAGAAATTGTTCATGTCGATTCTTACGTTATCTGACTTTTCTTCGGAATATAATTTTCTTCCGTATATGTCGTACAATTCCACCAAGTCGATGTTTTCCGCTTCAACGTTAAGGATGTCTTTCACCGGATTAGGATAGATGTTGGATGATAAAGACAGTTCCATTACAGAAACTCCAAGTTCTTCGTATGTGAAATCATAAACGCACGACAGTTCGAGTTCGTGGCTTTCATACCCTGGAACGTATTCACTAAAGCCTGTGATCATATTGACGTGAGTTGGAACCGGAAGATAATCATTGTCAGGATCGTTGAAGGTATATGTCGTTTCCGTATTTATGTCGAGGTTGTGGGAATATTCTTTCCTTTGATACACTGCGCCTTCATAATATACAGTTTCCGCCACACAGTTGTCGCCCTCGTATTCATATTCATTATAACTATACATAATCCAGTCCCAGTCTGTTTCCATATAGATATAATATTCATCTTTTACGAGATTTCCGTTTTCATAATAATACTTTGTTTTTTCATACGATGTGAATCCCCAACCGTAATCTTCATACACGACTTTCTCCGTAATCAGACCTTCGGCATTGTAGTTAAACTCAATTTTTTCTTCAACGACTTCATCATACATAAATTCTATGCGTACCAATCTGTTGTTGTCGTCATAGAAGTAATTATGTGTTGATACAAGATTCAATCCGTCACTATCATTTGCGAAATATTCAACGCTCGTTTTCAGACCATCGGCATTATAAGTATATTCCGTATGATTGAGATATTCTGTCTCGCCTTCGAAACGTTCGTAATAATCTCTGCTTGTCACTCTGCCGTTCTCATCATAAAACAATGAGTCGATGCGTTCAACACCCCACATGTCATTGTTTTCATATACGCAACAGGGAACGATACTATTTCCAGATGCATAATGATAGATAATTTCATTATCACAGTCTACTGAGTATTCTTTCTTGATTCGGTACTCCGTCTGAGAGAAAACCGGCAACGCCACGATTGCCACAATTAATAATAAATATATTTTTTTCATAATGAATATTATTAAACCTGAAAATCTGAAAACTTGAGAATCTGAAAACTTGAGAACCTGAGAACCTGAGAGAAATTTTCAGATTCTCAGATTCTCAATTTCTCAGATTTTAATTACATAAGTTTCTTATATTTAAACTTCTTAGGCGTTTGTGTTCCAAGTCGTTTAATCTTGTTCTCTTCATATTCCGAATAACTTCCTTCGAAGAAATACACTTGTGAGTCGCCTTCGAAAGCGAGTATGTGTGTCGCGATCCTATCCAAGAACCATCTGTCGTGAGAGATGACGACGGCACATCCCGCGAAGTTTTCCAAACCTTCTTCCAAAGCACGCAGCGTATTCACATCGATGTCGTTGGTAGGTTCGTCGAGGAGAAGTACGTTGGCTTCTTGTTTCAATGTCAACGCCAAGTGCATTCTGTTACGTTCGCCGCCCGACAATACGCCAGCTTTCTTCTGCTGGTCGTTGCCTCCGAAATTGAATCGCGAGACGTAAGCTCTTGAGTTCATGGTGCGTTTGCCTAATTGTATCAACTCATTGCCGCCTGATATTACTTCCCACACGGTCTGTTCCGGGTCGATGTCGGCGTGCTGCTGATCTACGTAGCCTGTCTTTACGGTTTCGCCCACTTCAAACTCTCCTGAGTCAGGTTTCTCCAATCCCATGATGAGACGGAACAAAGTCGTCTTGCCCGCGCCGTTAGGTCCGATGACGCCCACGATGCCTGCTGGCGGAAGACTGAAACTTAGGTTCTCGAATAATAATTTATCGCCGTATGCTTTGGTGATATTCTTAGCTTCGATGACTTTGTTGCCGAGACGGTCGCCGTTCGGAATATAGATTTCTAATTTCTCTTCTTTCTCTTTTACGTCTTCGTTAAGAAGTTTCTCGTAAGAAGCGAGACGAGCCTTGCCTTTGGCGTGACGTGCTTTAGGTGCCATTCTTACCCATTCGAGTTCGCGTTCCAAAGTCTTGCGGCGTTTGCTTTCTGTCTTTTCTTCCATCGCCATACGGGCGGTCTTCTGGTCGAGCCATGAAGAATAGTTGCCTTTCCATGGGATGCCTTCTCCGCGGTCTAACTCTAAAATCCAGCCTGCTACGTGGTCTAAGAAGTAACGGTCGTGGGTGACAGCGATGACGGTACCTTTATATTGTTGCAAGTGTTGCTCCAGCCAGTTGATTGCCTCTGCGTCGAGGTGGTTGGTTGGTTCGTCTAACAATAAAATGTCCGGTTCTTGGAGAAGTAGTCGCACCAATGCCACGCGGCGGCGTTCACCACCGGAGAGGTTCTTCACAGGAGTGTCGCCGTCTGGACAGTTGAGAGCGTCCATAGCTCTCTCAAGTTTGCTGTCCAAATCCCAGGCGTCGTGTTGTTCGATAAGGTCGGTGAGCTGACCTTGTTCTTCAACGAGAGCGTTCATCTCGTCGTCGGTGAGTTCTTCCATGAAGCGAGCGTTGACTTCTTCATATCTCTTCAAGATGTCGACGATTTCCTGGATGCCTTCCTGCACGACTTCCTTGACGGTTTTGTTGTTATCCAATTCAGGTTCCTGATCTAACATACCGACGGAATATCCTGGGGAGAAAACCACCTCGCCATTATACGACTTGTCTTTTCCAGCAATGATTTTCAACAATGTGGATTTACCGGAGCCGTTCAAACCGATGATACCGATTTTCGCTCCATAATAAAATGACAAATAAATGTCTTTCAAAATCTGTCTTGATGGCGGAATAATTTTGCTCACGCCAACCATTGAGAATATAATTTTCTTGTCGTCTGCCATGATTTTTTTATAGTTTATAGTTTATGGTGTATAGTTTAGAGTAGTTTTAAAGTTGAGAGTTTAAAGTTGTTAGTTTATAGTAATTCTTATCCACTTTAAACTATTAGCAATAAACTTTATAACTGCTCTACACTCTAAACTTTACACTCTACACTTTATTTAATTATCAATTTCATTTCATTTTCCATAATCTTCGTCGCTTCGCCCCAGTCGTAGACACGATGTACGAAGTCGTAGCCGTTTTGTGCTACGTATTCTGCTTTTTCTTTGTCGGTCAGCAATGTTATTATGTGGTTAGCGAGTTCTTGTTCGTTGTTGCCGACGAGAATCTCTTTATTGTTTTCAGCATGTAGAGAGCCGTTTGCCAATGATGTTGTGATACAAGGAAGTCGCATCGACATTGCTTCGAGGAGTTTGTTCTGAAGTCCTGTTCCTATTCTCATCGGAGCGATGAAGATTCTGCTTTGTGAGTAAGCGTCGCGCATGTCGTCGAGCCATCCGCTGATGATGATTTTATCAGATGCCACTTTCTTGACGCGCGGGTCGGGTGTAGCTCCGGCGATATACATCTTCGCTTCAGGAAGTTTTTCCCACACCAGAGGAAGAATGTCATTCGCGAGATATTCAACAGCATTGACATTAGGCGCATAGCCCATATTACCTGTGAAAACTATATCGTATTTTTTTTCCTGTTGTTGCGGAGAATAATATTCATGGTCGACGCCGTTAGGAACGATGAGAATCTCATCTTTTTTAGGATGATCTATATCGTCGCGGTCTTGAACGCTGATGATAGTCTTGACATCGAAGTCATCGAATATGTCGTGTTCGTAACGTCTGAGACGTTTATATTCCATGTTAAAGAAAGGTCTTAAATAGAATGGGGCTATTTCATATCTTCGTTTCATACCCATTGAAAACACATCCTGATAGTCGATGGATTTAGGTGTTTTCTCGTGACGGATATATTCCGCCACTCTAAGGAGTTGACCGAAGAGCATATCTGGTTTATGCTGTTCAATAAGTTTACGTATTTCTTTATGGATCCTTTTGTTGTAGAAAAATCCACATTGCATAGGCAGTCCTTTAAAGAATGCTTTTGCTAGGTTAGTCAGAATTGACATTTTACCGATATCGAAGAAATGTATAGAACTGCAAAAAGCATTCAGAGCTTTACGGGCATCTTCTTTATCGAGATTCTTATCAGAATTTATAGCGCACAATATCAATTCATTATTCTGTGCGAGTTGCTTAATTTGGTTATAAGCTCTCAGTTTGTCGCCTTTTTCTAAGGGCCATGGTATTCTCGGCAATAGAACAAGTATCTTCATAATATTGTGCTTAGTTTATATGTGTCACATCTTTTTTAGTTTTACCGATTTCATCATAGAATATCAGCAGTCTGTTGATAATTTTCTTATTATCATAGATATCTTCCACCAAACGGCGAGCGTTTCTTCCTATTCGTTGTGCTTCGTCAGGGTTTTTGATAATCTTACAGATGACCTCAACCATCTTACCAGGCGAGTCGGCTATGATAATATTTTCATATTCCGAATATTGTATACCCTCTGCACCTACCATGGTGGTTATGACAGTCTTACCCATCGCCATCGATTCAATGATTTTGATTCTTATGCCGCTTCCTGAGAGTAAAGGCACTATTGCTATATCGTTGTTCCTCACGAATTCTTTAGCATCAGGCACTTCTCCATAAACATTGACATTCTTTTTCTTCAGTTTCAGCAACCATTTAGGCATGTTGCGACCTGCCAGATTCAACTGCAGATCAGGATTTCTCTTAGTCACCTTATCCCATACATTATTCAAGAACCAGTAAATACCTTCTTCGTTAGGCATCCAGTTCATTGATCCGATGTGATATAAAGTAGGTTTCTGCTTAACTTCGTATTGCGGAACAAACTCTGCGGGATTTACTCCGTAAGGAATATCTATCACAGGAACGGCTGTCTCGCCACGGAAAAAAGCCGCATCTCGATATGTGATGGCTGCAATGCCGTCAACTTTATCCAATACGCTCATCTCATAGTTTCTCAGTGTAGTTACGAGATGATTAAGATACCATCTCTTTGGAAGAAACTTTGTTTTCTTGGCGATTCTATCCCATATGAGATGTTCTACATTATGTGCGCGCAAGACTATCAATGCATCCGAATTTTCCCTTATTGTCTCGATATAAGGCGCCATATAAATCATTTCCAACTGAACTATATCATACTTATCTTTTTTTAATATTGCGATAAGTTTATTCCTAAAATCCTCGGAAATAAATCTTTCCACATGATACGATTTATCTGAAAATAGATTTTTGAATGCAGCAATAGGTTTAATCTTCAAATCAACATCGACCAATTCGATGCCTGTTTCTTTCTTATAAGATTCAGGAATATCCTCTTCTTTGATATGATATTTCTCGCTATTGACAGCAAGTATTTTAACATTATGTCCTGCATTTATCAGACCTCTCACGATACTATTCATCGCCATCGGACCACCTTCTCCTGCCGGATATGGAGACTTATTGCAAAGCATCAAAACATTCATAATCAAAGTTTTTTCTATTTAATATTATTTTCTTTTCTTTTCTTAAATATCTTGCCTAATGTCTTTTTCCAACTTTCGCCATCAAGAATCGCTGAATCTGTAGTGGCTTTTGTCGTTAAAAAAACACCTATCGGCAATATGATAATTGACGACAGCCAGACTCCCAAAAACACAGGAATATCACCGGCTATCGCAATACGTTGACTAGTAATGGTTATGACATAATATATAACAAAAAATATCACGCTGATAACGATTGGCAGTCCAAGTCCTCCTTTGCGGATTATGGCACCTAACGGAGCTCCTATAAAGAAGAAGAGCAAACAGGCAATGCTAAGAGAAAACTTCTCATGCATAACCTGTTGATGTTTTCTAATGTTAGTCTGTTGTCGTTCGAAATCCTTGATATTTATTTCTATATTATCAATCTGGTTTTTAACAGCCGAACTTGCCATATTAACAATCGACTCTTGTTCTTTATTTCCAAAGTTTTCGAGCAAAGGCCATTTGAATACTGTAATAGTGTCAAGTTCCGACTTTTTACCTTTGTCTGTCTTTACGTTATCTTTAGACGTAAGATGTTGCATTCTATGCTTGAAGGAATTCTTATATGATTCGAGACGTTCAACAGAATTAGCTTCCAAAGAATCGATGGCTATAACCAGCTGACTGATATTCAGCATCGACTGATGACCTTTCATAGTACTCTCATCACTTTCAGTCATATTAAAGTCAGATATATCGAAGGTGACAAGCTGCTTCTTAAACTCCATTTTCTCAAAAGGGCGTCTCGATTTATATTCCTTATCATCAACGACTTCACTGTAATTGAATCCGCTGTATAATGTAAATATTATTTCCGTCTGATTTGGAGAGAGTGCCATCACAGCAGAATCAGCTGTAGTAACCTTTGCGTTTCCTTTATAATCTGTATGATCATATATCATCAGGTCGTAGAGAGTGTTACCGTCGGCACCTTTCTTTCCTGCTCTTATCGTGTAACCATCGATACCTTTATAGAACCTGCCTTCAGGTATATCGAACGACATCTTCTGTTTTCTCACATCACGCAAAAGCACCTTAGACTTTAACGTAGCGACTGGCAACACATTGTTAGAGAAGACAAAAGCTATCAGACTCATCACGATAGAAAAGATAAGCAGAGGACGCATCACTTTCCATACGGAAATACCAGATGCTTTCATTGCGACAAGTTCATAAAACTCACCAAGATTGCCGAAACACATCAGAGACGAAAGTAAGATGGCGAGAGGCAACGCCATAGGCACGAAAGTTATTGATGTGTAAAACATCAACTTACCCAAGACATCAAATCCCAAACCTTTGCCAACAAGGTCGTCCAGATAACACCATAGAAACTGCATCAATAGGATAAACACAGCGACAAAGAAGGTAAATACAAATGTGCCTATAAATGATTTTAATATATATAGATATAGTTTCTTCAAGATTCGCGAATTTGTTTTGCAAATATAATATTTTAACCCGTTAGTTCTATTTATTTTTTTTATTTATAACGTGTATTTTTTAAAAAATATTTCTTTTTTTTGCATTACAATTTAATGATAATTTACATTGTTATGGAAAATAATATTTTTGATTTTTTCAAAGAGATAAATGTAAGTATAACTATCTCTGACACAGAAGGAAATGTAGTTTATATGAATGACAAGGCAAAGAGCGTTTTCAGCGACATGGTCGGGAAGAACATGATGGGATGCCACAAAGCATCATCGCAGGAAACCATCAAACGACTCATAAATGAAAAAGAGACCAATGTATATACCATTCAGAAGGGTGAAGTGAAAAAAATGATTTACCAGACACCTTGGTATGTTGACGGAGAAATTAAAGGTCTCATCGAATATTCTATCATATTGCCTGAGAATATGCCACATTATACAAGATGAAAATTGAAAATTGAAAATTAACAAATGATAAAACATATTCCAAATTCGATTACGTGCTGTAATCTCTTGTCGGGTTGCATCTCCATTGTTTTGATGTGTAACGGTTATGCTGTAGCTGCCGGCATAATGATATTTGTTGCTGCTATATTGGATTTCTTTGACGGATTTGCAGCTCGTTTGTTGAAAGCATACTCGCCATTAGGCGCACAACTCGACTCACTTTCCGATGTCGTTTCTTTCGGCGTGGCACCGTCATTTATAATGTATCATTATCTGAGCCAACTGCCAACATCCAACAGCCTTAGTTTAGAAATATCCGGATTCAACATCATCCCATTCGCAGCATTCTTCCTCGCGATATTCGCCGAATTACGTCTCGCGAAATTCAATATCGACGACCGACAAACGACTTCATTCATAGGACTTCCGACTCCGGCGATGGGACTTTTCGTGGCATCATTACCTTTCACCTTGAGAAACGACTCTCTCGCTTTCATGGCGAATAACATGACAAATATTTATTTTCTTTTGGCAATAGTGGTGATATTCAGTTATCTTATGATAAGCGAGATTCCATTCTTCTCGTTGAAGATAAAAAATCTCAAGTTCAAGGAAAACATACACATCTATATATTGGCAATATTCGCTATTGCAGCATTTGTTTTCTTAGGATTCGCCGCCATACCATTCGTGATGCTGTTTTATATTTTGGAAGCGATATGTTTAAATCTGAAAAAATAAAAACAATAAAACCTGAGAAGTCTTGTCATGAACTCAGCGACTAACATCTCAGGTTTTCAGATTCTATAATTCTCAGATTTTAAAAAATCAGAACTCTTTTCTTCTCAGTTCGAAGTTACTTCCTAAGTAGTGAGAACGCACAACTTCGTCGCTAGCGAGTTCTTCAGGAGTACCCGACTTAAGGACCTGTCCTTCGAACACGAGATATGCTCTGTCGGTAATAGATAAGGTTTCGTTGGCGTTATGGTCGGTGATGAGAACGCCTATATTTTTATTCTTCAATTTAGCGACGATACGTTGGATATCTTCCACAGCTATAGGGTCGACACCAGCGAAAGGCTCATCGAGGAGTATGAATTTCGGGTCGACAGCAAGAGCACGCGCTATCTCTGTTCTGCGACGTTCTCCACCCGACAATTGTATACCTTTACTTTTTCTGATATGTTGCAGACCGAACTCATCGAGCAACGACTCAAGTTTAGCCTGCTGTTGTTCTTTGGTCATGTCTTTCTTAAACTGCATCACAGAAGAGATATTATCTTCCACGCTGAGCTGACGGAACACCGAGGCTTCCTGCGCGAGATAACCTATTCCAATTTGTGCTCTCTTATACATCGGGAATTGCGTAATATCTTCATCATCCAAATAAACATGCCCAGAAAATGGTTTGATAAGACCGACAGTCATATAAAACGTAGTTGTTTTTCCGGCACCATTAGGTCCTAACAAGCCAACTATCTCACCTTGTTTAACTTCCACACTAACACCTTTAACAACAGTACGGTGTCCATATTTCTTTACCAAATTGTCGGTTCTAAGTATCATATTCTAAAGTTTAGAGTTAATAGTTTAGGTTTTAGAGTAGTTGAAAGTGGAGAGTTTTTTAGTTTATTGTTTATTTGTCAAACCTCAACTTTCAATTCGAAGACGCCACAAGGGTGACGTCTCTACTATAATTTTCAATTATCAGATGATTCCTTCTTTAATAATATCATGGATATGAATCATTCCAACATAAACGCCGTTTTCCATCACTGGCAGCTGAGTTATCGATTTTTCCTGCATCAATTCGAGAGCGTTAACCACCAAGTCGTTTTTATCGATGGTCTTTGGATTTTTCGTCATAATATCCACAGCTTTCACCTCTTCTATATTAGGATGTTTCATCAACATTCTTCTCAAGTCACCGTCGGTTATTATTCCGGTGAGTTTTCCATCTTTCATTACCGTTGTAGCGCCGAGAAGTTTATGAGATATTTCAAGGATCACGTTTGTCATGATGTCGTTTTCGTTCACCATAGGCACAGCATTTTTCACACATACGTCGCCGACTCGCAGATACAGACGTTTACCTAGAGCTCCACCTGGATGAAATTTAGCGAAATCTTCTGAACTAAAACCACGACATTTCAGCAGTGCGATGGCGAGAGCGTCACCCATCACCAGTTGCGCCGTTGTGCTCGCTGTTGGCGCCAGATTGTTAGGACATGCCTCATGAGGAACCGTAGTGTCGAGTACATAATCGGCCTCAGCGGCGAGATACGACTTCGTATTTCCTACGATAGCGACAAGTTTATTCTTTCTAATCTTTATTAAAGGTGTCAGCACTTTGATTTCAGGAGTCTCTCCGCTCTTGGAAATTATTATCACCACATCATCGTCTCTGATGATTCCCAAATCGCCGTGAATGGCGTCGGCAGCATGCATAAAAACAGCCGTCGTACCTGTGGAATTTAAAGTCGCGACTATCTTTTGTGCTATATTTGCGCTCTTACCAATACCTGAAACCACCACATTACCCTTGGAATTTAATATTAACTCCACTACTTTAGTAAAATTATCATTCAACAATTCCTTAAGACGCAATATAGATCTTGCCTCTGTATCAATAACTTGAATCGCGATATCTTTAATATTTTCCATATTTTAAAAAAAAATTATTTTTTTCTTGCATGATTAAAATTAAAAATCATAACTTTGTCATTGCGACAAGCACAATATTTTAACTTTGAATAAAACTTTGCAAATATAATTAAAATTTCATTGAAGTTATTATGGCAAAAATTGATGAAAAGAATTTGCACAAATTATTGAAAGACGTTTTTGGTTTCGAATCTTTCAAAGGAAACCAAGAAGCCATCATAAAAAGTATTTTATCAGGAAACAATACTTTTGTTTTAATGCCTACCGGCGGAGGCAAATCGTTATGTTATCAGCTGCCGGCATTGATGACCGAAGGCACCACCATCGTTGTTTCGCCTCTTATCGCCTTGATGAAAAATCAGGTTGACATGATACGTAACTTCGGTGCTGACTCCGGCATCGCTCACGTCATGAATTCCTCGCTTTCAAAAGCGGAGTTGTTACAGGTAAAACAAGACCTCTCGAGTGGTAAGACAAAACTACTTTATGTCGCACCCGAATCACTCACTAAAGACGAGACATTGGAATTTCTCCGCGGGTTGAAAATCTCATTCATCGCCATCGATGAGGCTCACTGCATCTCAGAATGGGGACATGACTTCCGCCCAGAGTACAGAAGACTGCGTCCTATCATCAACGCGATAAATCCTAAATTACCAGTCATAGCACTTACCGCGACAGCGACAGTGAAGGTTCAGAAGGACATCTTAAAAAACCTTGAGATAACAAACGCCAAGATATTCAAATCATCATTTGACAGATCTAACCTTTATTACGAAGTCAGATCAAAGACAAAAGACGTAGTAAAAGATATCATCAAATACATAAAAAGTAATCCTGGTAAGTCTGGAATCGTATACTGCCTCAGTCGTAAGAAAGTAGAAGAACTTGCAGAGGTGTTAGTTGCCAACGGCATTCGCGCTTTACCTTATCACGCAGGACTTGACAGCCAGACACGTCGCGAAAATCAAGATAAGTTCTTGATGGAAGAAGTCGACATTATCGTGGCAACAATAGCTTTCGGCATGGGCATCGACAAACCGGACATCCGTTTCGTGATACATCACGACATTCCTAAAAGTCTTGAAGGTTATTATCAAGAGACAGGTCGCGCAGGTCGTGACGGAGGCGAAGGCAAATGCATAGCTTTCTACGATTACGAAGATATTCATAAGTTAGAGAAATTCAACAAAGGCAAAGACGTTGCCGAACAAGAAATAGCAAGAGAACTTCTCAACGAAACAGTGACTTATGCTGAATCATCGGTATGCCGTCATAAACTTCTGTTACATTATTTCGGCGAAGCATACGATGTAGAAAACTGCGGAGCATGCGACAACTGCAACAATCCTAAAGCACGTTTCGATGGAAAAGAAGACGTGAAACTAGTACTCGAAGCCATCATCGCCACAAAACAACTGTTCAAGACAAAGCATATAGCAGAACTCCTCGCAGGCAAAGCTACCGGCGACATCATCACAGCAAAACACGATACCAACGAATTCTTCGGAGCAGGTGATGACAACGATGAAAAACACTGGACATCAATCATTCGCCAAGCCATCGTAAACGGATTGCTTTCTAAAGACATAGAAGAATATGGCGTACTTAAAGTCACTAAAGAAGGTAAAGACTTCATCAAGAAACCTTATAAGATAATGGTGGCAAAAGATCACGACTACGAAAACCCTGACGAAGATGAATTTGATGAAGAAAGAATAGCCTTCGGAAAAGACAGCGGCACCGACAAGACTTTGTTCGCCATGTTGAAAGACCTTCGCAAGACGATGGCGAAGAAGATGAACCTCCCTCCTTTCGTGATTTTCCAAGACCCTTCTTTGGAAGATATGACGATACAATATCCTATCACGATGGAAGAAATGACACAGATCGTCGGTGTAGGACAAGGCAAAGCCCAAAAATTCGGACAACCTTTCCTAGAACTCATCAAAGAATATGTTGAGGAAAACGAAATCACTCGTCCTAACGACATGGTGATAAAATCTTCCGTCAACAGATCAGCCCTAAAAATCAGCATTATCCAAAACATCGACAGAAAGATTCCATTGGAAGACATCGCACATTCAAAGAATATGGGATTCGATGAACTTCTCACGGAGATAGAAAGTATTGTTGCAAGCGGAACACGTCTCGACATCAATTATTACATTGAAGATGTTATCGACGAATATCACCAAGAAGACATTCTTGAATATTTCCGAGAAGCCGATTCTGACACTGTTGAAGACGCTTTAGATGCTCTCGGCGTAAACGATTACGAAGAGGAAGAAGTCAGATTGATGCGTATTAAATTCTTCTCTGAAGTTGGAAATTAATAAACTTAAAATATCAGTTCTGGCAGTGCTGTTGCTTCTGATGTCGTGCAGCGACAAGAAAACAGAGGTAACAGCACCTTCTGTATTGTTGTCGGAACATGAAATGATAGAAGTCATCACTGACGTACAGATCATAGAGCAAGCAATCAACTACCGACGTGGCAAAAACATCAAGACCAAAAACCTAAAGACAAAAGGATTCGATGCTGTCTTCTCACATTACGGCATCACCGACTCTATCTTCTATGAAAATCTCGACTATTACAACAGCAACCCAGAAGCGATGAAGGTCATCATGGATTCTGTTAATGTGTATTTTGAGAGAATGAAGACAAGTCTCCCATCAAAAACACATCAAAGATGACGAATATCTTCTCGCTGAGAGCGAATTTGATGTGAATATTTTTATCGTTATTTTTGAGTTTCACTACAGTACCTCATTCATTGACGGCTGCTGATTATAGAACAGTTTCTCATACTGACTCTTGGATGGAGGACTGACAAAATATACTATACAGGCAAAACAAAATCATTCCTTTCAACAGTTGCACTTAACAAACTATACTATTTCATGCCTTACATTAAAGGCAAAGGAATATGTGATTTATATTTAATCAAAATCGCAAGAATAGGCAACAAATATGAAATACATCCCGAAAGCAATGACAGAGACCCTAGATTGGTTTTTGAACTTGAATATTTGGAAAGTCTGCCTCAATATATGCCAATAAAACTAAATATTTTTAATACATATTGTGATACATTATTAGAAAGAATCAACGACCTTCCTTTTTAATAAACAACAAGTCTATATTTTTCCTCCATAAAAAAAGACGCAAAGACTTTATGTCCCTGCGTCTTTCTGTATTTATGACTTATATCAATGATTACTTCACGATTAATTTTTCAACGATGCGGTTGTTAGCATCTTGAACCATGATGAAGTAAACACCTTTATTAATATCATTAACACTGATTGTTGTAACGTTTTCTGTTGTTTCAACTTCTTTAACAACACGACCTGTAATATCGATGATGCTTACTTGAGCATTGCCGTTTGTTTCAACGAATACTGTTGATGTAGCTGGATTTGGATAGATGTTGAAATATGTTGCGTTAACATCTTCTAAACCATCTAAATGAGGAGTTCTAACTTCACCTTTAACTACTACCCATTCATCAGCTTCGTTCTTAGCGACTACAACTACATAGTATGTTGTTTCTGGAGTAAGTTCGTTGTATGTTATTTCTTGAACGCCTGTAAGAGGGTTGCCGTCAGCTTTCAAAGCTTCTGTTACAAGTTCTTCGCCCATTTGTTCGAAGAATGCCTTAGCAATGATGCCTGCGTGATATTCTGTTGTATATTCATTAGGGGTAAATGTTGCTTTTACAGAATAATGGGTAACGGCTTCTGCTTCAACTTCTACGTCTGCTGGGAATACTTCTGGATCGTCACCGCCTTCGATGTCTGTATTTACGCAAGCCACGAAGACCTCTGATGAGTAACCGTCATTGTTATATGCATAACCACCAACAACGAGTTTGCCGTCAGGACGTAAGGCTGAAGAATATGTACGGATTTCGACAACACCGTCGATGTCGAGATTGTTTTCAGTAATTGGCAATATGCCTGTACCTGCGAATGATTCTTTTGGTTGACCGTTGCTGTCTACGTTGTATATATATGCACGTGATTCGTCTGTGAAGAAGTTGTATGAATAATATGTGCCGAAGATTTGTCCGTCTTCTGCAACGGTAACAGCTTCGCTATTGTTAACACAACCTTCTCCAGAGAATGATTCGAATCTTGCAAAACCATTGTTTCCGAATGATGTGTCGATGCTGCCGTCTGTCTTAACGCGTGTTACGAAAGTCTCATATCTTGAATAAACTTCGTCGTTTGATGGTATTTCGCTATGACCTGCAACGATATAACTTCCGTCAGGAGCTACTGCTATTGCATTTGCGAAGTCTGCCAATGGACCGACATTGAGGATGACAGTACCGTTGTCTCCGAATGAAGTGTCGAGACTGCCGTTTGCTGTAAGTCTTACTAAGAAAGCTTTTTGTATTGATGTTTCTAAATCGATTCTGAAACCTGAGACGAGGATCTTGTTGTCAGGCAAAACTTTGATGTCGTATGCGAATGAGAACAAAGAACCAGGGATGTCGATTTTAACTGTACCGTTATCGCCGAAGTTAGGATCTTCAATACCTGCTACGTTATAACGTCTTACGAA
This sequence comes from Bacteroidales bacterium, assembly GCA_045606705.1. Classification (GTDB taxonomy): domain Bacteria; phylum Bacteroidota; class Bacteroidia; order Bacteroidales; family F082; genus Limimorpha. The sequence continues at coordinate 79,164 of JAZUSL010000089.1, forward strand.
TACTGTGTCGTTCAAATAACCGGTAACGAGTGGACGACCGTATGTGTCAACGTCTATTGCTTCGTAAACGATGCCGCCGCCATATTCGCTTACTGCAACGCCGTTATCGCCGAAGAAAGGATATTCGAAGCCATTTTCGTCAACGCAATACACGAAACCTTGGTTGTTGGTGTAGTCGTATGTATAACCGCAGATGTATAAGAGACCGTCTTTTCCGAAAGCGGCGTCTCTACCAGCGTTGATGTAAATGGCTGGAGTTGGTTGTAAATGCATGATACCGTTCATGCCATAATTAGCGTCTAATGAACCGTCAGTATTTTGACGTGATACGAAAACATCATAGTTTACACCGTCGTAACGGCTTCTGCCAACAGTGATTGTTTTTCCGTCTTCTTGAACCAAAATTGTTTCAAGGAAATCGTGTGATGATGATGGAGCAAAGTTTGTCACGCCATTAACACCATAACTTTCGTAATATGTTCCAGGATCTTGTGCGAAACCTGCGAAAGTCAACATGCACATAAGTGCTAAAGTAAAGATTTTTCTCATTGATTTTAAATTATTAAGTTAAACAATAAATTTCTTGAAAATTGCTACAAAGTTACAAAAAAAAATTGAATTTAATAATGTAATATTATGATTTTTATCAAAAAAAACTTTTGTCTTTTCTCCTTAGTCATTTGTCATTTGTTTTATCTTTGCAGAGATAATAAAAATAGATTGTTATGTCGTTACTTAGAGTTATTTTAGCAATAATTTTTCCTCCATTGGCGGTAATAGATTATGGTTGCGGGTCGATATTGATTGTATTTCTTTTGACGTTATGCGGATGGATTCCCGGAGTGATTGGCGCATTAGTAATACTTAACAGAAACTGATTTATGATTAAAGACGTACAGAATATTTCCATTGAAGATTATAATTATCCTCTTCCTGACGAGCGTATTGCGAAATATCCTCTTGCCGAACGTGATGCTTCAAAATTGTTGGTCTTAAATAATGACACAATATCGTCATCTCAATTTAAAAATATTGGTGATTTTCTGCCTAAAGATTCTCTGTTGATTTTTAACGAGACGAAAGTAGTTAGGGCTCGACTTCAGTTTACAAAGGAAAGCGGAGCTGCCATCGAGATATTCTGTCTCGAACCTATTACAGGTAATGGCGATTATCAGTTGGCGTTTGGTAGTCCTTCGCCTTCAAGATGGAAATGTCTTGTGGGCAACTCTCGTCGCTGGAAAAACGAAACACTATGTAGAGACGTCACCCCTGTGGCGTCTCAGAATGTCACCTCTGTTGCGTCTCAGAATGTCACCCCTGTGGCGTCTCAGAATGTCATCTTATGCGCGAATCGTATTGAGAAAAATGATAATTATTCCGTTATTGAATTTTCATGGGAACCGAAGGAGTTGAGTTTTGCGGAAATATTGGAAACGGCAGGAGAGATTCCATTACCGCCGTATTTGAATCGCGAGGCGGAAGAATCTGACAGAGAACGTTATCAGACGGTATTCGCCAAATATGAAGGTTCTGTCGCTGCCCCGACAGCAGGTCTGCATTTTACTAACAATCTGATTTCGGAATTGAAGGATAAAGGAATCTCTTTTGAAGAAGTGACGCTTCATGTGGGCGCTGGAACGTTCCGTCCAGTTTCGTCAGAGACGATAGGGGAGCATGAGATGCATTCCGAAACCATCGTCGTCAAGAAATCTTGTATCGAGCACCTGATTAAAAATTGCGATAAGACCATCATTCCGGTCGGAACAACGAGTATGAGAACTATTGAATCGCTCTATTGGATCGGACTTATGCTTTTAGAAGAAGGTATGGAAGAGCGTCAACTGCATCTGCAACAATGGTTCCCTTATAAAGAAAGAGATGTCATGGCGTCAGCTGAAGAGTCGTTGTCGGCAATACTTGAATATTTAAATCGTCATGATATGAATGAGTTGCATGCTAGTACGGCGTTGATGATAGCACCTTCATGTAAGATCAATATCGCAAAAGCACTTATAACTAATTTCCATCAACCTAAGAGTACCTTGTTATTATTGGTGTCGGCACTCATCGGCGATAAATGGAAAGACGTATATCAATATGCTTTAGACAATGATTTCAGATTCTTAAGTTACGGCGACAGCTGTCTTTTTTTAAATTAACAATTAACAGTTGGTTATGATACTCCTAAATAATTGTTAATTGTAAATTGTACATTGTTAATTATTTATGAGTTCCGGTTCTGTAACTACCAGTCTGAATCCGACTCCGTGTACAGTCAGTATTTTTACGTTGGGATCGCTCTTGAGATATTTTCGCAGGCGAGCGATGAATACATCCATGGAACGACCTATGAAATAGTCGCTGTTACCCCATATCATCTTCAATACTTTCTTACGTGTTACGAGGTCGTTTTTGTTGTCGTATAATACTTTAAGTAATGCTGCTTCTTTTCTAGTTAATGGTTGTTCTTTGCCATCTAAGATAAGTAACATGTTTTTTGCATCAAATATAAAACGACCAATATTGATTTTTGCCTCACCTAAAGTATATGTAAAAGGGTCGTTACGTTCTACTCGGCGAAGTGCCGCCTTGATTCTTAAGAGTAGTTCTTCATTGCTGAAAGGTTTTGTGAGATAATCGTCAATGCTATATTCGAAGTCGTTTAATAGATTTAGAAACAAACCTTTTGAGACCAGATAAATCACTGGCATGTCGGGGTTAAGTATTCTTATTTGAGAGGCTAAGGCGAAACCGTCCATTCCGTTGGTTTCAACATCCAATACGCATATGTCGATGTCGTATTTTTTGAATAATTCGATGGCTTCTATTCCTTTTCGTGCTGCATATACCTTATAATCAACAGATTTAAGATTCTCGCCTATAGTATTACGTAGATCATTATCGTCTTCCACTAGTAATACTGAAGTTTTGTTAAGAGTTTTCATAATTTGTTGTTTTTAGGTATAACTAATGAAATGCAAAATTGTTTAACGCATTCTTAAAAAAGTTTAAAGTTTAGTGTAGAGTTTATGACGTTTTTTGAAGTTATATATATTAATGTTATTGTCTATACCTAAACTCTACACCTTAACTTTACACGAAAATCATTTATTTCTAGTATACAAATATGTTGCGTATTCTCTTAATATATGTTTTCTTTCTTCAGGAGCTTCTAATGAATCGAGGTTTCGTAAGGAGTTTTCGTAATATTCTGTCATGACTTGAGAAACAACACCTTTGACGTCATATTTATCGTATATGTTTAAGACAGTTTTGATTTTTTCTTCATTACGACCTTTAGGCATCTTGAATAATTCTAGTAATGTTTCTTTGTCTTCTTCAGAAGCGAGTTCCAAAGCTTTAAGATATAGATATGTTTTCTTATTATCAGAGATGTCTCCGCCTGTCATTTTGCCAAAGATGTTGACATCAGAATAGCAGTCGAGAATGTCGTCTTGAAGTTGGAATGCGAGACCTAGATTAATTCCGAAGTCGTAAATGCCTTTCTGATTTTTTTCGTTAGCGCCAGCTACAATGGCTCCTATTTTTAACACAGAGCCGAGAAGTACTGCAGTTTTCAGACGTATCATCTCCAGGTAAGCGTCTAATGTAACATCGTCTTGTGTTTCAAAGTTTAGGTCGTATTGTTGGCCTTCGCATACTTCTAACGCTACTTTGCATAATTCTGCGAAGACATCGTATGAATATTCTTTCTTGGTTGCCAATACGTATTGGAATGCTTTGATGAGCATTGTGTCGCCGGATAGAAGCGCTATGTCTGAATTCCATTTGTGATAAACAGTCTCCATTCCACGGCGTAATGGTGCCTGATCCATAATGTCGTCGTGAACCAAAGTGAAGTTGTGGAATATCTCTGCTGAAATGGCAGGTATCATGCAGTTGTCGATGTCGCCGCCGAAAAGTTCGCAAGCGAGAAGACAGAGTGTTGGACGCATTCTCTTTCCACCTTGGCGAAGTATATATTCAATAGGAGCGTATAATTCTGATGGCTCGCCCATGAAGTTCTGATTATCAATAAAGTTGTTTATTAATTCTTGTAATTTGTCTACTTTTGTCATAATATGTAATTGTTGGTTAATTCGTTAAAATACTGAACTTCAAAAATAGTATTTTTAACTGAAAAATGGTGCGAAATTTGCAATATTTTAACAAAAAAATATAGTGATGAAAATAGTGAAATTATTCGTTTTGTGTCTGATGTTATCTTTGTGTTGCAATATGTTCGCTCAGACCAATTGCGTATCTACTGTTGAATATGACAAAACCATTGATAAATTAATACCAAAAGCAAAGAAAAATAAATTAAGTGAGAAGCAGTTGCTATCGCTTACGAATTTATATCATGAAGCGAATCAAAATGACCATCAAAGAATTATGGAACTGAAAAAATCAGGACAACCTGATATCTGGATTGAGATATATCACAGAATAAATAGTATCAATAACAGGCAGAACAAAATCAAGACTTTACCTGATAATGTTAAAAGCGCAATGAATTTCAAGATGTTGGATCTTGATGCGGAAATAGAGAACTCTAAGGGAAAGGCTGAACTTTATATCTGCGCTAAATCAAAACTCTTGTTAAAAGATATTAATGAAGATAATTTGAAAGAAGTCGAATCGCTTGTGAATCAATTGGCTAAGATTAATCCGCAAAGCGCAAACCTTGATGATCTGAGATTAAAACTGGTAATACTTCCTTCTAAATATATTCTTTTTAGAATAGCGACTCCAACAGAATTACATCTTCCTGGAAACTTCGCTCAATTGGCGTTACAATTTGATGATAATACTATTTTCGGTATTCCGTTCGATATAGTTCCTGATGAGAATAAAGAATATGACCTGATGATTTGTGTTATGATAGAAGAGAAATATGTCTCACCTGAACGTGTTACGACGGCTACTTTTGAAGAAACTAATGGCGATAAAGTAGCAATAGTAACAGACAAAACGCAGACTAAATCGGCGAGCATTATAGGTCAAATTGAATTTATTAACGTAAAAAATGAGAGAATTTTGTTATCTACTCCGTTTGATATAACCTCAACTTTTGTTCATCATTATGCTGAAATTGATGGTGACAGTACCGCATGTTCGGAGCATACCATAGAACTTATAAAGATGCAACAAGTTGATTTTCCGAGTGATGATGCTTTGTTTAAAGATGTCGCCAGAAAGTTGAATCATGTTATTAAAACGCATTATCAGAAAAAATAAAAAAATAAAAAAAAAGTTTGCGTTGAATGAAAAAAGTTGTATCTTTGCACTCGCAAACGAACGGTATTGCACGCCGGCGTAGCTCAGCGGTAGAGCACGTGATTTGTAATCTCGGGGTCGGGGGTCCAAATCCCTCCGCCGGCTCAAAAAAAAGAGGACGAATTCGTCCTCTTTTTTTATTTGTCATACATGCTTGACGTGAAGGAGTAAATGACGCATAAATTAGGATGACAGTTTGTAAAAGCATATCCGTCAATTAGGAATACGCTATCAGGGATGTCGATGCTTTTTAGCGAAGTACAGTTGCTGAAGACCGATTTTTCGATATATTCCAAAGATTCAGCCGTCGGGAATAACCGTATTAATACAACCTTGAAGCAATGTGTTGCTGGAAGTCTCAATAAGTGCGTTGCAATTGTTCCTGCTGTCGAACTTGTTGTTGTTAGCGTTGACGCTTATGTGTTTTAGTCCGGTACAATTTCCGAATGCTTTATTTCCTCCTTTTCATGTTGTTGTGATTTAATTGCTGGTTAATGAATGGGTTATTTGATATTAATGATTTATTTATGGTTTTAATGATATTCCATAATTTTAATTTTAGATGGTTAGTATTTATATAGAGTCGGTTATTTTTTTATCTATCTTAAAATGTGAAAAAAATACAATTTTGTGGATATTGATAATGTTATATTTTGAAGGTAGAGATAAATAAAAAAGACCGAGTAATGAACCCGGTCTTTTTTGTTAAATAAGAATCATCTTAGAATTTCATTATCACGTTGATCTTGCAGTCGGGACTCAATGTTTTTTTGACAGGACATGTTTCTGCTGCTTTTTGTAATAATGTCTTTTCTTTTTCGGTGTATTCTTGAGTGAATTTCACGATGATGTTGAATTCGCTGATGCGGCGAGGAGCGTCTGCCATCACTCTGTCAACATCAATAGTCATTCCTTCTAAATTGATGTCTCTGCTTGCAGCAGTATATCCCATCATTGCAAACATACAAGCACCTAAAGCTGTTGCTGTTAAATCGATAGGGGAGAATCCGTTGCCGTTGCCGTCAACTGTAATCTTAGCGCCCGAAGGGTTGTGTGTGAATTCGCTGCAAAGGTTTCCTAAATATTTTCCTGAAATAGTTGCCATTTTTTATTAAGTTTTTTAGTTAATAATAGTTTATTGTATGTTATTTTTAATAACACAAAGATACGAAGTTTTGTTGAACTGATATGTGATTTTTTTTTAGAAAATATCGATATGCTTATCGATAAAAATTATTATTTTTACAATCTAAATTAAAGTAATATTTATGAAAAGATTTTTTGCATCAATTAGTTTTGTAGTGGTTGCTTTCGTTGCTTTTGCTTTGGTATCATGTGATGGTGATGACTATCCAAGTGAAGGTTATTTTACAGTTGGTGAAACAACTTATATCACCAATGAGGCGAGTTTGAAAGATGTTGGTTATGATGGTGAAAGTGAATTGTATCAGATGCGACTTACTATGGATAATACTTCACATAATGACTTCCATTCTATTAATATTTTGTTTTATACTGAGGTGAATAATTATTTGCCGAGCGGTGTTTATACGACATTTAAATATGATGGACATTACAAGAACAGATTCAAGCGCGGGGCTTGGACTCTAGGCGATAATATAGAAAATGTTTTCTTTGAAGGTACAATTAAAGTTACGAAATCTAACGATATCTATACTATTAATATTAATTGTAAAGATCTTGAAGGAAGAAGTATTGTCGGTAAATACAATGGCGAGATTAAGGTCGTGAAATAAAAGGCGTTATCTGCCGGATTCCTTGATCATATTTGAAAGCATCTCATTGAAGTCTTGTCTCTCGTTAAGAGATTCAAGACTTTGATGCATTTTATAGCACCAATGATGTCGTGGATTTGATGGTACGTTGATTTGTTCTCTTTGTGTTGCGTCCCATCTGAACTCTCCGTCCATTGCGATATAATCTTGAATTGGAAGTATTGTCCACATCGATGTTGAATTGAGATGTTGTCTTATTATTTCTTGACAAACCCAAGGTTCAGCGAAATAAGGCGCTCCTTCATAATGTCTCAACATCTCTCTGTAAAAACGATTTGTTAGTTCGCCGTTTTCTTCCCACCATCCTCTTAAAGTAGAAGTATCGTGTGTTGATGTAGTGTCGACACTGAGATACGGATTGTGTGCAGGATTGACAAATGTGTCGCCATATTTCTTTGGCATTCTTTGTACTTCCAGACTTAAGATGTTGAGTTGTTGCATTACTTCAGGGACGCATGCGGGAACCATGCCCAAGTCTTCTCCGCAAACAAGCATATCGCTGGCTTCTATTATTTTAGGAAGTTTCTTTAAAGCCTCTTTCTTCCAGAGTTCTTCGTTTCTGCGATAAAAGAAATCATCATATAATTTGTTGATTTCTTCTTTCTGGATGTCGTTTAATTCACTATATGTCTCGGTTAGATGAAGATTGATTCTTGGATGAAACTTGTTGTTATCTTTCTTGTCTCTTATGAATAGACCGTCAATTTGAGAATCGCTTAAACCAGTGACTATTGACTGTTGATCTTCGTATAGGTCTAAAGGCAACGCTGGAGAGAAATGACCCATTGTTCCTTGTGAAGATTCTATTGGTATTTCCCAAATGCGGAAGAATCCTAAGATGTGGTCGATGCGATATGCGTCGAAGTAGCGGCTCATTTGAGAGAGACGTTCTCTCCACCATTTGTAGTCGTCCTTTTCCATCATCTCCCAATTATAAGTCGGGAACCCCCAGTTTTGTCCTTCGGTGGCGAATGCGTCTGGTGGTGCGCCCGCTTGACAGTCCATGTTGAATAATTCGGGATTCATCCACGCATCGACACTGTCACGACCGATACCAATAGGGAAGTCGCCTTTCAAAGCAACACCTTTCTCATGGAGATAATCGACTGCGTTTCTGAGCTGTTTGTCTAAATGATATTGGAGAAAGTAATGTAACTCTAACTGTGAACTGAGTGCTGAGGAGTGAGAACTGCAATATTCTGCGTAAGGTACAAGCCAGTCTTTGTTTTCTTCAAAGAATGTTTTGTAGTCGTTTCTGTTTCTGACTTTATCCCAGTTCTGAGAGAAAATCTTCCTGAAGTAAGCGTCTTTAGTTTTCATCACTTCAGGATAGTCGACGAAGTCTTTGGAATTTAAGATTGTTCTTTGCTGTTCGAAATATTCTCTGTCGTTTTCATCGTTGAGCAGTCCCATCTCATAAAGATTAAGATAGATGGGGTGTAACGCTTTTGTCGATATTGCTTTGTATGGATAAGAGTTGTCCCATGAGTCATCGGTGCGGGTGTCGTTGATTGGTAGAATCTGAATCATTTTCAGACCTACTTTTGCGCACCAGTCGGCAAGAGATTTAAGGTCGAGAAATTCACCTGTGCCGTAACTGTTTTTTGTTTTCAATGAAAACACAGGTACTGCGACGCCGGCACCTTTCCATCCTTCCCGGATATCGATCTTGTTTTTATACAAGACTTTGAAAACCTTGGTGTCGAATATATTCTGCATTACAACAACCTTTAGACTTTAGTTATTCGTCTTTTGAGTTAAAATGTGTCTATTACTTCACAGATATTATTGAAGATGTCTTCTATGGTTCCAACGCCGTTGATAGGGTGGAGGCAGTTCTTGTCTTCGTAATAGTGAAGGACAGGTTTTGTCTTGTTGTCGTATTCGACGAATCTGTGGCGGATTGATTCGATATTGTCGTCGGCGCGTCCGCTTGTCTTGCCGCGTTCGAGCATGCGTTCAACGAGAATGTCTTCCGCAACCTCCAGACTTAAGACGCCGTTGAGTTGGAGATTGTATTTATGGAATAACTCATCCAGAATCTCAGCTTGCTTTACTGTACGAGGGAAACCATCGAAGAGGAAACCGTTGGTGTTAGGATGGTTAACGATGAACTTCTCTATTATTTCTGTGACTATTTCGTCAGAGGCAAAACCACCATGGTTGATGATGTCTTTGACTTTTAATCCTATTTCGGTACCTGCTGCCATTTCAGCACGAAGGACTTGCCCTGTGGAAATATATGTAAGGTTATATTTCTCTTTGATAAAATCTGACTGAGTTCCTTTTCCTGCGCCCGGAGGACCGAAAATGATTATATTTAACATGATATTCGATATTTAAAATTTATTGTTCAAAATTATTCGACCACTTTATATATTGATCCGTAGTTTCTTCCGTGTTCGTTGTAGTCTAGTCCATAACCGACGATGAACTCGTTGCCTATATTCATTCCGATGTAATCAATTTTATAGTCAAATTTGAAAGCGTTAGGTTTGAAAAGCATGGCGGCAATTCTAGCACTTCTGACTTTCATCGCCTGAAGCTTCTGTAATAGGCAGTTCATGGTGAAACCAGAATCTATTATGTCTTCAACAATGACGACATCTCGTCCTGCCAAAGAGGAATTCAAACCTATGAGTTCTTTGACTTCGCATGTACTTTGAGTCCCGTTGTAAGAAGAATATTTTACGAAAGAAGTCTCACAATCAATATTGAGTTCTTTAAATAATTGTGATGCAAACATAAAGGCACCGTTGAGCATAACTAGGAACAAAGGATTCTTGTCTTTATAATCTTCGTTGATTTGATTGGCGATGTTTTTTATTACAGATTCTATTTCATCTTGAGGAATGTAAAGTTTGAATTCTTTGTCTAGTACCTTTATTGTTTCCATACTATTTCTTTGATTACGATTAAATTTACGAACGCAAATATACGAAAATAAGCTTACAATAGATAAAATTATATCGTTTTTTTATTAATATAAACAGTTCAATATTAGAAATCCAAGTACCATATCAATCTTTTATCAATATCGTCTCTTCCAACGACTTTCAGATACTTTTCCCAGTTCGTTATCATTCCCTTGCTTTCTCGATATTTGACGATTTTTTTTACGTCTTCATATTCGATATATGGATGTCGCAATATTGTCTTGAAATCGTCGTGGTTGATTTTTATCTTTCTTGTTTCGATAGTATCAATGATAAGATAAGATTCTATCATTTCCAATCTCGCCGAATCGAATGCATAGACTTCAAGCAGTTGGTTTGTTTCTATGAAACCTCCTAATTTTTCTCGATATGAAACAATGTTTTTTGCGAAGAATGAACCTATTCCGGGAAGTGACTGGAGTTCTAATGTATCGGCGGAGTTGATGTGAACATTGGTTATTGACTTTTGACTGTTAGTTTTTTGCTGATGAACTTTGGATGTATATGCCTCCTCTTTGCTGACTACTGACTGCTGACTGCTGATAGCTGACTGCTGACTGCTGACCGCTGACCGCTGACTGCTGATAGCTGACTCATGCAGCACCATTATCGAATCCAGATTATGTAAATAAAAATTAACATTTGAAGGTCGTTTCGCGACAAAAAAATTAGCAGCGATGATGAGAAGTATCACCGCTGCTAAAACTATAATCGCTGTCCGTTCGCCTTTCGCGAACGTCATCGCATCTTTTATATTATCAAACATATCATTATGAATTGAAAATTAATGTAGAGACGTGTCAATGATTCCTGTAAAAAAAACTAACATTGACACGTCTCTGATTTTAAGTTATTAACCATTAATTAATTGATTGATGAATATTGCTACTATAACTATAGGTGCTATATATTTTATTATGAAGAATATGAATTTCTTCACGCTCATCGTCAATGTGTTTTGGTTTGTTATTTCGTCGTAGAAACTTTCTTTTCCCATCTTCCATGCTACGAAAATCACGATGAACAGAGCTCCGATTGGTAACAAGATATTAGCCGAGAACTTATCCATGAAGTCGAAGAACGTCATATCACCGAAGACAAATATCGAATCTGTGCGTAAACTTAAAGTACAGAACACACCGAAGAACAGAGCAACCAATGTTCCAATCCAGGTAGCAGTATTACGTTTGATTCCGTGTTCTTCCGACAAGAAAGCAACTATAACTTCAAGCAATGATATTGTGGATGTCAGGGCTGCTATTGCCAATAATACGAAGAATATTATACAGAAGAAATAACCGCCTGTCATCTTATCGAATATCATCGGCAGAGTGTTGAACGCCAATCCCGCTCCCGCTTCAGGTTTAATTCCGAATGTAAATGCTGCTGGGAAGATTATGATACCTGCCAATATTGCGACAATAGTATCGGCAGCAACTACCGATAATGATGTCGTGGCGAGATTATCTTTTTTGTTGATATAAGAACCGTAGGTAATAAGTGCGCCCATACCGACACTGAGAGAGAAGAACGCCTGACCTAAGGCGGCGAGAATGACATTACCGTCAACTTTTGAGAAATCAGGTTTGAACAGGAACTCCAATCCTTCCTTGACACCGTCTAATGTCAGCGACTTGACACATAATATTATAAGTATGACAAACAATGCTGGCATCAATATTTTCGTATATTTTTCCACGCCTTCTTTGATACCTTTAAAAATAATGAACGCCGTCAATCCCATGAAGAGGAACTGCCATAAGAAAGGACGGAAAGGATTGTTGTTGAAATCGACGAAACCTTGTTCTATTGTAGCGATGTCTTTATCGGCGAAGAAGTTTGTCGCGGCTTTGTAGATATATTCCAATGTCCAGCCGGAGACGGTGCTGTAGAAAGCGAGCACCACAAAAGCAGCCAATATTCCGATGTAACCAATCCAATTCCAATTTGTCTTTGGCGATAAAACTTTAATGGAACCGACGGGATTCTTCCCGCCGCGACGTCCGATGTAGAACTCAGCCATCATGATCGGGATACCGAGACATAATACTATCAAAACATAAATTAACAAAAAGGCACCGCCACCGTTTTCACCCGCAAGACAAGGGAAACGATATATGTTGCCTAATCCGATTGCTGAACCTGCAGCTGCTGCTATGGCTCCTAATTTAGAACCAAAACCATCTCTATTATCGCTCATATCTTTAATTATTATTTGTTTATCTCTTTAAAACCTTTTGTCTTTAGTCATTAGTCATTAATTCGTATGCAAATTTAAATATTCCTTTAAGATTATTGCATTTTATTTCAGGATAAAATACTTCTTTTCCGCCGAAACCTTTATAGAAACGCGCCAATCCGTCATTGTCAGAGCCTTCAAAGTCGAAGATGTATTGCATCTCGCTAAATTCTCTTATGGTGTTATCCAATATAAATGTAAGTCCGTGCTTGTCTTTATGGTTTTCGTCGTTGCCTGAAAACAAAAATATTATCCTGTCGTGACTGCACATAAATACAGCTCCGGCAATAAGTTGCCCGTCGGCATCATTTGCACCGACAATGAAGCAGCATTCATGGTATATGGCAGTCTCTATCAGGTCAAGAAGTCTTACGTATTCGTCGTCTTTCCAGTGTGTTACGTCTTTGCCTCTGTTGTTGCGAAACAATAGTATCACATCATTGGCATTTACATTCTTATTGATGGAGAGTCTGGCGAATTCTGCTTTGGCGAGGTTTCTCTTAGTGTTTTTGCTGTAATTATTATATAGGTATTTATAGTCATAGATCAAGTCTAATTCAACATTTCGATGCAGTTTTATGAATTTCCAGTCTTGGTATACTTTGTTAAATTCGTTGAGTCGATATTTAATGACTTTATATTTTTGCGGTATCGACAGGATGAAATTTTCCACCTCGTCTTGAGAGAGCAACGACTGTGAGAAGATTCCTAGTTGCTGGACGAAGAAAGGTTGAAACAGATATGATATACCGAATTTTGATTTTCCTGTCAGAGGCATCACACGTTCGTAATCATTTTCTATCAAGGCTTCCCATTTGGGATGTACGATGTCGAGATACCACGACCACGCATAAATACTGCCGTTGAACGACTTGGCGATGCAGTCGTCCCAGCGTTTTTTGTCAATCATATCGTGAGTCAGATGTTTTATCATATCAGTTTAAGATGTAGTCGAGAATTTTTCTGTATAATGTTATCCATCCTTCCCAACGTTTTTCTCCCGATAATGTTTCATTGTGCCATAAAAGAATGAAAGTTCCATTAACATTTTTCACTTCGTCGATAAGTTTCTTCGCTTTGTCGAACGACTCATGAACGTCGAGTCTCAGATAGTCGCGCATTGTTCCGTCCATCAAGGCGAAAGGATGTATGTTGAGTTTGGTTTTTGTGTCGTTTTCCAGATCAAAGAACTTGAAAGTGTCGGTGTAGCCTGCGCGGAATCCTGCTTGTGAGGCATATCCCATAGTGTAGTCATCTGTTATGTCTAGTTCAATAAGTATCTGATAACTTACAGGCAGACATAATCTTAAGAAATGCTGACGGCTTATCGTTACTTCTCTTTTCAAGACATCGGAAAGTCTGTTGACTTCTTCCTTGACCATATCTTTATTAAGGTAGGAAGAGAAAGAAGGATGTATTCCGACTGTGGCATAATCACCGAGATGTTTTATAAGTTGTTGAAATTCTTTGTTTTTTATGGATATGTTTTTGTCGTTGGTGTTATAGTCGCCGCATAAGATAAAGTAGACCGGTTCTATCTTCAGTTCTTTTTGTAGTTTTATCTGATATTCAAAGGTGTCGAAAGGATCCATTTTCTTTTTTCTCAAGACATCCCAACGATATTTGATTTCTTTTTTGTCGAAACGCATCAAGTCTCTGCAGAATGCCAAAGTAGTCCTAAAGAATCCTTTGTTTCTGTAAGCCCAAGCTGCGTCAATGTCATAAGTCGGTGTGAAACGGAAGTTTTTCTTTTTGAGAGTGACATCAGGATAATGAGCAACGATCTCATTGCCGAGGTCGATAGCCCACAAGTTGACGACAGGTTTTTCTATCATCTCCATCTTATATAAGATAGAATCCTGAGGTTGGAAACGGTTGTATTGATCGCAAACGTGAGGCAGATATTCTTCATATCGACTTATGATGTAGAATGATGCCGCAAAGATGTCGAAAGGGAAGAGCGACTTGTCGTTGAATACAGGATATATCGCTTTAGCGTCTTTATAGTTACAAATTTTGATGTCCTGGTCAGCGATGTCGTGCTCGAAGAGAAGGTTGGATGCTTGCTGATAAAGTGCGGGTTCATCGGTCATTGGATATTTGCCGTAATGAAGTCGGGCTCCTTCATGAGAAAGATATCTTTCTTTATCAGTCGTGAACTTGAAATCTATGCCGAGTTCATCTTTAAATAGCAATTCGAAAATATAATATAATCTATTGGTTATCTTCGGCACTAGTATCAGCATTTCCATAAAATCTTCTTTTTTGTCGTTAATATAATCACTATGCAAATGTAAAAAAATCCTTCAACATTATACATTATGCGTTAGGAATTATGCATTAAAAAAATTCTGTTGTTATTGAACATTCATGACGAACATAGTGTTTATTGAGAAAAATTATAATTTATGAAAACTTACGATTTATACGAACGTGCCATGGAACCGGTCAGACATTGGTGGATGTATCTGATAATTGGTGTATTGGCGTTTTTCTTAGGAGTGTTTATGTTAACTAATCCCACCATCACTTATGAAATGATGACTCTTCTTTTGGGTCTTGCTCTTGTGGTTTTCGGCGTCATTGAAATGATAGTCGGAATCTTTAGTAGGAACATCTTTGTCTCGCGTGCAGCGGTGATAATAGGAGCTGTGCTCAACATCGTTTTAGGTGTTCTCCTTGCCGCAAACCCCGGCATCGCGGCGCTTACTCTGCCACTCATCTTAGGTATGTGGATGCTTTACCAGAGTTTTATGACAATCAGTTACGCCGGCGACCTCAAAGGATTCCACGTAAAAGGTTATGGACTCACTCTCTTCTGCGGTATAGTGCTTCTTGTGCTTGCGGTGCTTATCCTTCTACGTCCTATAGCGATAGGAATGATGACCGTGGCAATCTATATCGCGTTGTCATTCATCATCTACGGACTCTCGGAGATAGTATCGGCATTCAGACTCAAATCGATACATTCGATAGTGGAAAATGAACAATGATTAAAATAAAAACTATCAGAAACTGAAAATCTGAGAGGTGTTCTGACAAAAGTTTAAAACTGTCGGTAAAAACTTCTCAGATTTTCAGTTTTTATGGTTTTAAGTTTCAAAAAAAATACTTGTCCCTTGTCTGTTGTCTGTTGACTTTTATTATATTTGGCGAATTAAAACTAAGAATATTCGTTAAATATAATTTTATGAAAAAGTTAACTTTACTTCTTTTTATGTCATTGATAAGTATATGTTTATCAGCACAAATTATTGAACATACTTATCATTTTGAGAATCCCGTAGTAACAGAGATTCAATCTTATAATCAAGTTCAATTTGAAAATTGTATGCAGACCGCCGTTGCCGGTAATCCTTCGTTACCTTATAAAACGGTGAGTCTATTGCTTCCTTACGGTTCTGAGGCGGAATCGGTGGAAGTCATCTTATCAGATTTTGAAGAAATCAACGTAAAATCACAACTCTTTCCATATCAGCCGGCACGTCCTTATTCACAACCAGAACGTAAGGTGTTTATGAAAAATGAAGACGTTTATTCATCAAAGAGTGTTTATCCTTCAAAAAGTTATGGCGAACTCACTACAAATTATCTCAATGGTCATGCTTTCGCTTTCACTTCATTCACTCCTGTTCAATATGAACCTTCTTCAGGAAAAGTCAAATATGCTAAGACCGCTACCGTCCGTGTTACCTTGACTTCCGCTAAAAAAGATAATTCCGCCATGATATGGAACACACCTTATATTAATAGTAAAGTCAAAAATTTGGCTGACAATCCTGAAATGATTGAATCTTACAAGACAAGAGGCAGAAACACCGCTGATTACGATTTGTTGATTATAACAGGTGCTGATTATGTTGAAGGTTTCGCCGAATATTGCGAATATTATAACAGCATTGGCGTACGTAACAATATCGTCACTCTCGATGAGATCTACGCTTCAGCAGAAGGTTCCGACAATCAGGAAAAGATGCGCAACTATATCATAAATGAATATACCGACAACGGCATCATTATGGTGCTTCTCGGCGGTGACGTCAACATCGTTCCTTACCGCGGATTATATTGCCACGTACAATCAAGTTCTGTTTATGAAGATTCTAACATTCCTGCCGACCTTTATTTCTCGGCATTGGACGGAACATGGAACGACAACGGCAACAACCGCTGGGGCGAGATTGGCGAAGACGACCTTCTCCCTGAAATAGGCATCGCCCGTATGTCGTTCAACAATGCGACAAAACAAGCAAACATGATTAACAAGAGTTTGAAATATCAACGCGAGCCTGTTCTCGGTGAATTCCGCGATGTAACTCTCGCTGGCGAATGGCTTTATGACAATCCGGAAACATGGGGCAGCGATTATATGGAATTGTTAATCGGTGAACATGATGACAATGGTTATACTACAATAGGTTATCCTGAAGACTATAACTTCATCCGTCATTATGCGGAAGACGGAACATGGGGACCAAGTCAGTTGAAGGCAACCATCAACGCTGGTACACAATATGTAAATCACGTTGGTCATGCCAATACCAATACCGTTGCAGAATGGTATAACAGCGATATCACTGATGCTAACTTCAGCGGCGCTAACGGCGTTGATCATAACTATACATTCTTCCATTCTCATGGTTGTGTATGCGGTTCTTTCGAAGACGACTGTATCATGGAAAGAATGGTCTCTATTGAAAACTTCGCTGTCGCTGCCATCGGTAACTCCCGTTACGGTTGGTTCAACGAAGGTCAGACAGAAGGTCCGGCTCCACACTTGCATCGCGAAATGACCGACGCTCAACATCACGACCGCATTCCATTCTTGGGAATGCACCTCTCAGAAAGCAAGTGTATGACAGCTCCTTTCGTCAACGCTCCAGGTCAATGGGAAGAAGGTGCCTTACGCTGGAACTTCTACGACTTGAACGTTCTCGGTGACGTGGCAGTACGTCCTTGGTTGGATGAACCTTTTGAAGCCGACATTGAATATAGCGCACAACTTTTCATAGGAACACAATCAACAGAAGTCGTTGTTAAAGATGATAATGGCAATCCACAGAAAGGTTTCCGTTGCAGTTTCGTATATAACGACGAATTGATAGGTTTCGGTATCACAGATGAAAACGGTGAAGCAGAAATATCTTTCGAAGGCGGACTCACTGCTGTTGGCGAAATGAAACTCTACATCACAGGTCTCAACGCTTTCCCTCAGGTATTGGATGTGACAGCAGTGCCAAACAACAGTGCTTACGTCGTTTATGAAGAATTCTCAGTGAACGACAACAACGGCATCATCGAATATAATGAATCATTATCATTAAATATGGTATTGAATAATGTCGGTAGCGTTAACGCAACAAATGTAACAGCAACTTTGACTTGCGACAAACCTGATTACGTAAACATCACAACAGCTACCGCTAATGTAGGAAATGTAAACGCAAATTCTAATATCACATTAGAAGACGCTTTTGCTTTAACAGTATGCGACAGCGTTCCTAACAACACTAACGTAAAATTCTTCGTAAGTTGCACTGACGGCACCGACACATGGGAAAGCAAGTTCAGCACAAATATCTTCGCACCAGAATTAGAAATCGTGAAACCTAACGGATTAGAACTCAATCCTGGTGATGAGGCAACAGTAGAATTCAGAATTATTAATAAAGGTGGAAGCAACGCCAATAACGTTGTATTCACAATATTGCTTCCAGAAGAAATTATAGTAAGTCAAAATCAGTTTAACATTTCATCATTAGCCGCCGGCGAAGAAACAAGCGTAGAAGTAACATTAACTGTTTCTGAAAATGCAGGATTAGGTTTCGCATACGAGATGCCTCTTATAGCTCAGTCAGGTCGATATACGACTAACAGCAGTTATGCTATCATCGTAGGCAGCGTGACGGAAGACTTTGAAACCGGCGACTTCTCAAAATTCGACTGGGAATTTGATGGAAATCCTACTTGGGAAATTACAACAGACAACGTTTATGAAGGTCAATATTGTGCCAAGTCAGGTGCTATCGGCGACCAAACTTCTACAACATTAAAGATCACCATCGATGTCAAGGCTGCTTCTGAATTAAGTTTCTATAAGAAAGTATCTTCAGAATCAAGTTACGACTTCTTGAAATTCTATATCGATGGACAAGAGAAAGACAAATGGTCAGGTGAAAAAGATTGGTCTTTGGAGAATTACACATTGAATGAAGGATTGCGTACTTTGGAATGGACTTATAGCAAAGACGTATATGTTGGTGAAGGGCAAGACTGCGCTTGGGTCGACAACATCCAATTTCCTCCTACCGCCATCATCGTTGATGTTGAAACTGTTGAAGAAAGAAACGTCAATATCTATCCTAATCCTGCGAGAGACTTTATTAAGTTATCAGCTATCAGTTGTCAGCAATCAGTAGTGAGAGTTTACAATTGTTTAGGTATGTTGGTTGATGAAATAGAGATGAGTTCTGATGAGATTGAGATTAACGTTGCGGATTATAATCCAGGAATCTATTTCATCAACATCGAAACAGAGAGCGGAAACGTCACTAAGAAGTTTATTAAAAACTGAGAAATTTAGAATATGAAAATCTGAGAATTTGTAACCTTAACACTTCTCAGGTTTTCTATTTTGACAATCATATCACAAAAAAAAGTCGTGAAGAAATTTCCTCACGACTTTTTTATTGCTTATTGCTAAACGCCGACAGCTTATTTAATTTTCTTCTCTACTACTTGGAGAATTTCTTTTGTCTCGCTGTTTGAAACATAAGCGATGATATAACATTGATCAGCGTTATAGGCTTCGTTCAATGTTGTTGTATAAGTTTTAACGATTTCATCTTCTGGAGCAATAGGTTCAGTATTGATATCTTCGCCCCATGCGCCGTTCATTGTTGTACGGAACACATGACGATGGATATAATCTGGGATGTTACCTTGAGGTGTTACTTGCATACCAACGATGCTATCTTCCATGATACAAACTGTAAGACTGTAAGTATCTGGCAATTCTGCCAAGAACTCGGATTTCACGTCAACTTTTAAATTACGGTTTGCTTCATTATATTCAATGTCTGCTGACATTTCCAATAATGCTTCTTCTTGAAGTGTTGTTGCGACAGCTTCTAACCAGCTTGGAGTGTCGAATGAATAACCGCCGTTGACCATTTTTCTGTTAATTGTTCCTACAGGATTTTGTTGCAAACCAAATTGATTGCACCATTGGTCGCCTTCAGGGGTCTTGAGGTTGAATGGAGGGTAGTTTGCTAAGTCGCCAGCATGAACACTTAACACAATAACTTTATGGTCATTTTGTTCTTGGATTTGCATTGCGAGAGCACCTGCCGCAGGACAGTTGACGCATCTCACACCTGTATAATCTTCTAAGAGTACGTGTTTTACAACAGCTGGTGTTTCGCCACCGCCGCCACCGCCACCTGTGTTATCTTTCTTATATGGCTCTTCAATTACGTCACAAGCTATCATTCCTATCATTAAGAATGAACCTGCCAATATGCTTAATAATTTCTTCATTTTTTAACTTATTTAGAATGATGTTGTAATAGATAATGAGAATCCGCTTGAAGCAGGAACAACGCGGCAAACACCACCAACGCAAACCATACCTTCGCTTTGACGACCTCCGGTGAGAACGATTCTTGTTGATTCGTGGATGTAGCCTAATGATGCTGTGTAATAATGGTCGCGGTTGTCAGCGATTGGGTTACCGTAGTTATATTTGTCACCTACAGAAACGAACCATTTTGCAGCGATAGAATATTCAACTAAAGCAGCTGCCCAGTTACCTCTCTTCTTGTAAACGTCTTCGTGACCAATAGTTGCACTTTCTTCAGTGTTGCTTCTGTTAATGTTATCCCAAAGATGTTGTAACTCAAAACGGATGCTTTGTTTGTTGGTGATTCTGTATGACAAATCAACAAAACCGATATTAGCTTTAACAACAGGAGCTCCTGGGTGATTTTCAATGATGTCCATATCATAATACAAGTTGATGTATTGTGCTATGAGTTTCCATTTTTTGCTGAGACGTCTCTCGATTTCGATATTGAAGTCGTGGAAGAACTTACGGTCACCGACTGCGAAGAAAGGTGATGTATAACCTAATGTTCCGTCATAACCAGCGATGTGTGATGGCATTTCTTGACCTTCAGCGAGGATGTAGTTTCTCTTGATGTCGTTGACCTGGCTGAAGTCCAAGGTAATTTTGGTTCCATATTTACCACCGATGATGGTTTTCTTAGGGATGGTGTAATTAACTTGCAATTGCATAGCCATTTCTCCGAGAGGTTGTGTGGCGTATGTATAGATTGCAGGAAGACTGTGTGTATGAGTGTAGTTGATTGGAGGAATGAAGTTGATGTCTAAATCGTTCTTCACGCCTTTATAATCTGATTTGAAACTCATGTTGTCAACACGTTTCACTTGCAAGATAACGCCGAAGCCTTTTTGTGAATATGACAATGATGACAAGAGAGCTTGACCTTCGTGATATATGTAGTTGTTGAATGCTGAAGGGTCATTAATCTTGTATGCGTATTCTGTAGTGAAACCGAAACGTCCATAGCCTAAGTTGATACGTCCGTCAAATGCGCCAACGTTTTCTGGAATGTTGTAAGTGGGGTTGGTATTCTTTTGATATTTACTTACGAAGCTACCGCCAACAGATGCTCTGAACTTTGAGCTTTCTAAAGCGTTGAAACTTTGATTGAGATCCCATTCGCCATCGATGCCGCGGACGACACCTCTGCTTTCTGTGGCAGCGTATGATGTCCAATAATATCTTTGTTTACCGTAAACACCTTTCAAGGTAACGCCTGCTGCCGGACGATAGATGACTCTCATGCCGCGGAGTGCATTGTCGAAACCTAATGACCATTCTTCGTATGTTCTGAAGATGAAACCATTGCCGAATTGGTCGTAGATGTCACCGAGTGTTACTGAGATTGTTCCGTTGTCGTATGATGCGTAGTAGTTAGCTAAGCCAACGCCTTGTAATCTCTTATCGAAACCTGACAATGGAGGCATGTAAGCTTCATAACGGAGACCTGCTGAGAAGTTGCCTAATGAATAGTTGATTTTACCAAATCCGGCAATACCGAATTTACCCACACCATTTTTAATGGATTCTTCGGTGATGCCGATAGACTCGTCAACTTTATAATATTGACCGTCAACTTGAAAACTGCCGTTAATTTGGGCGTTTTCTACTTGAGCGAATAATCCTGTGGCAAAAAACACTAATGCCAGCGATAATAAAAATCTTTTCATTTCCTTATGCTTAAAGAAAATTATTTGTTAAGTTTTAAAATTTCTTCGTAGAGTTCTTCTTCAGCTCCGTCGAAGTAACCAGTGTGTTGGTAAACAACTTTACCGTTGCCGTCGAACAAGAATGTGTGAGGAGGGTTGCTTACGTTCATTGCTCTTGCCAAGTCTTTGTTAACGTCTAACAAAACGTCGAATTCCCAACCTTTACCTTCTACGAAAGGTTTGATACGTGGAGTAGAACGTGAGTCGTCGATAGTGACAGCGAAAATCTTAACGCCTGTTTCATCTTGCCAGTCTTGATAGACTTCACTTAAAGCGTTGTGTTCTTTAACACATGGTCCACACCATGTTGCCCAGAATGTCATTACGAATGGTTTGCCGTCGTTGTTCAATTCTGTGATGTTGATTGATTCACCGTCTAAGTTTTTCAATGTTACGTTTGGCAAATCTGATTGTGCCTTAGCGCCTAAGAAAAGAACGCTTAAAAATAACAATACTAATGTCTTTTTCATGATTTAAAAAATTTGATTTAGTTATACAATATATACTTCTAATAATTTACATTCTTCGTTAGAGATGATGTCGACTTTATTTACCACATTAGGTACCAATATACATTCTCCTGCTTTGACTAATTCTGTTCCGCCTTCGTATGATAAGATGAACGAACCGTTTACGCCCATTAAGATTACGAAAGAGTCTAATTCGGAATAATCTTTCTTCAGTGCCGATGTAGCGTCTAACTTGATTAAGTTAGTTGTAAAATATGGACATTTAACAAGGTTTACAGTGGCGTTTCTGGTCTTTTTGTCGTAGTTTACTTTGCCGCTGTCTTCTTTCTTGAAGTTGATTGTAGCGAGAGCTTCATCGATATGTAACTGGCGTTGCATTCCGAAACGGTCTATTCTGTCCCAGTCGTAAACGCGATATGAAGTGTCGCTGGTTTGTTGAATCTCAGCGACCATACATCCTGCACCTAAAGCATGAATCTTTCTTGCTGGAATGAAGAAGGCATCATCATTATGAACATCAACATAATTTAACATGCTTTCGATATTCTTGTTTTTAATGGCTTCTTCAAACTCTTTCGGGGTCACGTCTTTGTTGAAACCCGATACCAATTTGGCACCTTTCTCTGCGTTCATCACATACCACATTTCCGTCTTGCCGTTATATAAATCAATCTTTTGGGCAAGTTCATCGTCAGGATGCACCTGAATTGACAGATTGTCTAAAGGGTCGATGATTTTGATTAAAAGAGGAAAACGTTCGCCGTATTTGTTAAAGACCTCATCGCCTACGAGGTCGCCCATGAAAGTCTCGATGAGATCGTTAAGTTCGTCGCCGGCGAAATCACCGTTACAAACGATGCTGTTCTGACCTTCAAGACCTGAAAGAAGCCATGCTTCCCCACAATTTACTAAATCACCAAAGTCTTGGTTTAGAATGGTTTTAACGTGTCGACCACCCCATATTTTCTCAAAATATGCAGGTGTAAACTTTAAAGGATATAAAACACTCATTGACGTCAATTTGAGTGACAAAGATACGATTTTTCTTTTTTATAGAGATAGTAATTCATTTAAAAAATAATTTTTACCTTTGGGTCAATAGTTTTGGTTTAAAGTTTAAGGTTTAATGCTTAAGGTTTTGTGAGATGAAAATTATTGAATCACTACGACATAAGTTAAATAAAAATGCCGAATTGTCGGGGCAGGAAAAGGAAACGAATAAGATTATCAACAAATTTTTAGAGAAGACGAATCCTGATGTTCATTATAAAAATGTTGGCGGTTATGGCATTATAGCTATATATATAGGTGTTGAAGAAGGCAAAAATATTTTGCTTCGTGCCGACATCGACGGACTTAATATTCCGATGAATTGTCAACAGTATTTGGGAACGGGAGCGGGAACGGAGTTCAAAGTCCAGTGTCAAAGTCAGCGTCAGTATTCTCATCGATGCGGTCACGATGGTCATGCCGCTATTTTATGTGGCGTGGCGATGCGTCTCGGAAAGAAACGTCCCGCAAAGGGAAATGTCATACTTCTCTTCCAACCCGCAGAAGAAACCGGCGAAGGCGCAAAAGCCGTCATCAACGATCCTAAATTTCAAGATTTAAAGATCGATACTGCTTACGCATTGCATAACCTTCCTTCTTTCGCGAAACATCAGATTGTAGTGAAGAAAGATTGTTTCGCTTCTGCATCTTTAGGATTGAAGCTAATCTTCGACGGAGCGACATCTCATGCCTCGCAACCTGAAAAAGGCAACAACCCGCAAGTTGTGGTTACTACATTATTGGATGCTTTTCAAAAGAAATATGAGAATCTTAAAAAAGATAAACATCACACAATCTTAACAGTAACGCATGTCGTTGTCGGAGAAGAGACTTTCGGAGTTACTCCGGGACATGCCGAGATTTGGATGACGCTGAGAAGTCAGGATGATAAACCGTTACAAAATCTTAAAGAAAGTACCATAAATCTTTGTGAATATATTGCTGAAGAATATAATTTGAAATTCTCACACAGCATTCATGAAGATTTTGCCGCTACATTAAATTCGAGCAATAATGTTGATAATGTAAAGAAAGTCGCTCAAGAATTGAAATTGTCTGTCAATGAGATTAAGGAAGCATTTCCATGGTCAGAAGATTTCGGAAGATTTGGAAGTCTGTGTCCGATATGTCTTTTCGGTTTGGGTTGCGGATTGGAACACGAGCCGCTTCACAGCCCGACATACGAATTTGAAGACGAGATCATCGATACCGGAATTGATGTTTTCGAGAAGATAATAGAAATTGAGAATCTGAGAATCTGAAAAACTGAGAATCTGAGAAGTCAAATATTTTCAAGTTTTCTAACTCAAAAAAATCTGTTGTCTGTTGTCTGTTGTCTGTTGACATTTTTTATATTTGCAAAAATAAATTTTTCTAATGAAAGTTTGTGTTTTTTGCGGAAGCAGCATGGGAAATGACGTGAGGTATCAGGAAGCTGCTGCACAGTTAGGCGAGGTTCTCGCTCAGTACGATTGCACTTTATATTACGGCGGCGGCAAGGTCGGGATCATGAAAATCATCGCCGACAAGATGATTGAGAAAGGCAGGGAAGTCGTAGGCGTGATGCCGAATCTCATCCTCGATATGGAGATTGGTCATGACGGAATTTCCAAAATGATTGAGACAGATTCTATGTCGGAACGTAAGACCATATTAATTAATGAGTCAGATGCATTCATCGCCATGCCCGGAGGTTTCGGTACATTAGATGAGCTCTTCGAAATTATCGTTCTCAATCAATTAAGAATAACAGACAAACCAGTAGCTTTATACAATACATTAAATTATTACGACGATCTTATCAAATTCATCGATCACGCCGTAAAGCAAGGATTCATACGCAAAGAACATCGCGACAATATCATAGTCAGCGACAATCCGGAAACATTATTCAAAGAATTAAGCAAACACAAATCCATCGACATAAAGCAATGGATTAAAGATATTAAATCAGAAAGTCATAGTTTATAGTCATATTATAGTCATAGTCATAGTTTATAGTCATAGTTTTACAATATGAACATCATCGGAATCACAGGAACAATAGGTGCGGGCAAAGGCACCATAGTAGATTATCTCGTAAAAGAAAAAGGTTACGTACATTATTCAGTTCGAGCATTTCTCGCTGAAGAAGTACAGAGAAGAGGTTTGGAAGTGAACCGCGACACTCTCACCGAAGTAGGCAACGACTTGAGAGCCAAACATTCTCCAAGTTATATCGCGACGCAACTTTATGAAAGAGCTTTCGCAACAGGAAAGAATGCCGTCATTGAAAGCATCCGCGCTTTGGGCGAAGTCAACGCTCTCCGTTCAAAAGGTAATTTCTATCTCTTTGCAGTCGATGCCGACCAGAAGACACGTTATCAACGTATCACGGAAAGAAAATCGGAGACCGATTCAGTAAGTTTCGAGACTTTCGTCGCTAACGAAGAACGCGAGATGACTTCCGACGATCCTAACAAACAGAATCTTGCAGCTTGCATCAAAGAAGCCAACTATCTTTTCATGAACGACGGAACTATTGAAGATTTACATAAGAAAGTTGAAGAAGTATTAAATAAGATTGGAGAGCAAGAATACAAACGTCCTTCTTGGGATGAATATTTTATGAATCTCGCCGACACCGTTGCAGAACGCGCGACATGTAACAGAGGACGCAGCGGTTGTGTCATAGTAAAAGACAGACAGATTTTAGTGACAGGTTATGTCGGCGCACCAACAGGATTACCACATTGTGACGAAGTGGGACATCTTTTCAAGAAGATGATTCATGAAGATGGGCATATCACGCAACATTGTGTAAGGACGGTACATGCTGAGCAGAATGCCATCGCACAGGCAGCACGCCGAGGCATCGCCTTGGAAGGAAGCACCTTATATTGCAGGATGACGCCATGCAGAACATGCGCAATGTTGATAATAAACTGCGGCATCGTCAGAGTTGTCTGTCAAAGGAAATATCACGACTGTGCCGAATCGGAGAACATGTTCAAGATTGCAGGAATACAATTAGAATATATTTACGAGGAAGTACAGCAATACGACAAGCAGTAATTTTATTAAATCTGAGAAATTGAGAATCTGAAAACCTGAGAGCTTGAGAATCAGTAAATTCTCAAATTCTATAAAACTTTTCAGGCTTTCAGATTTTCAGATTCTATGTTTTTCAGTTTTTATTATTTCTCCCAATGGAAAGGCTGGATGTCGCCGCTTTCATCTTTCCATGAAGGTTTACGTAAGGCATATATGATAAAAGGTATTGCCACGAATACTATACACCCTATTATCATCACGCTGAACCAGACGGTTTTGTTACCTGTAGCTATCTGTCCCGGAGGGATGAAACTCAACACGAAAGCTATAAAAGATCCGAAGAAACCGAGACCAGCAATCAACCACATAAGTCCGTTACCTTTCTTGCCAATTCTGAACGAGCGAGGAGCATCTTTCATGATGTAACGAAGATATATAGCAGCCGCGAACATCAAGAGATACATTATAAGATATAGTAGCACCGTCATCTGTGAAAGAATCTGATAGAAACTTTGTACTGACGGCATCACGACGAAGAGCAAACTGAGTATTGTCACGATGACACCTTGTATTATCAGGATGTTGCTTTGTACTCCGAGTTTGTTTGTTTTCTGGAAGAAAGGAGGAAGATAACCGGCTTTTCCCACCACGAGCAGACCTTTGGAAGGACCCGACACCCACGCCAAGACACCGGCAAGAACGCCGAAGGCAAGTGCCACCGCAATGACCGGCGATAACCATGAGGCGTGAATATATTTGAAATAATTGTCGAAACCTATCAAGAGACTTTGAGTGAGGTTGATGTTATCTTTCGGGATGATGAATCCGAGGGCGTAGGTTCCTAACACGAAGATAATCACCGTAAGTAATGCGCCAATAAAAACAGCGCGCGGATAACTCTTGCTCGGATTGTCCATCTCCTTGACGTGAACGCCTGTCATTTCCATACCCGCATAGAAGAGGAAGATACTCGTGGCGAGAACCAAGTTATCTAACTTAGCGAGGTCGGGCCAGAAACTGCCACTGAGATCCATCTGTATCGGTCCGCCTGTAGCGACATAATAGATACCGAGGATAATGAGTATACACGCCGGTATTATGGTTCCGACGAGACCTCCGATCTTAGAGATCTTACCGACCCAGTCCATGCCTCGCATGGAAATAAACGTCGCGATCCAATATATGGCGAGAACGACGATAAGAGTATAAATTCTGTTGTCGGCAAGAGTCATGTCGTGCGTCGGGTTAATTCCGATAAAAGCAAGCGACACTGCACCGAAAGTAAGTACCGTCGGATACCAGATGGTGTTTTGAAACCATTGTAACCAGATGGCTAGAAAACCGAAACGTTTGCCGAAAGCTTCTCCTACCCAACGGAAGACACCACCTTCTTTGTCGGAGAACATAGCCGCGAGTTCGGCTGCTACTAATGCTGTCGGAATTAAAAATACTATGGCAGCAAACAAATAATAAAACGCTGAACTTAATCCATATTCAGCTTCGGCAGGAAGTCCTCGTAAAGATACCACTGCCGTGACATTCATGATAGCAATAGTGAAGACACTAAGCTTAGCGATAGATTTTGTTTTTTGTGAATCCATAAACTTTAATTTTTTTTCTTTACAACAAGAGAAAAAGAGAAAAGTTCGATGGCAATATTAGGACTGATTATTTTAAATGGTCCATTATCAGTTTGGTGGCGCCGATACTCAGTTGTATATAATCTTGGCAGATTCCGGATGCCTTGTTGTAGAACTCCTCGTCGCTGATGAGTTTTTCGAAAATCTCGTCGAATTCCTTTTGGTCTGTAACAGAGAACATACCGCCTTTTTCTACTAGGTCGACGGCTTCCACAAATTTATGGTATTTAGGTCCAACAACGACAGGACATCCGAAGACGAGAGCCTCTTGTGTGTTGTGGATACTGCTCATAAAACCTCCGCCGATATATGCAAAACGAGCATATTTGTAAATTTTCTTTAAGATGCCGATGGTGTCGATAATTAAGACCCTTGACCGTTGATCGTTGACCGTTGACTGTTGACTATACAATTGGTAGTCCTCTAGTTGTGACGTGATTTGTTTTATATGTGTGTCGGATATATCATGAGGAGCGATAATCATGCAATAGTCATCGGGCATTTTCTTAGAGAAAGGGATTAGTAATTTCTCGTCAGGTTGCCAAGAACTTCCAGCGATGATACATTTTCTTCCGTTGATGAATTTCTCTATTTCAGGGAATGACTCAGATTTCTTAGCTATTTCAAAGACTCTGTCAAAGCGAGTGTCGCCGGTTATTGTGATGTCGTTGATACCAATCATCTTCAATAAAGTCGCTGTATCTTCATTCTGAACGAAATAGTGTGTCACGTTCTTCAGTTGTTTTCTAAACCATGAGGCGTAGAATTTAAAGAAGTAATGGTCGGGATGCAATAATGTCGAGATGTAATATAAAGGGATGTCATTTTGTTTAAGCACTTTCATATAGTTAAACCAGAAGTCGTATTTAACGAAGAAAGCAGCTTTTATGTTAAAGTTCTTGACGAGTCTTTTTGCGTTGTGCAGAGTATCGGCTGGCATATACGCCACTTTATCAGCGAGATGGAAATTCTTTCTTGGTTCGTATCCGGAAGGGGAGAAGAATGTTAAGAGTATTTTACGTTTCGGGAATTTCTGTTTCAGACCTTCTATCACCGGCAATCCTTGTTCGAATTCCCCTAGAGAAGAGACATGAAACCAAATCCATTCATCATCTTTATTAATAGATTTTAAGTTTTCCCACTGATTATTTCTACCTTTCCACCATAGACGGGCTTTTTTGTTTCCGAAAAAGGACGCTAATGCGACGCCAGTGCTGTATAATCTTATGGCTAGTGAGTATAAGATATTCATGATTAGTTGTAGTAATATTCTGCCGGTGTTCTCTTATATGTTGGAATATAGATTACCGCTTTGATACCGTAATATCTGTCGAGGTAAGTTTTCAAGTCGGGACTCATGAGGTTGAAATCCCATTCGCGCATAGATTTAGTATGTGCTTGGGTGAATTCAAATGATAACGAGAAGTTTAAGATTCTTGAGTTGCTCATATAGAGATAACCTATTTCGCCGGAATAAGCGAAGCCTCCGCGCATTCTGTCGTAACCATAACGATAGTCATCGGAAAGATTTGGTGGTGGTGAGGCGTGAGATGAGAATTCTATTCTGATTCTGTTGGTGAGATAACCTAGACCTGCATTGATGAATAATCCGCAGTTAGGATTAGGAGCCCAGATGCTGAATATCTTACCGACTTTCGCCTGGATGTTGACCCCACGTTCAAACATGGCGTAGCTGCCGTAGATGCCATCTCCGGTAATCAATTCTCCGTTATTATCCAGAATGATGCCTAAGATGTCTTCACGTGATGCGTTGATATTGTCGCCGCTGATAAAATTAGCGTTTAAGTTCCATAACCAGTTATTATCGGTCTTATAATGGATACCTGCTCCGATGGTTGAATTGTTTCCGTAAAGAATCTTGGTGTCAGCACCAGGAAACTGATATGAATACGCCACACTAAACATAACCGTAGGAACACATTCTTTTTTTATATCTTTCTGTGCGTCAGCAATAAAAGGTAACACTAAAAATAACGCTAAAATGTAATTCTTAAATCTCATCTCAAAATAATTGTTTTGCAAATATAATAAAATAACGTCCTGCTTATTATGTTATTATGTGTGAAAAAATACTTTTAATGAAGATCCATTATCTGTTATAGAATTTTGTATCCGAAGCTAATCACAAAGGAGTTTATCTTGTTGTCGTGCGGGGTGTTGCAAGATTCATCAACTTTACCATTGTAGTTGTATTCCAGCATAATATATATGTTTCGAGGGAAGAGTATGCCTGCACGCAGGTTGACACCGAAGAATTTGTAGTCTGCTATATGGGTTCCGATACCTGCCATCATGGATGCTGGTTTGTTCTCGATGTCAAATAACATTAAACCGCCTAAATCGAGATATTGTATCTGCATCCTGCTGTCGGTGCCCCATCCCGTATAAGCTCCGAGACTCATATTGTCATCCTTCAATCTGTATGCAAAGTCTAAACCTACTTTGCCGAGTATAAATTGGTCAAGTTTTGCTCTATATTTAGATTCGCATACAGGTTGTCCAACATAAGTAGGATAATCTTTTATTTTTCCCATGCCTACACCGATGTTTGCGCTAAAAAACACTTTCCTTTCTTTTGTCGGCATATCTTGCGCGGAGAGAGATGTTGTTACTAATATAGAACAAACCAATAAGATAAAAAAACTTAACTTTTTCATATTATTATTTTTAATGATTTAACATTTGCAAAGATATTATTTTCTCTCATCAATTGCGTATTATGAATTATGAATTATGAATTATGAATTAATCTTTACCTTTTCCTAAATCTATAGATAACAGTAAGATCATCTTTGTCAGGCTCAGGAACATCCCAATAGGGTTTCTCGTCCTCGTCAGAGTCATTGTCCTCGTCCTCCCACATGTGTTCCTCGCGTTGTGGACCTTCTTTCTTATAAAAGAACGCCAGCACGATTCCCATGACGAAACCGCTGAGATGTCCTTCCCATGAGATGTTGTTTTCGATGGCATATTTTGGATATAATCCCCAGACTAAACTTCCATAAAGAAAGACTACAATCAAAGATATTATGATGAGTTTCCTGTCTCTTCTGATAAAACCGCTGAGCATCAGGAAAAACGTCAGTCCGTATACCAATGCGCTGGCTCCGATATGAACGCCGCTTCTCGCTCCGCACCATGTCAATAATCCGGTGGAGAATATTAATATAAGGAGAATCTTGTTCGCGAGGGGACGATAGAAATAATATAACGAAGTGCCTAGAACAAGAATAGGTACGGTATTGGCGAAGAGATGTTCCCAGTCGCCGTGAATGAAATGGAACAAAAGAATTCCGGGCAAGCCTTCTGCTGATAAAGGTTTTATCCCAAGAAAACCAAAATCAAGATGAAAGACGGTTTCAATAATTTTCACAAGCCACATTATCATCACCATAATTATCGGGATAATGATGCTGCTTATAAAGAGCCGTTTTTCATCTTGATGTTCCATCGCCGTCATTATTGTAGAGACGTGTCAATGTATCCTACAAATTAAAAAACATTGACGCGTCTCTTGGATTGTATTTTTTGAGACGTGTCAATGTGTATCATTGCATGTTACATTGACGCGTCTCTACGGAATCAATTCGTTTTAAAATTATATTTTATCTCTTTAAGTTCTTCGTTGGCTTTGGCGATTTTCTTTTTAAGACCTTCTTTATAGTCAACGACTTTCTTTGCTATTTCTTCATCTGCTACAGCGAGTATTTGTGCTGCGAGTATTGCTGCGTTCAACGATGCATTGATACCTACTGTCGCTACTGGTATTCCCGGAGGCATCTGTACTATTGAAAAAAGAGCGTCCATTTCCATGGCTGTTCTTACCGGAATTCCGATGACTGGTATTGGAGTCATGGCGGCAATTACTCCAGGAAGATGTGCTGCCATACCGGCTGCTGCGATGATAACTTTTATGCCACGTGACTGAGCGTTACGGGCAAATTCTTCTACTAACTCAGGTGTACGGTGTGCGCTCAAGGCATTCATTTCAAATGGAATACCCATCTCGTCTAAAAACTTGATGCCACTTTCTAAAACAGGAAGATCTGATGTGCTTCCCATGATGATACTTACTATTGGATTCATAGTGTTATTCGTTTTTTGCAAAGATAATAAAAGACTTAAGACAAAAGATGAAAGACTAAAGTTTTTACTAGAATATTTTTAAAAAAAATTAATTTTTTTAGATAGATATTTCTAATTGCTACCTTCTATATCTTGTGTTCGAGGTTTAATAATTGAAATCAAAATATTATGAATAGAATGAAAGTTAATAATTGTCTTGAGGAAAGAGGTTTCTCAGGTGATGAATCTAGTCTGGATGTGGTTTTTTCAAATATGAAAGAAGAAACCGGAGAAAATTTTGCTGAAGATATGGAAAATGAAAACGACTTTGAAGATGAGGAGTTTAATATGTTATTAGATAAATTTGTAAATGAATATGATCCTTATTATACTGATGCTGACGACAAATGTTTTTTGTCGCCACGAGCATTGGCAGAAGAGGTGAAAAAATACGTGAAAGGTCAGGATGAAGTTATTGACAGTGTCGCCGTACCATTCTTCCAACATATGGAAAGTATGCGTAAAAAACAGAAATGTAGTGTCAAAACGTCTTTTATAATTGCAGGTAATACAGGTACCGGTAAGTCGGAAATTTTACGCAGATTTGCGGAAATATGTGATGTTCCTATTATACGTATCAATGTTTCAGATTGTAATCCGACATCATGGAAAGGTATGCATATATCAGATTATATAGGTATTCATATTAATAGTTATTTGGATGTTGAAGAGTTTAAGTATGCTGTTTTGATATTCAACGAGTTTGATAAAATAACACATTTCGATACCTTACGTGTTGCTTCTTCTGGCAGCGACTGGGATCTTGACATGCAACGTGACTTCTTGAAATTCTACGACAAAGGTTATGAACTTGTAATTGAAAAACCTACGGGAGAAAGATACCAAATTCCGACTGATAATATGCTTTTGTGTTATGATGGAGCATTTTCGGGTATCGAAAAGATTATCAAGAAAAGATTAAATCTTCAATCTAAGATAGGTTTTGGAATGGCATCATCGCAGAATGATTTCGATTATATGTCGGAATTGAAGATGGAAGATTTGGAGAAATGGGGATATCAACCCGAACTTCTCGGTCGTATAGGTTCATGTTATGTTATGAATCCTATGACAAAAGAATTAGTGTATGAAATTATCTCATCTGCATCCGACAATATCTTGGATGCGCATATACAGCAATGCAAACAACTTGGTTTAGATGTTGAATTCTGTGATGATGTGTTGTGGTATATTGCGGAGGAAACAGTGAAATCAAGATTTGGTTTCAGATCGGTGAAGACCATCCTTTCTGATATGATGAAAAAGATTTATTTCGATTGCGACAAATACCGAGGTAAGAAGTTGAAGATAAACATGGAATTTATTAAGTCGCAGAAAGCAACGCTACAAAGAGTCAAAGAATAGTTTAATTTAATTTGTTTAGGGGATTTCTATAAATTGCTTTGCTACACGATAGTTTTACCATTTCCTCATTACATTCTTTAACAGGTTTAGAACGTATTATGTCACTTGTAAGTACTTATCTTATGTCTAATATGTGAAGTATATAATTATATAAAACCTTTATCTTCATAATGCCGAATTATCTTTTTTTTGCGAAGAATCCTTTTAATACTTTCAGGCATTCTTCCTGAAGTACGCCCTTTTGTATCTTGGTCTTTGGATGAAGCAGATTGCCGTGTTTGCTGAATCCGTTTTTCTCGTCGTTGCATGCCCAGACAACTCTGCTGACGTGTGCATGTGCCAAAGCGCCGGCGCACATCACGCATGGTTCCAATGTGACATATAAGGTGCAGTCGTCAAGATATTTGGCTCCCATATTGTTGAATGCTGCTGTTAGAGCGAGCATCTCGGCATGAGCCGTCACATCGTTCAGTTGTTCCACTTGGTTGTGTGCGCGTGAAATGATTTTGTCGTTACAAACAATTACGGCGCCAACAGGAACTTCGTCGTTTGCTTCGGCTAGGAGAGCTTCGTTAAGTGCCTGCTTCATATAATGTTCGTCGGAAAAAACAGAGAGTTTCATCTTAAGTCGCGGTTTATTTCTTCTATCAGTTTTCCGTCTTCTCTATAGAATTTCCAGATGCCTACTTCTTTTCCGTTTTCATAATTACCTTCGTAATGTATGTTGCCATTTTCGTAATAAACAACAGCTTTTCCTTCTCTTATTCCATCGACGAATTCTCCTCTGCTCATTATTTTGCCGGATTTGTAATATGTCTCAAATTTGCCGTTTCTCTTGCCGTTTACGATAGGACCGTCGAGGTGCTTCATACCTTCCATATAATACCATGTTTCTCTGATACATGTCTTGCTGCCGTCTTTGTTTACCTGATAATAACGAACTTCTTTCCTGTTGCCGTTTTCGTGTTTTGTCAAGACATCTTCGTATATGGTGGTACGATTACATGATACTAAACCTATAAAAATAAGTAACGCAAAAAATAATTTTTTCATAATAATTTTATCTGTTAAAAGTCAATCGTTTGCCTCTATAATCTTCTTTAAAGTTACCGTTGTGATAAACCAATTCACCGTTGACGAAAGTGTGTGTCACGCTGCTGCTTAGTTTCATTCCTGCGTAACCAGTCCATCCGCATTTATAGTAGACACTTTCGTTGGTGACGACTTGTTCTTTCTTTGGGTCGACCAAAACCAAGTCGGCATAATAACCTTCTCTAATGAAACCTCTTCTGTCTATCTTATATAATATCGCCGGATTATGAGATAACAATTCGACTACTTTTTCTATAGACAAAGACTGATTGCTGATAGCTGACTGCTGATTGCTAAAAGTCAATTCCAGTGCTCCGAGCAGCAGATGTTGTATGGAGGTTCCTCCCGATGGTGCGGAGAAGTATGGTTTGTTTTTCTCTTCGAAAGTATGTGGCGCATGGTCTGTAGCTAGGATGTCGATATGTCCATCGATACAAGCTTGTATCAACGCCAGTTTGTCGTTTTCTGTTTTTACGGCAGGATTACATTTCAAGAAGTTGCCTTTCTTTTCGTAGTCTCTGTTGTCAAACAAAAGATAATGTAGACATGTTTCAGCTGTGATTTTCTTGTCTTTTAACGGTATGTCGTTTCTGAAAAGTTCCACTTCTTTTGATGTTGATAGGTGTAAGATATGAAGTTGTGCTCCGTATTTTGTTGCGAGTTCCGTGGCTTGTGACGATGTCTTATAACAAGCTTCAGCACTGCGTACAAGAGGGTGGATTGAAGAAGGAGCCTCGTCACCGTATTTTTCTTTGAATATCTCCATGTTTCTACGGATGATATCTTCATCTTCGCAATGTGTCGCTATCAAACATGGTGCTTCTTGAAAAAGACGTTGCAGTGTCTGGCTGTTGTTTACCAGCATATTGCCTGTGCTTGAACCCATAAAGACTTTAATTCCGCAGACGTCTTTAGGATTGGTCTTGAGAACTTCATCGATATTGTCGTTAGAGGCGCCCATATAGAATGAGTAGTTTGCCATTGACTTCTCGGCGGCGATGTCGTATTTGTCTTGAAGCAGTTGTTGTGTCAATGTGTTAGGCACAGTGTTAGGCATATCCATGAACGACGTCACACCGCCTGCCACAGCGGCGCGGCTTTCACTAGCGATGTCGCCTTTATGTGTAAGTCCTGGGTCGCGGAAATGAACCTGGTCGTCGATGGCACCAGGCAATAACAAAAGTCCTTCCGCATCAATGACTTCATAGCCATGGTCATGGTCATCGCCATCGCCATAGTCATAGTCATGGTCATCGCCATAGTCATGGTCATCGCCATGGTCATGGTCATCGCCATAGTCATAGTCATCGCCATTTAAAATAATTTTCTCTATCGTCTCTCCGGAAATAACAACACTTGCCAAGAAAGATTTTCCTTCATTGACAAGTGTTGCGTTTTTTATTATGTATCTCATGATTTTTTAGGGGATTTCTATAAATTGCTTTGCTAATGATTTATGAGTTTTTATTGAGAAGATTTTTGTTTTTCCTGAAAGAACATAGCTATCTATGTGATTGAAAGAAAGACGAAAAGATTCCGATAAAAAACATAAAGCATGCAAAAGTTTTTAATTGTTGTTATCAAAGTTTATTTAAACGGGGAATTTATAGAACTCCCCTTTTAGGTTTAATTTTACCAATCATTCCTCTCCATCTTAAATTGATGACGCCAAAGATGGCTTCTTTGAAGATACCTTTCGACATCTTTGATGTACCTTCAGCACGGTCGGTGAAGATGATAGGAACTTCTTTGATGGTGAATCCGAGTTTCCATGCGGTGTATTTCATTTCGATTTGGAAGGCGTAACCGATAAATTTAACCTTGTCCAAATCTATTGTTTCAAGCACCTTTCTTGTATAACATACGAAACCTGCGGTGGTGTCTCTTGTCTTCATTCTTGTTATGAAACGTACGTAAGCTGATGCGTAATATGACATCAAGACACGTCCCATAGGCCAGTTGACGACATTGACGCCAGTGATGTAACGAGAACCTACAGAAACGTCGGCGCCGTTGGCACATGCGTCATGTAATTTGATAAGGTCGTCCGGATTATGAGAGAAATCGGCATCCATTTCAAATATATATTTGTAATTACGAGCCAAAGCCCATTTGAAACCGTGGATGTATGCAGTGCCTAATCCTAACTTACCTTTTCTCTCCTCAATGAAAAGTCTGTCCGGAAATTCCTGCATCAGTCGTTTGACGATGTCGGCAGTGCCATCAGGACTGTTGTCTTCAATAATAAGAATATGGAACGTCATCGGCATCTGGAAAACGTAACGTATAATCTTCTCAATGTTTTCCTTCTCATTATACGTTGGTATAATAACAAGATTTTCTGACATATATATAAGTGTTAGATTGTTTTTATTTAAAATGTTATCGCTACAAATTTAGTAATAAATTCTATAACTCTAACGATTAACATATCGAAAAATTATTCTTGGAAATAAATTCGTTTCACTCTTTGGGAAATGCTTGTAAGTATTTCGTAAGGTATTGTGTTGCAAGCTTCCGCAATTCTCTCGACAGGATAGTTCTCGTCGAATAATATGGCGGTGTCGTTTTCTTTGCAGTTGATGCCTGTCAAATCAATCATACACATATCCATGCAGATGTTACCTATTATAGGAGCGGCTTTGCCGTTGACATAGAAACATGCGTTGCCATTACCGAGCTGGCGCTTCAATCCATCGGCATAACCTATTGGAACCACGCCGATTTGTGACTTACGCTTGATAGCGCCTTTTCTGCTGTAACCTATCGTTTCGCCAACTTCATATTCCTTAATCTGTACGATGGTGGTCTTTAAAGAAACAACATTCTTTAATTTGCCTTTGTCTTCCTCACAAGGAGCTATGCCATAAACGCCAATGCCTAATCTTACCATATCATATTGATATTCTGTAAAACGACTTATGCCAGCGCTGTTAAGGATGTGACGTAAAATTTTGTACGGAAACGCAGCGATGATCTTAGAACTCATCTCCTCGAAATTGTTTATCTGCTGTATGGTGAAGTCGTTGAAATCAGGACTGTCGCTTCCTGCGAGATGTGAGAATATACTCTTGACTACGATATTCTTATTATTTTTTAACTTAGACAGAAGTTCTTCAATCTCATCCTTTAAAAAACCGAGACGATGCATTCCTGTGTCTAACTTGATATGAATTCCTATTGGAGAAATTAGAGGTGTGTCTAATTTTTCTATTGCATCTTCCAAGAGCATGAGACTTCTGAAACTATATATGTCTGGTTCTAAGTTGTTTTTTATGATGTTTTCGAAGGTGTTCATCTCAGGCGTCATCACCATGATGGGGAGGTTGATTCCTTTTCGACGCAACTCGATGCCTTCATCGGCGTATGCCACTGTAAGATAGTCGGCACGATGAAATTCCAATACGTTGGAGACTTCAAAGTTGCCACTGCCGTATGCGAAAGCTTTTACCATCACCATCAACTTGGTATCGCTCTTTAACTTGGAACGATAGTAGTTCATGTTATTTACAAGATTATTCAGATTGATTTCCAAAATAGTTTCATGAGCTTTCTCTTCCAAAATCTTGCTTATCTTCTCAAAACCAAAGTCACGTGCGCCTTTTAACAATATCAACTGGTTGTTGAAGTCTTCTATGTGATGGTTTAAAAGAAAATCTTTGGTGTCGTGGTAAAATATCTTCTTGATGTCGAATTGATCTTTCTGACGGGTGATGGCGTCACCGATTCCGATGACGAGATTGACGCCTTTGTTCTTGAGAAGATGCGCTACCTTTTCATATAAATCTTCTTCCTTCAACTCACTTTGTAAGATGTCGGAGAGTATGACGACTCGCTCTTTCTTATGGTGTTGCTGGTTCATAAAATCTAATGCTATCGTCAGTGAATTGAAATCGGAATTATAACTATCGTTGATGACTTCGCAATTGTTGATTCCCGACTTCAGTTCCATGCGCATCGCAATGGGATTAAGATGTCGCATCTTGACCTCAATCACTTCTTTAGGTATATCAAGCAACATCGCGGCGAGCCAACAATGAATGGCGTTCTCTATGGAAGCATCGTCGGTGAAAGGAATGGTAATTTTATGAATCTGAGAATCTGAGAATCTGAAAATCTGAGAATTTTTGGATATTACCTGTTGCTCATTAGCTTTCAGTTTTTGGATGTTGGCTGAAATAATAGTTTCTTCTTCGCCTTTCTCGATGGAATATACTTGCACGTCGGCGTTCTTGTCTTTCTTGCTCCATGAAAATGTCTTGATGTTCAGTTTCTCAACAGTTTCTCTTATCTCAGTATGGTCATAACAATAAATCAAAGTATCAACATCATGAAAGAGTTTCAGTTTCTCTTCAATCTTATCGTTAATATTGTTGAAGTTCTTTCCATGTGCCGAGCCGATATTGGTGAATATTCCTATGTTAGGTTTGATTATATCTTTCAGATTCTGCATCTCATTGTGACGAGAGATTCCAGCTTCGAAGATGGCAATCTGATGTGATTCGTTGAATTGCCATACTGACATCGGAACGCCTATCTGTGAGTTGTAACTCTTCGGACTTCTCACAACCGAAGTCTCAGGACTTAAGATCTGATAGAGCCATTCTTTGACGATGGTCTTGCCGTTGCTTCCGGTGATGCCTATGATGGGAATATTGAAATTGTCACGATGATATGCGGCTAATTTCTGAAGAGACTTCAAGGTGTCATCGACGATGATGAAAGAAGCACCGCACTTGTGCTCTTTTGTCCGTAGTCCGTGGTCTTCCACAACAAAACATCTTACACCTTTATTATATAGTTCTTCAATGTATTTGCTTCCATCGTTGCGATTACTTTTCAGTGAGAAGAACAAGGTCCCCTCTGGATTAGCGAGAAGTCGGCTGTCGAACAGAAGGTCTTTAATTACAATAGATTTGTCGCCGTCGCCAACGATTTCGCCTCCAATTATTGAAGCTATATTTTCTAAGGTGTAAGTCATGTTGCAAAGATAAACAAATGTCTAAGGTAAAAGACCATAGACCGAAGTTTTTTATTATTACAATTTAAATATTTATTATTAATCGTAAATTATTATTTTTTGTACCTTTGCGCCTTCAAAAAAAACGGGTATAAAAAGTATGAAAAAAATTGTCCTTACATTTTTAATCACATTGATTTTATGTTGTTTATCAAATGCACAGAATAATGTTATAGATCAAGAACTACAAAACATTTTAAATCAAAAAAACGACGAGTTGATCGACATCAACATCTTGTTGAAACAGCAAATGCCAGCGGAACATCTGACTCATCTGAACGCAAAAAGCGACAGCAAAGAAGTACGTCGCGAAATCGTCATCAACGAACTCAAGAAATTCTCGGAACAACAGCAGGAAAGCGTGATGGCTGTCATCGAAGCTGAAGCAAAAAACGGCAATGTCACCGACATCAACGCTCACTGGCTCGTCAACAGTATCAACTGTAAGGCTTCACGTGATGTTATTTATACATTAGCATCACATCCCGACATCAAACACATTGGTTACAACAAAGAAGAGACGATGTTCCAAGGTGAAGATCAGGAGCTCAGGGAGCAGGGAGCAGGGAGCAGGGGTTCTGTGAGTTCGGTGACAGATAACATCACTCATGTTCAAGCCGAGAAAGTCTGGGATTTAGGTTATACCGGAAAAGGCGTTATTGTCGCAGTCATCGACTCTGGCGTGAACTTAGATCACGTCGACCTCAAAGACCACCTTTGGGACGGAGGCTCAGAATATCCATATCACGGATACAACTTCGTCAATCCAGGACAAGCACCATACGACGACAAAGGTCATGGTACACACTGTGCTGGCACTATATGCGGCGACGGAACATCAGGTTTGGCAACAGGTATAGCTCCAGATGCTACATTGATGTGTCTGAAAACAAGTTCCAAAACAGAAACCAGCACCACATTCGACAGAATGTCTTCCGCCATCGAATTTGCTGTAGAACATGGAGCCGACATCATCAGCATCTCTGTTGGTGGCTGGGTAAATGACAACGTCGCGAGAGCAAGCTTCCGCCAAATATTCGACAACGCTCTAAACTTAGGTGTCATCACCTCGGCAGCAGCAGGTAACAACAGACAATATCTCACAACAACACTTCCTGCTCCGAGAAACATCAACTCTCCTTCCGACTGTCCTCCACCATGGATTCATCCTGATCAACAAGGTAACGGCATAAACGTATCCGGCGTGGTAAGCGTAGGTGGTGTCAACTATGAAAACCAAGTAATAAGCATCTCTTCACAAGGACCAACTACATGGCAAGAAACATCATACGCCGACTATCCTTACAATCCGGGAATAGGTTTAATACGTCCCGACATCGTAGCTCCTGGTGATGGAATAAAATCTTTAGATTATGAAACTAACGACGGCTACGCCATCAAAAGCGGAACATCTATGGCAGCACCTTGCGTAGCAGGCGTCATGGCTCTTATGCTCGAGAAAAATCCAGAGCTCACACCAGCCGACATATGTAGAATCATAGAGACAACAGCAACGAAACTGACTGATACAAAAAGCAACGACTACGGATCCGGCTGTATCAACGCTCTCGCTGCTGTACAAGCTGTAAACTTTGATGTAACAGGCTCATATCTCAAACAATATTCATTTACTAAAAACTTCGAAGCTTTATCTTCAAATGCAAACCAGAATTTAGAGATTACATTAGTTAATAATGGTACACAAGCAACTACTGGTACAACAAATGTAACTCTTACATCAAACGACGCTTACGTCACCGTTGTAAACGGCAACGCAAGCATAAATAACAGCATCGCTGTAGGTGGTACCGCAACATGTAACTTCACAATTAAAATCAATACATTATCACCTGACAATCATATAGCTGAGTTGACGGTAAATGCAGGTACCAGCAGTTTCAATATTGAAATTAATATCTCCAACGAATTCGTTGCTCCTTCAAACTTCACGACAGAAGTACAAAACCTAAGAAATGTTTACTTATCGTGGAACGCCACCAACAACGCTACGGGATATAAAATATACAGAGACGGAGTATATATCGGCGAGACATCAACGACATCTTATACAGATGAAAACCTTGATTATGGTACCTTATACACATATACCATAACAACAAAACGCGGCGAGTTGGAAACAGAACATTCGAGAGAAATACGCGTTCAGACAGGTGACAATCAGGAAGCTCCTTCTCCAACAAATGTCGTTGCAACTGACAATAACAGCAGTGTCGCAATTTCGTGGAACAACTCCACAGGAAGCAAAGGCTCAAACATCTACCGTAAAGATAATATAGCGGGCACTGAAACACAGATAGCTTCTAACGTAAGTGGCAACTCATACACCGACAATATATCCTTACAAGAAGGCATCTATCAATATGGTGTTGCAAACCTCCATTCAGAAAAAGAAACCATCTACGAAGAAGGATTTGAAAATAACGGGACTTCATTACCTGAAGGTTGGAGCGTATATCGTGATGGAGCAAACCAAAATAACTGGGGTGTTAAAGAATCTGAAACACAAAATAGTACCACTTTTACTCCATATATGGGGCAATATGCCGCCTTCAGCTTTTATGGCGCAATGAATTACACTATAAAATATTATCTTGTAACATCTTCGTTCGATTTAAGTGAGTATCAAGGTAGTGATGTAACTTTATCATTTTATTATATCACTCCTGCTTGGGGAACAGATGTCAATAATTTGAATGTTCGTATCGGAAGTTCTCCAACGGGACCATGGAATGATGCAATTTGGACAAGTAACAAAACTGATGTAACCGAATGGACCAAGGCTGAGGTAGATATTACTTCGTATATTGGAAGTACATTCTATATTACATTTGAAAACGAGATTGGATACGGAATTTGCTCTGCTGTTGATAACGTAAGCATTGCTATTGACGGCAACAAAGAATCAAGAATTGAATGGTCTGATAATATCTACAAAAACGTCAATGTATTTGCACAAGACGGAGTATGGAACAACAGCAGCAACTGGGAAACAAACCGTATTCCAAATGCCAACGACTCGCATATCATCATAAATGCTAACGCTGTAATAGATGGAACAGTCGAAGTAAACTCATTGACTATCAACGAAGGCAAGACTCTGACACTTAACGCAGGAGCCAAACTCATCGTCAATGGAGACTTTGTAAATAAAGATGCCGATGCATTCATCATCAACGATGGCGCACAGGTTATCCAGAACAATGAAGACGTAGCAGCCACATTCAACATGAATATTGTAAATCCTACAGAGTGGAGCAGCAACAATAAGACAGGTTGGCAGTTCATCGCTTCACCTGTTAAAGAATCTTCAATCTTCGACTTCACCGATGTGACAGGCGACTACGACCTTTACAGATACGACGGCAATAAAGAAATGGAATGGATAAACCATAAAGATGAATCTAATGTAGATGAAGAAGAACCTACGATAACAATTGAAACAATTACTGCTGTAGAAGATAATACCGAAAATGCATTTATTCCAAGTAATATCAATTATGATTACACAATATCACAGCAAATTTATACAGTGGATGATTTGCAGGGCAAGAACGGTAAAATATTATCATATTCATTCCAAAATGCAAAAGATCTGACAAATGGTGATAATACCCGTAAATTTAAGA
The DNA here is from genome assembly GCA_045606705.1 of Bacteroidales bacterium. Classification (GTDB taxonomy): domain Bacteria; phylum Bacteroidota; class Bacteroidia; order Bacteroidales; family F082; genus Limimorpha. The sequence continues at coordinate 122,211 of JAZUSL010000089.1, forward strand.
TATATATGAAAAACACTACCAAGACGTCATTTAGTGGTGACTCTGATTGGGTTAGTATGCAGGAAAGTGACTTGGTGTTTGATGGCAATGTTTCATATAAGACAAAAGGTGAGTGGGTTACAATTAATTTTGATACTCCATTTGAATATGAGAGCGGAAAGAATATAATACTGTGTGTATATGATAATACAAATGCATGGTATACTTCAACCACAAATTACTATGGAACAGCAACTATTGATAACAGAGCTATTCGCGCTTACAGAGATGATAGTCCTTATAATGTTAGCAGTGTAGGTGTTACAGGAAAGGCTGAGAAATTTATAGGCAATGCTAAATTTGTAATCGAATCAGGAAACGGCGGTGGTGGCGGACAAGATCCTGAAGATCCAGAAATACCAGAAACACCAACAGCTCCAGCAGCTCCTGTAGTGACAGCGACAGCAACAGGTTCTACTGCTGCGACCTTGACATGGGAAGCCGTTGAGGGCGCAACTTCATATAACGTATACATGCTCTATACTGGCGGAGAATATCTCCATGGAACAACCACAGAAACATCATACAGTGTTTCTTATCTTGCATCAGGCGCTAACAATTGCTTTGATGTTACAGCTGTAAACGAAGTAGGCGAATCTGAAAGAACAAACGTTTGCGTATTAACATATCCAGCAGTTCCTCAAAACCTCGCGGCAGAAGTAATAGATGCTTCTACAATAAGTTTGACTTGGGATGCGGTAAACAACGCTACAGCTTATAATATCTATCAAGGTTCGTCACAAATAGCAACAAACATCACGGGAACTACATTCACAGTTGAAGGATTGGAAGAAGGTGTAGAATATTGTTTCTCTGTAACATCCTTGAATGCAACAGGTGAATCAGCAAAATCAACAGAAGTTTGCGCAACTCCTGCTACAGACGACAGATGTGTAGTGGAATTCATCCTTAAAGACAATGCTAATGATACATGGAACGGTAACTATTTGGTGGTTTCGTATGGTACAGTATCACAACAGCTGACTATGACCACAGATGGTGTTGCTTCTGAAACATTTACTTTGAAGATTCCATCAGGAACTACGGTTACAGTACAATATGTAAAAGGTCCAGCTGCTTATACATATCCTACAGAAAATTCATGGACAATTCAATACGAAGGTGGCGAGGAGATCACAACAGGAACAGGTACAGTAAATGGTTCTACTGATAGTTTTGTTGCAGATTGCGGATTTGGCGGTAACGAAGGTGACACACCAACAGGTCCATTTACCGTTGAAATCGGTGCAGACCAAAATCCAGATTATTCAGCAAACTATTATTTCCCAATCTATGACTACTCAAGGTATGCTATATCTCAACAAATATATCTGAAAGATGAAATAGGTCAAGAAGAATGTATGATAAATAGTGTGTCATTTAAAGTTGGTTCAGGTTCTGCCACCACAAGACAGTACGAAGTCTATTTGAAGAATACAGATCAAAGTACATTCAACAACTTGAACTATATCGCCATGTCAGCTTCAGATAAAGTGTTCGATGGCAGCGTT
>JAZUSL010000090.1:0-21897 GCA_045606705.1 Bacteroidales bacterium
TTTGTCGAGTTCATCTTCCTGATTGCTCTCGCTTTCCAAGAGTCTGTTAATGATAATCTTCTCCTTGAATAATGTTGTAAGAAGTCCTTCCAAAACTGCGTAATTGGCTTTATCGCGAAGCATACGCTTCATAGCCCAGTCGAATCTAATGTATTTATTTGGTTTCATAACTGATAATTTTTGTTTATCTCTGCAAAGATAATAAACATCATCGGAAAAGACAAGAGGGATTTAAAAAAAGACGCAAAAAAATAAGACACACGTCCGAGTGTCTTTTAATCTTCAATTCAAAGACGCCACAGGGGTGACGTCTCTACCTTAATTTTCCATTTTCAATTCAAAGACACACGTCCGTGTGCCTCTACGGGAGTGAGTCTTCGGCTGTCAACAGACAACAGACAACAGTCAACAGACTTTGTCCATATTTTTTTTGCTATGAGCATTGAGCTGACTGCTGATAGCTGATGGCTGACAGCCAATTATCAGATTCTACTTAACCCATTTCCCGCTCCCAAGAATCCCGTCCCCATTGATGCTCTTCGCTTTTATTCTGCGACCGGACGGACTGATTGACCGCTGTCACGGGTGTTCCAATCCACGCCCTGATTACTGCTATCGAAGCCAAGGTAGTACGCGTTATAGCTCTCGTATGGCGTAGAACTCCAATAGAGTCCATACTCTCCGGCGTAGATGAGCGAAGACACGTAACGGAAGCCCGCAGCAGGGAGAAAAATACTGTTGCCGTTGGGTCCAGTAACCTTATAACCCTTAACACCGTTTTGGGTAGTCCACTTCCATATACATTTATTCTTTAATTCTTCTAATTCAGCCTTTGTCGGCAACCGCCATGTTCCTCCCCATTTGGCTCGAGCAGCATCATATTGCGACTTCCCTCCTATATCACTGATGCTCTTGCCGGAAGTAACGCTGTTACTTGAACTATAATCGCTCTTAGTCTTCGTCTCGCCCCATGCGTAATAGTTGCCGTAGTCCTCAGGTTTGCTCGCTCCTACGTTGCAGGTAGCCCATTTAACGCTTAAACCTAAGTCAACGTATTCGTGACCGTTAATCTCTTGCACAAACGCCAACTTCACATTATTCTCTCCTCCACTCTGAGAAACGCTTATTGTCTTGCTCACTTCCTTGCCGTTGCGTTCTGCCTTAATGTTATGAGAACCATACGTGAGATTAGATGTAATTGGAGATGTGCCTACATAATTGCCGTCAACGTAAATCTTGTCGCCGGATTGGTCGGTGGAGATGGTTATCTCTTTGCCGGTCTGCAGTTTCTCGTTTATGGTCAGGGTCTCGTTTTCTTTTATCGTTATGGTCTTGGTTATAGGGGCGCAGCCGCTCTTTTCTAATTTTAGTTCGTGTGTTCCTATCAAAACATCATTAATGAAATTAGGCGTCTGTCCGTAGTGTTTGCCGTCAATGTAAATCTCTGCACTCATCGGAGAAGTGTTCACGTCAAGGCTGCCGCTTATAGGTTTCGGCGCTTCTAATGTTATGGTTTGGTTTTCTCCGAGTACCAAATCAAGGCTCTTCTTTGTACTTCTGTGGTTCGCCTTTCTCGCTTCAAAATTATGTAGTCCATCGGAAAGTCTTCCACTCCATTTGCCTTTCGCCTTATAATCGTCATCAACGTAAATGTCAGCGTCTGCGTCAGTGTTTATCGTAACGTCCACAAAGTTGGCAGACATGTTAAGAGTAGCGTTTGTAGTTTGTCCGTCGTTAACGACAAAAGATTGTTCTTTCATCTTAAACATATCTTTCATCACCATCACGGTATGAGAACCGCTTTTGAGTTTATCAGATTTTATAGGAGAGAGTCCGAGATATTCTCCATTCACGAAGACTTTCGCTCCTTGTTCTGGAGATGTTGAGACATTGATATAGCCGAAAGCAGGACGCAGTTTCTTTTCTATCGTCATTCTCTCGTTCACTGTCACAGTTCCCGTCTCTGTATGATACAGGTTACATTCTATCTTATAGGTATGAGTACTTCCTATTATCACGCTTTCTGCGTGTTCTCCGGTATTTTTGAGATTGTCATCAATATAAATGCGAGCGTCAGGTTGGTCGGTTTTCACTATGAGATAAGTTCTCTGTGAACTGATGGTCTGCAAGGTCTCGTCAAGTTTCAGGGTCTCGCCTTTTGTTATCACTATGTTTTTGGTAACTGTCAGATAGCCTTGTTTTTCTAATTTCAGTTCATGTGTTCCAGCAGCGAGGTCGGTGATGAAGGCTGTCGTCTTACCATAGTCTTTACCGTCCACATAGACGTTTGCCTCAGAAGGTTCGCTGCTTATGGCTAGGAAACCGGTTTCTGGTTCAGTATTCGGAACGACATATTGTAACGTCATCTCATAGCATTGGTTCGCTTCAATTTCCATAGGAGGATAGAATTCCGTCACTCCGAAGTCGGGATGTTTTATCCTTAAGAAAGTAACGGCACGCGCAGTAACATAAACCCATGTCTCGCCTTCATGCTGTTCCACCTCAATGTCAGTCGCGAGGTTACCTTCAAAAGTGAGACGCATCCTCTGTTGTTCGTTAATATTATCAGGAATAATTTTAATAACACCCATCGGAAGGTCGTTAATGTCGGTATGAACTGGTATCGTCACGCAACCATCAACTTTATGAAACGAACCTTCTTTAACTATAAATGAATCTGATTGCGCAAATATATTTAACGAGATAAATGTCAATAAAATGAGGAATATTTTTTTCATAATTATTATTATAAGTCAACGGACAATAGTCAACAGACAACAGACTTTGTCCACGGTTTTCAGTTTACAAATCTAAGAAAAAACTATGAACGATGAACTATGGCGATGAACTATTTTTGGCAATTATATCAAAAAAAATTGGCTAACGACATTAGACTTTCGCCCTTAGTCATTAGCCAATTGTTTTCAGATTTTCAGATTCTCAGATTCTCAGATTTTATTTATGAAATCTGTGGTTTTTGCCAGGATAGTAAGCTATACTACCAAGTTCTTCTTCGATACGGAGAAGTTGGTTGTACTTACAGATACGGTCTGTACGTGATGCAGAACCAGTCTTAATTTCGCCTGTGTTAAGAGCGACAGCGAGGTCAGCGATAGTTGTATCTTCTGTTTCGCCTGAACGGTGGCTCATAACGGCTGTATATTGGTTGCGATAAGCTAAGTTAACAGCAGCGATTGTTTCTGACAATGAACCGATTTGGTTAACTTTAACGAGGATTGAGTTAGCAACGTTACGTTCGATACCTAATCTTAAACGTTTTTCGTTTGTTACGAACAAGTCATCACCAACGAGTTGGATCTTATTGCCGAGAGCGTCAGTCATCATTCTCCAACCTTCCCAATCGTCTTCTGCCATACCGTCTTCGATAGAGATGATAGGATATTTAGCGCACCAGTTTTTCCAGTAGTCAACCATTTGAGCTGGAGTTAATTTATCGCCTGTTGATTTGTGGAGGTGATAAACGTTTTCTTCTGGTAAATAATATTCTGATGAAGCAGGGTCGAGAGCGATGAAGATTTCTTCGCCTGGTTTACGGCCGGCTTTTTCAATAGCTTGAAGGATAACTTCGATAGCTTCTTCATTTGAACGGAGGTTAGGAGCAAAACCACCTTCATCACCGACGTTTGTTGAATAACCAGCATTTTTGAGAACGCTCTTGAGGTTATGGAATATTTCTGCGCCCCATTGGATAGCTTGACGGAATGATGTTGCGCCGACAGGCATAATCATAAACTCTTGGAAGTCGATGCTGTTGTCAGCATGTGAACCGCCGTTGAGTATGTTCATCATAGGGATTGGAAGAGTGTTAGCGCTTACTCCACCAACGTAACGATAAAGAGGTTGACCAGTGTATTGAGCACCAGCTTTAGCGCATGCCAAAGAAACGCCGAGGATAGCGTTAGCACCGAGTCTATCTTTGTTAGGAGTGCCATCGATTTCCAATAATTTCTTGTCTATTTCATTTTGGTCGAGGACGTTCATACCTTGCAATTCGCCAGCGATGATAGTGTTGACATTTTCAACAGCTTTCAAAACGCCTTTTCCGAGATATGTTGATTTGTCGCCGTCACGGAGTTCTCTTGCTTCGTGAACGCCTGTTGATGCGCCTGATGGAACGGCTGCGCGACCCATTGCACCACCTTCTGTAATAACGTCAACTTCAACGGTAGGATTACCGCGTGAATCTAATATTTGACGTGCGTATACGTCTACTATTCTACTCATATAAAAAATAAATAAAAAAATTAAAAATATTTTGGTTTTCAAAAAAAAGACCCGACCGAAAAAGTCAGGTCTTTTTTAATACAGAAATTATTCTGCTTTATTTTCTTCTGCTGTAGCTTCAACAGCAGGGGTTTCAGTTTTTTTCTTACCGCCTCTTCTGCGTGTTGCCTTAGCTACTTTAGCTTTCTTTTCGCCACCTGAATAAACTTCGTTGTAATCAACAAGTTCTATCATACACATTTCAGCACTGTCACCAAGACGTGTACCCAATTTAATGATACGAGTGTAACCGCCTGGACGATCAGCAACTTTTTGACTGATTTCACGGAAAAGTTCTGTAACAGCTTCTTTATTTTGAAGTTGTGCGAAAACTGTACGGCGTGATACTGTTGAATCATCTTTGGAACGAGTAATCATTGGTTCTACGTAGATACGCAAAGCTTTAGCTTTAGCTACTGTAGTGGTGATTCGTTTATTAAGAATAAGCGAACTAGCCATATTTGATAACATAGCATTACGGTGAGCGCTTTTTCTTCCTAAGTGATTAAATTTCTTATTGTGTCTCATCTTTTATTATTCCTTATCTAATTTATATTTGCTGATATTCATTCCAAATTCTAATCCTTTGCTTCTTACCAATTCTTCCAATTCTGTAAGTGATTTCTTACCAAAGTTACGGAATTTAAGAAGTTCATGTTTGTCGAGTGATACTAAATCACCTATTGTCTCGACTTCAGCTGCTTTCAAGCAGTTCAATGCGCGGACTGAGAGATCCATCTCGACCAACTTAGTCTTAAGTAATTGACGAATATGTAATGAATTTTCGTCGAGGTCATCTGATGCTGATTTCTTTTCATCCATCATTGTTATTCTCTCATCAGAGAAGAGCATGAAGTGATAGATAAGTATTTTAGCAGCTTCTTCCAATGCATCCTTAGGATTTATTGATCCGTCTGTTTCAATGTCAAATATAAGTTTTTCGTAATCAGTCTTTTGTTCGACACGATAATTTTCGTGCTTATAGCTGACATTTCTGATTGGAGTGTGGATTGAATCTATGGCGATAGTGTCGATTGGTGCATTTAACACTTTGTTTTCGTCAGCATTCACATATCCTCTACCTTTGTTGATTGTCAATTCGATTGACAATTTCACTGATGGGTCCATGTGGCAGATGACGAGTTCTGGGTTCAACACTTGAAACACAGAGAGGAATTTATTGATGTCGCCGGCTACGAATTTATCTTGACCACCGACAACGACAGTTACCTTCTCAAATGTTTCGCCCGGGATTTGTTGTTTAAAACGAACCTGTTTAAAGCGTTGTACCATATCAGCTACGTCTTCAATCACGCCATGTATTGGAGCGAGTTCATGTTGAACGCCTTCTATACGGATTGATGTGATAGCATAACCTTCCAATGAAGAAAGTAATACTCTTCTGAGAGCGTTGCCGATAGTTGTTGCGAAACCTGGTTCGAGTGGGCGAAATTCGAAGACACCATGTTTGTCTGTCGATTCTACCATTATAACCTTATCGGGTCTTTGAAATGCTAATATTGCCATAAATAATATCAGTTTATATTCGATTATTTAGAATACAACTCAACGATAAGTTGTTCATTGATGGTTTCAGGAATGTCTTCGCGGTTTGGATATGACATGAATTTACCGCAAAGTTTATCTGAATCCCATTCTAACCATGGATAGCGGTTTCCGCGACCATCCACTGAATTAGTAATGACTCCCAACCTCTTGGATTTCTCACGTACTGCGACGATGTCACCAACTTTCACGAGGTATGAAGGGATGTTGACAACTCTACCATTGACTGTAATATGACGGTGGCTTACCAATTGACGTGCTGCTGCACGTGTTGGAGCTATACCGAAACGATAAACTAAGTTATCTAAACGTGATTCTATAAGTTGAAGTAAAATTTCACCGGTGATGCCTTTTTTCTTGTTAGCTTTCTCAAACAAGTTTCTGAATTGGCGTTCTAAAATACCGTATGTGTATTTTGCCTTTTGTTTTTCCATCAACTGTACACCATATTCAGAGACTTTTTTTCTTCTCTTTGCTGCACCGTGTTGTCCCGGAGGATAATTTCTCTTTTCGTAATTTTTGTCTGCTCCGTAGATTGGTTCACCAAATTTACGAGCGATTTTTGTTTTAGGACCTGTATATCTTGCCATAACTACTAATTTTTAACTTAATTAATAAAAATCACACTCTTCTACGTTTAGGAGGACGGCAACCATTGTGTGGGATTGGAGTTACGTCGATGATTTCTGTTACTTCAATACCTGATGCATTAATTTGACGAATAGCTGATTCACGTCCTGAACCTGGTCCTTTTACAAATACTTTAACTTTACGTAATCCCAAGTCATATGCTGTTTTTGCACAATCTTCGGCTGCCATTTGAGCTGCATAAGGAGTGTTCTTTTTTGAACCTTTGAAACCCATTTTTCCGGCTGATGCCCAAGAAATGACTTGTCCTTCATTGTTTGTCAAAGAAATGATGACGTTATTGAATGAAGCTTTTATAAAGGCTTTACCAACAGCTTCAATCTTAACAACACGTTTCTTAACTACTTTTGTGTTTTTTGCCATTGTTTTGATTAAATTTTTATAATGGTTTTTATGATCCAACCAATAAGTTCTTAATTACTTATTACTTAGTGGCTTTCTTTTTATTTGCAACAGTTTTCTTACGTCCCTTACGAGTACGTGCGTTATTTTTGGTACTTTGACCACGTAAAGGTAATCCTGAACGATGACGGATTCCTCTGTAACAACCAATATCCATTAAACGTTTGATATTGATTTGGATTTCACTACGAAGTTCACCTTCTACTTTGTATTGGTCGCCGATGATTGTACGAATAGTGTTTTGTTCATCGTCGTTCCAATCTTGAACTTTCTTCTCTGGGTCAACACCTGCCTTAGCAAGGATTTCCTTAGCAAGTGAACGTCCAATTCCGTAAATGTAAGTCAATGAAATTTGACCTTGTTTGTTGTTAGGGATATCAACACCCGCGATTCTTGCCATAATTTTATCGTTTTACTTGTTATTAACCCTGACGTTGTTTCTCTTTAGGGTTCTTTTTGTTAATTACATACAATTTACCTTTACGACGCACAATTTTGCAATCGTCTGATCTTTTCTTGATTGATGCTCTGACTTTCATATTGTTACTATTATCTTTTATTTCTTTAAAGTCACGTTTATACCTATCTTTTTTGCGGCTGCAAAGATAAGAAAAATATTTTAATAAAAAAAATATTATTTATATCTGAATGTTATACGTCCTTTTGTCAGATCATAAGGGGACATTTCAAGTCTTACTCTATCTCCAGGAAGGATTTTTATGTAATGCATACGCATTTTTCCTGAAATATGAGCTATTATCTGGAGCCCGTTTTCCAACTCCACTCTGAACATTGCGTTACCCAATGATTCTATTACTGTTCCGTCTTGTTCTATCGACAATTGTTTTGCCATATAATATTCTTTTAATTATTGATTTCCTTCTATCCATTCAAAACTTGATAATATCTCAGCCTTGCCATTACGTACTGCAACGTCGTGCTCAAAATGAGCGGCCGGCATTCTATCTTTTGTCTTGATAGTCCAACCATCTCTTTCTTGAATAATGTCGCGTTTGCCGAATGTAATCATAGGTTCTATTGCGATGACGATGCCTTCCGACAACTTAGTACCTGTACCTCGTTTACCGTAATTAGGCACTTGTGGGTCTTCATGCATTTTTCTGCCAACGCCATGACCTACCAACTCTCTAACAACGCCATAACCGAATTGTTCTACGTAATGTTGAACAGCATAACCGATATCGCCTATGCGATTACCGGCTACTGCTTGTTCAATACCTTTATATAATGATTCTTTCGATCTTTGGAGGAAGAGTTTAATTTCTTCTGAGACCTCTCCTACTGTAAAAGTATAAGCCGAGTCACCAACGTAGCCATTTAATATTGTGCCACAATCTACTGAGACAATATCTCCGTCACGAAGTTCGTAGTTACCAGGAATACCATGGACCACAGCATCATTTACGGATATGCATAAACTTCCGGGAAATCCCTCATATCCCTTGAAGGCTGGTATTGCACCATGATCTCTGATAAACTCTTCAGCGATTTTATCAAGTTCTATAGTACGGATACCCGGACGTATATGCTTACCTACTTCACCTAATGTTTTTCCAACCAGCAAAGCAGCTTGTCTGAGCAACTCTATTTCTTTATCAGTTCTATAATGAATCATTACAAGAAATCTTACATTCTACCTGAGCGACCTTTAATACGACCGGCTTTTGTCAAACCGTCATAGTGGCGCATCAAGAGATGACTTTCTATTTGTTGCAAAGTATCTAAAACAACACCAACGAGAATCAACAATGAAGTACCACCGTAGAATTGTGCGAATTGTTGATTTACGCCGAGAATTGAAACTATAGCTGGCATGATAGCAACTATACCTAAGAAGATTGAACCTGGCAATGTTATTCTTGAAATTATTTCATCGAAGAATTCTTGTGTTTTCTTACCTGGTTTTACACCTGGAATGAAACCACCATTTTTCTTAATATCTTCTGCCATTTGAGCTGGGTTAATTGTAACAGCTGTGTAGAAGTATGTGAAAGCGATGATAAGAATAAAGAATACAAAGTTATACCAGAATCCGTTCATATTAGTGAATGCTGCCATGAATCCAGACATTGATTCACTTTGTGTGAAACCTGCTATAGTGATAGGTACAAACATGATTGCTTGAGCAAAGATGATTGGCATAACACCGGCTGCATTCACTTTGAGAGGAATGTATTGACGTACGCCACCGTATTGTTTGTTGCCAACAACACGTTTAGCATATTGTACCGGTATTTTACGAGTACCTTGTACCAACATTATCGTCATGATAATAACGAGGACGAGGACAACAATCTCAATCAAGAAGAAGATTGGACCGCCATGACCTTGTGTGAAACGTGAAGCTACTTCAGCGAACAATGCGAAAGGTAAACGAGCGATGATACCGATCATGATGATTAATGAGATACCATTACCAAGACCTTTATCTGTGATACGTTCACCGAGCCACATGACGAATAATGTACCTGCGATAAGGATTACTATTGATGAAATCCAGAAGAACAATGTTGGTGAGCCGCCTGCTACGAAAGGATAGATAGCTTCTGATGGGAGTTGGGCACGCAAGTTAGCGATGTAACCTGGAGCTTGAACGCCAACGATAACTACTGTTAAGTAGCGAGTAATCTGATTGATTTTACGACGACCGCTTTCACCTTCTTTTTGTAAACGTTGGAAATAAGGTATTGCCATACCCAACAGCTGAACTATAATAGAAGCTGTGATATATGGCATAATACCTAATGCGAATACTGAAGCGTTAGCGAAAGCACCACCTGAGAACATATTCAACAAACCGAGAAGACCGCTACTGCTTTGGTTTTGCAATTCGGCGAGTTGATTAGGATCGATTCCTGGGAGAACCACGTAAGAACCGAAACGATAAATTAAGACAATTAATATCGTGTAGGTGATACGCTTACGGAGTTCCTCAATTTTAAAGATATTTCGTATGTTTTCTCTGAGTTTTTTGTTTGCCCAAAGAATTGCTGCTATAACTGCACATACTAAAATAACTATTAATAACTCCTTCATATCTCTTCAGTTTTATTTATTATATTTTCTCTATTGTTCCACCGGCTTTTGTGATAGCTTCTTCTGCACTCTTTGAGAAAGCGTGAGCCTTAACTGTCATTTGTGCCTGTAATTCACCATTACCAAGAATCTTAACGAGTTCATTCTTGCCTACGAAACCATTTTCCATTAACAATGCTGGAGTGATTTCATTGATACCGCAGTCAGCGAAATCTTGGAGGATTTCGATATTGACTGGACGATAGAACTTACGGTTGATATTCTTGAATCCGAATTTAGGGACGAGACGTGCCAATGGCATTTGACCGCCTTCATAACCGATTTTATGTGAGGTACCTGAACGTGAGCCAGCGCCTTTGTGACCACGTGTTGAGGTGCCACCTCTACCTGAACCTTGTCCACGACCGATTCTTTTGCGAGTCTTGACAGAGCCTTTGGCTGGTTTAAGATTACTAAGATCCATACTATTTATTATTTTCTTAGTTCAACAATTAAATTTCTTCTATTTTGAGAAGGTGTTTTACCTTTTCAACCATACCGGCGATACATGGATTTTCCATATCGACCTCTACAGATTGGTTCATCTTTCTAAGACGTAAAGCTACTAAAGTATCTTTTTGATCTTGTGGTCTGCCGATGCCACTTCTAACCTGAGTAATTCTAACTTTTTTCATTGCTTTAAGATTATCCGTTAAACACCACATCCATATCAACACCTCTTAAGTCAGCTACCATGCGAGCATCACGCATTTGGCTCAATGCTGCGAAAGTAGCTTTAACTACTGAGTGAGGGTTTGAAGAACCTTTTGACTTTGCCAAGACGTTTTTAACGCCTACGCTTTCCAATACAGCACGCATAGCACCACCTGCGATAACACCAGTACCAGGAGTAGCTGGTTGTACGTAAACGTAAGCACCGCAGTATTTACCATATTGTTCGTGTGGAAGGGTTCCGTTGATAATAGGAACTTTAATTAAATTTTTCTTTGCATCATCGATACCTTTAGCAACAGCGGCTTGAACTTCCTTGGCTTTACCAAGTCCGTAACCTACCACGCCATTTTCGTTGCCGACGACTACAATAGCTGAGAAGCTGAATGTACGTCCACCTTTGGTAACTTTGGTGACGCGTTGAACGCTAACCAAACGTTCTTTAAACTCGATTTCCGAAGTTTTTACTTTTTTTACGTTGACTTCTGACATAGCTTTAGAATTTTAATCCACCATTACGAGCGCCGTCTGCCAAAGACTTAACTCTACCATGATACAAATAACCATTACGATCGAATACAACTGTTTCAATACCTGCTGCTTTTGCTTTTTCAGCGATCAAAGCACCAACTTTAGCTGCTTTTTCAATCTTTGTAATTTTTTCTTCTTCGATTCCGTTCTCGCGTGAACTTGCAGCAAGTAAAGTCTTGCCTGCAAGGTCATCGATTAATTGAACGTAAATTTGTTTGTTGCTTCTGAAGACAGACATTCTTGGACGTTCAGCAGTACCGTTGACGATTTTTCTGACGCGTCTCTTGATATTCAATCTTCTTCTTATCTTTTTAACTTTAACCATCTTAATTGCGTTTTTCAGTTATCGATTCAAACATTATTTACCTGCTGCTTTACCTTGTTTACGTCTCAAGACTTCACCCACAAACTTGATACCTTTACCCTTGTAAGGTTCTGGTTTACGGAATGAACGAATCTTTGCTGCAACTTGACCAAGCAACTGTTTATCGTAAGAACGCAACTTGATGATAGGGTTCTTACCTCTTTCGTTTACTGTTTCTACCTTTATCTCTTCTGGGAATACCATTACGATATTGTGTGAGAAACCGAGTGATAATTCTAATTGTTGACCTTTAGCTTCTGCTTTATAACCAACACCTACAAGTTCTTGTACGAGTTCAAAGCCTTCTGATACGCCTTTAACCATGTTGAAGAACAATGCGCGGTAGAGACCATGTTTAGCACCTGCTTTTTCTATGTTAGCTGGTTCAACAATAACAAAACCGTCTTCAATTTTTACATTAACGTCGCCACGGAAATTTTGTGATAATTCACATGGTTTGCCTTCAAATTTTCCTTTAGCTGTAAAAACGTTATCTTTTACTGATACTTCGACACCTGCTGGGATAGCGATTGGCATCTTACCTATTCTTGATAATGACATTGCTATTCTCCTTTCATTAACTTACATAACATAAAACTTCGCCACCGATGTGAAGCTTGCGAGCTTCTTTATCAGTCATAATACCTTGTGATGTAGAGATGATTGCTATACCTAAGCCGTTCATCACTCTTGGTAAGTTTTCAGAATCAGCATATTTACGTAAACCTGGAGTTGATACTCTTGTGATTGTTGTAATAGCTGGTTGTTTTGTTACAGGGTGATATTTCAAAGCAATTTTAATTGTGCCTTGAGGACCTTCTTCTTCAAATTTATAGTTAAGGATATAACCTTTTTCGAAAAGAATTTGGGTTATAGCTTTCTTAACATTTGAAGCAGGAACTTCTACTATTCTATGTTTAGCATTGACAGCATTGCGAACGCGTGTCAAGAAATCTGCTATAGGATCTGTAATCATTGTCAAATATTTTTAAATTACCAACTTGCTTTTTTAACACCTGGAATTAAACCTTTCAGTGCCATTTCACGGAAGTTGATACGTGAAATGCCGAACTGACGCATGTAACCTTTTGGACGTCCGGTAAGTTGACAGCGATTGTGTAAACGAATAGGAGAAGAGTTCTTAGGAAGTTTTTGAAGACCGATATAGTCGCCAGCTTCCTTTAATGCAGCGCGTTTTGCTGCATATTTTTCAACCATTTGTGCTCTTTTACGTTCGCGAGCTTTCATTGACTCTTTTGCCATACCTTACTGTTTTTTCTGATTTTTAAATGGAAGACCAAATTGTTTCAACAAGGCCATTGCTTCCTTGTCGGTTTTAGCTGATGTTACAAAGGTTATATCCATACCATTGAGACGAGCGATTTTGTCCATATCAATTTCTGGGAAAATGATTTGTTCTGTAACGCCGAAGCTATAGTTTCCGCGTCCGTCAAAACCTTTGTCATTGATACCTCTAAAGTCGCGTACACGTGGTAAAGCAACAGCTACGAGGCGTTCAAGAAATTCGTACATTCTGTCACCGCGTAATGTTACACGTACACCGATTGGGTTTCCGCGACGTAACTTAAAGTTAGAAACGTCACATTTAGAAATAGTCGGAACGGCTTTTTGTCCGGTGATAGCTGTCATTTCTTCTACACCATGGTCAATCAGTTTCTTGTCGGTCAATGCTGCGCCGATACCCTGATTGAGTGAAATTTTCAAAAGCCGTGGAACCTGCATCACAGTCTTGTATTGGAATTCCTTCATTAATGCAGGCACGATTTCACTCTTATACTGTTCTCTGAGTTTAGGTTGATAATTCATTATTTTATCTCCTCACCTGTTTTTTTAGAATAACGGATTGATTTGCCTTCTGCGTCTTTTTTACGACCTATACGGCCTGGCTTACCATTTTTATCACAAACCATAAGATTTGAAATATGAACGCCAGCCTCTTTCTTTACTATACCACCTTTAGGATTCTCTGTGCTTGGACGAGCATGCTTAGAGACTAAATTGACACCTTCTACGATTGCTCTTTCTTTCTCAACGTCAACGCTAAGAACTGTGCCTTTCTTTCCTTTTTGGGTTCCAGCTATAACTACTACGTTATCGCCTTTTTTCAAATGTAATTTACTCATAACTTGTCCCTTTCTTTAATTAAAGTACCTCAGGTGCAAGAGATACGATCTTCATATATTGTTTCTCACGCAACTCTCTGGCTACAGGACCAAAGATACGAGTTCCCATCATTTCGCCTGCGTTGTTTAACAATACGCATGCGTTATCGTCGAAACGAATGTATGAGCCGTCAGCACGACGAATTTCTTTCTTTGTACGAACTACGACAGCTTTAACAACAGCACCTTTTTTCACGTTACCGCCTGGGGTAGCGTCTTTTACTGTTACTACTATCACGTCGCCAATGCCGGCATAACGTTTCTTTGTACCGCCTAAAACTCTGATGCAGAGAACTTCTCTTGCGCCACTGTTATCGGCAACTGCAAGTCTTGATTCTTGTTGTAACATTACTTAGCCCTTTCTATTATTTCAACGAGTCTCCAACGTTTGTTCTTACTTAACGGACGAGTTTCCATGATGCGGACGGTGTCACCGATATTGCATTCATTTTTCTCATCGTGTGCCATAAAACGTGTAGAATTCTTAACGAATTTACCGTAAATAGGGTGTTTTGTACGACGTTCAATAACAACGACTATGGTTTTATCCATTTTGTTGCTAGCAACAACGCCTATTCTCTCTTTTCTAAGATTTCTTTCCATTGATAATTCCTTTCGTCGTTATTATTTATTGTCTTTTTTAGCTTCCATGATTTCACGTTTTCTGAGTTCTGTCATCATACGTGCAATCTCTTTGCGACAAGCGCCTAATTTATGTGGATTGTCTAATGGAGAAACTGCATGGTTGAGCTTCATTTTTACGTATTCTACGCGACGCTCTTCGATGCGTTCCATCAAATCAGCTGTACTTAATTCATTGATAGCTTCTTTTTTCATAGTGCTTGTTCTTCTAATTATTCAACATAATCTCTTCTTACAACGAATTTTGTTGTAACAGGTAACTTTTGAGCGGCTAAACGCATAGCTTCTTTAGCGATTGCTAATGGCACGCCTTCAGCTTCGAAAAGCATGTGACCAGGATATACGCGAGCTGCAAAGTATTCGACATCTCCCTTACCTTTACCCATACGAACGTCTTGTGGCTTCTTGGTGATAGGTTTGTCAGGGAATATTCTGATCCAAATTTGTCCCTCACGTTTCATGTAACGAGTAACAGCTTGACGAGCAGCTTCGATTTGACGAGCTGTAATCAATGCGTCCTCCATTGATTTTATTCCAAAAGTTCCGAATGCAAGTTCGTGTCCGCGGTGTGCGATACCTTTTATCTTGCTCTTCTGAGGTCTTCTGAATCTAGTTCTTTTTGGTTGTAACATCGTTTATAGATTTTTTTATTTACTCTTACTTATTGCTACTATTACGTTTATTACGACGTGGAGCTCCTCCGTTTTGCTTTGGTGCTGATTGTTTCTTGTTTGCGCCAGCAATTGAGGTTGGTACTAACTCAGGTTTACCATAGATCTCACCTTTGCAGATCCATACTTTGATACCGATACGTCCGTATGTTGTATGTGCTTCAACTAATGAGTAATCGATGTCTGCACGGAGTGTGTGCAATGGAATACGACCTTCTTTGTAGGTTTCTTGACGTGCCATTTCTGCGCCGCCAACACGACCTGATGCCATGACTTTGATACCTTCTGCTCCGATACGCATAGTTCCTGACACAGCTGTTTTGATTGCACGACGGAATGATACGCGGCCTTCAATTTGTTTAGCGATTGTGCTAGCTACTATATAAGCATCGAGTTCAGGTCTTTTAATCTCACTGATATTGATTTGGACTTCTTTTCCAGTGAGTTTCTTCAATTCTTCTTTTAACTTATCTACTTCTTGACCACCTCTACCTATGATCATGCCCGGACGAGCTGTGAAGATAGTTACGGTCACGAGTTTAAGTGAACGTTCGATAGCGATCTTTGAGATACCTGCTTTTCCGAGACGTGCATTCAAATATTTACGAATCTTATCGTCTTCTACAAGTTTCTTAGAGAAATCTCTACCGCCATACCAATTGGAATCCCATCCTTTGATGATTCCTAATCTAAGACCTATTGGATTTGTTTTTTGTCCCATTGTAAACTCTAATTAATTTTTATTCTTCTACTTTTGCCTCAACATTAGCGTCAGCAATTCTACTATCGACAACTATTGTGATATGGTTTGAACGTTTGCGGATGCGGTGTGCGCGACCTTGTGGTGCTGGTTGAATACGTTTCAATGTACGACCTTCATCTACAAATACTTCTTTTACATATAAGTTAGCGTCTTCGATACGTTTTCCTTCATTTTTAGCTTCCCAGTTTGCTATTGCAGAACGAAGTAATTTATACATCGGTTTTGCGGCAGCTTTAGGTGAGTACATCAAGGCATGCAGTGCAAGTTCCACTTTCATTCCTCTTATCATGTCAGCAACTAAACGCATCTTACGAGGCGATGTAGGCACGTCATTCAATTTTGCGAAAGCAACTTGTTTACGTGCTGCTTTTATAGCTTCTGCTCTATTATGTTTTCTTGCTCCCATACTATTCTTTATTTATCATTTTTTATTTCCGGCGTGACCTCTGAAGATACGTGTTGGAGCAAATTCTCCTAACTTATGGCCTACCATGTTTTCTGTTACGTAAACAGGGATGAATTTATTGCCGTTATGTACAGCTATAGTTTGACCTACGAAATCTGGTGAAATCATTGAAGCTCTCGACCAGGTCTTAATGACGGTCTTCTTACCTGTTGCTACATTATCCAAAACTCTTTTTTCGAGTTTATAGTGGATATATGGTCCTTTTTTAAGTGAGCGACTCATTTTTTTACTTTTTTACCTGGTTAATTACTTCTTTCTTCTTTCAATTATGTATCTGTTAGATGCATTCTTCAATGCGCGTGTCTTGTAACCCTTAGCTGGCATACCCTTGCGGCTACGTGGGATACCACCTGATGCGCGGCCTTCACCACCACCCATTGGGTGATCTACTGGGTTCATAACAACACCACGAACGCGTGGACGACGGCCTAACCAACGGCTACGACCTGCCTTACCTGATTTTTCGAGGTTGTGTTCTACGTTAGATACTGTACCGATAGTAGCTTTACATGCTTGGAGAATGAGACGTGTTTCGCCTGAAGGCATTCTCAAGATTGCATATTTACCATCACGTGACATCAATTGTGCGTATGCACCAGCGCTACGTGCCATCTTCGCACCTTGACCAGGACGTAATTCAATGTTGTGTACGATTGTACCGAATGGAACATCGCTTAAGAACATTGTGTTACCTACGTTTGGTGTAGCTTCTTTACCTGACATGATTGTTTGACCAACCTTCAAGCCTTGTGGAGCTATGATGTAACGTTTTTCGCCATCTGCGTAACATACGAGAGCGATACGTGCTGTACGGTTTGGATCGTATTCAATAGTCTTTACTACTGCTGGGATACCGTCTTTATCACGTTTGAAGTCAATTATTCTATATTTTTGTTTGTGTCCACCACCTATATTGCGGACTGTCATTTTACCTGTGTGGTTACGTCCACCGGTGCTTTTCTTTGTAGCAAGCAATGACTTCTCTGGCTTGCTTGTTGTGATTTCGTCAAAAGCGCTAATAATTTTGAAGCGCTGACCCGGTGTCGTTGGTTTATATTTCTTTAAAGCCATCTTTAAATATTGCTAAAAAAGTCAATAGTTTCACCTTTTGCTAATGTCACGATTGCTTTCTTGAAAGCATCTCTTCTACCGCTGATAATACCGGTCTTTGTGTAACGTGACTTAAGCTTTCCTTCATAATTAATAGTGTTGACTGATTCCACTTGTACGCCGTAAAGGTCTTGGACAGCCTGTTTGATTTGCAGTTTATTTGCACGTTTGTCAACAATGAATGCATATTTGTTAAGCTTTTCGCTTATCGCAGTCATTTTTTCTGTTATTACAGGTTTCTT
This sequence comes from Bacteroidales bacterium, assembly GCA_045606705.1. Taxonomy (GTDB): domain Bacteria; phylum Bacteroidota; class Bacteroidia; order Bacteroidales; family F082; genus Limimorpha. Next base: position 17,641 of record JAZUSL010000090.1, read on the forward strand.
AATGATAATCATCGTGTCTAATTTTTTAAGGTTAATTATCCAAGAATTTCTTCAATTTGTGGTAATGAACTCTCCAAGATGAAAATTTTCTTGGCATTGAGAATATCATAAGTGTTGAGGTTACGAGCAAGTGTGACTTGAGTGCGTTGAATGTTTCTTGCTGACTTGACAACATTGTTATCTACAGTTGGGAATACAAACAAGTTCTTGCCACCATTCACTTTAAGGTTGTTCAAAACTTCAATCATCTTCTTAGTCTTGATGCTATCAAATGTGAAGTCTTCTAAGATTGCAATCTCTGCATCTCTCATCTTGTATGTCAATGCTGATCTACGGGCGAGAAGTCTGACTTTCTTGTTCAACTTGAAGCCATAGTCACGTGGTTGTGGTCCGAATACACGGCCGCCGCCTCTTAATACTGGTGAATTGATATCACCACGACGTGCACCACCTGTTCCTTTTTGACGGATCAACTTACGTGTACTACCTGCAATCTCGCTACGAGTTTTTGATTTGTGTGTACCTTGACGTTGATTAGCTCTGATCAAGTTTACATCTAAATAGATGCAATGATCGTTTGGCTCAATTCCGTAGATATTTTCGTTCAACTGAACTTTGCGTCCTGTTGATTCACCGGTTACCTTTAAAACTTCTAACTCCATCTTTCTATTTTTAAATATCCGTTTTTAGATCCCGGTACTGAACCTTTAACAACTAACAAATTCTTCTCGGGAACGACTTTCATGATTTGAAGGTTGATAGCCTTCACTGTACGGTTACCCATGTGACCACCCATACGTAATCCTTTAAATACTCTTGAAGGGTATGCACATGCACCGATTGAACCCGGTTTTCTCAAACGGTTGTGTTGACCGTGAGTCGCTTGTCCAACGCCATTGAAATTATAGCGTTTTACTACACCTTGGAAGCCCTTACCTTTGCTGACACCTGTTACGTCAACAAATTCGCCTTCCATAAATACATCGACGGTGATTGTTTCACCAAGGCTCTTTCTGTGGCCTTCTTCGAAACGTGTAAATTCGCGTACTACCTTCTTTGGTGTTGTGCCGGCTTTTTCAAAATGCTTTTGTAAAGCCTTAGGTGTGTTCTTCACCTTTCTTTCATCAAACGCCATTTGGATAGCATCGTAACCGTCCTTTTCTTTTGTCTTAACTTGGGTAACTACGCAAGGACCTGCTTCGACGACTGTTACCGGAATGTTTCTTCCGCTTTCGTCATAAATGCTGGTCATCCCAATCTTTTTTCCTAGTATTCCTGACATGCTACGCTTTTAATTACTAGATAGTTTTACAATTATAATTTAATTTCTACTTCTACACCGCTTGGTAATTCTAACTTCATCAAAGCATCGATAGTTTGTGATGTTGAGTTATAGATGTCAAGCAAACGCTTGTATGATGATAACTCAAATTGTTCTCTCGATTTCTTGTGAACGAAGGTAGAACGCAATACTGTGTAAATTTTCTTGTGTGTTGGTAATGGTATAGGACCGCTAACAACAGCACCAGTCAATTTGATAGTCTTCACAATCTTCTCAGCTGACTTGTCAACCAAGTTGTGATCATGTGACTTTAACTTAATTCTAATTCTTTGACTCATAAGAATTTGTTGTTAATGTTTTATTTTTATTCTAATTTTTTCTGTCCTTACTTCTTATTAAAAGAAGAAATATGTTCCTTTTGCTTTCTTAATTACTATATCAGCCAAATCGTCTGCCAATCTTGCATAGTGACTGAACTCCATGCTGAAGTTGGCTCTACCTTGTGTCAATGTTCTTAATGTTGTGATATAACCGAACATTTCTGACAATGGGACATCTGCTCTGATAATCTGTTGTGAAACTCCGGCTTCAACTTCGCGAAGTATCGATCTTCTTCTGTTGAGGTCGCCTGATACGTCTCCGAGGTATTCTGATGGTACGCGTACTTCTACTTTCATGATTGGTTCCATGACGACTGACTTTGCTTTTGCGCCAGCAGCTTTGAAACCTAAATGTGCAGCTGCTTCAAATGATAATGCATCGCTATCAACAGGATGTGTAGAACCATCATATAAGCGAACCTTCACTGAATCCATTGGGAATCCTGCTAAAACGCCATTTGATAATGCGCTCTTGAATCCTTTTTCTGCAGCGAGAATATATTCGCGTGGAATGTTTCCACCTTTAACGTCGTTGATGAATTGTAATCCTGTAACACCTTCGTCTGCAGGTCCGATTTCAAACTCGATGTCGGCATATTTACCTTTGCCACCTGTTTGTTTCTTATAGACCTCGCGGTGTGATACCGTTTCTGTGAATGACTCTTTGTAAGCCACTTGAGGACTACCAACGTTAATTTCAACGCCGAATTCTCTTCTGAGTCTGTCAATAATAATATCGAGGTGTAATTCACCCATACCGGCGATAATGGTTTGACCTGAATTTTCGTCTGTGGTGACTTGGAATGTAGGATCTTCTTCGGCAAGTTTATCTAAGGAAGCTGATAACTTGTCCATCTCTGCTTGAGTTTTAGGTTCAACTGCGATTTGAACTACTGGTTGTGGGAATGAGATAGACTCAAGCAATAAAGGCTTGTCTTCGCTGGTGAGTGTGTCGCCCGTTCTTATTGTTTTAAATCCGACTGCTGCTGCTATGTCACCTGCTTCGATGATGTCGAGAGGTGTTTGTTTGTTAGCATTCATCTGCATGATGCGTGAGATACGCTCTTTCTTTCCTGTTGTTGCGTTAAGCACGTATGAACCAGATTTCAACGAACCTGAATAAACACGGAAGAATGCGAGGCGTCCAACATATGGATCTGTTGCAATTTTGAAAGCGAGTGCGCAGAACGGCTCTTTAGAATCCGCTTTGCGTATTTCTTCTTTTTCGGTCTTTGGATTAATACCTGTAACATCTTCAATATCATTTGGACTTGGGAGGTAGTTGATGATAGCGTCCAACAAGAGCTGTACACCTTTGTTTTTGAATGAAGCACCACACAAGACAGGACATGCTTTTCTTGAAAGTGTTGCCTTTCTGATTTCAGCTACGAGTTCTTCTTCTGTGATTGATTCTGGATCATCCATGAATTTCTCGAACAATTCTTCATTGTCTTCGGCAGCACCTTCTAATAACATATTACGGTATTCAGCTGCCATTTCTTTTAAATCATCAGGGATTTCTACCTCAGTGAATTGTGTTCCAAGTTCATCTTCCCAAACGAAAGCTTTGTTTTTGACCAAGTCAACAACACCGATGAAAGTATCTTCACAACCGATTGGGATTTGTAGTGGTATTGGATTAGCGTTAAGGCGTTCTCTAATCTGTTCAACAACCTTAAAGAAGTCAGCACCACAGCGGTCCATTTTGTTAACAAAACAGATATGTGGCACTTTGTATTTATCGGCTTGATGCCATACAGTTTCCGATTGAGGTTCAACGCCGCCCACTGCACAGAAGAGAGCTACAGCACCGTCGAGAACTCTGAGAGAACGTTCGACTTCAACTGTAAAATCGACGTGGCCGGGGGTGTCGATTATATTGATCTTATATTGTGAATCATTAAGATTCCAGAATACTGTAGTAGCTGCTGAAGTGATTGTTATACCGCGTTCCTGTTCTTGAACCATCCAGTCCATTGTTGCGGCACCGTCATGCACTTCACCGATACGACGACTACGGCCTGTATAATATAGAATACGCTCGGTTGTTGTAGTCTTACCAGCATCAATGTGAGCCATGATACCGATATTACGTGTAAAATCGAGATTATTATTATTATTTTGACCGTTTTTCATCATTATTTACACTTTTGTATATTAGAATCTGAAGTGTGAGAAGGCTTTATTAGCGTCAGCCATTCTGTGGATTTCTTCCTTTTTCTTGAAAGCAGCGCCTTCTTCTTTGTAAGCTTGCATGATTTCACCTGCTAATCTTTCGCCCATTGATTTTTCATGGCGTCTACGAGCATAACCGATAAGGTTTTTCATGCCGATACTTTGTTTACGAGAAGGACGAATCTCTGAAGGAATTTGGAAAGTTGCACCACCAATACGACGGCTTCTTACCTCAACCTGTGGAGTTACGTTTTCTAAAGCTTTCTTCCAAACACTGATAGGGTCTTCATTCAATTTGTCGCCTACGATATCCATTGCATTGTAGAATATTTCGTAAGCAAGATTTTTCTTACCCTTCAACATGATGTTGTTCACGAATTTTGTAACCAAAACATCACCGTATTTTGGATCTGGTAGGAT
>JAZUSL010000091.1:0-10820 GCA_045606705.1 Bacteroidales bacterium
CTTTGACGGAGACATTCCATCAAAGTATATCCATATCATTAACTGTCATTTATTTACAAGCTTATCGCCAAACTGTCTTTGGCAACATTACATAATTATACAAAAAAAGAGACTGCCTAAACTTGTTAGACAGCCTCTTTACGTGGTACCAGCGAGATTCGAACTAGCGACACATGGATTTTCAGTCCATTGCTCTACCAACTGAGCTATGGTACCCCCGTTGATTTCGATTGCAAAGATACAACATTTTTCATTAGTTCGACAAGAAAAAATAATTTTTTTGAAAATTTTTTTTATTCACTCATTATCAGTATTTTTGCAGAAAAATTTTAAGTGATATGTTAACAATTGATATTGGTAATACAAGAGCTAAATATGCTATTTTTGACAAAGAAGACATAATAGAGATGTCGACATTCGACCCATATAGCAATGATTTAAAGCATATTATCAGCAAACATCCACAAATAAAGAAAGGTATTTTATCTTCTGTAGGTGGAAAAATCGAGGAATGTTTAAAGCAATTAGAAGGCATCGAAATTATTACTCTTTCGGGTTCTACTCCATTACCATTCAGATTAGGATACGAAAAAAAAGACCAAGTCGGTAGTGACAGATTAGTTGCTGTTGCATCTGCCATGATGGCAAAACCAAATCAGAATAGTTTAATAATCGACATTGGAACATGTATCACATACGATATTATCACCTCAGACAACATTCATTACGGCGGACCTATTAGTCCTGGCATAAATTTGAGATTCAAATCCATGAACGATTATACCGAAAAATTACCGTTGATTAATAGTTGTCAACTTAATCCAACCAGCGATACGCATAATAGTGCTATCTGCAACAACACAGAAGAATGTTTAATTGCAGGTGTTATTGAAGGTATTCGCTTTGAATTTGAGGGCTTTATAAATGAATATTCGAACATTTATGAAAATTTAAATGTTTTTATTATAGGTGGAGACAATATTTTCTTTGAAAATAAGTTAAAAAATTGCATATTTGCAGATGCAAAATTTACATTTAATGGTTTAAGATATATTCTTAATTGTCAATGAGATACAATTTGTTGAAATATTATATCTTTGGAATGATAATGTTGTTGGTCGGAATTAATGTCTTCGGACAGTCCGATTTAAGTTCTCCTTATTCTAGATTCGGATTAGGTGATATCTCAACAGGAAGTCCAAATACAATACTTAAAAGTATGGGAGGTGTCTCCAATGCCATGAGCGGAAGAACGCTTTTAAATCCCAATAACCCAGCATCTTACGCTAGTTTAGATACATTATCATTTGTTTTTGATGCAGGTTTTTATATTAAGACAGCAAATTTTTCTACAAATAAATTAACCGAAAATGGTTCTAATGCTTCATTTGATTATGCAAGTGTGGGTATGAGCTTGTCAAGATGGTGGAAAATAGGTCTTGGTATCATGCCTTATAGTAACAGAGAATATAATGTTATCACAGACCATCATGATATGGGATTCTATAATATTGCATTTCAAGGTGAGGGCGGCATCAGTAAAGTTTTCTTCGCTAATGGTTTTAAAATAACAAAAGACTTATCTGTTGGTGTTACAGCATCATACATCTTCGGAACTTTAATTGACAATACAACAATATATTTCCCTGATTCGACATATTATTTAAATGGAAGAAGATCTATTGATATGAGAATCAGTGATTTTAAATTTGATTATGGTTTGATGTATAAATTGCCAATATCAAGTTGTAATGTTACATTAGGTTTGACATATACTCAAGGTTCCGATATCGCTTCAAAAAGAGATTTGTTCATTAGAAATATGTTCAAGGGTTATGGAAATTTCGCAGAGAATCCTATTGATACGTTGCAATATATTGAAGATGAGATTGTGAATATATCAATGCCACATGGTTTTGGCGGTGGTGTCTCTGTTGGTAAAAAAGGGTGGCTTGTTGGCGCAGACTTCAATTGGGCTGGATGGAAAGGTTTTGAAATGAATGGTGTGAACGACTCTTTGCAAAATTCATGGAATGTAGCTATTGGCGGTTCGTATAAACCAGAATCGACTTCTATATCAAAATATTATAAGAAAATCACATATAGAGCTGGTTTCCATTTTGATCAGACTTATTATAATATCTATGGACAATCAATAAATAAATATGGAGTGACACTGGGCGTTGGCTTGCCTGTGCCTCGTTCGTTGACATCGTTTAATGTTGCTGTAGAATTCGGTTCGATGGGGACAACAAAAAATAACCTAGTCAAAGAGACATATTTTAACATATCGATAAGTATGTCAATTTATGACAGATGGTTTATGAAGAAGAAATATCAATAATTAGAAATCAATCAATAAACAAAAAAATTAAAATGAAAATTAGAAGATTTTTATTCTTAAGTTTGGCTTTCGTACTTATAGGAAGCAATGTAGTAAAAGCACAAGATTGTGAAACTGATTATTCATTGTATCGTGAATATCTCAGCCATTGGAAACAAGCAAAGTATAATCCTCAAAACATCAATCCACAGATGATTACATCATGGAGAAATGTTTACAACAATTGCCCTGAATTAAGACAAAACACTTATCTTGACGGTGTTACAATTATGTCATATGCTTTCATCAGAACAACTAAAGACGCAGCATTAAAAGATAAATATGTTGACACCCTTATCATGATTTACGACAAGAGAGCTCAATATTTCCCAAATGGAAAAAATGGTTCACAAGTTGGTAACATCATGGGTCGTAAAGGTTTGGATATTTTAACATGGGCACCACAACGTTATGAAGAAGCTTATACTGCTCTTAAACAAGCTATTGATTTGGATGGTAACAATAGCAACTATGCATTCATTGATGCTTATTTTAATGTTGTTATCACAATGGTGAAAGAGGGTAAATTGGAAGAAAGTACAATTCTTGATGAATATGGCCGTCTTATGGAAATCGTTGATCACAATATTAAGGTAAATACAGAGATGGCAAATGAAAAGAATCTCAACAACTTCAATGCAACAAAATCTAATTTGGACGTGGCAGTTCAACCATATGCAAATTGCGAAGATTTAGTACGTATCTATCAACCTAAATTTGATGCAAATCCAAATGATGTTGAATTGTTGACTAAAATCGCCGAAGTTTTAGAAAAGAGAAAATGTGATGATTCTCCATTGTATCTCGCTGTAGCAGTAAACTTACACAAAGTTAATCCTTCACCAGAATCAGCATATTTAATCGGTAAGAAATATCTTGCAGATAAAGATTACAATCAAGCTGTTACATATCTTCTCCAAGCAACAAAATGCGAAAACGTAGAATGGGCTCACCAATCATACATCTACCTCGCACAAATCATGAACATGAATAAAAACTATGAACAAGGTCGTGATTATGCAAGAAAAGCTTACGCATTAGATAAATCAAACGGCAGACCTTTCATTATCATTGGACAATTATATGCAGCTAGTGCAAAAGATTGTGGTACCGGTAACTTCTATTCAAAAACAGCATTCTGGGCAGCAGTAGACCAATTCGTTAAAGCAAAATCAGTCGACCCATCTTTGGCATCGGAAGCTAACGAACTCATCAATGCTTATTCACACTATTTCCCAGCAATAGAAGATATTTTCTTCAACGGTTTTGAAGAAGGTCAAGACTTTACACTCGAAAATTGCTGGATTAAGGAAACAACAAAAGTTAGAGCAGCTAAAGTTGCTGAATAAGACTAATGGCTAAAAGCTAAAGTTTTGAGAAAAATATTAAAAATATTTCTAGGAATCAACATCATAGCCAATATGGTTATGGTGTTGTTTTCTTGTGAAAACTCCTTGGATAAAGTAAAAGAGTTTATCGATACCGACACTATCAATGGAGTCTTGGCATATGATGTCACGATTACACGTAGTGATTCTGGTATTGTTCAGGCAAAACTGGTGGCTGATATCATGCATAGTGTTGAAGGTGATAGTGCAATATTAGAATTTCCCAAAGGTTTTGTCGCTAATATTTATGACAAAAACAACGAACCTTCAACAATGATAAGAGGCGATTATGGAATACGATATGAAAGGGAAGAATTGGTCTTTATAAAAGACAGTGTTGTTGTAGAGAATCTTAAAACAAAAGAAACCTTATTCACTGAAACGTTATATTGGAATCAAAAGACAAAAAATATATATACACGCAATGATGTTAAGATAGTTAGTCCTGATAAAGTGGTTTTTGGGGATAGTCTTAATGCAAACGAAGATTTTACACAAAGAGTTATTCACGGAATGCGTGCAACACTTGAAATAGAAGACGAAGAATAATAAAAATAAAATGGACGACATATATATAGTCATATTATCATTGATGGCATCTGCCGTGTTTTCTGGGACTGAGATTGCATTCATGAGGACCAACAGATTGCAGCTGGAATTAGATCTTAAGAAAAATCAGTTTTCGGCAAAAATCATAGATAAATTTTTTAAACATCAGTCACAATTTATTGGGTTACTGTTGCTATGCAATAATATAGCGAATGTAATTTATGGTATCGCTATAGCTAAAATTCTTGAACCTTTTTTAATAGATATCTTACCGGAAGCGCTTGTTAACGATTTTGTAATATTATTATGCCAGACTGTCTTGTCAACGTTGTTGGTGCTTGTAACAGGAGAGTTCCTTCCCAAAATAATCTTCGGAATTAATCCGAATAAAAGTTTGAGGATTATCAGCATACCTGCAATATTGCTTTTTTATATACTTTATCCTTTTGTGGCGATATTTATCTTCGTCTCTGAATTAGTTATCAAATATATACTGCAAGTAGATATTCCTCATGAAGAATATAAACTTAATACTGTAGACTTAAATGATTATCTCAAGGAATATTCTAATCCTGATGAAGATAATGAAGACATTCAGCAAGGAATAGAATTGTTCCAGAATGCCATAGATTTTCATAATGTGAAACTGAGAGAGTGTATGGTGCCACGTACCGAAATTCAAGCAATTGATATAGAAGATAGTATAGAGGAAGTGAAGTCGGTTTTTGAAGATACTAAACATTCTAAGTTGCTGGTTTTTGAAAATAATATTGACAATATTATAGGATATATTCACATCAACGATATTTTGGGTAAGGTTAAGAGTTTGAGGCAGAAATTACGTCCGATAGACTTTTATCCTGAAACATATTCTGCACAAGAGCTTCTTAAGAAATTGTCGAAAAAACGTCAAAGCATTGCGGTAGTTGTTGATGAGTTTGGAGGTACTTCGGGTATCATCAGCATTGAAGATTTGATTGAAGAGATTTTTGGCGAGATAGAAGACGAATTCGATGTGGAAGATGCTGTTGAAAAAACCATCGGACCTGACGACCATATCTTCTCGGCACGACTGGAAATAGACTATCTTAATAAGAATTATAAATTTAATTTTCCTGAGTCTGACGACTATGAAACATTGGCAGGATATATTATTCATTACCACGAAAGTATTCCTGAAATAGGTGAGGAAATTTTAATCGGTAATTATATATTTAAGATAATCAAGGCTACAGATACTAAACTTGAAGAGGTGGAAATAAAAAGTAATCAGTGAATTACGTAGAAGTAGTACCCTTTACAAAAACCAAAATTATTTTTTGACAAAAATGTCGAATATATCGAATGGTTTTGTAAATTTGCAAACTTAATTTATAAAGGTATATTAGAATAAATAAATATTAAATAATAGCATAATTATGGCAGCAATTGGAAACATTAGAAAGCATTATGGACTGTTAGTAGCAATCGTAGGTCTTGCACTTTTGGCATTCGTTTTAGGTGACCTTTTCAAAAGTACTAACAGCAGACAAGGAACTAACGTCGCTTCTGTAGGCAATGAAAAGATTACTTATCAAGATTATAGCAATTTGGTCAACATGAATCTTGAAAACACCAAAGCTAACAACGGTGGTACTCTTACAACAGAACAGAATTACAGCATTCATGCTAACACATTGGAACAAATGATCAGAGATATCGTCATGAAACAAGAATTCAAGGCTTTAGGTCTTACTGTTTCAAGTGATGAATTATACGATCAATTCTTAGGTGAGAATCCAAATCAATATGTTGTTAGCAGCTTCACCGGCGCTGATGGAAAGTTCAACAAAGAACTCGTTAAAACATACATCAGAGATTTCCAAACTCTCACTCCAGAAATGCAAGCAAACTGGCTTAACTTTGAACGTGCTATCAAAGAAGACAGATTGAATACAAAATATGAAAACCTTCTCAAGAAGAGTTTCTACCTCCCAGCAAAATTAGCAGAACGTTACTATTCAGATAAGAACGACAAAGTTTCTGCAGAAGTTTACGCAGTACGTTATACAACAATAGCAGACTCAACAGTAGTTCTCAATGATGCTGACAAAAAAGCATTCTATGAAGAAAATAAAGGTAAATATCAAACAGACGCAACACGCGCTATAGATTATATCGTATTCGAAATTAACCCATCACAGGCAGACATCGACTTTTCAAGAAATTATGTCAATGACCTTAAAGATGATTTCGCATCTGTTGAAAATGTAGCAAATTTCGTAAACGCTAACTCAGACCTTCCATACGACAGCACATGGATGTCAAGAACAGAAGTTCCTGCAGAATTCGAAACAGCTATCTTCAACAACGGTAAAGGTTTCGTTTATGGTCCTTATGAAAAAGACGGTTACTATAACGTAGCAAAAGTTTTGGAAGTTGAAAATCGTTCTGACTCATTGATGGCTTCACACATCTTGGTAAGTTATGCAAATGCATTACGCAGTACAGAAACACGTACCAAAGAAGATGCAAAAACTTTAGCTGATAGTCTCTTAAATGTTATTAAGAAAGACAACTCAAAAATTGAAACTCTTGCTAAAGACTTCTCAGATGACCCAAGCGCTCAAACAAACAATGGTGACCTCGGTTGGTTTACAGACGGTACAATGGTTTACACATTCAACGAATTTGTACAAGATAATAAAGTTGGTACAGTTGGTATGGTTGAAACACCATTCGGTTACCACATCATTAAAGTTACAGACCGCAAAGAAGCAACACCTAAAGCACGTATAGCAGTTGTAGCTAACGAAATTACAGCAAGCACAACAACATATCAAAATGTCTTCTCTGAAGCTAACAAATTCGTTACCGAAAACACAACATCTGAAGAATTTAATGCTGCTATCGAAGCACAAGGTCTTAACAAACGTACTTTCCCAACAATGAGAACAACAACAAACTATATCACAGGTATCAGCAATCCTCGTCAAATAGTACGTTGGGCATTCGACGAAAATACAAAAGTTGGTGACATGTCATCAATCTTCGACCTCGATGATATGTATGTTGTAGCAGTTCTTACTAAGATTGTTCCTGAAGGTTTGGCACCATATGAAGATATCGTTGATCGTTATGAATACGTTATCAAGAAAGAAAAGAAAGGTGCTATGTTAGCAGAACAAGCTAAAGCATACGGAACAGATTACCAAAAGATGATTGACAACTTGAAAGGTGAAAAGACAACTGTTGATAACGTAACATTCGAAGGTCGTGGTTTCGGAAACTTTGGCGTTGAAGATAAAGTTATCGGTACAGTAATCGGCATGAAAGAGGGCGAAATTTCAGAACCTATCGTTGGTGGTAATGGTCTCTATGTTGTTAAAGTAAATAAAGTAACTCCATCTGCAACAACAGACTATTCAAACATTCAAAGAGAACAACGTTCAAGATTTAACAACCAAATCCTCAACAATGCTGTTTACTCAGCACTTAAGGATAATGTAAAAATTGAAGACAACAGCATCTTGTTCTATTAATAAATAAAAACATAAAAAGTAAAAAATCCGGTTCAGTAATGAATCGGATTTTTTTATGCCAAATGAGACAGAAAAAAGTCGCCTATTTGTTAGACGACTTTAGCTTGTATCGGGTAGGGGATTCGAACCCCTGTTTCGACAGTGAGAGTGTCGTTACCTGACCGACTAGTAGAACCCGACATCTTTTTTGCGAGTGCAAAGATAAATAATTTTTTTAATAAAGTTTCTATTATTTTTTAACATTTTTTTTATTTTTGTCTTCATGAATTGGTTTAATACTATCATAGAAGATAACAAGACTAAGGTCTTCGACCCCATACGTAAGATTTACTGCACTTTAACTCCTGAGGAAGAGGTGCGCCAGAAGACCCTTTATTATCTTGTGGAGATAAAAAAATATCCTGCAGGTCTCATCGCTGTGGAATATTCCATAAAGGTTAACAACTTGCCTAAACGCTGTGACATCATCGTTTTCAACAAATCTGGGCAACCGGAAATGATAGTAGAATGTAAAGCGGAATCAGTGCCGATAACGCAAAAAGTTCTCGACCAGGCGATCCGATATTATTCTGGATTGAATGTCAATTATATTTTGCTGACGAACGGCAAGACAATGTTTTGCTATCATATCGACATCGAGAATAAGAAGATCGAAGCGATGAGGGAAGTACCAAATATTAAAATCTGAGAAATTGAGAATCTGAGAATCTGAGAAATGTCTAAAGTCTAAAGGTTCAAAAGTCAAAATCCAATAGCCTTAGTTCAAAACTCTTCTCAGGTTTTCAGGTTTTAAACTTCTCAGTTTTTTTAAAATATCATCAAAATAGCTACGATAATATGTAAAATCAAAAACAAAGGCAGACAGATATAGAACTTTGCGTGTTTGGTTTTGTGCCTGAAGATGTACATCGAACATAATCCTCCGAGCGCACCGCCCATAGCAGATAATAATATCAATGTAGATTCTGGAATACGTTCTCTGTTTTTGATAGATAAATGCTTGTCGATGGCAAAGAGAACAAAGTTGCCAATGTTGATAAGCACGATATAATAAATGATGATTTTTGTTAGCATATTGATTTATGTAGAGACGCGTCAATGCATGCTGCTATAAAACACATTGACACGTCTGTTTATATTGAGACGCATCGATGTGTTTTATTGAGAGTAACATCGATACGTCTCTACTTTTTAGAACGACAAAATTGTTTCTTTGATGATTTCTATCGCTGCGCGTAATTCTTCTTCAGTGATCACTAAAGGAGGAGCGAAGCGGATGATATGTTGGTGTGTTGGTTTTGCCAAGACGCCATTTTCTTTCATCTTCATACAAACGTCCCATGCTTCTTTGCCGTCTTTTGGCTTGATAATGACAGCGTTGAGCAAACCTTTGCCGCGTACCAATTCAATCATCGGGCTGTCTATCTTTCTCATTTCTTCACGGAAGATATTGCCGAGATATTCAGCTTTCTCCATGAGGTTTTCGTCTTTTATGACTTGAAGAGCCGCCATACTTACCTTGGCAGCGATTGGGTTGCCACCGAATGTTGAGCCGTGTTCGCCCGGTTTGATGTTCATCATGATATAGTCGTCAGCCAATACAGCAGATACAGGAACAACGCCGCCACTCAATGCCTTACCTAATATTAATATGTCAGGACGTACGTTTTCGTGGTCGCAGGCTAACATCTTACCTGTACGTGCGATACCGCTTTGTACTTCATCGGCCATGAACAAAACATTGTATTTCTTACAGATGTCGTAGCATTTCTTAAGATAACCTTCATCTGGGACATAAACACCAGCTTCACCTTGAATAGGTTCTAACAAGAAACCAGCGATTTTGTGGCCGTGTTCTGCCAATACAGCTTCCAAAGCATCTGGATCATTGTAAGGAATACGGATGAAACCAGGTGTGAGAGGTCCGTAGTTTGCGTATGAATCAGGGTCGTTCGACATGGTGATGATTGTGATGGTACGACCGTGGAAGTTACCTTCGCAGCAAACTATTGTGACTTCGTCGTTAGGAATGCCTTTGCACACTGTTCCCCAGCGGCGTGCCAATTTAAGAGCTGTCTCGTCAGCTTCGGCGCCTGTGTTCATAGGAAGGACCTTGTCGTAACCGAAATATTCTGTAATATATTTTTCCCAAACACCAAGACTGTCGTTATAGAAAGCACGTGAACTTAATGTCAAATTTTGTGCTTGGTCGCATAACGCTTTTATGATTGCAGGATGACAATGTCCTTGATTTACTGCTGAATAAGCTGATAAAAAGTCGTAATATTCTTTGCCTTCAACGTCCCAAACTTTGGCACCTTTTCCTTTTGCCAAAACTACAGGAAGTGGGTGGTAGTTGTGTGCGCCATACTTTGCTTCCAACTCCATAGCTAATTGTGAGGTCATTTTTTCTGACATAATGATATTAATTTTAAATGTTTGTACTTAGTTAAATTTAATTTTTACTTTTCAGATTCTCAGATTTTCAGATTCTCAGGTTCTGAAAAAAGTTCTCACAAAGATATTATTTTTTTTGAGAAAAAACAAGAATTTTGGATGTATTTAGTTAGTTTATGTTTTTTACGTAAAGTCCACCATATTTGCCAATCTTTTTATCGTCTATATGTATAAATATCTTCAGCAGCCATCATCATTCCCGTTTCCTGTTCTAACGATGCATAAGGAATCACAGGCGCAGATGGTTCGTTTTCTTTAAAGTTCTCTACTTGTTCCATCACTTCACGAAAGACCTCAGGGGTATACTGTGGAGGATAGCCATTCTTAACAAGACAAATCTTAATGTCTTGTTTCAGTTGGTCGCGTACTCGTTGGTTGTTAAGCCAATCAGCAAATGACGATTTAGCATCAATAATCTCTCGAATCTTGCAAGCAAGGCTTTTACACTTATCGTTAATTACAACACCATCCACATCCTTATCTTCTCCATAAACAAAATTGTTCTTGTCTCTAAGATGAATT
>JAZUSL010000092.1:0-28201 GCA_045606705.1 Bacteroidales bacterium
AATCAGTGCACATCAGTGAAATCCGTGGGCGTAGAGAACGAGCTTACAGAACTTTAGAATTTTAGAATTGGCTCTTAGCTCACGACAAAAAAAGAAATATTAAGTAATTAACAATCTATATTTTATCATTATGAAAAGAAAAATTTTTACCATTGCAACACTATTCACTCTGCTCTTTTGTAGTGTTAGCATGATGTCTCAGGAATGGGAGTTCTTTATGGATGTCTATGCTGATTATCCTTATAGCAGAAGTTTTACGGATGCCATAGAATTGCATGATGGCAGTATAATAGTTAATTCACCATTTACATTACCTATAGAAGACCATATTAGTGTGCCACATCCGGGTTTAGTGAAGCTTTCTGCGGATGGTGATGAGTTAACAAGAGTCAATTATTTCCGTCCTGCATATTGTTCAATATCATATAATCAGATTATTGAAAACAAAGATGGAGATTTATTTACGTTAATGACATACAGTCCAGACCATGAAAGATTGTCTGAAAATTACTTCAAGAACTTCGAAAATCCTCCAACCGATGCTATATTAGGATTATACAAATTAGATGACGAACTCAATATCGTTGAAAGTTATGAACATTACATTCCTATAGATACTACGGAAAGTGTAAGTAATGACCCTTTGGTGTCCATGATGCCTAACGAAATCTGCGGTCGTTTGTATCTGTTTACATCTTTCATTGATAATAACGGTGATATTGTAGGTTCGTTTTTCAAATGTCCTACTTTGCATAATCCTAATCAGTCTGAAAATGACACCATGTTCTTTTTCAAAATGAATTTTGAAGGTGAAATTCTTCAGATGAAAGGCATAGAATGTCTCTCCGGTCATGGAGATTATTGGAGACATAGAGGACACAGTATGCTTGAGACAGACTCGCATTATATTTTGTACCAGACATTAGGGTATAATAGTTACAATTTCTCTTTTCGTCCAAGTGGAGAAGCTTTATATTTCGACAAGAATTTGAATTTTATTGATAGAAAAGCTATTAATCAACCAGGCTTCACAATGCCGCATTTTTCATCTTTAGAATGCCTTTCAGTGGTAAGAAGCAAACATAACACAGTATATTTAACATCTGTAGCTAGTTCTACAGTGAACTGCAACAGCTATCATTATAATGATACTAGATTATATGAAATAGATGATAATATTGACAATTCAACAGATCTTTTACCCATTGTTAATTATATAAATAGAGGCACATCATATTCACAAGAGGAGCAACCGTTAAATAACGGCATTGTGTTAAAAGAAGACAATACTTTGATTTTTGCTCAGAATTGGGATCTTGGAGATTATTATGGTGACTCGTGGATTGTGATAGAACATCTTAGCGAAAATTTCGAGACCATATCAGAGCTGTATTATACAAGTGGTGAAGATGGAAATTTTATGGCAGCAAACTCTATAGTATTAACAAAAGAAGAAGATTTGTTGCTTGTAGGTGTTGGCAATGATTTAGATAAAGATAAATCATGGTGTTTTGTCACCAAATTCCCAGCCTCCGCATTTGTCAGCATCGAAGAAGCACACGCACATAATTTAAAGGTTGCTGTCGCTTATCCTAATCCAGGAGGAGACATGATGAATATAAGGACTTCATTGCGCAACTGCACCTTGCAGGTTTATGACATGCAAGGAAGAATGGTTCATCAACAGGAAATTACAGATGATGTAACGAGTGTAGATGCTTCGAGTTGGAAGAGTGGAACGTATGTTTGGAAATTAACAATTAACAATGAACAATTAACAATTGAGGAAGGGAAGTGGGTTAAATAGAATTTTAGAATTCGTCATCGGTAGAGACGTGACATATTACACCTATGAAAATAAACACAATGTAATTGGTGCGTCTCATTCTAATTGAGAATTGAAAGTTGAAAGTTGAAAATTAATGTAGAGACGTACCGATTACACCGATGAGAATAAACATATGTAATTGTTGCGTCTCATTCTAATTGAAAATTGAAAATTTCTGGATTTATATGTGTCGTAAATTATTTTTTCTTAAATTTGGGAACTTGTTGAGGTGCTTAGTTATTAAATCATAAACATAAACTACCAATGAAAAAGTCCTTTTTGTTAGCAATTGTTTTGTTGGCTTTCAATTCTCTTTTCGCTAATCCTGTTGATGAGGGTATGGCGAGAGAATTGGGAAAGAAATTTGTTGCCGCCAACTTCCAGCAGAAGTCAAATTTGTTGGAATTGGCATATACAATGAAAACGGAATCGGGCGAACCATGTTTCTACATTTTTAATGTCGGTGAACATGGTTTTGTTTTTGTCTCGGCAAATGATTTCATGCGTCCTATTCTTGGTTATTCTGAAAATGGAACATTCGATATTGATAATGTGGCACCTGGTCTTACGTTTATGATGAGTGTTTACGAAGACGCTGTGGAATATGCCGATGATAATAATATAGTGGCGGCAGATCCAGAAATAATTTCTGAATGGAAGTCGGTGGAACGATCTGGCAGAACCAAAGCTGATAACAGATTTGAGACGATAGGACCTTTGTGTACGACAAAATGGAGTCAGTCGTGGCCATACAATAAGTTCTGTCCTGTGGCGAGCTGGGATTCTGACGAACACGTGCCTGTTGGTTGCGTGGCGACAGCGATGGATGTTTCAGTCGTATGACGAATGGATGGATAAACTTAAGGAGTCAATAATCAGACGTATCCCTGTTTATTATCAGGGATGTTATGCAAATGGATGTCACGCTTTCGTATGTGACGGAATGGACCCTAACGAACTGTTCCACTTTAACTATGGTTGGGGTGGGAAAAATGATGGTTTCTTCGCACCTGATGCTATACAATATAGTAATTACGGAGTGGGCGCAATCTTCGATATGATTCCCGACTATGTTTATAATAATACTGCAATGTCACCATCTGACTTTACAGTTGTACCTTTCGGCAACGATGAACTGTCGGCTACATTGTCGTGGACCAACCCGACGAAAAACCTTGATGGATCCGACATCTCTCACATCGATAAGATAATAGTTATGAGATTGGATGAAATTATTTACGAAGACTCGGATGTTGTTCCTGGTTCTACATCGGTGTTTGTAGATGATGAAGTTCCATTCTATAGTTATTTCGATTATACGGTATATGCTGTAATAGATGGTGTTTATGGCGATTTCTCAACTGTCAAGAATGTCTTTTTTGGTCCGTCTTGCGATTGGAAACTTATTGTCAAGACATCCGATTCGGAAGGTATGTTTGACACATATATTAATATATACGACCATAATAATGTCAAATACATGACTGTAAGTAGTGACAGTTCAGATACAACAACATTTGTAATTCCAGTCCCGCTTGGTAATGTCGGATTCGGATGGGAGACGACGGAACCGGATCCGCATCTCTATTCAATCAATATCGAGATTAAAGATGCTGCTGAGCAAACCGTTTATGAATATACTGGTACATATTCCGGACTACCTTCGGGAGGCGTGTTTTATAAGGGAAGCAATACCTGCGGCGGCGTGTTGGATTGTGAGACCCCAACGAATCTGGAATATACTAAGCAAGATGGAAATTTCGTCCTGACATGGGAGAACTCCGATAATCCGAAATATGGATATAATATATATCGTGATGACGAACTTATAGCTATGACGAAGGAAACAACTTTCACGGATTATAATGTTCCGTTTGGCGGACATTGTTATTCTGTCTCAACATTCTGTGAGAATGGAATTACTGGTAAAAGTAATGAGATATGTGATGTTATTGATGAAGGTTGCGACCCTCCTTTTGATTTATGGGCTGAGTTGACTAATACAAAAAAGGCGAAACTTTATTGGGAAGCACCTCTCAATGAGAATGTGAGTTATTACTATGTTATGAGAAAAACCAATGCAGACGAGGAATGGAAAAGAGTGAGAATATTAAGTGCGGACGAAACTGAATATACCGACAATGTCGTTATCGGTGTCGATAAGTGTTATTATTATAGAGTCATGGCGAAATATGCGGAAACGGAATGTTATTCGCCGCCGGCAAAAGCAAAATATAGTGACGAATTTTTTGTGAAGATTTGTAATTCAACGGACGTAGAGGAGGATATATCACATAAAGTTATGATATATCCGAATCCGACAAGAGACTTTATAAAGCTGTCATCTGTCAGCCATCAGCTATCGGCAGTGAGAATTTATAATTGCCTGGGAATATTAATTGATGAAAAAGGAGTTTCTTCTAATGAAATAGAAATCAATGTTTCTGATTATAGATCAGGGATTTATTTCATAAATATTCAAGATGAAGACGGAAATATTTTTGCTGAGAAAGTTTTGATAATGCATAATTGAATGATGAAATATTGAATATATAGAAGTCATATAAAACTAATTATTAAAGTTTTTCTGATTCTCAATTTTTCAGTTTTTTTTCAAGAATCCTAACGTTTTTTTTCTTAAATTTGCGAACTTATTAAAGTAATGTAAAATAAACTAAATTAGAAATTATAAACAAAAAAATTACCAATGAAAAAATCACTTTTATTAGTCGTTATTTTGTTGGCGTTCAATTCACTCTTTGCTAACCCTGTTGATCTCAACACAGCAAAAGAATTGGGACAAAAATTTGTCGATGCCAACTTCAATCAAAAATCAAACTCATTAGAGTTAGTCTACACAGCAAATTCAGAATTAGGTGAACCTTGTTATTACGTTTTCAACGTGTCAGATAATGGTTTCGTTATGGTATCAGCTGACGACTGCGCACACCCAATTCTCGGTTATTCAGAAGAAAGCGCATTCGATGCCAACAACATCGCTCCAGGTCTTTACGATATGATGAGAATCTACAGAAGAGCAATTGAAAACGGTAAAAACACAAAAGCTACTGCTACTCCTGAAATCGCTGCTGAATGGAAGTCTTTGGAAAACACAGGTTTCGTAAGTCAAGCAATGAGAGGTCAAGCTGTTGAACCATTGTTGACAACAAAATGGGATCAATCATGGCCTTACAACAAGTACTGTCCAGATCAATCAGCAAATTGGGCATCACATGGTCACGTTGTTACAGGTTGTGTCGCTACTGCAATGGCTCAAGTAATGGCATATTGGGATTATCCAACACAAGGTACAGGTTCACATACTTACGTTCCTAGATGTAATGAATGTGGATCTAATTCACATTATCCAGCACAAACAGCTAATTTTGGTGAAACAACATACGACTGGGAAAACATGGTCGACAGAATTGACGCATCATCACCAGTTGAACAAATAGATGCTATCGCAACAATCGGTTATCATTGCGGTGTGGCTGTCGAGATGATGTATGACCACCACGGCACAGGTAGTGGTGCTTTTTCAACCGATGTCCCTTATGCTATAAAGACTTATTTCGGATATGCACAAACAGAACTTACTTACCGTGATGCAAACCACGCAGTGTTTGATTCTAAATTATATGAAAGTTTTAATAGAGGTGTTCCTGTATATTATTCAGGTTCTGATGAAGAAGGTTACGGTCACGCTTTTGTTTGTGACGGTTATGATGAAAACGGTTTGTTCCACTTCAACTTCGGATGGAGCGGATCAGGTGACGGCTATTTCACAACAGCTGCTATGCAATATCATGTAGGATCACAAGCCATATTCAATTTCGTCCCTTCTGAAGTTTATGCTAACACAGCACAAGCTCCAACAAGTTTGAATGCAGTACCAGCAGCTAATAATGAATTGTCAGCAACATTAACATGGACAAATCCTACAAAAACTCTCGGTAACCAAACAATCTCTGCAATTGACAAGATGGTTGTTGAAAGAAACGGAATAATCATTGCTGAATTGACAGATGCTACTCCTGGTCAATCAATGACATTCGTTGATGAGAACGTTCCTTGTTTCAGTTTCTTTGATTATTCAGTGTACGCCGTTGTTGGTGGTACTCATGGTTCTATCCAAACAATAGAAAAAATCCCATTCGGACCAACCTGTGAATGGACAATGATTCTCCAATCATCAGTATTCAATGGTATGAGAGGCGCATCAGTTTCTGTTTTTGACGCAGCAGGTGTTGAATTCGCTAAGTATACAACATCAAATTCTCAAGCAAACACTTTTGAAATAGCAATGCCATTGGGTGGCGTTCAATTCGCATGGAGTCCTATTTCAGAAAACCAAGAGAATTACAATATTACAATTATCATCAAAGATTCTAATAATGAAAAAGTTTACAACTATACAGGTTCAACATCTGAAATCTCAACAGGCGTGTTCTTCTCAACAGCAAACACATGCGGCGGTTCAGTTGATTGCGCAGTTCCAACAAACTTGGTCGCTACAACAGAAGATGATGCTATCGTTTTGACATGGGAAAGCACTGAAGACCCATATTATGGTTATAACATCTATCGTGATGGTTTACTTGTAGGTTTGGCAAAAGAAAAAACATTTACCGATGAATATGTTCCTCACGGCGGTCACTGCTATACAGTAACAGCATTGTGCGAAGGCGGTGATACAGAACATAGCAATGAAGTTTGTGGTGTATTAACAGAAGGTTGCGACTCTGCTACAGACTTATGGATTGAATATAACGCAAATAATAAAATCAGAGTGTTCTGGAATGCTCCAGCAGAAGATGAAGGTATAAGCGGTTATTATATCTATAGAAAAACAAATTCAGATCCAGAATGGAAGAGAGTTAAGGTACTTGGCGCAAACAAAACAGAATATGTAGACGTTACTGCTAACGCTGAAGGCGAATGGTACTACTATAAAGTCGTTGCTTACTATCAAGATATAGATTGTATGTCAGCTCCAGCTAAATCAAAATTTGGTAACGAATATTTCGTTAAGATTTGCTCTCCAACAGGTATTGAAACTAATGCAGAACAACAAGTAACAGTTTATCCAAACCCAGTTGACGACAATCTTAAGATAGAAGCTAACAACATTAAGAATGTTACAGTTCTTAACTTAATGGGTCAAAAGGTATATGAATCAGAAGTGAACGCTAACGAAGTAAACCTCAATATGAGCGATTTCCAATCAGGCGTTTATATGATTCAAGTAGAAACTTCAGAATACACAGTTACAAAACGTATCTCTGTAGCACACTGATTGTAATTGACAATTAACAATTGACAATTTAGGGCGTATTCGTACGCCCTATTTTTGTAATATCTCTGTTTAACTATACAAAAAAATCCGACTATGTTCTAGCCGGATTTATTGTTGCTCAATTAGAGTCTATAATATATAGTTTCATAATATTGTTGAACTTAATATACTATTAAACTAACAACTTATTACTTTTAAACTACTATACACTATAAACTTTATTTCTTCTCCCACGTTTCAAATCTGTAAGAATAATCAACTTGTGGGTCGTCATCAATCACTTCTAAATCCGTGAGTTCCCATTCGTCGAAATTGACTATAGGGAAATAAGTGTCGGCTTCGAAGTCTTTCTCAACTCTAGTAAGATATAATGTGGTTGCCATCTCAAGGAACTGTTCGTAAATCATGCCGCCTCCCATGATGAAAACTTCTGCTTCATTCTCTACGAGTTGTAACGCCTTTTGAATTGATGTGGCGAGCTCGAAACCTTCAGGTGCTGCATCAAGTCTGTCGGAAATAATGACGTTACGTCTGTTTGGTAACGCTTTTTGTCCTGGTAATGATACATAAGTATTATGTCCCATGATGACGCATTTGCCTGTTGTTACTTTCTTAAAATGTTTTAAGTCGTTAGAGATATGCCATAACAACTGACCGTTTCTGCCGATGGCTCTGTTCTTTGCCATTGCTACTACTATCGAAATTTTTGGCTTCATATATTAATATTTTTAATTATTACTTACTTAAATTGAAACGTCTGCCTTGATGGCATCGTATGGGTTATAATTTTCCAGTTTGAAATCTTCATATTTAAAGTCGAAGATGCTTTTAATTTCAGGATTAATCTTCATCGTCGGAAGTTGTCGTGGTTCACGGCTGAGTTGCAACTTCACTTGATCTATGTGATTATTATATATATGTACATCACCGAATGTATGTACAAAGTCGCCGAGACCTAAGTCGCAAACCTGAGCGATCATCATTGTCAATAGTGAATATGATGCTATATTAAAAGGTACTCCTAAGAACACGTCTGCGCTTCTTTGATACAACTGACAAGATAATTTGTTATCAGCCACATAGAATTGGAAAAATGCGTGGCATGGCGGGAGAGCTGCTTTTCCGTCAGCGACGTTTTTTGCGAAATCTTTCGACTTCTCATCAGGTAAAACGCTCGGATTCCATGCCGTGACGATATGTCGTCTGCTGTTAGGATTATTTTTTATAGATTCAATAAGGTCTGCAATTTGGTCTATTCCTTCATCGTTCCAATTGCGCCATTGAGCTCCATAGATAGGACCGAGGTCGCCGTTGCTGTCTGCCCACTCGTCCCATATACTTACTTTATTGTCGTGGAGATATTTGATGTTGGTGTCGCCATTTATCAACCAAAGTAATTCATGGATAATGGAGCGTAGGTGGACTTTCTTTGTAGTAAGAAGAGGGAACCCTTTTTCAAGGTTGAATCTCATCTGATAGCCGAAGATGCTGATTGTTCCGGTTCCTGTTCTGTCGCCTTTCTGGTGACCATTGTCAAGAATATGCTGCAATAAATCTAAATATTGTCTCATTATAAAAACATCTTTTTCTCGTTAATAATATCTCTCAACACAGAAGCTTTGGCATAATCTTCTTCTTCGATAGCTTCTTGCAGTAAAATCTCTAACTCAGAAACACTATAATCTTCGAGAGTTTCAGTGTCGCTGATTTGTTGAGTTTCTGGACTGTTGTCGGTTTCTTCTTCCATCTCTATTCCTGCCTCTTCGATGATTTGTGGATATGTATAGATAGGACACTTAAAACGTAGGGCAATAGCTATTGCGTCTGAAGTACGGCAGTCGATGATGGAAGTCTCACCGTCTTTAACACAATGAAGTTCTGAATAGAATATACCTTCTTTAAATCTGTTTATGATTACTTCTGTAATATTGATGTCGAAGTTCCCGGCGAAACTTTTGAAAAGGTCGTGGGTGAGGGGACGTCTGTTCTCGATGCCCTCAATGGCTATTGCAATGGACTGAGCTTCATACTCGCCAATGATGATAGGCAGACGTAGTTTTGAATCTTTCTCGCCCATTATCAATGCGTAAGCACCGCTCTGAGAGTTGCTGTAAGTTAATCC
The DNA here is from genome assembly GCA_045606705.1 of Bacteroidales bacterium. Classification (GTDB taxonomy): domain Bacteria; phylum Bacteroidota; class Bacteroidia; order Bacteroidales; family F082; genus Limimorpha. The sequence continues at coordinate 9,250 of JAZUSL010000092.1, forward strand.
GATAACATCCAATAAAATCCTATTCATTTTACAAAAATACGCACAAACTTTCAATTAAACAAAACAAAATTTTATTTTTTGATATTTTTTTGAAAATCAGTGTGGAATGTATTGAAATATTATGCAAATTTGTACATTAAATTTATATATCAAAAAATATTATTGTATTATTAATTAAAAATTACTTTATGGATTATGTAATTTATTTGGTCTTGGCTGCCTCCATTTTGGCGCTGGGTTTTGCTTTTTATTTCTACAAAAGCATGTTGAAAGAAGACGAAGGTACCGACTTGATGAAGAAAATTGCTCTTCATGTTCGTAACGGTGCTATGGCTTATCTGAAACAACAGTACAAAGTTGTTATTGTTGTTTTTATTATTTTGGCTGCTATCTTCGGTGTGATGGCTGTTTTTAACCTTCAGAATGAATGGGTCTGGTTCGCATTCCTGACAGGCGGATTCTTTTCTGGCTTAGCAGGTTTCTTCGGTATGAAGACTGCTACTTATGCATCGGCTCGTACAGCAAATGCCGCAAAACAATCACTTAACAACGGTCTTAAAGTGGCTTTCCGTTCAGGCGCAGTTATGGGTCTCACTGTGGTTGGTTTGGCATTGTTAGACATCAGCCTTTGGTTCATCATCTTAACACAATTTACCGATTATAATTTAGTTGTTATCACAACAACGATGTTGACATTCGGTATGGGAGCTTCCACACAAGCTTTGTTCGCTCGTGTTGGCGGTGGTATCTATACAAAAGCCGCTGACGTTGGTGCCGACCTCGTTGGTAAGACAGAATACAACATTCCAGAAGACGACCCTCGTAATCCAGCTACAATAGCTGATAACGTTGGCGATAACGTCGGTGACGTCGCAGGTATGGGTGCCGACCTTTATGAATCATATGCGGGTTCAATACTCGCAACAGCAGCCTTGGGTGCAGCAGCATTCGCTAAGTCTGCTATCGATGGAATGCAACTTAAAGCCATATTCGCTCCTATGCTCATCGCAGCAGTAGGTGTGCTCTTGTCTATCATCGGTATCTTCATGGTTAGAACAAAAGAAGATACGAGCATGAAACAGCTTCTCGGTGCGTTGAGCAGAGGTACAAATACAAGTTCCATCTTGATTGCTATAGCAACATTCTTCATCCTTTGGGGACTTGGAATCGAAAACTGGCTCGGCATTTCGTTCTCAGTAGTCGTAGGTCTTCTCGCAGGTGTAATCATCGGAAAATTCACAGAGTATTATACTTCACAATCTTATCGTCCTACACAAAAAGTTGCTGAAAGTTCTAACACAGGTCCTGCAACAGTTATCATCTCTGGTCTCGGACTCGGCATGATTTCAACAGCTGTTCCTGTTATAACAATCGGTATTGCTATCATCTTGGCTTACTTATGCGCTATAGGTTTTGATGTCGATAACTTCTTGTCAGCGGAAAATCTTTCTATGGGACTTTATGGTATAGGTATCGCTGCTGTAGGTATGCTCTCAACATTAGGTATAACGTTAGCAACAGACGCTTACGGTCCTATCGCTGATAATGCTGGCGGTAATGCTGAGATGAGCGGTCTCGGTGCAGAAGTCCGTAAACGTACCGATGCTCTCGATGCACTCGGTAACACAACAGCTGCAACAGGTAAAGGCTTCGCTATCGGTTCTGCTGCTCTCACAGCTCTCGCGCTCCTCGCTTCTTACGTTGAAGAAATTAAGATAGCTCTTGTTCGCCTCGCCGAAAATGCAAGCGACGGATTGGCACGAGTAACTGATACAATAGCTCTTAATGTCGAACAAATCGAAGCTTCGTCGTTAATCGACTTTATGGAATACTACCAGGTTAACTTGATGAATCCTAAAGTTTTGGTCGGAGTATTTATCGGTGCTATGATGTCGTTCTTATTCTGTGGTCTTACTATGAATGCTGTAGGTCGCGCTGCACAAAAGATGGTGGAGGAAGTCAGAAGACAATTCCGTGAAATTAAGGGTATCCTCGAAGGTAAGGCGGAACCAGATTACGCACGTTGTGTTGGTATCTCAACAAAAGGTGCTCAACAAGAAATGTTATTCCCATCATTATTGGCAATCATCGTTCCAATAGCTGTAGGTGTCATCTTCGGCGTTGCAGGTGTTTTAGGTTTGTTAATCGGCGGTTTGTCAACAGGTTTTGTTCTCGCTGTCTTCATGGCGAACTCAGGCGGCGCATGGGATAACGCTAAGAAATATATTGAAGAAGGTAACTTCGGTGGTAAAGGTTCCGATCAACATAAAGCAACTGTTGTCGGCGATACCGTCGGTGACCCATTCAAAGATACATCAGGACCATCACTCAATATCTTAATCAAACTGATGAGCATGGTTTCAATCGTGATGGCGGGACTTACCGTAAGTTTCACATTGATATAAACCTGAAAATCTGAAAAAATTGAGAATCTGAGAAAAAACAACTGTCAGTCATTTTCAGATTCTCAGATTTAAAAACAAATGACGCAGTCTTTAAAAGGGTTGCGTTATTTGTTTTATGACTTATACGAAACGATATGCAACGTCACGCCAATCAATATTATCGCTAATATAATCTGTAGCCACAATATCCCGTTAGCAACAAAGAAGATACAATAAATCAAGCTTATCCATAGAAGTGTGATGATATAGATTTTGGTCTTTATAGGAATGACTTTGTTCTCTTTGAAGTTCTTGATATATGTTCCTAAGTATTTGCTGTTAATAAGTTTATGATATAACTTCTCAGAACTTCTGAAGAAACACCATGCAGATAGAAGCAATAATGGCGTTGTCGGTAATAACGGAATGAAAATCCCGATAACACCTAATGCCAAAGATATTGAACCTATTATTATAAGCAGTATTCTCATTTTTTTATGTCAACGGACTTTGTTTTAGTTCATGGTTCATAGTTCATAGTTCATGGTTCATAGTTTTTAAGTTTATCGAAATCAATCCTTAAACCTTAAACCAAATTATTCAATTTTCAATTTCAAAGACGCCACAGGGGTGACGTCTCTACATTAATTTTCAACTTTCAACTTTCAATTATATGTGCTTTTTGTTCCATTTAGCGAATTTCATGTAAATGAAACAGAAGATTCCAAGCAGTGCACCATAAATGATTTCTGCTGTCCAAACCCAATGAACGTTTGTCGTTAAATGTGTCATCATCCAGATGAAAGCTACGTAAATGACTAAAATAACTGCTTCTAAATAAAGTGCAGCGGATGTATTGCCTGTGCCAGACACTGCTTCAAAGTACGCATTGCCAATGCCTTGGAAAACTGTTCCTGCACATATCACATAAATTGATGGAATGACTAATTGAGCGAGATTCAGGTCATCTGTATAGATTCTTATAATCTGCATCGGGAAAATGGCGACTAATATTATAATCGGTATCGTACATAACATGCAGTTTTTCAATATCTTAAAAATTGTTGAAAAAACTTGGTCCGAATGACCTTCACCAATAATTCTGCTCACGATAGTGTTTGTTGTAGTTGCAAAGGCGAAACATGGAGTTATGAGTATCATGTAGACACTTCTCACTATAGATGATATGCCTGTCGCGGTTTCGCCCATTTTTTCTATAAGTATGAAGAAGATGAACCATACACTGAAAGAGAATAGTTTCTGTATCATTGTAGGTGTCGCTATCTTCAAGATTCTGCCCATGAGTTCCGGTTCCAACTTGTGAATTTTGAACATTCCATAGTCCTTTTTTGTCAATTTGATATAACTATATATTGTAAAGAAGACAAATGCGGATACTTCTGCACAGAACGATGCTAATGCTGCGCCGCCTATTCCCATCTCAGGTAAACCGAAATTGCCGAAAATTAGACAGTAATCTAAAAAAATATTAACAATTGCCATTATTATCGTGGAATAGGTTATGACTTTAGTGTCAGAAATACCTATATATAAAGCGCGATACAAGAAGTTGAAACACACAAACATAATTCCAAAGCGACGATATTTTATATATTCTATGGAAGCATCGTAAATGTTTGGAGAATCTATCAACAGATATAGAAGTTGGTCGGAAAAGAAATATAATATCGAAAATAAGATGGAACCTAATATTAATACAAATAAAGAACCATGTTCGAAGATGATGCCGATTCTTCCGTAATTGCCTTCACCATAACGACGTGCTATTATGATTTGTATTCCGATGGCGAAACCTGTTGCTACTGTAGTGAATACGAAATAGAAAAGTCCAGCGAGCATCGAAGCTCCTAAGGCAATGACGCCTAAATGCCCTAAAAATGCGGTGTCAGTGAAGTTGATAATGGTCTGAGCCAGATTACCTAACATTATTGGCAGCGCTATACTCCAAATCTCTTTGTTTGTTATCTGAGCTTTCATCTGAATGTCAATCTGTTATAATAAAAATAAGAATCGATTGGTTGTTCTTACAAAAATACTAAAAAAACTTTAGACTTTTGCCTTTTGTCTTTCGCCTTTTTGTATCTTTGTTACTAAACAAAATTCTTTTATGAAATTTATTAAGTTATTGATAATTATATCTCTATTTCTGATACCTCTTAGAAATTTCTCTCAAACGGTATCTGCAACTTTTTTTAATCTTCCACAACAGAAAGTGTATCTTAATGCCTATACTGGACTTTATATGCAAGTGCTTGACTCTGTTATGATGACGCAGGATAAAAGAGTCGAATTTAATACTCCTATCAAAAAAGGTATGTATCAGATTGAAACTGAATATGGTTCTACTTTGGATTTTCTTTATGATGATTCGTCTGTTAAATTTATTGTTAAAGATTTTTATGATTTGTCTTCCGTAGAATTTATTAATTCTCAATTAAATACTGATTGGTACGCCTATCTTATTTTTAAGGAAAAGACACTCAAATCTTTAGATATATTAAAACCGATTCTTCGTGAATATGATAAGAAATCTGAGTTTTATCTGAATGCTAAAAATGAGTATCAGTTGTTACAAGACAGATTCATTTCGTTCACAGATTCTCTGATGGCTCACGATAATTATGCTTCTAATTTGATTAAAGTTGACAGATTTACTCCTTTAAATCTTGACGATGATTTTGATAAACAACGTAATAAACTGGTTGCTATTTTTTTTAATGATGTCGACTTTAATGATACTTCTTTGATTCCTACAAATGTACTTACAACAAAAGTCCTGGATTTTCTTTCGATACAGCAAACGCCAGACAAGAGTCGAGATGAGCAGATCATGTCTTTTATCTTGGGAATCGATAATGTTCTTTACCGAGCTTCTGTGAATTATGATATGTATAAGTTTTTGTTTCAATATCTGATAGAAGGATTTAATGAACTTGGTTATGAAGATATTGTCGATTATATGACAAGAATACCTTATTCTGAAGATATGGATTGTACGGAAGAACAATATGATGAGTTGCTTTCTATTGTTGAATTCAATTCTAGAGTGCGATTAGGAAGTAAGGCGAAAAATATTTCAGGCAAAACTATATTCAATGAAGATTTTGACCTATATAGCATTGATAATGACTTCACTATAGTTTATTTCTGGTCATATACCTGTGAGCATTGTCGTGATAATATTAAATATCTGAAAAGATTTTTAGATGATAATAATAATTTCTCATTGGTAGCTGTTAGTGTTAAAGGAGACTTAAAGAAAATTAAGAATCTTGTTAAAAAGGAAAGGATTGATGGATTTTTCTATCATGATGGAATGGAATGGGATTGTACTTATATATCGGATTATGCAATCACGGCTACACCGACATTTTTTATTTTAGATAAAGATAAGACTATCATTTATAAACCTTTTGATTTTAATGAACTTACCGATTTTGTTAATTTAATTATTAAGCAATGAAAAATATATTAACCACTTTACTTTTATTAATTTCTTTTAATACTTTTGCTCAGAATGATGTTGACCGATGGGTGGATTCTGTTTATAATTCATTAACACTAGAACAACGAGTAGGACAGTTGTTTAACTTGAGAGCTAATGACCCAAACAAAGATTTTAATGCCTATATTGACGAATATATTAAAAAATATAATATCGGAGGTGTTACTTTTTTCAGAACGGATGCTGAAAAATTGTTAGCGCAAACTAACGAATGGCAAGCAAAAGCACAAACTCCGATGATGATTGCCATCGATGGAGAATGGGGGTTGGGTATGCGTATAAACGATGGAATATCATATCCTTATCAAATGACACTCGGCGCAATAACTAATGATTCTCTTATCGCGGAGATGGGACGACAAATTGCAGAACAATGTACTCGTCTAGGAATTAATGTCAACTTCGCTCCAACCGTCGACGTGAATAACGAACCAAATAATCCGGTTATAGGATTCCGTAGTTTTGGTGAAGATCCTGATAACGTGGCTCGTAAAGGTCTTGCTTATGCAATGTCACTGCAAAAAAACGGAGTGCTTCCTTCAATGAAGCATTTCCCTGGTCACGGCAATACTGTTACCGACTCGCACCACGGACTTCCGATAGTAAAGAATTCCTTAGAAGAAATTAATAAAGTGGAATTAGTTCCTTTCAGACATCTTATTGACAATGGTGTGAAAGGCGCAATGGTAGGTCATCTCTATTTTCCGGCAATGGAACCTATAAAAAATCAGTCGTCTTCTCTTTCTAAGATAATGGTAACAGACCTTCTTAAAAAAGAGATGAATTATGATGGTATTATCTTTACAGACGGTTTGGAAATGAAAGGAGCTTATAATGGAATGGATCCGGATAGTGTTTGTTTACAAGCTATTATGGCTGGTAATGATGTTCTTCTACTTCCGTTGAATTTTGAAGCATCAATGCAAATAATTATAGATGCAGCTAAAAATAATAAAAACGTTAGAGATAGAGTAGAGGAGAGTTGTAAAAAAATATTAAGATATAAATATCAGTTAGGTCTTAATAATTATAAAGAACAAAAGTCAGAGAAACTTCAAAATGACTTGAATCAAAATAGATATTACGTTTTGAAGCAACGTTTGTATAATGAATCAGTTACAATGCTTGAAAATAAGAAAGAAGTACTACCTCTGAAAAAAGATTCTGGTAATAAGATTGCTGTCGTAACCTTTGGAAAAGATAATGCTGTATCTCAGAAATTAAAAGAGAATGGAATAGATAATAAGGCTTTCTTAATAAATGTTAATGCTTCGGACGAAGAAATAAAACGTACGGCTAAACAAATGAAATCATACGATTATGTAATTTTAAATATCAGAAACACATCAAGTTATCCTTCTAAAAATTATGGAATTACTCCTGCTATGTTAAATTTCGTTAAGAAATTACCTAATTCTACAAAATTGATATTTAACTTGTTTGGAAGTCCGTATGCTGTTGATAAGTTTGAATTTGGAAGAAATCTCCGTTCTATGCTGGTAGGTTATGAAGATAATGAAATGGTCGTCAATGCAATCGTTAGTGTAATTGTCGGAAAACAATCTCCAAAAGGGAAACTTCCCGTTACTTTGAATAAATATAAATGCGGTCACGGATTCGAATTCAAAGGTTTTCTTTCTCCCGAAACATTGCCTGTTTCATTGATTGATAATAAATATATTCGTCAAATCGACTCTCTGATTCTTGATGGAATTAATCAAAAAGCATATCCAGGTTGTCAAGTTATGGCACTTAAAGACGGCGAGATTATATTTGATAGAAGTTATGGAAAATATACATACGAAGGCGAGCAACTGGTTCATAATGACGCCGTTTATGATATCGCTTCTTTGACAAAGGTGTTCGCCTCTACTTTCGCTTTGATGAAACTTTATGACGAAGGCAAGATTGACTTAAATTCTACTCTCGGTGATTATTTCCCTTTTATGAATCAATCGGATAAAAGTGAAATTAAACTTATCGAATTTCTTACACATCAATCGGGATTGACACCTTGGATTCCGATATATAAATCTGCTGACTCTAAATATTTTAGAGAATCTATTGATGAAGAACATACTTTGCGTGTAGCAAAAAACATGTATATTACGGAAGATTTTAAATATCAAATATTTGATACTATTGTGAAATCTGAGTTGAAAGAAAAGAAGTATAAGTATAGCGATATAGGTTTTTACTTTATTCCATCGATTGTGGAATCAATTACAAATCAGTCATTTGAATCGTACCTCGAAGATAATTTCTACGATCCTTTAAATCTAAATCATATCTGTTTTACTCCTTTAAATGATATTGATATTACTAATATTATTCCAACAGAAGATGATAAATATTTCCGTAATCAGTTGATACAAGGTGATGTTCACGACCAAACAGCTGCATTGTTCGGCGGAGTTTCTGGTCATGCGGGACTTTTCTCTAATGCGAGAGATTTGGCAGTTCTGATGCAACTGCTGCTTAATGGCGGTTATGCCAACGGAACTCAACTTATTTCGGAAGAGACGATAAATTATTTTACCTCAGCACCTTTCGCTGATAACGAAAACAGAAGAGGTATAGGCTTCGACAAACCTGATTTGGATCCGAATGCAAAATATTATACTCCATCGAAACAATCTTCAATGTTGAGTTTTGGTCATACAGGTTTTACAGGAACATTCGCATGGGCAGATCCTGAAAATCAATTGATTGTGATATTCTTGTCGAATCGCGTCTATCCGTCCTCCGATAATAACAAAATATCTAAACTAAACATCAGAACGGAGATTCACGATCTGTTCTATAAAGCGGTTGCTGAATAAACAGAAAAAACCTTAGACTTTTGTCTTTAGTCATTAATTATCAGATGGATTAACGGGGAACTTGCTCCATAGAGAGTATTTCTCTCCCATTTCTTTTGTGAATCTGCTCCACATTTTCCCAGGTGTGGTCTGGAAAATTTGTTTGGTTGAAAATCGACCGACAATCCAAGTGTTGGATTTTAATTCATTACGTAATTGTCCACCGTCCCAACCTGCATAACCGACAAAGAATTTTATCTCGTGAGGTTTTATCAAGTCGTTTTTAATCATCGCTTTAAGAGCGTTAACGTTGCCACTCCAATATAAGCCGCTGTTTATTCTTATAGAGTCGGGAATCATCTCGCCGATAGTATGAATGAAGAAAACTCTGTTCGTCTCGACTGGTCCGCCAAGATAAACGTCAGCATTGAATTCTGGAAAACCTTGAACAATTTCATTGAATGGTATTGAAAGTCTTTTGTTGATCACAACACCTAAACTTCCTTCTTCGTTATGGTCAATTAAAAGTATGACAGAACGCCTGAAATAATAATCGTTCATGAAAGGTTCTGACATTAGAACGTCACCAATCTTTGGGTTTAATGTATTGCTCTGTATCTTAAATAGTTCCTCTTTATTCATACACCTATTATTAATTTAAATTATGCATTATGAATTTGCATTATGAATTGTATAAATTGTTAATTTTGTACGTCAATTTTTAAACATCATGGCAACATATTACGACCAAAATAAATATAATTTTCTGCGAGAAGAATATGATTTTTTCCGTTTTCAAAGATACGATTATACTTTGGAAAAAGATATGCTCTCGGTGAAATTTTATTTCTCCTTGAATGATAAATACTTTTTTACTCCTAGTTTTGAAATACCGAAGAGAAAATTTTATAATTTTACTAATCTTAATAACAATCAGTTAGATACGATATTATTCAATATCGGTATGATAGAATTGATTAGTTATTGGAAATTGGCTTGTCCAAAGAAAGTGTATATCGCTCCTTTTAAATTAAATGATGAGCAAATAAAATGGTGGAAGAAATTATATTTCAATGGTCTTGGTGAGTTTTTCTATCTTAATGGAATAAAAGAAAATGTTAATGATTTTATGGAAATCATCTGTGAAAGCGAGATGTCCTTAAATGAAATTAACGTTTCGTTAAAAGAATCATCGTTAGTTCCGATTGGAGGAGGCAAGGATTCTGTCGTGACAATTGAATTGTTGAAAAACAAGATGCCTATAATTCCTTTGATAATCAATCCGAGAGGTGCGACAACAGAATGTGCCGAAGTGGCAGGTTTTTCAGAGGAACAAGTCGCTGTAATAAAACGAACTCTTGACCCTACAATGTTGAGAATGAACAATGAAGGTTTCCTGAACGGACATACTCCTTTCTCCGCGATGTTGGCTTTCTATACTTTGTTGATAGGTTTCGCTACAAATTCAAAATATATCGCTCTCTCAAACGAATCGAGCGCAAACGAACCTACAGTTCCTGATACAGAAGTAAATCATCAATATAGTAAATCTATTGCTTTTGAAAACGATTTCAGAGATTATGTTAAGAATTATATATCTTCTGATATTCAGTATTTTAGTTTCTTACGTCCGATAAATGAGGTTCAGATCGCAAGTCTTTTTAGCAGAAATAAAGATTATTATAAAGTATTCAAAAGTTGCAATGTGGGAAGTAAAACGGATTCGTGGTGCGGCAAATGCCCGAAATGTCTTTTCACATATTTAATAATGTCGCCATTCATTCCGCAAGATGAGTTGATAGAAATATTTGGCAGGAATCTGTTGAACGATAAGGAATTACTTCCTATATTAAAGCAACTTAAAGGTGAAGCTGATGTAAAACCTTTTGAATGTGTCGGTACGATTGAGGAGGTGAATGCTTGTTTGAATTTTAGTCAACAGACAACGGACAACAGACAACAGACTTCAACCGCATTGACAATTGATGATTTGTTGAATCAATATGATGAGATGAATAATTTGCCGGAACATTTCGCAGCTATATTGAAAGATAATTTATTTAAAAATAATTAAGGATGTTAGATTCAATTTTTAAGCGACTTAGAGGTAAGAAAATCCTTATCGCCGGTTTTGGACGCGAGGGACAATCTACGCTGTGTTTTTTACAGAAGTTCTTGCCTCATGCAGTGATTGGTATTGCAGATAAAAATGAATCTGCATTTAAAGATGTTGATAAACAAAGATATAATCTCTATTACGGAGATAATTATTTAAATGTGGCGTCTCAATATGACATTGTAATAAAGACTCCAGGTATATCGGTCAAAGATATTGACATCGATAGAAGTCTTATCAGTTCTCAAACGGATTTATTTCTTGAAGCATTTCATAGTCAAGTTATTGGCATTACGGGAACCAAAGGTAAAAGCACGACATCTACTCTGATTTATCATCTTTTGAAAGAAGCGGGAAAAGATGTCATACTCGCAGGTAATATCGGTATCCCTATTCTCGATTGTGTACAAAATATAAATCGCAGAACTATAATTGTTTACGAATTATCAGCACATCAGTTGCAGTTTATAAACAAGTCTCCGCATGTTGGAATATTATTAAATGTGTTTGAGGAACATCTCGACCATTTTGGTACTTTTGAAAAATATAAGGAATCCAAAATCAATGTGATACGATATATGAATGAAGATGATGTTGCGATACTTAATAATCAGCTCTGTTTCGAATCCTTAATTTTAGATAAGAAATGCGTCGACTTTGAAAATTATAATTTCGACGATTATAATATCAAATGGGATAATATTCCAATATTAGGTGAACATAATAGATTGAATGTGAAAGCGGCATTATGTGCTTGTTATGCTTTCGGATTGACAATTAACGAACTTATTCCTCATCTTTATACATTTAAACCATTGGAACACAGACAAGAATATGTAGGTGCTTTTAATGGAGTGAAGTTCTTCAATGATAGTATTTCTACTATACCGCAAGCGACGATAGCTGCCTTAAATACAATTAAGAATGTTAATTTTCTTTTATTAGGAGGTTTCGACAGAGGTATAGATTATGAACCTCTTGCTGAATTCTTGAAATATAATGAACTGACATATATTATGATAACAGGAGAGGCTGGACAATCCATCAAGAAACAGCTTGATAATGTTGGATATAATGGTAATGTGGTGGAATATGAAGATATGGAATCTGCCTTTGTTTTAATTAAGAAATATGCAAAAGAAGGTGATATTTGTTTGTTATCACCTGCTGCTGCAAGTTACGACCGATATAAGAATTTCGAGGAAAGAGGTAAGATATTTAAGGAATTTGCTAATAATTTTTAAGTAATGAATATTTTCTTTGGAGAAGAGCCTTTGGCACAATTGTCGACATTGACAAATAATTACGACAAGTTTTTTTTGTTGACAGATGAGAATATATTTAAGTTGTATTCATCTATGATTGCTTCACTATTGCCTGAAAAGGAAGTTAATAAAATCGTGCTTCCTGCTGGTGAACAATCTAAAAGTGTTGAGAATGTGGTTCTTATTTGGAACAGACTTCTCGAAGCAAATGCAGGTCGCGATTCTCTTTTCATAAATCTTGGTGGCGGAACGATTTCGGATATAGGCGGATTTGCTGCGTCATGCTTTAAACGTGGAATAGATTTCGTCAATGTCCCGACTACTTTACTCGCGATGGTCGATGCTTCTATAGGCGGAAAAAATGGAATTAATTTCAATAATTACAAAAACCAAATCGGATTGTTTTCCGAACCAAAAACCATAATAATAAATCCTGATTTCTTAAAAACTCTTAACGAAAGAGATAAACTCTCAGGTATGGCTGAAATGATGAAGTATGCTTATATTGCCGATGAATCATTGTTAGATGTTGATTTTGAGAACTATCAGGATTTCATTAAAACAGCAGCGACAATAAAAGACGAAATCGTCAGTATGGATATGAAAGAAACAGGTCTTCGTAAGATTCTTAATTTTGGTCATACCATAGGTCATGCATTGGAATCTTATTATCTTGACAAGGAGAATTATCTTACTCATGGAGAAGCTGTTGCATTAGGAATGTACGGAGCAATAAATCTTTCGGTGAAATATTGCGGATTGAATGATAACTGGTTGCTGATACATGAATTTTGGCTTAGAGATAATTTTAATTATTTAAATCTTAATGATTTAGATGTAGAGAAAGTCTTTTCTTATATTTCTCATGACAAAAAGAACAAAGGCGGTAAACCTCAGTTTGTTTTGATTTCTGCTCCGGAAAAACCTAAGACCGATGTTGAAGTTAAAGATGACGACATCAAGGATGCTATTCATATTATAAAAGAAAAATTCTCTGTAAATGTTAATTAATCTTAGAAATATCAGTTCGAGTCATTGTCATAGTCATAGTCAAAGTCATGAGATAGAATTGCCTTTAAGCAAGAGCGAAAGCAACCGCGCTTTGATGATTCTGCATTATTCCAATTATCTGAAAAACCGGAAATCTGAAAATCTGAAAGTTAGCGATTCTGACGATACGATTCTTTTGTGTCAACTCTTAAATAAAATTAATGAACAAAGTCTGTCGACCGTAGAATTAGACTGCGCCAATGCAGGAACCGTATTTCGCTTTTTATTAACAGCAGTGGCGAATTTGCAATTAACAATGAACAATGAACAATTAACAATTGACTGTGAGGATTCAGATCCTCAAGTTCTCAGATTCTCAAGTTCTCAGATTCTCAGTTTTTTACTAACAGGTAGCGAGAGAATGAAATCGCGACCTATAAGTCCGTTGGTTGATGCGTTGAGAAGTCTTGGCGTCTCAATAGATTACACAGAACGAGAAGGTTATCCTCCGGTTTTATTGACAATGCCATCAGACAACAGACAACAGTCAATGGATAATTCTCAGTTTTCAATTCTCAATAGAGTAGAGGTTTGCGCGGAACAAAGCAGTCAGTTTGCGTCGTCATTGTTGCTCGCTGCTCCTACTTGGAAAAACGGATTAGAATTACATCTCACTGGGAGACTCTCGTCGTTGCCTTACATCGACATGACCATCAATATGATGAAACGTTGCTGTATTGATGTGGAAAGAAATGATAGGATAATAACTGTAAAACCTGGAACATATAACATTGAAAACATAACAATTGAACCCGACTGGAGTGCTGCAGCGTTTTGGTATGAAGCAGTGGCTTTGTCTATCGACAACGGACAACAGTCAACAGAAATATTGTTAAAAAATCTTAACATACATTCATTGCAAGGTGATGCCGTAGTGATGAAGATGTTTGAGAGTTTAGGTGTTGAGACTGTTTCATCGGATAGAGGAGTGGTTATTAGAAGGTCGCAGGGTCGCAAGGTCGCAGGGTCGCAAGGTCTAAAGTCAATAGTCAATAGCCAACAGCTAATAAATTTTACAGGACAGCAAATTTTCAATTGTCAGTTTTCAACTTTCAATTTTATGGATTGTCCTGATTTGTTTCCTGCGGTAATAGCTACTTGCGCCGGACTTGGAGTTGACGCAACTTTCACCGGACTAAAGAATCTCTCCATAAAAGAGTCGGACAGAAAGCAGGCGATGATAAATGAGTTAAAGAAAATTAATATTTCATTCGAAACAGTAGAGACGTCATTGTATGGCGTCTCAGATTATGATATTTCTGATGATATTCTTAAAATGAAATGTCCGGAATCGTTGCCGTATTTCACGGAAGAGAATCCGATAACATTTAATAATTACGGCGATCATCGTATCGCGATGGCGCTTTCCATTCTCTCATTAAAAATAGGTGCGATAGAAATGGAAAATCCAGAAGTGGTTTCAAAGTCATACCCGGGATTTTTTAAAACTTTAGGAGACTTCTATAAAACCTCTAAACTAACATCGATAAGTCTGTCAGATTCTCTGTTGATATAATTTTCAAAAATATTGTTGTAATTATTGACAGTAGTGTTTTTTTTCATAAATTTGTGACATGGTAGAAATGCGGGTGATGATTGTTACCCATTGACTTATATAATAATGCTATGAAAAAGATATTTCTCATATTGTTGACATTTATCTCGCTGAATGTCTTCTCGCAGACAAGAAACTTTAAGGTTTTGGAGGACTCTTTCCATAAGGTGGAAGGTTGCGTGACAATACCAGCCTATACCGATGTGAACGATTTGCCGATGGGCGTAATTAAGATTATTACGGAAAATATCACTGAACAGGAAAGAACGAGACTTATCTTTGAAGGCAATCTTGCCATGGATATAATAGTGGAACAAAAAGTGGGAGAGACCTGGGTTTATGTCACAGCGCGTGCTGCAACTTTCTTGAGAATAAAACATCCCGATTTCGGAGTGACTGAATTTAACATCCCGATGGAGATAGACCCGAACCAATGTTATGAGATGGTGTTGCAATATATCCCGCCAACAACATCGTCGGAACAAACCAAACTCCAGAACAACTTCCTTTCAATAATAGCAGACCAACCTAACGCCATCATATATATTGACGAAGAATATTTGGGTGAAAAAGAGGGCTTTAAATCGTTGACAATCGGTACGACACATACATGGAAAGTGGAATGTGACTTATATCATACCGAGAGCGGAACAGTGAAAATAACTGATGGCGACAATGTTGTGAACGTTAAAATGCGTCCGGCTTACGGTTATCTTAACGTGACATCGACTCCAGAAAGCGGTGCACTCGTATTTGTCAACAACAAAAAAGTAGGAACAACACCATATAAATCCGACAAACTTGCCAGCGGCGATTATACCGTGAAGGTGATGAAAGAAATGTTCGCTACAAAGGAAGATGTCTTCACTGTTACCGACGGCAATACTACAGCGGCTAAGATGGATATGTCGGCTAATTTTGTCACTCTGACCGTCAATACCGATGCGACATCTGATATTTACATAGACGAAGAACGTAAAGGTAAAGGCAGCTGGAGCGGACGTGTTTCTACAGGCAGCCACATGATAGAGGTGAAAAAAGATAAGCATAAGACAGTAATTAAAGAGATTACGCTTCAACAGGGCGTTGACCAGAATGTTGAAGTTGAAGCTCCGAAACCAATATGCGGCTTTCTTGAGGTGACATCAAACCCGATGCAGGCTGATGTTATTGTTGATGGAAAGAATTATGGCAAAACTCCTAAGATGATAAACAATTTGATTATAGGCGAACATAAATTAGAACTCCAAAAACAAGGCTATGTTGCATTGACAAAGAATATAACGATAAAAGAAGGTGAGACGCTTAGTGTGAATGAAATGTTGCAGGCCGACAAAGAGACTGTCGACAATAATGTAGCTATGAAACCAAAAGACAAAAAACTCGATAAGGCAATAAATTTCGTTACGCTTAATGTTGCATATTCTGTAGCTCCGCAGACATCATTCGGTCTTACTTACGGACATGTGAAGAAGGTGGGATTTTTTGTGAACGCTATGACTAACTTTAACTTCATGTTTGGAGGCAATGCATGGGAAGATATGTATAATGAGAATGAAGTGATCTTCTCTGGCAAGAGCTCTGACGCACGTCTCTCATTGATAGGTGGTGTGATGGTGAAAATTGCAGACCCTGTATATGTTAAACTTGGAGCAGGCTATGGCATGAGAGTGAAATGCTGGGAGTTGAGTGGAAAGTGGTATGAATACTCTCCCAACACGCATAGAGGTGTCGACCTTACAGCAGGCTTGATGTTGAACGCAAAAGGAGTTGCCATCAGCACCGACGTGGTTACTACTAATTTTAAAACATTGGAAATTAAATTAGGAATAGGAATAAATTGGAATTGAAAATTGTAGAGACGCGTCAATGATTCCTGCAAAAAAATAAAAAATACATTGACACGTCTCAGAAATTGAAAATTATAAAAAAATTATTGGACAAAGTCTGTTGACTGTTGTCTGTTGTCTGTTGACATTAAAAATAAAACCATGAAAAAGACATTATTGATATTAAGTGCTATATTTCTTTTCTTTGCCGGATGCAGGAAAGACGACGTATTTGAAGAAGGAGAAGTGGCTTATAAGTTCTCTGTTATCACAAGAGATGTGACAGATATAACATCTGTTTCTGCAAAATGTGATGGGGCAGTGGAGCTGATTGCCAACGATGACGAGATAACAGTGACAGCGCGAGGCGTCTGCTGGAGCACGAGCCAGAACCCGACGATAAGCAACAGCCACACTGCCGACGGCAACGGCACTGGCAGCTTCACATCGAGTATAACAGGCCTGACGGCAAACACCACCTATTACGTAAGAGCCTACGCCACCAACGAGAAAGGAACGAGCTACGGAGAAGAGAAGAGTTTTACGACAATGGTGAACGAATCGATGCCTGTTGTTACAACCAATGAAGTAACCAATATAACTCAAACTACCGCTACATCAGGCGGCAACGTGACATCCGACGGCGGAGCTAATGTGACAGCGCGAGGCGTCTGCTGGAGCACCTCTCAGAACCCGACGATAAGCAACAGCCACACTACCGACGGCAACGGCACTGGCAGCTTCACATCGAATATAACAGACCTGACGGCAAACACCACCTATTACGTCAGAGCCTACGCCACCAACGAGAAAGGAACGAGTTATGGAGAAGAGAAGAGTTTTACGACAATGGTGATCGAATCGATGCCTGTTGTTACAACCAATGAAGTAACCAATATAACTCAAACTACCGCTACATGCGGCGGCAACGTGACCTCAGACGGCAACGCCGAAGTGACAGCGCGAGGCGTCTGCTGGAGCACCTCTCAAAACCCGACAATAAATGACAACAAAACAAGTGACGGCAACGGCACTGGCAGCTTCACATCGAATATAACAGGCCTGACGGCAAACACCACCTATTACGTCAGAGCCTACGCCACCAACGAGAAAGGGACGAGTTACGGAGAGGTGAAGAGTTTTACGACAATGGATATTACCATGCCAATAGTAACTACAAATGTTGTCATTAATATAAAATCGAGTTCTGCTACATGTGGCGGTAATGTAACATTTGATGGTAATGCCACAGTAACATCACGTGGCGTCTGCTGGGGTACTTACCCTAATCCTACGATAAACGATAACAAAACAGTAGACGGCAGCGGCACAGGAACATTCACATCCAACCTTACTAACCTTACAGCAAACACCACCTATTACATAAGAGCCTACGCCACCAACGAGAAGGGAACGAGCTATGGAGAGGAGAAGAGTTTTACGACAATGGTAGAACCAGATTATAACGGTCATGAATACGTTGACCTTGGCTTGCCATCAGGTTTGAAATGGGCGACATGCAGTGTTGGAGCCGATTCACCTGAAGATTATGGTAACTATTACGCTTGGGGAGAGACTGAAACGAAATCTGAGTATACAGAAAGTAATAGTCTTGCCGATGGACTTACTATATCTGAGTTACAGTCGCTGGGCTATATAGACGGAAGTGGCAATCTCACTCCATCACACGATGCGGCTACAGCTAACTGGGGCGGAAGCTGGAGAATGCCGACGAAAGAGGAATTAGAAGAATTACAGAATGAATGTACCTGGGCATGGACGACACAGAACGGCGTTAACGGCCGCAAGGTGACAGGACCGAACGGTAACCATATCTTCCTTCCTGCTGCAGGCTACCGTAGCGGGTCATCGCTCTACTACGCCGGAGAGTACGGACTCTATTGGAGTTCTACGCCGAACGAGAGCAATGGCAATCGCGCGTGCCGCCTTTACTTCAATAGTGGTAATCAGTACGTGAATTGGAGCGATCGCGACTACGGTCAATCCGTTCGCCCCGTCTCAGAATAAAGCGAAGGGCACCTATTTTAGAATTTTAGAACTTTAGAATTTTTTTAAATCTGAGAAACTGAAAATCTGAGAAATTGAAAACTGAAAGTTGAGAAATCTGTGAAGATTAGTGAGATTTGTGGGGGAATAAGTTAAGTCCCACGAATTGGCACGGATTAACACAGAAAGAATCCGTGAAGATTAGTGAGATTTGTGGGGTTCTGACACGTCTCATGCTAAGTCCCGTCAGGGACGACAGAAAATAGGCAGGTATGAAGAGCGGAGCTCGTAATGCCTGCCTAAAAATACAGACCGCGTTATCATCATATTTATCGTGTA
This sequence comes from Bacteroidales bacterium, assembly GCA_045606705.1. GTDB lineage: Bacteria > Bacteroidota > Bacteroidia > Bacteroidales > F082 > Limimorpha. Next base: position 28,122 of record JAZUSL010000092.1, read on the forward strand.
CACATTCAATATGTCCGTACAAATTTTATTATATCATTCTCCCGCTGCGTTAGGGATTGGAGCGGCATCCTTTTGGAGCG
>JAZUSL010000093.1:0-127179 GCA_045606705.1 Bacteroidales bacterium
GAAACTAAGTCCATTCCAGCAACAGAAGTTCAAGGTTGATATCGTTAGTGAGTTATATCCAGAATATTACATTCTTAAAGTCAACGACTTTGAAGGTAAGCCGAGCACGCCATTAGAAGAATGGATATATTATCTCAATACTGGAGATATTACTCAAGACTCAACCGCACCTGGATTGGAAGAGGCGAGGAAAAAATTAGAACTCGCCATGATGAGCAAGGATGAGTTGTCGGCATATTATCGTCATCTGGATAACACGGTGATATTGAAAGACAACATCTACACCTCCCGAGGCGAGGGTCTGCTCGAAGGCAGAGCGATGGGAAGAAAAGAAGGAATGCAAGAAGGCTTGAAGAAAGGCTTGGAAAAAGGCATCAAGAAAGGTCGAAAAGAAGGTATAGAAGAAGGCATGAAGAGAGCTAAGATACAAATTATTAAGAACCTTATGTTAGCAGGAGCAGATATAGAACTTGTTATTGAAGTCACAGGCATGACGCGGGAAGAGATTGAGAATTTGAGAATCTGAAAATCTGAAAAATGGTTCTCCCGTAGAGGCACACGGACGAGTGTCTTTCAAATTGAAAATTGAAAGTTTAAAATTAATGTAGAAACGTTAGTTTTCTCACGCAGAGGCATACGGACGTGTGTCTTAGAGACTGTAAGCTCAAAGTTCTTAGTTTAAAAAAACTTTTCCCATCGCTTTCTTTTTTCAAAAAATATGTTGTAAATTTGTACAAATTATAAAAACATAATATCATGATACAAACAAGCACAAACCTAAAGCACATCAAGAATTTCATCTCTGAAGATCAACTCCTTATTTATAAAAATAAGATAAAAGAGACTTTCACAACAATATACGAGAAACGTGGCGCAGGCAACGATTTCTTAGGATGGACAACACTCCCTTCTGAAATGACAAAAGATTTCATCCAAGACATCAAAACTCAAGCAGAGTTGTTACGTAAGAAATCGGAAGTCTTCGTCGTCGTAGGTATCGGCGGTTCTTATCTCGGAGCAAGAGCTGTCATCGAAGCTTTATCTCATCAGTTTGGTTCTTTAATAAAAAGCAACGACACTCAAATCGTTTACGCCGGACACAATATGAGCGAGGAATATATGGTCGAACTCCTCGAACTCCTCGACCAAAAAGAATATTCGATGGCGGTCATCTCTAAGTCAGGTACAACAACAGAACCTGCCGTAGCATTCCGCATCTTGAAAAACCATCTCGAAAACAAATATGGTAAGGAAGAAGCAAAAACACGTATCGTTGCCATCACCGACAAAGAAAGAGGCGCTCTCAAGACCTTAGCAAACGAAGAAGGTTACAAAACTTATATCGTACCTGATAACGTCGGCGGTCGCTACTCAGTATTGACTCCTGTTGGTCTCCTCCCTATCGCAGTGGCAGGCATCGACATCGAAGAACTTGTCAACGGCGCACTCGCAATGGAAACTTATTGCAAGGAAAATCAAAACAGCGACAACGTCGTTGCACAATATGCCGTCGCTCGTCAAGCATTATATCACGATGGAAAAACAAACGAGATATTAGTAAGCTACGAACCTCGTATGCAGTACATCGCCGAATGGTGGAAACAACTCTACGGCGAAAGCGAAGGCAAAGAAGGCAAGGGCATCTTCCCGGCTTCGGTGACTTTCACTACCGACCTTCACTCGATGGGACAATATATACAAGAAGGTTTACGTAACTTATTCGAAACCATCATCTCTGTTGAAAGACCTACTAAAGAAATCAGAATACCTTTGGCAGACAACGACCTCGACCAACTGAATTATATCGCAGGCAAACGTCTCTCAGAAGTAAATCATACAGCAGAAACAGCAACGATACTTGCTCACGTCGACGGCGGCGTTCCTAACATCATAATTCAGATTCCTGAAATCTCGGCACGAACAATAGGCGAACTCATCTACTTCTTCGAAATGGGTTGCGCATTGAGCGGCTATATGTTGGAAGTGAATCCTTTCGACCAGCCAGGTGTTGAAGCATACAAGAAAAACATGTTCGCTCTTCTCGGCAAAAGAGGTTTCGAAGAAAGAGCTGAAGATCTTAAAAAAAGAATTGAATAACATTTCTTAATAAATTAAAGTTGGAAAGAAAATATAACGACATCGAAATAATGGCGCCGGTAGGTTCTTACGAGGCTCTATCGGCGGCCATTCAAGCAGGCGCAGGTTCCGTATATTTCGGAATAGGCAGACTTAACATGCGCTCCAAGTCAACCAAAAACTTTACATTAGACGACCTCCACAACATCGCGACAATTTGTAACGAACATAATGTGAAAAGTTACGTAACTGTCAACACCGTCGTCTTCGATGAAGAACTTGATGAAATGCGACAACTCATCGACGCTGTGAAGACTAACGGAATATCAGCTATCATAGCATCAGACCAAAGCGTGATTCTATATGCACGTCAGATTGGCGTTGAAGTTCACATGTCGACACAATGTAACATCACAAACATTGAAGCGATAAAATATTATTCACAATTCGCTGATGTTATGGTTACAGCACGAGAGGTTTCTGTTAACCAAGTGAAGAATATCACAAGAAAAATTGAAGAACAAAACATCAGAGGTCCTAAAGGCGAACTCATCAGAATAGAGGTATTTTGTCACGGCGCATTGTGTATGGCAGTCTCCGGAAAATGTTATCTCAGTCTTGATAACTTCAACACTTCCGCCAACAGAGGAGCGTGCGTACAACCGTGCCGCAGAGGTTATACCGTACAAGACCGCGATCAGGAAATTACACTCGCCATCGAGAACGAATATATCATGTCGCCAAAAGATTTGTGCACACTTCCTTTCTTAGACAAGGTACTTGATGCCGGCGTAAAAATCCTGAAGATTGAAGGTCGCGGACGTTCACCTGAATATACAAAGGTAACTGTCGGCGTTTATAGCGAGGCTGTCAAGGCATTACAAAACGGCGAATTCACAGAAGAGAAAATTGCGGAATGGACAGAACGTCTGCGCAGCGTCTACAACCGTGACTTCTGGGACGGATATTATCTCGGAAGAAAGACAGGCGAATGGACACAACGTTACGGTTCACAAGCTACTAAGACAAAAATCTTCGTCGGAACAGTTACCAACTTCTTCGCTAAGATTAACGTCGCTGAAATCAGGATGGAGACACAAGACCTTAAAGTTGGTGACGACATTATGATTATTGGACCGACGACAGGCGTTTATGAAGATAAACTCTCTGAGATTCGTGTCGACCTCAAACCGGTTGAGGCAACCGAAAAAGGTGAACTATGTTCTATTCCAGTGAAAGATGTGATACGTCGCGGCGATAAAGTTTATAAGGTCATTGATGCTGAAATATAATTTACAATAATGCAACTTTATAATTTACATACACACAGTATTTTCTCTGATGGAAAATCGACGCCGGAGGAAGTGGTTGTGGAAGCCATCAATCAAGGATTGAAGGTTTTAGGATTCTCCGACCACTCCCCTGTTCCTTTCGAAAATTCTTTCGCAATAAAGAATGACGAGGTTCAGAATTATGTCGCTACAATAAAATCTTTAAAGGAGAAGTATAAAGACCAGATTGAGATTCTATGTTCTATGGAGATGGACTTCATACCAGGCATTGTTAATAATTTTAAAGAGACAAAAGAGTCGCTAGGTTTGGATTATCTTATTGGTTCCGTACATCTCGTTGGGAACGACATAAACAGATTATGGTTTATTGACGGTTCAAAATACGAGACTTACGACGAAGGACTTCTCAACTATTACGATGGTGATATAAAAAAAGGTGTGAGAGCGTTTTTCCATCAATATAATGAGATGATTGAAACTGAAGAGTTTGACATTGTTGGACATTTCGACAAGATAAAGATGCACAATCGTGGCAGATATTTCAGTGAAGAAGACAAATGGTATCGCGACTATCTGATGGAGACGTTGACTCTTATAAAGGAGAAGTCGTTGATTGTGGAAATCAATACGAGAGGTATTTATAAAAAACGTAGCGAAGACTTCTATCCATCGACATGGGTTTTCCCTATCATGAAGGAGATGAAAATTCCTGTTATCATAAGTTCTGACGCACATCATTACAGCGAGCTGACTTTATGTTTTAATGAAGCTGAAGAAGCATTACGTAACGTAGGACTAGAGGTTATGCATAAATGATAAACAATCTACGCCAAATGATAAGAAAGATATTATCCAGAAATATTGTTAATCGTTTATTGTTAATTGTACATTGTACATTATTAATTACATTATTCTATTCCTGCTCAAACAATGAAGAGGTCTTTATCGAACCAGAAGAAGTCAAGGAACTTCCAGTCGTTAATGTCGACAGCATGTTCATTCAACTTGACCAAGAACTAATCGCTAAGAAAGCGGAGAGTATCGACAAAGTTTTTAAGAATCTAAGGAGAAAAGTTGGTTTTAACGGGACCGTCTTGTATGCCGAACAAGGCAGAATAATATATAATAAGGCTTGGGGATTCCGTAATGTTAGAAAAAGAACCGATAGTCTTCAAGTAGAAGACAGATTCCAGCTAAGTTCGGTATCTAAAATGTTCACTGCTGAAGCAATCATGATTCTTAAAAACGAAGGTAAGATAGACTATGATGTAGACATCAGAGAATATATTCCAGAATTCCCTTACGAAGGTATCACAACACGTTTATTGCTAAATCATCGTTCCGGCTTATCGAGATATGAAAGTCTTGCTGATGCGAAATGGCCCGATAGGAAACAGCCTTTTCTTAACGAAGATATGATCGAGTATTATGCCATCCACAAACCTGATCCGTATTTCAAACCAGACAAAGGATTCAATTACAGCAATGTCAATTATGCACTTTTAGCTTCCATAGTGGAAAGAGTTTCAGGGATGTCGTTTGCCGAATATATGAGAATCAAGATTTTTGAACCATTATGTATGGACGATTCCTATATTTATGAAATGCGTCCAGACACTACCGTTTCATTATATATTGAAGATATAGTACAAGGTTATTACACCGAAAAACGCCGTCCTATGCAGGCTCCTAACGAATATCTCAATGGTGTTAAAGGTGACAAGATGATGATATCAAATACTGAAGACATGTTCCAATTTTGGACCGCCGTTGACTATGGTTTGCTTTTACCAGATTCTATTCAAGAAGAAGCATTTAAGCCTGGCAGTCCGAAGAGCAAAAAACGTAAAGACAACTATGGTTTTGGATGGAGAATACCAGGTAAATATCCGGGATGCTACTTCCACTACGGATGGTGGAAAGCATACCGCTCATTCTTTATCAGAGACGATATCAACGACAAAACAATTATCATCTTGACAAATACAAGTCAGGGACCAAGTTCAGAGCATTTCTGGAAAATCATCAAAGATAACACCATCAGCATACCGGAAGCCTCCGTCAATATTTCATATTGGGAGACCAAAAAAGGTTCTAAATTTCCATATTCATCATACCGTGAACGAATGATGACTCAATAAATAAGTAAAACTCTTAAACGAAGTCGCTGATTTTTCATAACGAAAAAAGATACTATTTTATAATATTAAAAACAATTTGACGTTTAGATAATGTTCTAGACGTCGAATTTTTTTCATAATCTTTATATTGTTTTTCCCCGCCTTTCGTGTAGAGGTGGGGTTTTTTATTTAATTGAAAATTGAAATTTGAAAATTGAAAATTAAGGTAAAACGATCATATTACACCAATGAAAATAAACAATATGTAATTGATGCATCTTAATTTAATTGAATATTGAAAATATATTTTTATTAATAAAAAAGAGACCGTCCCTGAGCAGGACGGTCTCGAGAACCAAAAACCAAAATTTATGAAACCTTACGAATAATGTTATATGGATTTACATCATTCGCACTGCAAAGATAAACATTTTTTTTAAACACTTAATAAAAATTAACTCAAATCTTAATTTTTTTATGATAATTGAATAAAATTTATAAAAAAACAATAAATTGTCGCTCTTTAATTTGGATTTAACTAATTATCAACCTTATATTTGTAGTTATTATTAACAAATATTTTATAGTTCCGGAAATTGTAATTAGAGGAGTTAATAATTTTTAAAATTAATGTAATTCATTACTAGTTATTATCAAATTAAAATAAAAAGACATGGACAAAATTATAAAGATTCTTCTTGTCGAAGATGACAAGAATCTGGGTTATATTCTCAAATCGTACCTGATGATGAGAGGATATCCCACAACACTATGCTTCGATGGAAATGAAGCGCTGAAACATTATGAAGAAGAAGTATACGATTTCGTTATTTCAGGAGTTAAATTGAACGGCATGGATGGTTTTTCCTTAGCTAAGAAAATCAGAGAGAACGATGAACAAATTCCATTTGTATTTTTAACATCAAAGTCATCCCGCCTAGATATTTCGAAAGGATTTGAAGTCGGTGCAGATGACTATGTTACCAAACCTTTCAGCATGGAGGAACTGTTAGATCGCGTGAAAGCCATCTGCAAGAGAGCAGCTCCAAAAGCAAAGAGTGAACATGAATATCAACTTGGATCATACACTTTCGATACCATACGTCATGTCTTGATACGTAATGGCAATGTACAACGACTAACACATAAGGAAATGGATTTGCTGTATATCTTCTGTGAATACAAGAACAGAGTGGTTGAACGGACCTTTGTATTACAAAGATTATGGAATAAGGCGAATTACTTCAGTGCACGTAATATGGACGTTTATATCAATAAACTTAGAAAACTTCTACAAGATGATTCTAATGTAGAAATACAGAATGTCCATGGAATTGGTTATAAATTGGTTGTAAGAAGTTGACATATATAAAAAGAGGCGTCATCTTTATGTGACGCCTCCTAGATTTCAGTCTTTTGCCATTATTACATCATACCTGGCATTCCACCCATTTGTGGGTTCATTGCCGGCATAGGATTTTCTTCTTTATGGTTTGAGATAACACATTCTGTTGTGAGGAGCATACTTGCAATAGATGCTGCATTTTCCAAAGCGACTCTTGAAACCTTAACTGGATCGATAACACCAGTCTTCAAGAGGTTTTCGTAAGTTTCAGTACGAGCATTGAAACCAAAGTCACCTTCGCCTTCTCTTACTTTGTTAACAACGACTGAACCTTCCAATCCTGCGTTTTCGACGATTTGACGTAATGGTTCTTCCAAAGCACGTTTGATGATAGCGATACCTGTTGTTTCATCATCGTTTTCGCCTTTCATCTTTTCTATAGAGCTGATAGCACGAATGAAACCGACACCACCACCAGGGATGATACCTTCTTCGATAGCTGCTCTTGTTGCGTTCAAAGCGTCTTCAACGCGGTCTTTCTTTTCTTTCATTTCGACTTCGCTTGCTGCACCAACATAGATAACTGCGACACCGCCAGCAATCTTTGCCAAACGTTCTTGTAATTTTTCACGGTCGTAATCTGATGTTGTTGTAGCGATTTGTGCCTTGATTTGTGCTGCACGTGCGTCAATAGCTTCTTTTGAACCTTGTCCGTTAACGATAGTTGTATTGTCTTTTGTGATAGTAATCTTATCTGCCGAACCGAGTTCTGCCAATGTAGCGTCTTCCAAGCGGTATCCTTTTTCTTCACTAATTACAGTACCGCCTGTCAAGATAGCGATGTCTTCCAACATTTCTTTTCTTCTGTCGCCGAAACCAGGAGCCTTAACAGCAACGACTTTCAAAGAACCACGTAAACGGTTAACAACCAATGTTGCCAATGCTTCGCTGTCGATGTCTTCTGCGATAATCAAGAGAGGACGACCTGTTTGCAATGATTTTTCAAGGATTGGAAGCAAATCTTTCATGACAGAGACTTTCTTATCGTAAATCAAGATGAAAGGATTTTCATAAACTGCTTCCATTTTTTCGGTGTTAGTTACGAAATATGGAGAGATGTAACCACGGTCGAATTGCATACCTTCAACAACATCAACATGTGTTTCAATACCTTTAGCATTTTCAACTGTGATAACGCCTTCTTTCTTAACCTTTGCCATAGCTTCTGCGATCAAAGTACCGATAGCATTATCGTTATTTGCTGAAATACTTGCAACTTGTTGAATCTTGTCGATGCTTTCGCCGACTTGTTCAGATTGAGATTTCAATGATTCGACTACTGTAGCAACTGCTTTATCGATACCTCTTTTAAGATCCATTGGGTTAGCACCAGCGATAACATTTTTCAGACCTGCTGCTACGATTGCTTGAGCCAATACTGTAGCTGTTGTTGTACCGTCACCAGCGAGGTCATTAGTTTTAGAAGCAACTTCTTTAACCAATTGAGCACCCATATTCTCTACTGGGTCTTGTAATTCTATTTCTTTAGCTACTGAAACGCCGTCCTTTGTGATATGAGGAGCGCCGTATGATTTTTCGATTATAACGTTACGGCCTTTAGGTCCGAGAGTTACTTTTACTGCATTTGATAAAGCGTCGACGCCTTTCTTTAAACCGTCGCGAGCGTCAAGGTTGAATAATATGTCTTTTGCCATGATTTTTCTGTTTTATATGTTAATAAAAAATAATAAAAAAATGAGAAATCAGATGATTGCGATAACATCATTTTCTCTCATTATCATATAATCTTTTCCTTCGAGGTGGAATTCTGTGCCGGCGTATTTGCCATAAATAACTACGTCGCCAACTTTCAATGTCATAGGATTGTCTTTTGTACCAGGACCAACTGCCACCACTATACCCTTTTGAGGTTTTTCTTTTGCTGTGTCAGGAATGATGATTCCACTTGCTGTTTTTTGTTCTGCGAGAGCTGGTTCGATAACGACTCTGTCTGCCAATGGTTTAATTGATAATTGTGTCATGATTGTATTATTTATTTTATGTTTTTATTATTTTCCGGCAAAGCGTTGTCAAAATGTTTGCCAAAAGAAATGTTAAACAAAAAACAAAAAAAAATGTCAGAAAGTGTGACATTCTGACATTTTTAATTTCTTTACCGACTGACTATCTTATTCAGCTTGTGTAGCAGGCATTGTATATTCTGAAGGTGCTACAGTGTTTTCTATTTGTTGACGCATTTCTGTATCAACTTGAGTGCTTGTACCTATACCATTTTTTGGAATTGACAAACTTGAAACAAGGCAAAGAAGCACTAAAACGACTGCCAATGTCCATGTAGATTTTTCCAAAAAATCGGTAGTTTTACGAACACCTAAAATCTGGTTTGATGATGATAAGTTTGATACCAATCCACCACCCTTTGAATTCTGAACTAAAACAACCAACATCATCAAAGCACTGACGATAAGGATGAATACTGAAATTGCTACGTACATTTTTTGAATTTTATTTAATTGTTAAACTTATTTTTTGCTTTCTCAATTAATTCTGCAAAGTAAACACTTTTTTCTGGATTTTTCAAACTTAATTTTTCATACATTGAAATTGCTTTTTCAACATATCCTTGATTAAGATAAATCGTTGCTAATGTTTCACTTATAATATTTTCTTTATCAACGACACTTGCCTGAGCAACCGTCATAGGATCATAAAAGTCATGTTTTGGACGGGAGATTTGTGGATTTTCTGCGATAAATTTGTCAATAATTTCAGATTTTGACATAATTTTCTGTTCTTTTCTAGGTTTTGCCTTCTCACGTTCCAACTCTGCTATTCTTTGTTCGATGAGAGCCTTCAATTCATCCAGCGACTTACGTTTTTCTTCCAACAAAAACATCTCACGTGACAATTCTTCCTGCGACTTGTTTAAATCAATCTCTGGAATCACATATGTCTCTACCAACTGTTGAGCATTGTCTGTTGTTTGTTGACTTTCATTACCTAATTCATCCGGCAAATCAACGACATTCATTTTCTCCTTTGACTCTGCCATAAGATGACGTAACGCGTTTCTGTCGGGAGTCATCGCTGCCGCAAGTCGTAATTGCCTGGAAGCTTTTTTATCATCATTTAACTCTAATCCCACAGATAGAAGTACCTGCGCAACAGTAAAATATGGATATTTTTCGACCATAGACGATAACATTTCAATGTCGCTTTCGCCTATCGACTGTGGATTTGATATAATATATTTGAATCTATCCTTATCCATCTTTACCAATTAACGACAGCTTTATTAAAAATATCTTCACATAAGTCTTGGACTATTTGCTCAACCAAAACATCCTGCACTGCGCTTAAATCCTGATTGCTCGGATAATCCTGATATTGCGAAAAACTTTGCTCAAAATTCTTAGACTCGTCATATTTATTTGTGAATCTAACATTTACAGTCACAGTCAATCTATTCATAGCAGCAGTCTGATTACCTGTAATAGCTATAGGAGCAGTAGTATAACCAGTGATTTCACCTTCCAAAGCCAAGTCACCATTTTGCGCCACCGATTGTAAAGTTGTCTGATTTACAAACATATCATTAAGAGCGTTGGTAATAGTATTACTCAACAAAGGATTGACGAGTTGTGCGTTGTTAGGGAAATATTGAACAGAAACAGTCTTTGCCTCTGCCGGAATAGAAGCACCTGAGAAAGTGTAGATTCCACAGTTGTTTAGTAAAAGACAACATGTCAGAATTATAACGAATGTTATAGGTCGTAAGGTCGTAAGGTCGCAAGGTCGCAAGGTTGCTTTGTGACCATACGTCTCTACGTCATTACGTTGTTTATGAACATATTGTTTCAAAGTCTTCATCAAAGGTTGATTTTATATTCGTTAATCTTTCTGTATAATGTTCTCTCACTGATTCCCAATTCCTTGGCAGCATCTTTACGTTTACCTTTATGTCTTTCCAACGCTTTACATATCAACTCTTTCTCAGTCTGTTCTAAAGACAATGTAGGTTGCATCTCAGATGTTTTTACAGACGAGAGTTCTGCGTCACAAGTGACATTAGACGCCAATGGTGCAGACTCATCATCCTGAACATAAACAAAAGTATCTTCATCCTCTTCCACCGGTGAAATAACCGTCGCATTAATTGGTGTCATCTTGTGTGTATCGGGAAGATGCTGAATATTAACGCCTCTATTTTCCGACAATTCCTTTACGGTTCTACGAAGTTCCAATATGTCATTCTTCATATCGAACAACACCTTATATAATATGTCACGCTCAGAAAGAGGGTCTTCATCTTTACCACCTTTGTATAATGCAGGTAACGATGTCACATTATTGTCTGGAAGATATTTTTTCAAGATGTCGGGGGTTATGATTCTATCTTCCTCAATGATAGAAATCTGTTCTGTGATGTTCTTCAGTTGTCTGATATTGCCGTTCCACCGATAGTTTTCCAACATCACCAAAGCATCTTGAGTGAGTTGGATAGCAGGCATATGATATTTCTCCGCAAAGTCAACAGCAAATTTTCTAAATAACAATTTTATATCTTCCTTACGCTCACGTAATGCAGGAATACGAATCGGAACTGTGTTGAGACGATAGTAAAGGTCTTCTCTGAATTTACCTTTTTCAATTGCCAAAGGAATATTGAGGTTTGTCGCTGCCACAATTCTAACGTCAGTCTTCTGCACCTTAGAAGAACCTACTTTGATAAACTCACCATTTTCCAAAACTCTAAGAAGTCGAGCCTGCGTAGCTAATGGCAACTCCCCCACTTCATCAAGGAAAATTGTGCCTCCGTCAGCCACTTCAAAATATCCTTTTCTAGTATCAATAGCACCGGTAAAAGAACCTTTTTCATGTCCAAACAACTCTGAATCAATAGTTCCTTCAGGGATAGCGCCACAATTGATGGCAAAATAATTCTTATGTTTTCTAGAACTATTCTGATGTATAATCTGCGGAATGACATCTTTGCCAGTACCGCTCTCACCATTAATTAAAACGGTAAGGTCGGTGCTGGCAACTTGAACCGCAATCTCAATCGCACGATTGAGATGCGGGCTGTTACCAATAATTCTAAACTTTTGTTTTATCGATTGGATGTCTTGAATGTCCATTATTTATCGTAATGTTGCTTTTAATTGTTGTTCTATAGCAGTTTGAATCTTTGCCATTGTTTTTTCAATAACCTTATCGGTCAATGTTTTTTGAGTATCCATCAAAATGAAACTCAATGCATATTGTTTCTTGCCTTCTGGGATCTTGTCGCCAGTATAGATATCGAATAGACTGACAGATTGCAAGATCTTGTTCTCTGCTGTGAAAGCAACGTTTTTCACCTGTTCAAAGTTCACGTTCTTGTCAAAAATTAATGCCAAGTCACGACGTACTGCCGGGAATTTTGGCAACGGCTCATAACGTACCGCCTTAGCTTCTTTATTAGCTTTCAATAAATTATCCCAATTCATTGTCGCATGATAGACATCTCTCTTCAAATCGAACAACTTCAATGTCTTTTGATTTATCTTACCGAGAGTACATAATTCAACGCCGTTGAGACTGTATACCAATGAATATTCATAATGTTTGACACAACCTTCACTCGTTTCAAGTTTTTCAACATCGATGTTGAGTTTATGCATTACACCTAAAACATATTTCTTAAGTTCATAGAAATCAACATTCTGTGGTTTGTTGCTCCATAATTCTTCTTTATCTTTTCCTGTGATAAACAAATCAAGGTTATAGATTTCAGAATATGGTGACAATGAAACGCCTTCTTGTTTTTTATCGGCATCATAAAAATAAGTATTACCGAACTCGAAGAATTTGATGTCAAAAATTTTGTGATTATGGTTGTTTTCGATACTCTTCAAACCTCCGAAAAGAAGTGACTGACGAAGTACGTTCAGGTCGGAGCTGAGAGGATTCAAAATCTTGACATTTCTATTCTCATCGAAACTATCCATATCTTTGGTATAGGACTCTTTTGTCAATGAGTTGTTCATGATTTCGTAGAAACCATTAGAAGCCAACATAATGGAAATGTTTCTCTTTAACTTCTCCGGATCTGGTTTAGCGACGACATTCAAAGTAGCATTAATCTTTTCTGGAATTGCTATATTATCGTAACCATAAATACGTAAGATTTCTTCTACCAAGTCAGCTGGACGATATACGTCGACTTTACATGTCGGGACATCGACTGTTACATGCTCATCGTTCAATTCAACGACTTTACAGTCTAAGTTCTTCAAGATATTTACTGCTATATCTTTTTCAATTTCCTGACCTGCTATTTTATTGAGATATGAGAATTTAAGTTCCACACGAACTGGAGTAAAGTCGCCATTGACGACGTCTTTAACTTCAGATGATATTGTTCCGCCGGCCAATTCTTTAATCAACAAGGCTGCACGTTTCAAAGCGAACAATGTCATATTAGGGTCGCAACCACGTTCGAAACGGAAACTGGCGTCTGTCTGCAATCCGTGATATTTTGAAGTCTTACGTACTGATGTTGGGTTGAAGTAAGCACTCTCGATGAATACGTTTGTCGTATTTTCTGTGACACCAGATTCTGCGCCGCCGAAAACGCCAGCTATACACATCGGTTCTTCTGCATTGCAAATCATAAGGTTCGTTGCGCTAAGTTTGCGTTCAACTCCGTCTAAGGTCACGAATGGAGTTCCTTCAGGCATACATTTCACAACGACTTTCTTACCTTTGATTTTATCGGCGTCGAAAGTATGGAGCGGTTGTCCTGTCTCCATCAAGACATAATTAGAGATGTCGACGACATTATTTATTGAACGAAGTCCGATTGCTTCTAATCTATGTTTCAACCATTTTGGTGACGGACCTACTTTCACTCCACTGACAGTAACGCCAGTATAGCGAGGACAAGCTTTTGTGTCTTCGACGACGATTTCGATATCGTTGTCTGTATTTTCCACTTTGAAATCATCTACAGAAGGGATGACGAGATGGTATTTGTCTGTTTTTTCTTGATAGTTAAGAGCTGCCACGAGGTCACGGTTAACTCCGATATGTGATGTCGCGTCGGAGCGGTTTGCGGTGAGACCTATTTCAATTGTCGTATCTTGTTCTACCGGGAAATAGAAAGATGCAGGTTTACCTATTTCATAATCTTCAGGAAGTACCATGATACCGTCGTGCGACTCACCGATCTGGAGTTCGTCTTCTGCGCAAATCATACCTTCCGACACCTCACCGCGAATCTTGCCTTTCTTTATTGTGAAAGACTCTCCGTCTTTATAGAGTTCAGTGCCTATTGTAGCAACCAATACTTTTTGACCTTCCGCCACGTTAGGAGCACCGCAAACGATGTTAAGAGGTTCTTCAGCACCTACATCTACTTTTGTGATATGAAGGTGATCTGAGTTCGGATGGTCAACGCAATAAATAACCTTACCTACGACGACGCCTTTCAAGGCACCTTTTATTGATTCATACGGAGTTAAGTCTTCAACTTCGAGACCTGTTCCTGTTAATTTCTTTGCTATTTCTTCTGCTGATAAATCGCAGTTAATATACTGCTTTAGCCAATTATAAGATACTTTCATTGTAAAATCGTGATTTAAAGTGCAAAGATAACATTTTATGACAAAATGTCAGAGGAATTTTTAAAGATTTTTTTACCACTTTCATCCTGCACAGACGCCAGTGAGACGTCATAGGGGTGACAATGATGAGATGCCACAGGGGTGACAATGATGAGACGCCACAGGGGTGACAATGATGAGACGCCACAGGGGTGACGTCTCTACAATAGGCGATATTGCCGTCATTAATTGTTGGTCATCAATTCTATTGGAGATATCAAATTTTACCGCCGTCTCCTGTACAGACGCCACCCCCGTGGCGTCTCAAAAAATCAATTATATTCCTGCAAAAAAATTATGGTATTTCGGTAGGATATAACTCATCATCTTCCCAATTATACACATTATTCTCTACGTAACAACATTCTCTTTCTAATTCATGATGATCTCTAATTATTCTATCATAGAATCTTGACTGCCACGCAAAATAAATATCGTTATCTCGTGCAAATCTGGTGAGCATTGATTTAAAACGAGAGATTATTATAGATAGTCTTCCACATTGATTTGAGATGTCTTGCATTATTTCATTTACCTCCCTATCAGCTTCTTGGTTCGTATTTTTTCTTTTCCAACCTTTATCCACAGATATTATTAAATGAATATGGTTTGGCATTACAACAAATGACAACACATTCGCATCAGGATAAAATATATTAATTTCTTCAATCAATGATTTTGCACGTCTTCCTAATATAGAAAGATTCATTTGATGATTATAAATCTCTCCAAAGAAGTGCTCTCGTCTGTGTGTGCATATTGTTATAAAATAATAGCCGACATTATAGTTATGCCATTCAGCACGAGCTGATGGGATCCTATATTTGTTTTGATATAAATCACCTGACATAAATTTTGTTTTTAAAGTTCTGTACAAAAATATAAATATTTCTCGTATAAATTTTTATATTCGATTATTATCTGACAAAAAAATATTGGCAACATCAAATTTTACCGACGTCACCTTGTACAGACGTCACCCCCGTGGCGTCTCAAAAAATCAATTATATTCCTGCAAAAAAATAATTCTCTTTTGCCTTCTTTCTCATCACATTAATAGGAACGCGATAAATCGCATTCGGAGGTGAGACGCCACAGATGTCAGTGAGACGCCACAGGGGTGACGTCTCTACCAGATACGCTCATTTCGTCATCAAATGTCAATTATCCATTTTATTTGGAAATGAAGAAAATCACAATCATAATTCAAATGGAATAATCATACTATCTGCCGCCTCCTGTACAGACGTCACCCCTGTGGCGTCTCAAAAAAATAATAATATTCCTGCAAACCGTACAGACCCCCGTGGCGTCTCAAAAAAAAATATTCCTGCAAAAATATCCCTCGTTTATAAAAAGAGTGCCGGCACGTTTCACAACGCACCGGCGAGAAAGTTAAATAAAATTAATAATTATTAAATACTACTCCGTAGAGTCTTGTTAATTAAACGATGAGCTATGAACTTTGAACTTTGAGCTATGAACCAGTTCATCGTTCATCGTCTATAGTTCTTCGTCAATCGTTCTTTCTTCTAAGAGCGTAAGCTGCTCCCAAACCTGCGAGCAACAACAATCCTGAACCGAGCGGGGTAGGGTTGGCAGGGTTGTCGGTGTTAGTTCCTTGACCAGGCAAACCTGGGGTTGTAATGGCAACACCACCCGTACGTTGTTGATTGTCTACATCACTGTATGAGAAGAAAGCGTCACTTTGTGCACTTGCACCTAAACCCAATGTTAATATTAATGATAAGGTTACTAATACTTTTTTCATTTCGATTTTAATTTGTATTTATTTTCTTTAGTTTAAGGTTTAAAGTTTAAGGCTTAAGGTCGTGTGATTCTCATCTTTAAACATTAAACCTTAAACATTAAGCCATATTATTCAACAACTATCTTTTGTGTCTTTACTCCGTTTTCGTCTGACATTCTGATGATATACATACCAGCAGCAAAGTCTGATGTTGAGATGTTTGCTGATGTTGCTACGTTGTATTCTGCAACAGGACGGCCTGTTACGTCGTATACGCTAACTGTGCCTTGACCTTCGATGTTGTAGATATACATCATGCCGTTGTTGATGAATGCGAAGTTTTCGTTAGCTTCACCATTACTGTTATCCATAGCCAATTTGATGATGAAACGTTCTGCGCTGTCGTTCGACTTAGCGATGAAAGTATAGTCTTCAATCAAAAGGTTTGTTTCGATACCTGTGAAACGGTCAACGAGTGTCATCATTGCGTATTCGCAGTCTTGTGCTTCAACGCCGATTGTATATTCGCCCATTGTTGCTGCTTGGAATGATACAGGGATTTCTGTAACGTCTTGGTTCATCATTGCGATGGCATAGTTTGCACCGTCAACAGGGATATAAACCATCGGGATTTCTGCGTTACGGTGACCAATCTTGTTAAGACCTTTACCATCGTTGAATGAAACGTATGCTACGTCTCTGTAGTTAGCATTAGCGACATTGATTTCCAACTGACCATTGTTGATTTCCGATCTCTTGCTTGCTGGAGATACGACATTATTGATAGTTAATTTTGTTGTTTTATCAGTTTGAACCATTACAGACTCCATTGGAGCTATGACCGCATTCGCAGGTCTTACAACAATAGCACCTTCTGGTGATACAACATAGAAACCATTTGAAAGTTGTGCGCCATTAGTAGTTGCGAAGTGAGCTTCACTGATATTGTGTGCAAATGGATTGCCAACGAAATTGAAACCGGCAAGATCTCCCATCTCTGTTGTATAAGTAATATCTAATTCAACTGGTTCTACATTAAGTGTACCTGTCAACTCAATGGTGATATCTTCTTTATTTGCATAGAGATAACCTTGACCTAATTCAAATTCTGTGAAAGGATATTCAACACCGTCAATTTGTTCACCTTTATAGAAACGCCACATTGCATTTATTTCATCATAACTATAAATGTCATGATTATCATTAGAAGGAATTTCTACATTTGCTATTGGAGTACTTATTGTTCCCCAACCTTCTGTTTCGCCAACTTCACCACTAACTTTTTCAAAAGATTTCTTTGCTACAATAGGAAGAGCAGCATTTGCGTAAAGCTCACCACCTGATAATTCTACATTGCCACTAACGGTGACATTTTCACCTAAGGTAACTACAGGAGCTTTATAGCTTTGGTATTTACAAACGTCGAATGCGAAAGCTTTGCTACCTTCATTATTAGCTATAATAGTTGTTTTGCCTTTGATGTCGACATTACCGCTATTGATTGAAAGTGTATAAGAATCCCAATTGTTTTCTACTGTTGACCATTTGTCCAAGTATGTACCATCTAATGTCATATCTTCAACTGTGAGGTTAGCATAGTTTTGGATAATTGTGTAGAATGTTTTTGCGACGTTTTCTTCTGATGAAACTTGCAATGTACCGTTCTTTAATGTTACTTCGTTATCCTTTAAGATTTGGAAACCGTTAGATGGAGTGCCTGTTGAACCGACACCTTCGTTGAATGTATAAGTGTGACCGCCGAAATCTATTGTCACGTTTTTGTTGATGACAACGCCTTTACCTTCAGCATCTCTGAGGAGAGTTACAGTATTGTTTTCAACTGTTGCTGCATCAACTGCTGCTGCGAGAGTAGTGTAATATGTTTCACCTACTTTTGCTACTGATTGATATACGAAGTTGAGAGTGATAGGAGGGTTTTGACCTATGATCTTACCATTTTCAAAGTCAATTGTATAATCTGAATACAATGGCATTGAAGCTATAGGAGTATTTCCTGAATGATCATAAAGTTTAAAAGTGATTCTGTCTGCATTATTTCCCTCAATATCAAAAGTTGTGATAAATTTTTGAGGTGTTGGGAAATAGATAGGTCTTGCGATATCACGCAATTCATCACCACAGAATGCGGCAAGTTCTAGATCACCTCTGTCCTGCGATTCTCCATCTATAGTTATGAGTGCATTAACAACCATATTATGTTCATAAGTAACAATTTCTGATTCATCCCAATACATTGGTACGAAGTTAACAGGAATATAATTACCATATGATCCTACTGATCCATCAGGAATGTATTTTATAGTATATTCTGAACCTAATTCAGCCTTAGCAATTGGATCATAGAGTTTAAACTTAATAATCTCATAATCTTCTTTACCGACTATTGTGAATAAGAATACGTATTTATTACCTAATTTCTTAGGTTGGGTTACACCTCTTAACTCATCACCGCAAAAAGCAGCAAGTTCTAAATCTGCTCTGGTTTGATCTACGCCATTAATCTGGACTGTACCATATAGATTCATGGTACTTTCATATCCATAATCAGGAACATTTCCCCAGTAACTTTGTCCGAACACTGTTGAGCAGAACAACATTAAGAATGTGATAAATGTCAGTCTTTTTTTCATCTGTTTGATTTAATTTTTTTGAGTTTTGATTTTATTTAGGCTTTGAGCCTTAAGCTATGAGCTATGGGCATAATGCTCACAACTCATAGCTCGCTGCTCTAAGCAAATTTTATTTTACTACTAATCTGCAATTTTGTACGTTGCCGTTGTTAGTAATTCTAATTACGTATATACCTGCTGTTTCAAGAGCATCGATAGTGTCAACATTTTGGTATTCTGCAACCTTAACACCGAGTGCGTTGAATACTTCAACTTTGTCGCATGTTGCTTGGAGGTTGATTTCTGTACCTGTTGTTGTTGGGTTAGGATAGATATTGACTTGGCTCATTTCAGCTTCGCCAATGCCTGTAGTACCGCGAGTTAACATATAAGGTTCTGCCATTGAACCGACAACAGCATCGTTTGAATAGTTGATTCTGTTGCTGAATGCTACTTCTTCACCTGTTGCGATGTCGTAGTACTTGAATGTTACTTCTGCTACTTCATCACCACTGATTGTGAGAACCAAGATGTGAGCATTTAATGATTCAACATATACCGGACGTGAACTACCGCGTAATTCGCCGTTTACGAATGCTGCAACTTCATAGTCGCCACCTTCAACATCTGTCATGGCAATCATTGTCATATTGCTTGGATATTGTGTTGCGTCAACTGTCCAATACTTGCTGCTTCTGTTGTCAGAATCTGTAGATGTTGTTTTCTTTGTTGTATATGTTAATTGTTTAATGCTATTTGATGTATTTTGATACATATAACCTTCACCAGGTACTAATTCTGTTAAGTCAAAACTGAACCATCCCTCTTCTTCTGTATAAACAGCTGTTCCGTTTTGTGCTTTAATAACGTCACCAACATTAGCGTCTAATTCTGCCAAAGCATCAGCAAGACTCATTCTTTCATTAACTGGGTAACCGATATAGTTCCATCCTTTATACAATGGAATTACGCATTCATCATAGTTAACATAACTACCTTCATATTCGAATTCTTGTGCTTCCACGACGTTGACCTTGTACATTTCTTTTACAGAAACTGCATTAAGTGTACCATACCAACCATAGGTATCACCACCATTTGTAAGTGAACCTAAATTGTTCTTGATTTGTACACCATTTTCACCTAATTTAGTTGTTAACATTGTCAAACCATCTGTATCGAATTTTGAGATGTATGATGACATCCAATTCCAACCTGCATGTAATGCTATTGTTTGTTCACCTTCGATTTCTCTTACGATCCATGAGTTTTCATCGTATGGGAATGCACCATAACCTTCAGCGCACCAGCCGTCTTGTGGCTCTGTTGTGTAGATACCACCAGTGAGTTGGATTGTTGCAGTTGGTGCTTTTACGATATTAGCTGTGATGTTACCTGCACTGTTGAGTGTGCCATTGACATTGAGATTTCCTGTAACTTCAACATTTGACTCAGCTGCTACGACCATAGTACCGTTGTTAGTTAATGTACCAGCAATATTCACATTACCGCCATTGACGTTCATTGTACCGTTAGCTGTTACTAAGAAGCTTTGTGTTGTCTCGAATGTTGATGTTTCATCAATATTCATGATACCGTAACCTTCTGGATCTCTTGCAGCTTGACCGACACCCATACCGTTGTGGTTGTTAACAATAAGTTTTGCTCCGTTTTCGAGGCTTATTGTAGCTGTAGCAGGATTGTTGCCTTCTGTTTCTGAAGCTGGACGACCTGCGATGCCGAAACCATTATTAACAGTAAGAGTTGCATTGTCTATAGTGATAGATCCTCTGTCGATGAGGTAATCAAGTTCAATGTTTGAACCGTTCTTAATTACCAATGTGCCGTCATATTTGTTATCAGTATCCTTTTCACGGCCTGAAACGTGGATACCCAATCCGCTGTTTACGTTAGTTGAAGCTGAAGTGAGGTTTGCATTATCAAATATTACAGTTGCATTACCTTCACCGCCACGACCTACAAAGAACCAATCCTTGCTCCAGTCAACTTTTGCAGTACCTGTGATAGTAACGTTTTTGCCAAAGAAAGAAGCGTTCATTGCGATAGCTGCATCGCCTTCTTCCCATAAGAGTTGGATTGTCTCACCGTCTTGAGCAGCTGTTGCAGCTTCAGCGAGTGATTCGTATCTTCTGTCGTCATTTGTATTGTTGTTTACATCATAGATTTGAGCTACATAATCTTTAGCTACTACTACGTATGAACCTTCAACGTAATTTACTTTATGATAAGCAACTGATGTTGTTGGTACATTATCAAATTCATTTGATGTAACCTTAGCTTCAACATCAGCCAATACTATAGAACCTTGGTTAGTAAGTTCAGTTGCTTCAAGTCTTGAATTGCCTTCAATGGTAACTTTAACTTCATAATCTCCACTAACTTCAATGCCTAACTTGGTACCCCTCATGACAGAACCATTCTTGAGAATTATGTCTGCATTACCATACATATCTCCACCATAGCTACCGATATTAGCGTGACCAGAAAGATTCCATGATGAGTTGTCAACAACAACCTTAGCATTACCAGAGAAGTATGTATTAGCATGTGTTATTGCCATAGTTGAATTAATAACATTAAATTCGTTTCTGATGAAAGTATAACCGTATGTTACATCAGCATTGACGATGTTTACATCTCCGAAAGCACCGAGTTGACCGAAGTGAGCTGTTGTGCGATTACCTTCAGCGTTACCAAGGTTAAGAACGTGCTCGTTGCTGCTTCCAATTAAAACATTACCACCGTTGAAGTTACCTGTAACGTTTACAACGACAGGAGCTGCTGAAGCACTGTTATATCCTACGCTAAATGTACCTGTAACATTTGTTTCACCAGTGAAGTTATTAGTACCAAATGCATTGACACCACCGCCGATATAAGCGTCAGCGATTGTTACATCTGTGAAGTTGAGAGCATAGCCTGTGAGCTTCTTGATGTTGATGCTTGCTGTACCTGTTACGTTGACTGTACCGTTGTTAGCTAAAGTAGCTGTTCCATTTTCAGCGCGGCATTCTACATTGAATGTAGAAGCATCAATATTAACTGTACCGTCGGCACCGATGTTAGCAGTCTTGCCATTACCTGTATAGATGTTAACATTACCGCCATTCTTGATAGTCAAGATAGCTGACTTACCCTCAATAGTACCAACGTTGATACCATATCCGTCTGCATTGTAGCTATAGTCTGCACCACTTGCTGAATAAACCTTACCTACTGTGAAGTTAGCACCGTTAACTACGATCTCTGCTGGTTTACCAACACGTTCTTCGTCTGTATTGTCACGACCTTCATAATATTTAGCTATCAAATTCAAGCCAGCTGTAGCAAATGTAGCACCATTATTAAGAGTAATCAAACCGTTACCATAGACATTAGTTTGCCATGTAGCGTTCAATGTACCAGCAACTGTGATGTAACCCATTGTTGTAACTTGCATTGTGTAAACTGTTGAGTTAGCATCAATATAGATAGCACCATTGTAGTATGACTTAACAATACCATCACCACCTGCATCGTAAACTGTTGAGTTGATAACGTTGATAGTTGCATTTTGACGAGCGTCGAGTTCTGGGATAAGGATTTCAGCGTCCTTGATGTTTACTTTTGCATTTTGGAATGTAACGATAGGAAGAGCATAGTCAGGAGCTGTACCTGTGATAGTGAACTCGATAGCATTTGTATATTCGATTTCACCACTTTCTGAACCTTCGACATTTAATACTGTGATTGTTTCATTGTTTTGTACAGCGTTGAGAGCGTCTGCGAAAGTCAAGTATTGTACTTTTCCAATCTTAGCTACATAACTGATTGTTACCAACTCTGAAAGCTCATTTGTTGCTGCATCATATTTTGCATAGTAACTTTGTGGATAAGCGTTGTAGTTGTTGTCGTCTGTAAATAATTCTTCTGCGAAAGGATTTTGACCGTTCCAGTAGTTTTCGTTTACATTAACATTTTCTGTATTGCCTGAAATCTTAACGAATTGTTCTGGGGCATTGTCATGTAACATAGCGTTACCAGTGATTGTTGCATTTGTGTTTTCGCCTTTTACAATACGGATGGCACGACCTTTCTCTTCAACATCTTTGCCCCAATTGCTCAAAACGTTGTCTGTAACAGCAATATCACCAGTTGTATTACCTTCTAACAAGATAGCGTTATTGAATATTTCGCTAACCTTATTGCCAGTAACTGCAGCTTCTTTTGCGTTGCGGATACGGATACCTGTACCTGCTTCAACATTTGTAATTGTGTTAGCGCTTACATTTACTTTTTCTGTAAGATTATCACAGATAACTGTAATAGCATTGCCTTCGGTAATATTTGTGAAAGTATTGTTTTGGATTGTTACATTAGCCAATTCTTTTACGCTAAGACCTTTACCATTAAATGCTATATTCTTGATTGTAACAACACCAGCATCGAGATTGTTATCATCAGAACCGATAGATAAACCTTTCATTTGACGAGTTGTACCATAGTCGTTACCATCGATTGTGATATTCTTTTCGAGCTTGCTGATATTTACTGATTCATTGATATTTTTACATAATGTTACAGTCTGACCATCTGTTGCTGCACTGACAGCATCTTGGAGTGTTGCATAATATTGAGTTTTTCCATTATCCACTATCATAGCTTCAGCCGGAACAACATTCCAATAATTATCGGCATCCTCATATGCTGCATATTTAGCAGTAAGGAAGTTTGTACCAGGACTTTCAGCTGCGTTATTCTGTGGATTGAAATTATAGAACTTACCACCTTGAATAGATACATCGGCATCGTTATTGTTGTAAGCAGCATCAATACAGTTGATGGTGTATTCGTAGCTACCTTCGTAAGGCTCAACTTGGAATGTACCACCCAATATTTGTAAATCACCTTTTGTGACAGAAATAGCAGTTGTTTCACCATTGTAAGTACCACCATAAATTTCTACATCAGCACCAGAAGAAGCGTCTTCTGCACCAACGATGATACAGTAACCGTCATAAGAATTAATTGTCATGCCACCGAACCATACGTATGCATTGTCTTGTACACGGAATGCAGGATTGATGTTACGAGCATTTACTGTAATTTGTCTTGTAGAATAGTTTACCCAACTGCTTGTATTTGTAATAACAGCTGTTTCGAGCAATTCAAGTACATCACCTGTTTTAGATGCCTTGTAAGCTTGATCGAATGAAGCGTAGAATACCTTGATATAACCATCATTATCTACAATAGCAACAGTTTTCTTTTCAAGGTTATCTGGATTGTTCAATTGAACAGGACCTTCACCGACTTTATGTCCGTCAACATAAAGTTCAACAGAAGCAGGCATGTTTGCAACTGTAGGACGTGTTTCCCATGACATTGTCCAATATGGGTCACTATTAGATGCAACATCGAACAATAAGCTCCAAGTAGCAGTTACGTCACCATCAATGAAACCATCTACGTCATTGAGGCTTGTTGTACCCATTACTTCGCCATTCTTATCGAGGACTTTGATAACGAAGGAGTCAAATGCGTTACCCCATACTTCGCCCCAGATTTTAAATTCATCTGTATAACCGATGAAGTTATCACCATGGTAGTTGTGTACTAAGTTTTGGAGTTCAGCGTCTGCATAGTATGAGTTGACACGGATAGCAGGATCTGCTACAGGATTTTCCTCTCCATCCCAGTAGTTAGCGTCGATAGCGAGCTGTGTTGCAGCAGTATGACCGCTGATGTGTATTGTACCAGAAACAACGTTCTTTTCCATTGAGAGTTTTGAGTCTGTAGCATTGCCACGAATTTGAATGGCGATGTCATTTGACTTCAATGTATTGTTGTTGAATGTGAATTCATTGATTGTTCCGTCGGCAGCGCCTGCCTGTCCGGCACGGATAGCCACATTCGAAGCATCGATTGTGGTGTTAGTGATTGTTGCTTTTGTAGTGCTGGTCAATACGATACCTTCCTTCACGCCTTCAGCAGTACAGTTGTCAACAATGAGTTCACCACCAACCTGAGTTACCCAAAGGAGACCGAACATTTTATCGTCGGCTGTACAGCCCGTAACTGTCAAGTCATATCCAACTCCACCAGAAGGGAAGCGGATTGCGAAGGTGTTATCTGCTGAATATGTGTCGTTACCTTTGAATGTACATCCTTCAACTGTCACGTTGTGAGCGTATGAGTTTACGCCATTGATTTGTTTTGCACTGGCGATACATTCATCATTATCGACTACAGCCTGGAACACTACATTCTTGATGGTCAATGTTTCAGCACCAGTGTGGCGTCCGCTACCGAATATGGTCATGTGACCAGTGAATGTTTTGTTGTTACCATCAATAGTAACGTCAACGTCAGCCTTTTGTGTGATAAGTACCTCATCCTCGGTTACATCAGCTATAAGAGTAACTACATCTTGGTCTTCAGCTTTACTTACAGCGTCTTGGAGACTTGAATAACAAACGTTGTCAATCTTAGCAACAAGACCGTGGATGCCAGCATGACTTTCTTCATCTTCTAATGTTACGAGGACTTTACCTGTTGCAGCAGGAATGTCTTCTAATGATACATTTCCTTCATGATATTTGCTGTCATCACCGTCTATAACAAACCAAACTTCATCATCGTTAGTTTGTTCCATTACGTTTTCACCTGAGAAAGTGAAATTAACATTTTCAAATGTTGCTCTACGTGCAATTACAGGAATGTATGCGTTAATCTTATTGCTTTCAATAACAGCGTTGTTATTGTATTGACCATCGAGACGGATACCATAGCGACCGCCGTTGATTTCACAGTTCTTGACAGTCACGCCTTGTACAGTACCGAGTGCGAAACCACCCTCTGCAGCATTGTACACTTTCACCTTGTCGATAGTGAGGTTCCAACCGGCAGTGTTCTGTAAGAATGAGTGGAGACCTGTACCTGTACAGTTTTCTATAACTACAGAGTGTGAAGATTTCAAGCGAACAGCAACAACAGCACCAACATTACCAGAACCTGTAAAGTCGCAACCACTTATTGTCAAACGAGGATAGTGGTTGGTTTTTACAGCTGAAATGAAATCAACATCAGTGTCTGTATTTTCTACGAAATTGATATTGCTGATAGTAATACGTCTGTTATCGTTTGTATCTGACAATGGGTTGACTGTAATACTACCATTCATTGTCTTATCACTACCATCAATTGTATAGTAAAGACCTACTTTTTCTGTGAGAGTTACGTTTTCAGTAATATCGCTCACCAAAGTAATTTTCTCACCATTTTTAACTGCGTTGATAGCTGCTTGGAGAGATGTATATTGAGCCTCACCGATTTTGGCAACAACATTGCTCTTTAATGATTCCTCTTTAATAGTGCCATCTGCATTAAGTTCTGCATAATATGAGAATACATCAACTGGAGTTGTTGCTACAGGAGCTTCTTTTCCATCCCAGTAGTTAGCGTCGGCAGCGATTTTTGTAGCTGCTGTGTTACCGCTGATGTGAGTTGCACCAGAAACGACGTTCTTTTCCATTGAGAGGTCGACTTGAGTAACAGCATTACCACGTACAACGATTACAGCGTCACCTTCTGAGTTGTTGGTCTTCAATGTGTTATTTTCAAGTGTTATTGCACCGCTGGCACCCTCAGAAGTTGCACCGATACGAACTGCATAACCTTGAACAGAGATTTCAGAATCCTTGATTACAACACCTGCAGAAGAACCTAAGTTAAGACCGTTCTTTGTATTAGCAGTACAATTGTCAACTATTAAACCTTCTTCAACGTTAGCAAGTTGTAATAAGCTATGCATACCGGTTGCTTCACAATCTTTAACTACAAGATTACGATCGCCGCCAGTATAAGATTTAACAGCAACAGATGAATAATCGTTGTCAGTGAAAGTACAGTTTTCTACTGTAACTTTGTTTGTGTAACGAGTGTCAGTATTTCCACTTACACCTAAATTAATACAAGCGTCAGCTGAAATACCTTCTGTAGCGTCGAAGTTTACGTTTTTGATGGTGAGAGCTGTAGTTTCATATCTTGCGCTCTTGCCGTCAACAGTGATAGTGCCTTTGAAAGTTTTTCCATCACCGTCAATAGTAATAGCGTAATTAGGGGCTTGATTTACTGTTACGTCTTCTTTGCAATTGTCGGCAATCAAAGTGACAGTTTCACCTGTTTTAGCATTATCTACAGCGTCTTGGAGTGTTGCATAGAAAGCGTTGCCAATCTTTGCTGTCAAACCGAATGTGCTTGTTACGTTGTCGTAGAGTGTTACGTTTACATCAGATGTTGGAACTATGTAATCTGCATTGTCTCTACCTTTTGTAACAACAACTTGAGGTCCGTTGTTTGTTGATGCCAAAGTAGCGTCTTCTTTAACTGTGAGGTTGTATTCGCCTGTTGTGTTACGTACAATGACAGGAACTTCAGCTGTTAATTCGCTGTTTTCAACAGTCAAGCTGTAAGCTCCAGAACCGTCAGCGCGAACACCATATTGTGCGCCGGCTATTGTAGAGTTCTTAACACTTACAGTTGTAGATGTACCTACTGAGATACCACCTTCTTTACAGTTAGTAGCTTTGATTTTGTCAAATGCAATACCTGAAGTACCTGTAGCCCACATTGCAGAGTGTAAGTTTGTGAACTCACTATCTACAACATTAATATTATATGATTGACGGAAGCGCAATGCAACAACTTCTGTACTTGCTTGTGTAGCAGTGAAGTTACAGTTTTGAACTGTCACATTGTGAGCATATCTTATAACTGGATCGGTACCACTGTTACATGAAATGAAGTCGTGTTTGTTGTCTGTTGTAACGAAGTTGACATCTTGTATTGTCAATGTTTCAGTGCCTGTGTGGCGTGAGTTGCCATTAACATAGATAGTACCAGTGTATTCAAATTGTTTGTCTTTGTAACCGTTACCATCGATAGTGATATTAACACCTTCTTTTTGGCTTACTGTTGCGTCATCGCTATTGTGGAAAAGAAGATTGATGGTGTTGTCGCCAGTAGTGCAGGCGTCGAGAGCTGCTTGAAGGCTTGGATATTTGGTGCCATTCTTCAATTCAGCGAAGAGATATGTAGGTTCTGTACCGGTTGTATAAGCAGTTCCAGTTACGGTAG
Organism: Bacteroidales bacterium; assembly: GCA_045606705.1. Taxonomy (GTDB): domain Bacteria; phylum Bacteroidota; class Bacteroidia; order Bacteroidales; family F082; genus Limimorpha. Next base: position 28,019 of record JAZUSL010000093.1, read on the forward strand.
TATATATACCTACGATATTTACATTTTCTCCGTACGTGATTTCGTAGTCATTGATGATAGCTGCTGCACCATTGTCGCGGTTAAGACATTCTATATATGCGTTTGCAATTGTTGCCATACCATAGTTGGTAATAGCTGAATGTTCTCCGTAGAATTCACCGCCATTGATTTTAATGACACCACGATAGTTGTAGATCGTTGCTGCATTTCCATTTTTAGAGCTGCTATTGAACACACCGCCATTGATGGTCAGTACTCTATCATATTTGACATCGGTAACGCTGGTTCTGGTTGGAGTTACGCCATTATAGATACCAAGAGTAGAGGAAATAGTACCTGTTTTTCCTTCAGAATTGTCTGTAATGGTTAATTTACCTTCATTATTAATGATGTATATTTCCTCTTCGGTAAATAATTTGTGACCATTAAGGTCGATGGTAACTTTTTTACCATTAGGAATTGGGCAAGTCGCAGTGATTTTAATATCATTAGCCAAGCTAATGGTACCAATTTCGTCATCATTGAGATGCATCCAGAGTTGCGCCTCTGTTGTTGCACTTCCTGTTAATGATCCTTGTCCGAACGAAATCGAACACGACATCATCATCAGGAATGTCAGAATAAATGTTTTAAATTTCATAATAAAAAATTTTAATTAATAATAAATGAATTGTTATAAGTCGTTATATTTGTTCTATAACTAAAATTTATATATGAAAAGACGTGACACAGTTTCTGTATCAAGTTCTTGACAATTCTGAATGAAGATGGGAATCTGAGAAACTGAGAATCTGAGAATCTGAGAATCTGAGAATCTGAGAATGGCTGGTAGCTTAAAAATAATGGTTTTGGATAGAGACTGACAGCTGATAGCTGACGGCTGATAGCTAAAAAGAAAGGTTTTGGTTTTGGATAGAATCTGACAGCTGGGTGCTGACGGCTGATAGTTAATAGTTGAATGTTACAAATGAGAGATTCGGAAATTAGAGATCCTAATTTACCCCCCCCGTTGCAATTAACTGGTTGAGAATCAGTATAATATGTAACATTTTATCTTTCAAGTTTCTAATTGTGTTAAAAATTGTTGTGTTCTATGCTTAGTACTAATCTTTGAACTTACAAAAGTATAAATATTTTTAATACAATTAATCACTTACTTAAAAAAAATTAAGTTTTTTTTATCAACAGACCTCGTTTTGTGTCATAGGCACTATATATTAATAGGTGTATAGAACCATAACATCAAGTAACGGTTCTATACACCTATTATTAATATATAGTTTTATAATCCTAACTTCACTCCCAAGAAGAATGTTCGTGGCAGACTTGGTCCGTAGATGTAACCGGCGTCGCGGTCTGCGCCTTTATCCAAATCGTCTTGGTATGCGTTAAAGATATTCTTCACGCCGCCGTTAAACTGCATCGTGCTGTTGTTCGACAACTTGATGTCGTAAGATACTTTTATTCCCATGTCGAAGAAATCCGGCGTAACCACTTCTTCGTCTTCAGCGACGTAACCTGCGAAATGTTGTACAAGCATACTTCCTGTATAAGTTCCTGTCAAAGCGATATTCAGCGCGTCTAACATAGTGTAATCCATAGTGAAGAATCCGTAATGGTCAGGAGTTCTGAACATACGAGTCTGCGGTTTGATGTCAGGATTTTCCGACCACACCTCAGGTTCTTTATATCTGCTTTGTTGGAAAGTGTAGCCGAGCTGCATATTGAAGTCTTTCATTGGAGTGTAGGTGGCTTCCAAGTTGACACCGGCAACGTATGCGCCAGAGCCGTTGCAACGTTCCATCAAGATGTTGCCCTGAGCATCGGTGCCGTTTTCCTTCAAGATGAAGACATCGTCCAATGTGGTGTAGAAACCCTCCGCCAAGATGTTGAACGCTCCGCCTTTGATATTCGATGACCAATTCAAGGATCCGCTGAAACTGTTGGAATATTCAGGTTTCAAATCGGGGCTGAGACTTATGATAGCGACTTCGCCGCCTACAGCCATGATATGCAAGTCTTCGTCGAAAGCCTGCGGCGCGCGATAACCTGAAGAATAGCTGAGACGTCCAGTCAGGTTCTCTAAAAACACGTAACGGAAGTTGGCTCTCGGACTAACGACGACATTGTCAATGAGATTATGTTTGTCGACTCTCGCTCCTATCAGAAATCCCATTCTCGAATTTTTCCATTCGTTCTGAGCAAAGACACTCGCGATATTGATATTCTGCACCAAAGTTCTGTCGTATGCGAGTTGTATGTCTTCAAGATTGTTTATCGAATATTCCACGCCGGCGACAAATTCCGAAGGCATGAAAATGCATTTTTCAAATGTCTGATTATATTGTCCTCCCGAGACCCAACTGAAGTCGTTGGAAGTTCCGTAAGCGTTGATATCGTATTGGGTTCCGTAATATGTGTTGCGATCCACTTTCTGCAAAGAGGTGTAGAGTGAGAAACGAGTTTTCAGGTTTTTCGAGATGAAGTCGTAGGTGAGACCACCGCCGTGGATATAATGTTCTGCCTGTTCAGCCACAGTAACTTGATGAGGCATCATGTGAATGCTGTCGCCGCCTCTACGGAATTCATGCATCGCGTGATATTCTGCCGTGAGTTTGGATTGGTTTGAGAATCTGTAATAGGCACGCATGCCCAACGACGTACCTTTAAGCATTCCGAGTTCGGTGTATCCGTCGCCGTCGTGGTCGTAACCTTGTCTGTCGCGGCTCATTCCGAAGATGGTAGCGCCGGCTTTACGGTTAGAACTCACGAGAGCGGCATTCATAGAAGTGACATTGTCCCACGACTTGCCGCCTATAAGTTGCGTTGTGTTGGATATTTCCAAACTGTTACGTAAAGGTTCGCGCGTGATGATATTGACGACACCACCAATTGCACTTGAACCGAATATGGCAGAACCGCCTCCTCTGATGACTTCCACTCTGTCAATCATCGAGACAGGAATCTGCTCCAATCCATAAACGCCTGCCAACGAACTGAACACCGGACGACTGTCGATGAGAATCTGCGAATATTTGCCTTCCAAACCATTGATACGAACTGCGTTTACTCCACAATTCTGACATGTGTTCTCGACACGCAATCCAGGTTGATAGTTGAGACCTTCAGCGAGGTTGACCGAATTGGTAGCCGTGAAGATTTTAGGAGTCAAAACGTTAACAATAGTCGCCGCTTCTTTTCTGTCTACTTCATAACGGTTGGCAGAAACGACAACATCTTTCATCAATATTGTATTTTCTTCAAGAATGAAATTCATCTCAACAGAATGATTTGCCTTGAGAGTGACAGGTTGTTCAATAGTCTTATAACCCATGAAAGAAACCACTACAGTATGTGTTCCAACTGGAAGATGTTCTAAGATGTAGTGACCGTGGTCGTTGGTAGCGGTACCTAAGGTTGTACCTTTAATGTAAATGTTCACATACGGCATGTGTTCATGATTTGAAGCATCTAAAACGTGACCAAAGATATTGGCTTCACTTTCGTCGTTTTGGGCTAAAGAAGTAATTTGAAAAATAGAAATGAAGCTTAACAGAAGCATCATCTTAAGCGTTATTTTTTTTCCTGTCATTGTGTAAAAATATTGTTAATTATTATGGCGCAAAATTAGACAAACAACATTTTACAATCATTACAACTATTTTGGTATTTATAAGATAAAACCATAATCATTTTTGGTTATACAGCAATAATTCAAGTTATATGGGGACGTCCCCATATGCTGCTTGGTTCTCAATCTTTCAACACTGAGACAGCTTTCTTTAGGATGTCGTCTATAGGTTCATAAAGCATATAGAAAGCTTCATCGCCGAAGACGTCTCTTGCCACATAAGCCTTGAACAATGGTTCTGAGAGTTCTCTAGCTTTTGCCTTCTCCTTTGCATTACCTTTGATGTTCTTTGCTTCAGCGCGTCGCATCAACTCATTAAACATGGCATCGGTGAAGACGAATTTTTCGTTGAAGGTCTTAGCGTCGCCATATTTCAAGATATCTTTACGATGAGTGTCAGTATAATCGAAGGCATACTGGAACAAGATACTATTGTTTGCCATCTTATTGAAGAAATAACGCGTACTGTCGTTTTCCAGAGCGACGTAGATGTCGGGCATTATACCGCCGCCTCCATAAACCGTCTTACCGCCAGGAGTTATATATTTCAGTGAGTCGGCGAAGTGGATGCTGTCGACATTGAACATCTCACCACTTTCATAACGTGTATATTCTTCCAAGAGATATTCTTCCTTATTGCCGGTGAAAGGTTTCTGGATACAACGTCCTGTAGGAGTGTAGTAACGTGCCACCGTAAGACGTACTGCGCCATTATCACCTAGGTCGAATTGTTCTTGCACCAAGCCCTTACCGAAAGAGCGTCGTCCGATGATGACACCTCTGTCGTTGTCTTGAAGTGCGCCGGCGACGATTTCACTCGCGCTAGCGGAACCTTCGTCGATGAGCACGGCGACATCGTTATTCTCCCAAAGACCTCTATGACGTGAAAATATATATGAGCGGTCGCGATGTTCTCCTTGAGTATATACAATAAGGTTGTTATCTGCCAGCATCTCGTCTACGACGCCGACAGCTTCACCGAGATATCCGCCGGTGTTGCCTCTCAAGTCAAGGATAAGTTTTGTCATGCCATCGTCTTTAAGTTTCTTAACAGCTTTGACAAATTCCTTATGCGTGGTGGCGGAGAATTTAGTCATCTTGATAAAACCGATTTCATCGTCAATCATATAAGCGACATCAACGCTGTATGTCGGTATCACGTCTCTGGTAATGGTGAAGTCGAGCAGATCATCAACGCCACGTCTCTTAATCTTGATATTTACTTTAGTTCCGCGCTCGCCTTTCAGAAGACTCATCGCTGTTTTGTTAGTGATTTTGTTTCCCGCCACGAGAGAATCTCCAACGTAAACTATTCTGTCGCCCGCCATAACACCAACTTTCTCAGAAGGACCACCTTTGATGGTACTGATGATAGCGATGGTATCTTTTTCTATTCTGAACGTTACTCCGATACCATGGAAACTACCTTGTAGATTCTCGTTCACCTCATCGAGAATTTCCGGTTTTATGTATTCGCTATGAGGATCCATCGACTCTAATACGTGAGTGATGGCTTTCATCTGAATGTCGTTCATATTGACAGTGTCGACATATTCTTCATCGATAAGAGAAAAGATGTCGTTAATAAACAATGAATTGTCACCAGATTTTTTTGTGACAACTCCATTTGATTGTGCAATATAAATTCCAAATAAAACTCCGACAGCAAGAATGACGGAATAAACTATAGGCATTATGGCTTTATTTTTCATAAGATATTTTTTAGCGGTTGACTGTCAGCTTTCAGCTGTCAGTATATTAGTCGCAAAGATAACGTAATAATTACAAAATATTATGTGATTTTGTAAATAATGTAAATAAATGGGATTTCTATAAATTGCTTTGCTAATGATTTATGAATTTTTATTGAGAAGATTTTTGTATTTCTTGACATTTTTCTAAAACAGATCATCTAATTCTTCCGACAATATTATTCATATCAAAGATTTTTTATTTATCCGCAAATATTAAAAAAAATATAGTTACGGACATATAAAAAATAAATTAAATATCCGTAACTCTTATTTTATTATAATTGCGGACAGATTTTGTTCAAATCTGAGAAACTGAAAAATTGAGAATCTGAGAATTTGTTTCTAATAATGTTATTACAATTTATTATAAAGAAAAGTTCAACTGTCAATAGCCGAATCATTTTCTTCCTTTAAATTCGAAGCCTAATTCTTCGACAGCTTTCTTGACATCTTCGTCGGATGGTTTTCCTGTGACAACAGCTTCTTTCTTTCCTAAAACGACTTCCACATTCTCAACATTTTCCAATCCTCTGATGGCTTTCTCTACAGAATTTTTACAATGATTACACGACATTCCTTCAATACGATAGATGACTTGGTTGTCGTCTGAAGACGCCACAGGGGTGACATTGTCTGAAGACGCCACAGGGGTGACGTCTCTACTATTTTTAAAAAATTTTAACATAAATGCATTTATTAAAAGTAAAACTAAAATAATTCCTGATATTATCTCGAACCATGAGGCTGTCAAAGCGCTGCCTTCGATGGCGCAATGGCTTCCTGCTTCGCATAATGAAGTAATCGTAAACCATTCTCTCGGCAAGAAATAATCTACAAACAATCCTCCGATTATGGAACCTGTTATTATAGAACCTAGATAGAATAACAGCTGTTTCTTTCCCAATGATTTTCCTACTACTAACAGCGACGCCACGCTCACTCCAGGTCCTGCTATCAACAATACCAAAGCCGCTCCCGGCGACAGTCCTTTCATTATCAAAGCTGCTGCGATAGGAATGCTGCCTGTGGAACATACATACATCGGGACGGCAACAGCCAAGACTATCAGCATCGTCACTATCGACGGGAGATTCAAGTTGGCAAAGAACGAATCCGGAATCAAGACGGTTATCAAGGTTCCTATTATCAAACCAATTACCAACCACTTACCGATGTTCTGTACCAAATCGATGAAACTGTATCTCAACAATTCGACGAATTTATTCTTGGTTTTTGACTTTACTTCGCAGCAATTATTTTGTCGCACCACGATTTCATCTTTTGAGAACCATGTGGTTACCGCGCCGCCTGCTATCGATGTCAGCAATGCCACCAAAGGACGCACTATAGCGAAAGGCAGTCCCATCATGGAATAAGTCGCGATGATTGAGTCGACACCGATTTGCGGAGTTGAAATCATAAAGGCTACTGTCGCTCCGCGTGAGGCTCCGTCTTTCCTCAGTGATATTGCTGTCGGGATGACGCCGCACGAACATAAAGGCAATGGAATCCCTATCAATCCGGCGAGTAATACCGATTTAAAATTCTCTTTCGAGAGATGACGCTCAAAGAAATTCGCTGGCACGAAAACATGCAACAGACCTGCCATCAGAAATCCCAACAGCAGATAAGGAGCCATCTGGCTTAACATATTTATGAAAGTGATCATAATCTAATTTTTTACAGAAGACAAAGATACAAAATAATTGTTTTTATAAAATACAGTTTAGCTCTTACTCTTACCGCAACATCGCAAATACAATTGAACATAATCAGCATAGCAAGACGTAAAAAAATAAAATTTTTAAAATTTATACCAAAAATGGTAATAATTCTAAGTGGTTCTGTGTATAACTGTTAAAAAACGAATGATATTGCAACAGTCCAAAAAAAATCAAGGGAAAACATCACACATTTTCAAAATTTATTTTAATTTTGTTGTGTCAGCCAATGTACTGACAAGACATATTTGAATAAAACACGAGAGTGTTACTGCTTTATTCCTCTGATAAAATCTGGTAAATTTTAATGGTTGGGAATAAGTCGTTACCCTTCTCGCTATGTTATAGCGTGAGGACTGTTGCTTATTTATCAACCGAGGTTTACCAGAGCCCATCAGAGTAGATTTGCCGACAGCCACACGCTTTCTTTTTGTCCGCACACATAGCAATTTATTAAGAAGGGTAAGCCGAAAACCTTATCAAAAGAGTAGGCGAAATTTAATACATTATGTTATGACTTTATATTGTTTTAGATTGACAGCTAAACAGCAGATTGTAAAAATTCCCAAAGGATATATTTTACAAGTAAGCTCTTTCCATTCTCACGGCAATCCTAATTCTTCTGAAATTAGAGATGCAATTAAAGCGGCTGGTTTTTCTGATGCGCAGACTATTCAACAAGGTGGAGATCCATACAGATGGATTATTGAAAAACCAAAGCATTAATTATATCGCAAATTAAATTTATACCAAAAATGGTAATAATTTCAGCGGTTTTGTGTATAACTTAAAAGTAATTCAAAAAATTAATAAATGATGAAAAACTTATTTTGTAACAAATGTCATTTGACATACCAAATTCCAGAATTAATTGCAGAAGAAATTTTAGGTGTAGATAGTCTTTCTTTGCTTAATGCCCGTTATGAACAAATGCAAAAATGCTATGACTATTCATACAAGCAATGGCAGGATGAATTTACCGACGAACTTAAACCATTCGATGGTTATGATGACACAACTGCCATAACAATGCCGATTAAACATCAGATGTTCAAAGCAGATTTTGAGAAGTTGAATAAAGGTTCCATTGGACTGGATTTGCCGACTTGGTTTAATATACAAAGCATTCAAGCTCGAATAATGCTTATCGCACAAGACCCATTGAGAGGAGAATGCTATCAAGATTGCAAAGACGCTGTATTGTCAAGTCCTTTTGGCTTACACGATTCTGAGCATAGACAAAAGAAAACAGGAGGCTATATGGTACATACACTTGTTTCTCGACTTGTCGAAGCAGGATATGGGGTTTACCTGACAGATGCCCGTAAGTATTTTGTTTATGATAAAAAGACCTCCGACAAACATGCCAATAAAAGAAAGAACGAGTATGTCGAAATACTAAAGAAAGAGATAGAAATTGTCAAGCCACAACTTTGCGTTTGTTTAGGCAATCGTGCAGGAAGCATGATGTATGATGTCACAACCGAAAATCCTGAATTGCTGATTACTTCTATTACATTGCCTCATTTATCAGGAACGGCAAGACGCTCAATAATAAGGCGCTTTGAAATATTTCAAAAGATGAGAGCGACTAATGAAAATATTGCAGAGCAATACGCAAAACATATACTTTCCAATATGGAATATCTAAAATAACGGAGGATGCTGAAAATCCAACAAAGAGTAGGCTTATTTTATTTTTAATATCGAGGAATCTTAAGGAAGATTATCTTTCTGAATATTCCTCGATATTTTATAAAATTATTCATTATGACTTTTGAAGAATATAAAAAACTTGCGGAAAATCACCAATTTCCCGATAGATTGGCAATATTCAAAGTAGAGGTATATGTAATAGATTCATGTGGGAATAAAAAGTACTATCGTAAAACCATGTCAGAACCATGGAAATATAGCGAAATATATTGCATGACTTTTGAAGAAGCTAAGCAACATCTTCACAATGAAATGGATCGAATTGGATTTGAAAAATATTGTGCTTACATTTTTCAGATACCAATTAACAAAAGTACCAATTTTCCTTATGATAGAGCTTGGTTATATGACCATAACGGAAATTTAATAGACCAATCATATTGTCCGTATAATATAAATGAAGAACATTTCCCATTCAGAGGCAGACCCGAATATGCAATCAGATTTAAACGAGGAGATATTGTTGAATTATTAAATGATTATTGCGATGAAAGCAAATTTGCAATAGTTTACAATACACCGCCAGATATAGAAACAGCCTATAAAATGAATAACCGATTGAAAGAGTATGGCAGTTTGTTGGATTCAACTTATGATAGATATTTTCTTGTTTATGAAGCAAAAAAGTTCGCTAGCATCGTAGAGGGAGATCCATTGCGATTGATCAAACCTCGTTTTGAGCCGCCAAGAAATGTTGTTAGATATTTGAATCAATGTCTTCAAAAAGCAATTAAAGAATATGATGAAATCATGTTTTAGTTAATACGAGTTCTCTATAAAACGAATCATTAAAAATGAATGAAAAAATACATTCTGTTTTAAGCGAGAAATATCACGATGATTATTTGAAAGCATATAAGATAATTGTGGCAGGAGGTCGTGACTTTAACAATTACGAGTTTCTATCTTCGAAATTAGATGAATTATTTGAAAAATTCCCTGATTTTAAAAAGCATCAAATAACGATAATATCGGGTATGGCAAGAGGAGCTGACACTCTTGCCATTCGTTATGCAGATGAACATAAGTTGACCAAAATACTATTTCCTGCCAATTGGGGAAAATATCCGCGTATTGCAGGTTTTCTAAGAAATGAAGACATGTTAAGCATTGCCACTCATCTGATTGCATTTTGGAACGGTAAGTCAAACGGAACAAAGCACATGATTGAAATAGCTAAGAAAAAAGGTATTCCTGTCTGGATTTTTGATTACTAAATAATAAAATAATCTGATAATGACATTATGAAAATAATAAGCAAGCATAACAAGAAAGACTTTTACGACTATTTCGGATTTGGTTATGATACTTCAGACGACATCATCTTTCTAAGATTTCCAGAAGAAGAAAATCTAAATGACACAAAATATTACAAATATTTAAAAAAATATATCATTGATAGAAATCATCCTTTCGACGATTGGTTATCAGATGAATATGTCATAATGTACACCATCGCAGGCATCTATCCATACTGCTACATAATTCCTGTCTTCACCACCCACGACACCGATATTTTTGCTAAACAACAGATTGTCATTCCTTACGAATTGACAAACAAAAAAGTTGAAGACATTAATGATTTTCTAAAAAAAATCGGGCAAGAAATCCGGTTGCCACAGGAAAAACATCTATCTAAATATCCTATCAATTCTATTAAAGAATCATCATGGAAAGACGAAGAAATTTTCAGACATATAGAAACACCTGTTTTTCTTTGTTATTTCAATATGATTTCAGGACGCATCATCAAGAACGTTATATTTAATGAACAACCTACCAATTGGTTAAAATACATTAAAGATGATTTGGACAAACGAGATGTGTACACTGATATTGAAAATTATCTTTGGAGTATGAAACAAGATCCGATTCCCGAACCCGACAATGAGACCAAAATCATTAGTCATGGATTTGACTTAAAGACTTCATTTAGGAAGATGTAGGATAAAATATATGAGGGAAACAAATGAAAAAATCGTCATCTATCAAACAAAAGATGGAGAGACTTCTATCGATGTACGATTAGAAGGTGAAACAGTCCTGCATTTATTCTATAGTTTGAGACGCATGAATGTTTGGTTAATTTTATAGGTATCATTCATACGTCTCTACGTCAAACAAATTCTCAAGTTTTCAGATTTTCAGATTCTTAGATTCTACCTGCTTCTTCCCTTTCCTCTGCGACCGGATTCTTTCTTAGAATCTCTTCTGTCTCTCTTGGAATCTTTACGACTTTCTTTCTTCTTGCCTTTCTTCTCTTCAAATTTATAGCTTCTGTCGCCGAACTTGTCGCGGTTTTTGCGTTCAGGTCTGTCGTCGTCGAACTGCTTCTTCTCCTTTTTCTTCTTAGGTTTAGGGTCGGTAACAGTAATCTCGACACGGATTCCTTCCTTATTTTTTCTCTCGTCGGCGAAACAATCGACGATGAACTGTGCTTGTGTCTCATCGACATCTACGAAAGAGAAATTCTCCATCATATCGATTCTGCCGATACGAATGTCTTTAGTTCCGGTAACGTCATTAATCTTGCCGATGATATGATTAGGTTTAATTTTATCTTTCTTACCTTTACTGAAGAAAAGACGCATTAATCCGCTGTCGTCGTAGTCTTTCTTCTCGCCTTTTGCTTTTTTCTCTTTCTTCTCAGGTTTTGTATCGTCGAAGTTAAGATCTTTAGCATCTTTATAATAATCTAAGAAACGGTTGAAGTTAAGAGCCACAACTCTCGCAATCAGGTCTTCACGGCTCAGCCAATTCAGTTTTCTGAAAGCTATAGGAAGATAATCTTCTATGTCGGAGCGCATGATGTCGACTTTCTCGAGACGGTCGATGTGATTGAACAATTGTTTCTCGCACACCTGTTTTGCTGATGGCACCATCGCTCTTTCAATGCTCTGACCTAATTGTTTCTCGATAGCTTTAATCTTATGTTTCTCGCGAGAGTGAATCAAGCTGAGACAAACGCCGGTCTTGTCGGCGCGACCTGTACGACCGCTTCTGTGGATATAGACAGCAGTCTCGTCAGGAAGGTTATAATTAATAATATGTGTAAGGTCGCTTACGTCGATGCCACGAGCCGCGACGTCGGTAGCGACAAGAATCTGCAAATATCTTTGACGGAAGTGATTCATCACCAAATCGCGTTGAGCTTGCGACAAATCTCCGTGAAGTGATGCCGCGTTATAACCGTCGTGGATAAGGTTATCGGCGACTTCTTGGGTTTCGAGTTTTGTCCTACAGAATACGATGCCATAGATTGAAGGAGTGTAATCTATGAAACGTTTTAGTGCGAGGTAGCGGTCGTTGGCTCTAATTAAATAATGTATATGACGTACATTAGCCGTACCGGAATTTTTCTGACCGATAGAAATTCTGACTGGGTCAGTCATATAATGGTTGAGAATCTTCTCCACTTCCACCGGCATTGTCGCTGAGAAGAGATGGATATTTTTCTCTTCAGGCATATATTCTAAGATAGCGTCGACATCTTCTTGGAAACCCATGTCGAGCATCTCGTCGGCTTCGTCAAGAACGATGGTTCTCACGTTAGAGAAGTCGATTTTGTTACGACGTATCATATCTTCGAGACGACCTGGAGTAGCGACGATAATCTGAGGTTTCTTCGCTAATTCTTTAAATTGGACTTCGATACTTGCTCCGCCATAGACAGGAACGACGAGAATCTCAGGAATATATTTGGAATAATTTTTCAGGTCCTTACTAATCTGAACACAGAGTTCGCGAGTCGGACAGAGGATAAGAGCCTGCACACAACGTTGAGAAGCGTCGATGTTTTGCAGAAGCGGAAGTCCGAATGCTGCTGTTTTTCCGGTACCTGTCTGGGCGAGACCAACTAAGTCTGTTCTTTGTGAGAGGAGCACAGGAAGAGTCTCCTGTTGAATTGGCATAGGTTCTTTGAAACCCAGCTCATCAATAGCCCTCAGTATAGCCGGGTTCAAATTGTAATCTTGAAATAATGACATAAAATTAGCCTATTAAAATATTTGTTATTGAATTGTTTGCAAAGATAAAAAAAGTCAACAGACAACAGACAACAGACAACAGATTTTTTTAAATCTGAGAAACTGAAAATCTGAAAACCTGAAAAAATTCTAAAAAATATCTAAAATTCTAAAGTTCTAAAATTCTAAAATTCTAAAACCTCACCCTATCCTTCCCCAGTCGAAGCCTGCTGCGAAGTTCTTATTGAAATAGTCTTTGGTTATCTGATGCTCTGGTTTTGAAAGTGTAGGGTCACTGTCTAACAGCAAGTTTACCATTTTTCTGGTGTGACGTATTATAGGTTCGTCTTTCATGAAGTCGCCAATCTTCATCTCTATCATTCCCGATTGTCGTGTACCTTGTGTCTCTCCCGGACCTCGTAACTGGAGGTCGGCTTCGGCAATCTCAAAACCGTCGTTGGTACGTACCATAGTCTCCATTCTTTTCTTACCTTCGCCAGTCAACTTATGGTCGGTCATTAAGATACAATACGATTGTTCCGCTCCACGACCGACGCGACCTCTCAACTGATGCAACTGCGACAAACCGAATCTGTTGGCGTTTTCAATAATCATGACAGAAGCATTAGGTACGTTAACCCCGACTTCTATCACAGTCGTCGCCACCATGATATGTGCCTGATTCTTCACAAAACGTTGCATCTCGAAATCTTTGTCGTCGGCACTCATCTGTCCGTGTACGACACATATTCTATAATCAGGTTCCGGGAAGTCGCGAAGCAGAGACTCATAACCCTCCTGAAGATTTATCAGATCCATCTTCTCCGACTCTTTTATTAAAGGATAAACGATATAGATCTGATGTCCTGCAGCTATCTCTTTTTTCATGAATGAAAGAAGTCGTAATCGTTGTTCCTGATAGAGATGAATGGTCTGAATAGGTTTTCTTCCTGGTGGAAGCTCATCGATTTTTGAAACATCCAGGTCACCGTATTGTGTCATGGCGAGTGTACGAGGAATAGGAGTCGCCGTCATCACCAAAGTATGCGGCGGATATTGTGTCTTCTCCCAGAAACGTGCTCGTTGCGCCACGCCGAATCGGTGCTGTTCGTCAACGATACAAAGACCGAGCTGCTTGAACTTCACCGTTTCTTCAATGAGGGCGTGTGTGCCAACAACAATATTGATGTCGCCGTTTTCGAGAGACGGCAATATCGTCTTTCTTTCTTTTTGTTTAGTAGAACCGGTAAGCAAAGCCACCGTGACTTTCATGTCGCCGAGCATTTTTTTAATAGTCTCGTAATGTTGGTTTGCGAGTATCTCCGTCGGAGCCATCAGGGCTGCCTGGAATCCGTTGTCGAGGGCGAGCAGCATCACCATGAGAGCGACGATAGTCTTGCCGCTACCGACATCGCCTTGTAAGAGACGGTTCATTTGGAATCCCGTCTTAAGGTCGCTGCGTATCTCCTTGATGACGCGTTTCTGCGCATTGGTAAGCGGAAACGGAAGATGTTCGTTATAGAAAGTATTGAAATAATCGCCTACATTATTGAAAATGACGCTACGAGTATTGAGAGTTCTTTCCTTTTTATTAAGAAGGAGTTTCAGTTGAAAGAAGAAATGCTCCTCGTATTTGAGGCGTGACGTTGCTTGATGTATGTCGTTGCTGTTCTGCGGAAGATGAATTTTATAGAAAGCAGTCTTTCTGGAAAGAAGTCGGTCTTGGATTATCAACGATTGCGGTAGATTTTCAGGAATTGTTTCCCAACATTGCAGTACCAAAGTCTTGATGATTTTTGCAATCTGTTTCGTGCCGAGACCTGCGTTACGTAACTTTTCCGTAGTATTATAGACGCCTTGTAGACTTTCGCCCATCACTTTGTCGTTTGGATCGTATTCTTCAATATCTGGATGTGTGAAGGTAAATCTGTTATTGAATACGTTGGCTTTACCGAATAGGAGATATTTCTTTCCTGGGGTGAATTTATTTTTAATCCATTTAAGACCTTTAAACCATACGAGTTCTATCGAGCCTGTTTCATCGGAAAATGTCGCGCTTATGCGAGTAGTACGAGGTTCGCCGTGTGACTTGACGTTCGACACTGTTCCGACAAGCTGATAATAGACTGTATCGTCATATATTTGGTTTACTTTATGGATTCTGCTGCGGTCGACATAGCGGAAAGGGAAATATTCCAATAGGTCTTGAAACGTGAAAATGCCGAGTTCTTTGTTAAGAAGTTCTGCACGTTTCGGACCTACGCCTTTCAGGAATTCTATTTTAGTCTTAAGTATGTCGACCATATTGTTGTTATAAATTTTGGTTTGTAAAGATAAGAAAAAACTGAGAATCCGAGAAACTGAGAATCTGAAAAATATTAGTCTGTTTGGAATATAACGTCACAAGTCAATAAAAGAAAAATTTGCTTCTTCAAGGATGTACCTCGATGAAACAAATTTATTCTTAAGGATGTGACGTATCAACATCCCTGATGTAATCTTTTTTTAGAACAACTAAATTAATTAATTTTTAGCGCCTTCCATGACTAACTTACCTTTGTAGTATAAGTCGCCGTCAACGTAGTAAGCTCTGTGATAAACATGGATTGTACCTGTTTCTTTACATACTGCCAATGTTGGAGCTTCTGCTTTGTAATGTGTTCTTCTTTTTGCGCCTCTTGTGTGAGACTGTCTTCTCTTAGGATGTGCCATTTTACACTATTTTTTATTGTTAATTAATTATCTTTCTTATCTTTTAATTCTTCCAAACATTTCCAGCGTGGATCTATCTCTTCGTCCTCTACAATCTGATTTGATGTATTTACAAGATATTGGATTATCTCTTGATTACATTCGCTCACGTCTTGATGGACTCTATGAATAGGCAACGACAAAATGATATATTCATAAATCAATGAAGCGACATCGAACTCACCTTCTTCTGACGGAATGACGATAACGTCGTCCGATTCCTCTTCATATTCATGTCCATATTTCAAATATATGACGACTTCATTTTCGATGGCTTGTTCATATTCGTCGTTACATCTATCGCATGGAATAAACACAGCACCTTCAAAATTAAATGTCAAAATAAACTCTCTTTCGTGTTTTTCGACATTTAAATTAACTTTAACATTACCTTTTTTTACTTCAGAGAACTCAAAATTATCAAAAAACTTATCATCGATATTATATTCAAAATCATGATAACCAATTGATAATCCTGCTATTGGTAATATGTAATCGTGTCCTGTGTTCATTATACTCCAAAATCGGGGTGCAAAGATAGCAAAATTATTTCATTATTTGAACTAAATATTAATGATAATCAAGATTTTTTTATTTCTTGATATGATTTTGTTTATTAACACTAGTTCTGTAACAATCTTTTATGCGACAACCTTCGCAAGATGAGCCGCATTTTAAATCTGTATTTTTACGAGAGATTTTCTTCACTACGGAACAAATCGTATATCCCGCTGCAATACCTATTATTATATATGCTATTATTGTTTGCATCATAATTATCAACTTTAAACATAGGCGCACCAATTACATATTGTTAATTCTTATAGGTGTAATATGTCACTTCTCTACCATCATTCCTAATTAAAACAAACTTCCAATTTGATAAACCAAGAATGAAACAATCCAAGCCACGCCGGTGTTGTAAAATACTGTAAATAAAACGCCTTTCCATCCGGCTTCGCGACGTACTGCGGCGATGGTGGCGAAACATGGTGTCGATAATAATACAAACAACATGAATCCGAATGCTACCAATGGAGTAAACAGCAGCTCGCCTTTTCTTGGTCCGTCGGTCCATGTTTGAGTCCTTACTTTATCGACGAGTTTAGCTCCGTCTTCCTCTGATGTCTGAAAAAGAACTGCTAAAGTTGAAACCACCACTTCTTTGGCGGCTATGCCTGTCGTTAAACTAACGCCCATTCTCCAGTCGAAACCACAAGGACGTACAAGCGGTTCGATGAGATGACCGAAACGTCCGATATATGAGTTTTCGTTTAAAGCAGCTCCGTGTTCATATTCGAGTTGCTTGATGGTTGCAGTTTTTTCTTCCTCAGAGATATCAGTGCGTGCCTCAACAAGTTCTATCTCCTGTGCAATCATATCGGTTTTCTCGCTATGACGTGGGAAATATTCCAACGCCCAGATTATTATTGATGCGACTAAAATTACAGTTGCCATCTTCTGGAGATACTGCACACTTTTATCCCACATATGTATCAACGTATTACGAGTTGTAGGGACACGATAAGGAGGAAGTTCCATAACAAATTGTTCCGACAATCCTTTAAATGCCGTCTTGTTTAAAAGAAGTGCAGTGATGATTGCGAACAAAACTCCAATAGCATAGACGCTCATCAGAATGAGACCTTGATGTCGTTCGAAGAATGCCGCAACGAAAAGAAGATAAACAGGCAAGCGAGCGGAACACGACATAAACGGCGTGACCAAAATCGTCAATAGTCGGTCTTTTCTATTTTCCAAAGTGCGTGTCGCCATGATTGCCGGCACCGAGCATCCAAATCCTATAATGAAAGGAATGAACGACTTACCATGAAGTCCTATCTTATGCATAAGCCTGTCGACGATGAAGGCGGCACGTGCCATATATCCGGTGTCTTCCAATATAGAGATGAAGAAGAATAATATCAGAATGTTTGGCAAGAACACCAAGACTCCGCCGACGCCTGCAATGATTCCGTCGACAATCAAGTCGCGCAAGATGCCGTCGTTCATCCACGAACCTACCAACTCGCCGAACCACGCGACTCCCGCCTCAATCCATTCTTGAGGATAAGCTCCGATGGTGAAAGTTGCTTGGAACATCAACCATATAAACAAGAATAAAATCGGGAATCCCAACCATTTGTTTGTCAGAAGGTCGTCGGCTTTATAAGCATGATTTTTTATTTTCCTTGCTCCTTTTTTATAAGTCTCTTTCAATGCGCCTCTAATAAAAGCGTAACGTGCATTGGTGATTAAGGTAGATGCGTCTTCGTCGTACGATTTCTCCAAGTCACGACGTTTTATATTAGCTTCGGCAATAATCTCATCTCCATTAGGAAGATTCTTTATCTCTTCTATCGTCGATTGTGAATTTTCCAATACATTGATAGCTATATATCTTGCAGGATAGATATTGATAATGTCTTTGTTCTGTTCAATTTTTTTCTTGATTGGAACTATTGCTTCTTCTATATCACGACCGTAATTGATATGAATATGTTTGTTGAGATTTTTCTTCTCTTCATAAACATCGACTATGGTTTCAAGAACGTCAGAGATTCCTATTCCTCTCACAGCTGTCGTGGGCACTATAGGAAGACCGAGCATCTTTCCGAGAGCCTTATAATCAAAGACGTCACCTTTGGCAGTCATCTCATCATACATATTAAGCGCCATTACAAGACGTACGTTCATATCAATGAGTTGTGTAGTAAGGAAGAAATTACGTTCCAGATTTGAAGCGTCGACAATGTTCAATACTATATCAGGATTATTTTTTGTGAGATATTCTCTCACATATCTTTCTTCAGGTGAGTATTCTGTTATTGAATAAGTACCTGGCAAGTCGACGAGATTGATTGTATATCCTTTGTGATGAAAGGTTCCTATTTTAAGGTCGACTGTAACACCGCCGTAATTACCGACTTTTTCATGAAGCCCAGTGGCATAATTGAAAAAAGATGTCTTACCGGCATTAGGATTACCGACGAGAGCAACGGTGATGTTGTTTGTCTTTTCTTTAATTACATCAGATATTACGTCATCTGCTATTGTTCCGTTATAATCAGAAGAGTTAATGCTAACGTCATCAAGGTTGACTACTTCAATTTTATCTGCCTCACTACGACGCAAAGAGACATGCGCCTGGAGTATCTGATATTCCACTGGATCCAAGAGAGGAGCATTTTTTATAACGGTGACCGTCTCACCTTTCACAAAACCCATCTCCATCAATCTGTGACGAAGACCTCCATGACCATTTACCTTGACGATGACGCATTTAGTTCCTGTCGCCATCTCCGATAAAGTTGTGGAGGAGGTATTTAGCTTATTATTTATTGTTTGTTGAGTTATATTGTTACCTTCCATAAAAATACCTTTTACCACAATTACAAAAATATATTAATAAATAATAATGTTATATAATTATTTTTAGGTATAAAAGTTATGGTTGGGTAACTATTTTACGTGATAAAATATCTAGAATAAATCCACCAGACAATCGAACATAAATTTGAATGCCTTAAAAACATCGCTTCTCACAGAGATCAATACAATGTAAGTATTAAATAGGTAGATTCAACGAGCAAGTGCAAAATTTAAAAAAATGATGCGTCACCTGACACATCATGATAAAATAAGCATCAATTATTCAAATGTCAAATCTCCAAATCTCTTCCAAATCGATGTCCCAATTTGCTTTGACATCGAAGACATCTTTGTGATAATAGACAGGTTCCGGCAATATCTTCTTACCATAATGTCCTGGCGACCAACGTCCGTTAGCGTCAAGATCTAAAGTAGCTCTCAACTTATATTTTTTTGGTTGAAGATATTTAAATTCTACTTTTGATGTTTCTTTTATAATCTGTTTTTCAATAACTTTATCCTTATCATCAAGAAGTTCTACTATTATTTGTGAAACATTATCTGGTTTCTCAATGCTGACGAATATATTTCCATATTCTGATATCGCTGGCACTTTAAATGTGACTTCTGTCGTGTCGTTAGTCGTACCCTTGAAACTATAGAACACCGAATCCGGTATTATTATTTTGTATGATTGTTCTGGAACGAAACTTTTTTCCAGCTTGTATTTTAATCCGAAAGTATCTACCTTTGTAAATTGTAAATCGTTGATAATAGTATCTTTACCTACAATATACCAAGAAGTATCACGTAATGCAATATTTGTTACAGGTTCTTTAAAAGTGAAGAACAAATCTTGTTCAGGTTTGAGTTTTCCTCCAAGAACGTTGGTTGAAACGTTCAAAGTTTTAACTGTATCATCTTGTTTCTTTCTTCTTCCGTCGGTCTTACGAGGTTTAAGACTTATTTGAGCAGTATCGTTAATCAAAGTATCATAATTGACGGTAAGGTAAAGACTATCTTTATTTGGCGTGAAATACCATAATATCGAATCGTAATTAACAGAATAAGTTGGATAAATAGCAAAAGAATCTGGCAGTGTCTCAAGTATTTCAATCTTGACGTCTTTAGCAGGATAACGGAAAACGAAACGCAACAAACCTTCTTCCGGGACTTCTTTTTTCAATAATTTCTGAATTGAATCTTCTTCCAAGAATGAATATAAGGTAAGGGTCAAATCTTCTTTAACTTCTTGTTTTACAGAATCGTTTCTTGCAATAGAATCATTAATTGTCAACTGTAAACTATCAATTGTCAAAGAATCATTGTCTATTGTTAATTTTTCATTGTTAATTGTCAATTGCACATTGTCAATTTTAAAACCTATTTCTTCATTTGGGAGGTCGAATTTGAGGTTTGAGTTACCGTCTTTAAGAGCGAAGATGAGATATTCGTCTTCTTTCAATCCGGAAAAATTGAAGTTACCGTCTTTGTCAGTTTTAGTCACATAACTTGGTTTTATAAGATAAGGAAGGCTGTCGTATGGAAGAGTGTCATTTTCAGAATAAAGCATCACCAGGAAATCTGCTGACGGTTTATGATCGACGGCTTGGAGGACTTTTCCTTTCAACATCAGAGTATCGATTACATCTCCTGTTGAGAAAGTGAATGAATAATCTTTGAAGATATTGCCTTCGTGAAGATCTTTTATCGCTTCTCCAAAATTGATGGAATAGGTCACATCTGATTTTAAAGGTTCTTTGAATTTAATAATCAATGATTTTCCGCTGAGTTTATATTCAGGAGTTTGATTCATCGGAGGTGAAATCATGATATTGTTATTCGGATTATTGAGAGTTACATACTCGTCGAAGGTAATACGTATATCTTTATTATTGAAATTAGTCGATTGATTTTCAGGAATTGCTTCTAAAACTATAGGCGGCACTGTATCTTTAGGTCCGCCTGTAGGAGAAACGACATTGGCGCAACGGGTGAAACCGAGCATCAATGTAAATATTAAAGTTTTAAATATTATTTTGTGCACATTCTTCATAATGCAAAAATAAAAAAAAGACGCACAACAGTACGTCTTTATTACATCTTTATTTTTTTATTTTATTCTCTTGAGGATACTTATTTCCGATGGTGTTAAGAATCTCCAATGGCCTCTTGGGAGGTTATGTTTTGTCAAACCGGCGAACATTACGCGGTCTAGTTTTACTACTTCATAGCCAAGACTTTCGAATATACGTCTGACGATATGGTTACGTCCTGAGTGTATTTCGATACCTATTTCACGTTTTGTCGGGTCATCAACCACCCAGTCGATACCATCGACTTCTATTGGACCGTCTTCGAGTATGAGACCTTCTTTTATTTTCATCAAGTCGTTTCTTGTGAGAGGTTTATCGAGTGTTGCATGATAAAGTTTCTTCACTTCATGACTTGGATGAGTGAGTGTCTTAGCGAGGTCACCGTCGTTTGTAAGGAGGAGGAGACCTATTGTGTTACGGTCGAGTCTTCCAACAGGGTAGATACGTTCAGGACATGCACCTTCTACGAGTTCCATCACAGTATGACGTTCATATGGGTCATCCGATGTTGTGATGACACCTTTAGGTTTATTAAGCAACACATAGCGAAGTTTCTCACGGTTAAGAGTTTCACCGCCATAAACGACCTTATCGGTAGTGTTCACTTTGGTTCCTAGTTCTGTCACGACAACGCCGTTAACCGATACTGCGCCGGCGAGGATGAGGTCGTCTGCTTCACGGCGTGAGCATATACCTGAGTCGGCGAGGTATTTATTAAGACGGATTTGTCCTGTTGCTCTTGGTCTGTCGTATAGTGGATCTTTTTCTCTTCTCTTGAAACCACCGCCACCACGACGTTCACCTGTTGTCTTACGTTCTGGTCTGTCATCACGACGACCTTTGTTTTCGAAGCTACGCTCGTTGCGAGCTGCGCCTCTAGCGTTACGACGATTGCCGTATTGGTTGTCATTGTCACGATCTTCGCCGAAATTTCTTTTTGGACGACGTTCATCTTGACCTCTGAAACCGCGATTCTCATCGCGATTGTCTCTTCTTTCTCTTACAGGTCTGTCGCCAAATTTCTTTCCTCTTCCACCGAAGCCTGACTCTTTTCTGTCATCGTCTCTTCTTGGTTTGAAAGTCTTTCTTGGACGATCGTTATCGCCATCGCGGCGAGATGCCTGTTCTCTCTCGAACTGCTCTAATCTTTCTTCACTGAATCTGCGTACACCGGCAGTCTTTCTTGTGGTAATACGTTGACGTTTACCCTTGTTACCTTCGTTGTTCATGTTAATGTGAAATTACATTTTTAGGGGTGCAAAGATACAAATTATTTTCATACTTTAAACCATGAACTATGACGATGAACCTTTTTTTAATTCATCAATGTCATATGCTAAGGAGAAAACTATAACTCACCTGTTTCAAAAAGCGGAATAAGCCGAAATTTTTCACAATCAAAAAGACCTTTGTCACTGAGTTTCAACTTTGGTATTACCAGTAACGCCATAAATTCCATTGTCATAAACGGGTCGTTAAGCGATGTCCCCAAGGTAGTGGACAAATCTTTAATCTCCTGATATTCATTTGCGACTTTATAAGCGTCGTCGTTTGTCATGATGCCAGCGACAGGTAAAGGAAGACATTTTTCAACATCATCGGCATAAACTGCGAAACCTCCTTTGTTCTCAATTATCATATTAGCCGCCTTCGACATAGATTCATCATCGCAACCAACAACTACTATATTATGACTGTCGTGAGCCACACTCGACGCAAGAGATCCTTTCTTCAAGCCAAAATTCTTGATGAATGCAACAGCAGGTTTCTTGTTCTCATAACGATTTATAACAGCAATTTTTAAAATGTCATTATCTATGTCGCTGACCAACATATTCTGAGACGCCACAGGGGTGATATTATCAGACGCCACAGGGGTGATATTATCAGACGCCACAGGGGTGATATTATCAGACGCCACAGGGGTGACGTCTCTACTAGTGTTTGGCATTATTGACAGAGGTCTTCCAATGACTTTCTCCGTAAGAAGTTCACCAGGAATCACTCCTATAATATTAATGTCTTTCCCTTCATCGACAACTTTAAAATCGTTTGCTGTGACTTTTTCCGCAACAAAATTATTCACGACATCAACATTTATTTTTTCAATCAACGGTTTGCCGTTTTCTGCGACGAGATTACCATCAATATAAGTCTTTAAGATATTAAAATCATTGAAGTTATCAACGATAATAAAATCAGCAGGGTCGTTCTTTTGTAACAAACCTACTTTCAAATTATAGTGTCGAATTGGTGTTAATGTCGCTGCTCGCAACACATCCAAGATATTATAGCCTAAGTCGATGGCTCTTATTACCAATCCGTTGACATGTGAATTAATGAGTTCGTGAGGATGAGCGTCGTCGGTACAGAACATCACATTTTCAGGCGATTCATTGATAATTTCGATGAGAGAGTTGAAGTTATTTGCAGCGCTACCTTCTCTAACAATTATTTTCATTCCGCATTCGATTTTCTCGCGAGCTTCGTTGAGAGAGGAACATTCATGGTCGGTTGATATTCCAGCGGAGCAGTATTTTTTCAAATCCTCGCCACTGAGTAGCGGGGCGTGACCATCGATAGGTTTATTATGCTTCTTGGCAGATTCTATTTTCTTGACGACTTCAGCATCATCAAACAAGACACCCGGATAGTTCATCATCTCAGCGAGATATTTTATATCGTCTGAAGAAAGCAAATTATCTATATCATCAGAATCTATTGTAAATCCCGATGTCTCGAAAGAAGTAGCAGGAACACAACTTGGTGCTCCGAAATAAAATTTAAACGGTGATTTCTTGCCTACCTCAATCATATATCTCACACCTTCAACACCTAACACATTAGCTATTTCGTGCGGGTCGCTGACAGAAGCCACTGTACCATGAGGCACAACAAGACGAGCAAACTCAGTCGGAACAAGTAACGAACTTTCTATATGAACGTGTGAATCAACAAATCCAGGCATGATAATCTGATTTTCCTGATTATTGTCTTCGATAATTTTTTCAATCTTTCCATTATTGACAGAAATAGTTCCTCTAAAAATTCTCGAGTTGACGACGTCCACTATCTGTCCGCTGATATTTTTTCTCATAGTCGTAATACTTATTGTTATAGCAAAGGTATGAATAATTCAATTGCAATGTTATTCTTATAAAAAAAATAATTGGACTCACTTTCTTAGATTATTTTGATTAACTTTGCAAATTCAAAAATATTTTAACTTAAAATATATTAACATGAAGAAACTTATTTTGATCCGTCACGGAGAAAGCGAATGGAATAAATTGAATCTTTTCACAGGTTGGACTGACGTTGACCTCAGTCCTAAAGGTTTAGAAGAAGCTTACGAAGCTGGCAAACTCCTCAAACAAGAAAACTACAAACCAGAATTGTGTTTCACATCATATCTCAAAAGAGCTGTCAAGACTTTGAATAACGTCCTCGATGCTATGGACATGGACTGGCTTCCTGTTCAAAAAAGTTGGAGATTGAATGAAAAGAGCTATGGTGCCATCCAAGGTTTAAACAAAGCTGATACCGCCGCTAAATATGGTGACGAACAAGTGCTTATCTGGCGTCGTTCTTTCGATGTCCAACCACCAGCATTAGAAATGAACGATCCTAAGAGTCCAAGAATGGATGCTCGTTATGCAGAACTTACAGACGAACAAATTCCTTTGACAGAATCTTTGAAAGACACCATCGAACGCCTTATGCCTTATTACAATGACGTAATCCTCAAAGCATTCGAAAACCATGACCAAGTTATGGTAGTAGCTCACGGCAACTCATTGAGAGGCATAGTTAAAGAACTTCGTGGAATGACTAACGAAGAAATCATCAAGTTCAACATCCCTACAGCTGTTCCTTACGTATTTGAATTCGACGATAATATGAACCTTCAAAATCATTTCTTCCTCGGCGACCAAGAAGAAATCAAACGTAAGATGGAAAGCGTAGCTAATCAAGGAAAAGCAAAATAATTAACAATTAATAATTGACAATTAACAATGAAGAATCGTTGGGTTGTTCCTGATATTCATGGTCATATCAAGACTTTGAGGACTCTGATAGAAGAACGTCTTGAATTACAAAAGTCAGACTCCATTTATTTTTTGGGCGATTATATCGACCGCGGACCCGATAGCAAAGGCGTATTAGATTATATCATGAGTCTACAAAGCTCTGGTTATGACGTACATTGTATTAGAGGTAACCACGAAGACTATTGTATCAGAGCTTGGGAAGAAGACCAGAAACGTTTTCTGTTCCGTAGTCCGGTAGAGAAAGACTGGAGGAATAATGGTGCCAACAAAACCCTCGAGAGCTTTGGCGTTAAACGCCCTCGCGAAATAAACAAATTCTATATCGATTGGATGAAGAAAACTGCTCATTACATAGAATTAGAGAATTACATTCTGGTACACGCTGGATTAAACTTCACCGTTGATAATCCATACGAAGATAAAAGAAGTATGATGTGGGTCAGAGACTTCAAGGTTGACAAAGCAAAGACTGGTGGAAAAATCATCTTGCATGGTCACGTCCCAGTGGAAATGTCGCTCATCGACCTCTTCCGTAACAACAACTACGATTTCCTCTCGCTCGATAACGGAGTGTATTATAAACACAAAGAAGGTTTCGGCAATCTTCTCGCATTTAATTTAGACACTAAAGAAATTATTATACAACCTAATATCGACATAGAATAAATGATTCCTTATATCAACATCCACACTCATAACCATATTGATAATAAGGAAATCATCTCAATACAGAACATCGACATTGACAATATCGATAATGTCGATGTTTCTCATTTTTATAGTATTGGCATCCATCCGTGGAATATATGTCAACATACAACGGACAATAGTCAACAGTCTTTGTCCAAACTTTCTCATATTCTCAGGTTTTCAGACTCTCAGTTTTTAAAAGCGATAGGTGAATGCGGGTTGGATAGAACGGGGAACGGGAGCGGGAAAATGGGAGACTTCGAGATTCAGAAAGAGATATTCATAAAACAGATTGAACTCTCGGAACAATATTACAAGCCTTTGATAATTCATGCTGTGCGTACTTATCCCGACATCATTTCAATACGGAAAGAAACGAAGGCACGACAACCTTGGATTATCCACGGGTTTCAGGGTAATGAACAGTCGGCAAAACAACTTCTAAAACATAGCGGAATATATCTTTCTCTTGGTGAAGTTTTATTTAAGAATGAGAATCGTGCTAAACGACTTTTAGAGATAATTCCTTCAGAAAGATTGTTTTTAGAGACTGACGTAGCGGAGCGAAACATAATTGATGTTTATGAAAGAGCGTTTTTTCTCTCTAGTATTGAAATAGAGAAATTACGCAGTATTTTTTTTGATACTTTTGTAAAAATTTT
Organism: Bacteroidales bacterium; assembly: GCA_045606705.1. Classification (GTDB taxonomy): domain Bacteria; phylum Bacteroidota; class Bacteroidia; order Bacteroidales; family F082; genus Limimorpha. Next base: position 54,429 of record JAZUSL010000093.1, read on the forward strand.
CGGACAGATATGAATTGGAATTCTAGGACACAACTTCTGGTTGGAGAAGAAGGCGTTAAGAAATTGGCAAACAGTCATGTACTCGTCGTCGGACTTGGCGGAGTGGGCGCTTATGCCGCTGAACAACTTGCACGCGCTGGTATAGGAAAGATGACTATCGTGGACTGCGACATTGTTAACGTCACAAATAAAAACCGACAACTTCTCGCTTTGGAAAGTACGCTAGGTCGTCCTAAAGTGGAAGTAATGGCAGAACGTATCCGCGACATCAATCCTGATATTGAAGTGATTCCAATCAACCAATATCTCAAAGACCAACCCATCATCGACCTGATGGAACAGAAATTCGATTTCGTTGTCGATGCCATTGATACGCTCGCACCAAAAGTATTTCTTTTATATTATGCAGTGCAAAACAAACAGAATATCGTCAGTTGCATGGGCGCCGGAGGTAAGTTTAATCCAGAGATGATAGAAGTTGCAGACATCTCAAAATCATATAATTGTCGTCTCGCTTTTTACATAAGAAAACGACTTCACCGACTCGGCATCCGCGAAGGAATCACCGTCGTCTTCTCGCCAGAGAAAGTAGCGGAGAGTGCCGTCTCAATAGAAGAACAGACGGAAAACAAAATCGCGACTGTAGGAACAATCTCATATATGCCTGCAATGTTCGGATGTTATTGCGCATCTCATGTCATTAGAAAAATATTGGAATCAGAAAATGTCTAAAGTTATTGTCAAAAAAATATCAGATTCAAATCAGATTCTCTCAAAGGTAAATCCTCTATCAGAGTAATATTGAAGCACTTTAGTCAATGTCGGAATCATATTGCAGACCGCTTTCTCACTGTCGTGAAATACGATTATGCTTCCGTCATAAGATTTTTTGATAACATTTTCAAGACATTCATCCGGAGTCAACGATTTATCCCAATCGTATGAGATAACACTCCATGCAATAAGTCTATAATCTTTTTTGAGTCTTCTGATTTGCGCTGGAGTTATCCTTCCATGAGGCGGTCGTAACAAATCTGAACCAACCAACGATCTTGTTCTATTAACAGATTCTACGTATTCTTTTGTTCCTGTATTCCATCCTTTCTCATGATTATAAGTATGATTACCAACAGAATGTCCATCATTTACAATCATCTCAAAGGTTTCTTTATATTTATTTACATTATTACCGATACAAAAGAACGTTGCTTTAGCATTAAATTTTTTTAAGATTTCTAGAACCCTCGGAGTAATTGAAGGATGCGGTCCGTCGTCAAAAGTAATATATATCTTCTTCTCACCTTTTGGCATTTCCCAAAGAAGTGAGGGATAGAAAAGTCTTATTATATAAGGAGTTGTAAAAAAACGCATAATTGATCGAATCACATTAGTTTCTGGTAAAATTGCCACCATTTGTCAGGAAGTTCGTTTTCCATTGTGAGTTCGTAATCCTCACGCGAACAAGGAATATAATGGTGACGTTCATATTTCTCACGATTCTGACTTTTGAACGACAAATCCATCCACCATTTTCCGCTCACTTTATGACAAAGGAAAATTATCTCGTCCTCAATGTCGTCCATCTTAACGATATAACGTTTGAAATCTTTGCTGTTATGAGTCGGAAAATCTTCTATTCTTATGCTAAATCCTTCTATAAAATACCAAATCATTTGCGACAAAGTATTGGCTGTTATATTGTTAATATCGTAAGCAGGATTATATTCGAAGAAACCTATAGATGTCAGTTTTGGATTAAGTCCGGCATAACGTGTCATTCTACAACCATCTTCCGAAGAAAAACCATTAGGTGAATTATGTTTCACGCCAGGAGCATCGGCTGCACAAAATGCTGAAGTATCAATAGTTATGATGTCGGCATTACGTAGAAGAGGTTCCGTTAATTCAACATTATTCTTGATTTTTCCAATACGATGTACATCGAAAAGAAGTTGTTTCATCAATTCAACGTTATGATTATCGACATAATAACTCTGATAACCGATATTAGTATAATTAAAAAGGAAATTTGGTTGATGCAGAATGATATAACTGAGATAAGAATTTGAATTTAAAGCTTCATTATCCTGTCCTATATCAAATCGTGAATCTATGGAAGCGATATTCACCAACTTACCGGTATTTTCATAAACCTGATAAATAGGATATGTCAAGTCCTGACTTCCGCCCAATATTATTGGAACAATATGATATCTCATCAGAGTTGTAAAGACACTATTAAGTGCAAAATAAGTATCTTCAATTTCAAAGCCTGTTTTAATATTCCCTAGATCAATTATTTTTAATTCATCCCAATGATTAAATAGTTGATATAGAGATTTTCGTATAGCATTAGGTGCATTTTTACAACCTTCGTTATCGAAAGAATTTCTGTCTTCTTCTACACCCAATATAGCAAGTTGGAAACCATCAAGTTCCGGAAAATCGATACCTTCTTTATATATTGCGATGCTGTTACCGATTTGTTTAGGATGATACAAATTACAACTTTCCAAAAAATCTTGCTTTATATTATTAAGGAAAACACTGATTTCCATTGTCTTATTTTTTATATTATTCTTTCTCAAAATTATAAAAAAAAACTTATCCTACATTGTCTGTTGTTAATTGTTAATTGTTAATTTTTATTACCTTTGCGTTATGAAAATATTATTTCTCGTAATAGGAAAAACCGACGAAGTTTATTTAGAGACAGGCATCAGCAAATATATCAAGAGGTTAGAACATTATATCCCTTTTGAAATGAAGGTTATTCCCGATATAAAAAACAGAAGGACATTAACGGAAGAACAACAGAAAAAATCAGAAGGCGATTTGATTTTATCGCAGTTAAATCCTGGTGATGACTTGATATTGTTAGATGAAAACGGCAAGACATTCTCTTCCGTCAACTTCTCTCAATGGATTGAGAAACAAACGAATGTAGGAAGTAAAAGAATTATTTTTGTAGTAGGTGGACCTTATGGTTTTTCTAAAGATGTCTATGCAAAAGCGAAATTTAAGATAAGCCTTTCCGAGATGACATTCTCACATCAGATGATACGGCTTATTTTTGTCGAACAACTGTATCGAGCATTTACTATTATAAAAGGTGAACCATATCACCACGTATAGTGTTTTATTTGTGAATGGCTGAAGGCAATGACAAAGTTAAGAATGAATGTCAAAAAAAATCGAATAAACTATTGACAAAAGTTCATATCTTTTGTATATTTGTGACTTCTAAATACATTTTATTAACTTTAAAATTTAGCTATATGGAAAACTTAATTGAATTATTGAAACAACAGCAGGAAGGCTATGATGATATCAAAGCCGAAAAGAAACTTAGTTTGTTCTATCACAAGGCACATTCAGCAGGCATAGAATCTTTCTTGGACGAATTCTTTGAATGGTTATTACTCACTAAACAAATGGATTACAAAGACATAATGAGAATGAATGACCATGATCTGCATGACATGTATGAATTAGAATACAAAAAACAATAAGATTATATGGTAAAGAACATTAAGTTCTTTTGTTTATTAGCATTAAGCGTTTTCATGATGAGTAGTTGCGACAAACAAAAGAATGAAGTTATAACAACAGATTCTGGCAAAACAGAAGAGATTGTCGTCGATAACATGATGACCAGACGTAGCATACGTGCCTACAAAGAGACTCCGGTTCCACATGAGATTATGGATGTTGTTTTAAGATGTGGCATCCATGCTCCAAACGGAATGAACAAACAACCTTGGGAGATAAGAGTCGTCGATGATCAGGAAATATTAAATGCAATGACAGATGCATATCTGGAAGGCATGGATGAAAACAATCCTCGTTATCCAAAGAAAGACCCTAAATTCCGCAATATGTTCCGCAATGCTCCAACAGTTGTCTTTATCGCAATGGAACCTGGTCTCTGTTCACAAGTAGACTGCGGACTTCTTGCAGGTAATATGGTAAATACAGCATGGGCATATGGTATTGGCAGTTGTATTCAAATGGCACCGATGCAGTTTATAAACTCTGAAGCAGGAAAACCATTCCTTGAAAAATTAGCTTTTTCAGATGGTTATGAGTTCCTGATGGCAATAGGATTTGGTTATCCGGATGAAACACCAGAACTTAAACCAAGAAATAAAGAAAAGATACAATATGTAAATTAATCTTAAATTATACCGTATTTTAATTTGGGAGATTGTTGTAAACAATCTCTTTTTTATTTGATATAAGTCAAATTATTTTGATATTACGATTCCTAATTCTTTATTGATTCTAATTCTAAGATCATCAAGTTTTTTCTTCTTGGCAAGAAGAATCAGCTGATCGTCTATATCGGGTGTTTCCATAATCTGACGGGTCAACTCATTTCTTCTTTCATCAATAACCATATCCTTGAATCTTAATATAGAGGAATATACCATTTTAGATAAGACATCTATTTCTGTTTTTACCTTTATCTCATGCTTTCCCCAGTTGTCGAGCTTATATTTGGACGACAAAAGGTTAGCCGCCAATTCTGATATTCTGCCATCCTCATGAGAAATGAAATATTGTTCTTTTGGCAAACTCTCACCATCAAGTGCTTTATCGAATATATCAAAAATAATCTTATGCACTTCGTCTTTGAAAAGTATGTCGTCGTTTTTCAAATCATCTATGATAAATGCCGCCACATTGATTTTGTATATGACAGGATTATTATTATCGTCTAGACCGTCAATTTCTATCTCATTATTACCGTACATTAAAAGTAACTTCACCAACTCTTGCTCCTGATAGAAACCTGCAGGTACAGGGTCAAGAATTAGATTTTGAGGTTCGGATTTAATCTCTTCGGTGACAATATTTTGTAATTCAGTTTGGTCAGGTTGACTTTTCCTTATCTTGACACGAAGTATCTTATTGAGTTCGCTCATCAGCGACTGCTCCGGCATATCCATCAAACGACTGCATTCTTTGATATATGAAGCTCTGTAGATTGCGTCAGGGATAACTGCGATAGAATTTATTATATCCTTAAGTACTTCAGACCTTTTTATAGGATCGTTGACCGCATCCTTAAGCAACAACTGCGTCTTGAAACTGATAAAGTCTTTCGCGTTTTTCTCGATATAATCTCTAACTACCTCTATAGGATTATGTTGCACGAAAGAGTCAGGGTCTTCGTCAGGAGGCAGAACTACAATACGAACATTCAGTCCTTCTTCAAGTATCATATCCGTACCTCGTAATGCAGCATGAATACCTGCACTATCACCATCATATAATACCGTGACATTCTTTGTATAACGACTGATAAGTCGAATTTGCTCTATTGTTAATGAAGTTCCCGAACTAGCGACGACATTTTCAATTCCTGCCTGATGCATGCTCAACACGTCGGCATAACCTTCAACAAGTATGCAATTATCCAGACGACTTATTTCATTTTTGGCGAAATAGATTCCATAAAGTGTCTGACTTTTATTGTAAATCTCCGATTCTGGCGAATTAAGATATTTGGCTTTTGTCTTGTCGCTGCTTAAGATACGAGCTCCGAAACCTATTACTTTTCCGGTGAGATTATGTATAGGGAAAATTACGCGACCTTGATAACGGTCATACATTCTCTCTTCGTTGCCAGATGCAAGACCTATTTTTAAGAGCAGTTCTTTGGAATATCCGTTTTTCAATGCATGTTGCACAAATGCATCACGTTGGTTTAGGCAATAGCCGAGTTGGAACTTGTTAATGATGGCGTCTCTGAAACCACGTTCTCTGAAATATGACATTCCGACGGCGATTCCTTCATCATCGTCCTTCATTGTTTCGGAGAAATATTGTTGAGCGAAGGTATTGATGTTGAACATTCTCTCACGTTCATTCTGCGCCACCATTTCTTCCGGACTCAGTTCTTTCTCCTCTATTGTAATATTATATTTTTGTGCGAGATAACGTAACGCTTCCGGATAGGTGTAATGTTCATGTTCCATTATAAAACGTACCGAATCTCCGGCTTTGCCACATCCGAAACATTTAAAGATACCTTTTGCCGGCGAAACAATAAATGAAGGTGTCTTCTCCTTATGAAAAGGACAAACTCCAATGAGGTTTGCTCCTCTCTTCTTAAGACTGACAAAATCGCTGACCACCTCTTCTATATGAACTGTATCGAGAATGGTTGCTATTGTATCGCGTGGTATCATTATTTTAATCTCCTTGATATTAAAAAATTAAAAACATATTCCTAATCGGATACTGAAACTAAGCGCTATGTTAGTATTTACGCTACCTAGGAAATGCCATAATTCAAAACCATGATGGTAGTAAGTTTCTGCTGGTATTCCTGTTGCATATCCGCCTCCTATCCAAAAATCAGCAAGAAAACGTTTGTAAACATATTGATAACCAAATGTACTTAAAAACGCAGTCTCATCTGCAATTGTACGAAGTCCGTCTGCTTGCTTGTTATATGAATAATGAGAATATACTATTTCCGGGCGAAGATAAAATCCCATCAATGACTTATTTGTATTGTCATTGATAAAAAATTTATGTCCGTAACGTAAAGTATACCCTTTAGGTTCATTACCATATTTGTCGTAACCTGCGCCAATAAGGCTCGTACATAACTCACCACTTTGATTAATATTTTTGAATGAGCGTTCGTATGAAAGCTTTGTGCTACCGCTAATCCATGACAGAAATGTAATCTTTAAAGAATTACGATAATCTCTTTCCGAAAATATTGAAGGTTGTTTGGCTTGAATAACACTATTTGAACCAAGCAAAATACATATTACAATAAGAATTATCCTTTTCATATTTTATTCATTTAAAGTACAAAACGTTGATTTATCAGGATTATTTTGAGAGCGACAAAGATAATCAAAAGACTAAAGACTAAAGTCTAAAGAGCAAAGATTTTTTAGTTGTCAGCAGTCAGTTGTCAGCAATCAGTTGTCAGCAGTCAGTTATTAACTGATAGTTGTTGTGGTTCTTTTGTTATCGATTACAGAAGTTCTCTACATTTCTCACCACGATACAGAGTCTCAGTTCAAAAGCCTCTTTTGTCGCGAATCCGATATGAGGTAAGAGCATCGTGTTAGGTGCGCTGAGCAATGGATTGTTTTTATCCAATGGTGGTTCAACATCGTAAACATCTAGTGCTGCACCTGCAATTTTACCATCTCTCAAAGCATCCGCAAGATTTTGTGCATTGATAATAGGACCTCTAGCCGCATTGATAATTATAGCAGTATCTTTCATACTTGCAATTTCCTTAGCAGTCACGAAATCACGAGTCTCATCATTAAGTGCAATGTGCAGTGTGACTATATCTGATTCTTTAAACAGAGTCTCTTTGTCAACGATGGTAACGCCTTCAATCTCTTTCGGAGTTCTGTTCCATGCGATGACCTTACAACCGAATGCCTGTGCTAATGTTGCTGTTCTTTGTCCTATAGCACCAAGACCAACCACGCCTAAAGTTTTGTTGGCGATTTCGCGTCCTGGCGCCATAGGAACACCACAACAATTTCTTGTGATTTTATCATTCTCTATAACATGACGATACAATCCTATCATCATACATATAGCCTCTTCAGCTACCGCCTCTGTTGAGTATCCTGCCGCATTCTTTACTACTATTCCCCTCCTTTCACATTCTTTCAAGTCGATATGATCCAAACCAGTAAACGCAATAGATAACATCTTTAAATTAGGACATGCATCGAAAAAATCTCTACGTAATGGCATATTGCTCTCGATAACAATATCAGCATCTGCTGCACGTTCTATGTTCTTTTCTGGACATCTGTCGGGATATACCACAACTTCATGTCCTGATGCTTTTAACGACTCACATTCATTTTCAATTCTTTCTACAGAAAGTCCTAATGGTTCTAAAAACACTATCTTCATTTCGTTGGAATTTTAAATTACGCACAAATATAGTGTTTTTCTTCTTAACTATCAGATGTATGTTTTCAACTGTCAGTTTTATTTATGAGTTTCATTCTCGTTGTCATCACTGGCATAATCTATTAACATGAACTCATTCAGTGTAATTTCTGTGATATAATTCTTTTTGCCGTCTTTTTCATAAACACGAGTTCGGAGACGTCCTTCGAGCGCTATTTTCTTCCCTTTCTTAATATATTTCTCAACTCTTTCTGCAGTTTTTCCCCACGCGATTATGTAGTGCCACGAGGTACTTGTTTCCAACTCATGATTATCATTGTAATAATGATCATTTGTAGCTAAACTGAATTTGGCAAGTTTACGATTCCCTACCATTTTCACTTCCGGGTCGTTACCCGGACGTCCAATCAATTGGACTGAATTTTCTAATGTTCCCATACCTTTTCATTTTTGATTCGTGATGCAAAGATATGGTGACAATAAAAAATAGTCGTAAAAAAAACGGATAATTATTTTTATGATAGAGAAATGCTTAATATTCAATATATAACAAGATATATAATGATAGACAAATATCTTAATAAAAGTTTACTATTTGATATTTATGGATGCTGTCGGCTTATAACTAGCAACTGATAGCCAAATATTATCTATTTTATGTGATTCAATATTAATATTAGGTGTATTAAGAATGTCTTTTATGTTATTATTAATACCAGTGCCAATCATTTTGAACACTGACTCTTTCATAGTCCATAATTTATAGAAATCATCAGTCTTATCTTCACTTTCATGCAACGATTTTAATTCTTCATCATTACATATATATGAGGCAAGACTTTCCTTATATTCTTTAACTTCTTCAATGTCAATACCAATGTCTTTACGAGATAGAATACAGCATACAGCGGTCTTGCTATGACTGATGTTAAAATACCATCCCGGATAATTTTTTAAAAAAGGTTTGTCATGTTCATTGTATGAAAATTCCGGCATCTCATTGAATACTCCTTCTTCGCGTAAAGCATGAATTAAAAGCAGGTATCCTAATGCGCATTGTATCTGACCTTTAAGATGTTTATAACGCAGCATCTTCACTTTTCTCCATTCCGGGAAAAAAGCAACACATTTCTCGATGAAAGTTTCATCAAATACATCTATGCCGTTAACCAAATATATTTTCATTTCGCAAAGATATGATTTTTGAACAATTATTCATTCCTGATGTTGATATAAAAAAACAACAATTATGATAGAATTACCTAAATTACCCTACAAGAGAGATGCGTTGGAACCACATATCTCTCAGAAGACTATAGATTTCCATTATGGTCAGCATCATGCAGGATATGTCAAGAATTTGAATAATCTGATAGAAGGTTCGCCTTTGGAAAAAATGAGTCTTGAAGAAATCATCAGGAATAGTGATGGTCCTATTTTCAATAATGCTGCACAGGTTTGGAATCATACATTTTATTGGAATTGTATGTGTCCGGAGAAAGGCATGATGCCACAAGCCATTCTGTTGAAGAACATAGAAAGAGACTTTGGAAGTCATGAAGATTTCAAGCAACTCTTTATCAAGCAAGCTGCAACCTTATTTGGTTCGGGATGGCTTTGGCTGATAGCTGACAAGAACGGAAAACTATCTTTAATGCAAACCCATAATGCTGACAATCCGCTAACTCACGAAGGTATAACTCCATTGTTAACATGCGATGTGTGGGAACATGCTTATTATTTAGACCAGCAGAATCAAAGGCTGGCTTATATTAATGAGTTTTGGCAAATCATAAATTGGCGTTTTGTGGAGAAAAGATTATCATTGTTATAAGGTCGCAAGGTCACAAGGTCATAAAGTCGCAAGGTTTCTGTGTCACTGCAATTCAGTAAACCTAATCCTTTCGTAAAAGAAGTTAAGTGTTTGATTTATTATCTCTTAATGCATTTATGATGCGCAATTATTTTTGAAAATATTTTTTTATCAAAAAATTATATTTGTTCTAAAAGATTTGTATATTTGCAATACAATTCTGCGCATATTATATTCGCACTAAATTACTAAATCTCTCTTCCCCAAAATTTGACACTTAACTTTTTAAATTTATATACAATGAGAAAAACATTACAATTAATGTCAGCATTGGCATTATTCTTTTGTGGTTTAAACTTAAACGCACAAAACAACGCTCCAAAGGTAACAGTTAAGAATGTTAAAGGAGCAGCTGTCACTATCATCGACAGCCAATACCATTTCCCTTACGACATCTCCGACAATAAACAACACGTCGCTATTCAAGCTATGGGCGAAGGTCAAAGTTTCTATTGGTCAGAAACATCAGGTTTAGTTCCTGTTGAAGGAACAGTCTTCGCAGTGTCAGACGATGGTATAATAGCAGGTTACTATACTAACGATCAAGGTATGGTGGTTTCTGGTTTGTGGTATCCTGATATGCAACAATGGCAATTCTTGGGTATGAATCCTGATTATCCAGAATTCTTCGCTGAAAATCCAGATTACAATAACGCATGGGCAATGACAAACGACGGCTCAAAAGTCGGTGTCATGCAGTTCGGACCTGATTGGTCAACAACAACTTACATTTGGACTCCTAACGATGGTTACACACAACTTCCTAACGGAGCAAATACTCAGACAAGACCTAATGGTATGAGTGCCGACGGTAGCGTTGTCGTTGGTCATGGTACTGACGAAATCGGTTACTGGACATTATGCTACTGGAAAGATGGCGAACTCTTCGAAATCCCAAATCAATACGGTGAAATCATGGCTGCCTCTCCAAGCGGAAAATATGTCTGCGGTTATCTCGATAGCATGGAAGGCAATGCTTTCGTATACAACACTGAAAGCGAAGAAATGACAGCTATCACAAATACTATTGAACCTGGTAATTCATTGTCAGCTACTTGTGTTACAGACAACGGCGACGCTTTCGGTTATATGTCAGCTGGCTTCCCTCCAATGCCTGACATGAGAAGAGCTTTCGCTTACATGAGCGGAGAACTGATGACTTTCAACGACTATTTGTTGGTCAACGGTGTTGGCGAAGCAGAAAACTGGATCATATATAGTATTAATAATGTGACAGCTGATGGCAGAACATTCATCGGTGCAGCTAATATGGACGGTCAAGATTGCACTTTCATCATCACTCTTGAAGAATCATTGTGCGACGGTCCTACCAACTTGACATACGAAATTCCAGAAGACGATTATAACAATGTAATTCTCAGTTGGGATGCACCAGCTGATCCTGTTGATGTTACATACGAAATCTATACAGGTTACACAGCTACAGAACCTATCGTAGCCGACATCACAGAAACAACATTCGAAATTGAAGACTTGGAACCAGGCAGCTACACATTCTTAGTAAGAGCTAACTGGGGCGGCGAATGTTTGTCAGGTGGTTCCAATGCTGCAAAACCAACAATCTATCCATGTCCAGCAAATCATATGTGCGAACTCACTTTCACAATGATTGACGAATATGGCGACGGATGGAACGGTGGCTACATTGAAATAGTCGGTACATTAAGTGATATGGTTTATAAAGTAGAACTCAAACAAGGCGGATATATTGATGACCCTGCTATCGAAACACTTTCATTATGCCAAGATACATATTCATTCACATGGGTAAAAGGTGAATGGGACGCTGAAGTAGGTTTTACAATCACAATGGGTGACGAAGAAATCTATAGCATTGAAATTGCTGGCATCCACGATACTTTCGAATTGAACTTCTTGAACTATGAAGTTAACTGCGGTGCAAGCATAGAAGAACCAATCTCAGAAAACAACATCTCAATCATGCCAAATCCTGCTAAGAACTTCTTCAACATCGAAGGAGAAAACATCGCTACAGTTGAAATTTTCAACGCATTAGGTCAAGTGATTGAAACCATTAATGTTGAAAACAGCAACGTTCAAGTAAACACAGAAAACTATAACAACGGCATTTACTTCGTTAAGACAACAACAACAGACGCACAAGTTTCAGTACAAAAAGTTGTTGTTTCAAAATAATATTAGTCATATAACGTTAATTAAAGGCGATTTCAAATAAGAAGTCGCCTTTATTTTTTATAGAAAAGATTGATATGTTTTTGCTATCTTTGTAGAGGTAATACATTGTTAATATTATGAAAAGATATTTGGAATCGGTAAAGTCATTTTGGGCATCAAGCATCTGTTTTATAATTGCTTTTTTTTGTGTAAAAACATTTGAATTATTTTATGCCGCAAGTTTTAGTTATATCGCAGAAATGATTCTGAGCAACACAATCGCTTCATTGACTATAAGTTTCTGTATCTTTATTATTTTTAACATTATTGCATTATTCTCAAAAAAAGCGGCACTGTATACCTCATCCATTCTTTTTTCAATTATTATAATCTCAGAGATAGGATTGATTTTCTATCATAACACAACGGGGTTGATGATGGGACGAGAATTGATAGAACGACCTCTTTGGGAAACAGTTGTTACTGTGAAAAGTGTGTTGAATTTCTGGTTGATAGCAGCAACGATCTTATTCATTGTCGGATTTACTTTCGTTTCGATGAGAATTGTCAACAGACAACAGACAACAGACAACAGACCTTTGGAGAAAACATCTCAAAGCCAAATAGCATTTCTGGTTTTAATGATAATCTCCATTCCGCTTTTCTTTATCATAAATCCAAATCAAAATGAAGATGCTGTCAATAAGATATGGTATTGTTTCCATTCCTGTTTCTTAGATGAAGATGTGAAAGAAGCAGATATAGTCTTGTCGAAATTGGACTTTGAAGATGAAAAGATTGAGATGTACAAATCTATATTTCCTAACAGACAAATATCTGATAAAAATTATCCTTTAGAAAGAAAAGACAACGCAGATAATGTGTTGAAACCTTATTTTAGAGAAACCAAAAAACAACCGAATATTGTTTTCATCGTTGTAGAATCGTTGGGTGCAGATTTGTTTGGTGTCAATGACTACGGTTATACTTTCACTCCGTTTTTAGATTCTTTATCGAAACATTCTTTGTTATGGACCAATTGTTTGTCAACAACTCCACGTAGTTTTGGTGTTGTACCTGCTATAACAGGTTCTGTACCTCACGGAACAAAAGGTTTTCAATTTGGAAATATACCAGAATATAATTCCTTGATTAGTATTCTGAAAAATAATGATTATGAGACAAATGCATTTTATGCTGGAGAATATTCTTTCGATAAAGTTTATGATTATTTAGTATCTCAAAACATAGATTTCCTTGCTCCGCTTCATGAAGACCAGAAGAAAAAAGAAAATAAACATCTAGATTGTACATATTGGGGATATCAAGACAAACCGATGTTTGAAAAAAGCATGGAAATAATAGAACAACGCGATAATGATAAGTCGCATTTTGATTTGCTGATTACAATTTCACAACATGACAACAGATTGAAACTTAACAACAAACAAGAGTCAGATTACTATTACAATCAAGTTTCTGAAATCATATCGGCATTACCTGAATCAGAACAAATTAAGAAGAATGAGATAAGCGGACATTTGGCAGCGATGCTTTATGGCGATGCAGCTATAAAGGATTTTGTAAAAAAATATTCAGAATTATATAATGACGGCAATTATATTTTTGTAATAACAGGTGATCATAGTTTGAATTTAACACCTGATAATCCGTTAGATGCGTTTCATGTACCATTGATTATATGGTCGCCATTATTGACAAAATCGGAACATTTCAATTCTGTTGTATCGCATAATGACATTGCTCCTACATTAAATGCTATGTTGAGAGATAATTACAATTTAAAGACACCTGAAGAGGTACATTGGGTGGGTGAAGGTTTGGATACAATCAAAGATTTTCATTGTGATTTGAAAACCTGTTTTCTGAGATATACAAGAACCATTTTTGATGGAGTTTATGAGGATTATTATTATACTTTTGAGAAAAACAACAAGAAGGCATATAAGATAAAAGATAATCTTGATTTAGAACAAATAAGCGATATGCAGATTATCAATGAAATTGACAAAAAGTTCAAGACACTTATATATATAGACAATTATTCTTATTCAAATAATAAGGTGACAAAGAAACCTATTTTTTCTCAAAACAATTCAAATGTTATAGCAGAATTTTTTGTTGATTCTGTTTACTGCACTTCAAATCCTGAGAAACCAAGTGTTGAAAAACCAGAGCAGGTTAGAATATATAAAGAAGATATTGAATCTAATTATAATAATATAAAAATCATTCTGACAGCAGATGTTGTTTACACAGGATCAGTTTGGCAAGATCAGTTTATTAATTTAGGGGTGAATTTAACTCACGACAAGAAACAGAAGATCAATAGCAGTGACAATATTTCAAAGAATTTCGTTGATAGAACTTATCGTCCCAACGAACCTGTCAAACTAGAATTCACAAAGGTCTTTAACGTCAAAGGTTTTGATAGTAGTAATATTGAGATTTATTTGAAACCCTCGGAAAAAGACTATATGTGGAATCCTGAACATTCTGTTACGTTAAAAAATATTAACATCATGATATTAGGTAATTGAAAATTGAAAATAATTTTCAATTCTCAATTTTCAGTTTTCAATTTAAAATATCTCATCAGTAGGATAATCTACAAGAACGACTTTTACACTCTCATGCTCGCAGAGTTTTTTTGTGAATTCTACATTTTCAGGTGTGTATTTTTTTGGTGTATCCCATAGATGTATATTCTGATCTGGAAAACTATCACAAAGTAATTGGTGTAGAGTATATTCGCAACTTATAGCATCTGGTTGAAGTTTCTCTATTTGGGAACGGATTAATTTAACCAAATATACAGAATCTTTATGTTGTTTGGTTTTCCAGTAATTCAGATTCTCAACCCATAATAATGTATGGAAACCATTCTCTTTCACAATTTTGAGTGCATCAATATTCTTATTCTCTACAAATGTGTTTCCTTTTATTCTATACTTCTCATCTAATATGTTTAAAACATCAAGTGCTTGTTGCGCATTCTTTTCAGAAAGATTCTTGAAATCAATCCAATAATGCATCTTGTTAGGATTCTCCAACATTGCAAACCAGTCATCTAGTAATAATTTCTTTGAAGTATCAGCAAGAACGCGACCGACATAGATATTGTCTTTTTCAGGAGAATAAATCACATCTACTTCAAGTCCGTCAAAAATATCTTCAAATTTTTGAGCATCATATTTAGAATAAACTCCGTGTTTCCATATTTTTGAATCAGGATAGTTAATTTTTGAATCAGGATAGTTAGATTCTCTCGCACATGAAAGAAACACTAATGCAATAAGGATTATATAAATGTTATTCTTCATTACTTTTTATTTTTTACGATTGTTTATTATCCATTTAGCGTCGTCAATAATTGCCTGTTCAAGAGTCTTGTTATTTTTTATAGCTTTCTGTTCTATTTGTTTTAGCAGTTTCTCGTTATTTTTAATCTCTGCAATGACTTTGCTTATTTCTAATGCATAGCTGATATCTTCTTCCGAAAAAACTTTGTCTTTAA
The DNA here is from genome assembly GCA_045606705.1 of Bacteroidales bacterium. Lineage (GTDB taxonomy): Bacteria > Bacteroidota > Bacteroidia > Bacteroidales > F082 > Limimorpha. The sequence continues at coordinate 69,911 of JAZUSL010000093.1, forward strand.
TAAGTTCATCGTTATTAAGAATATTATCTATTTCTAATGCAATAACATCATCTATCGATCTATAAGTTGTTTGCGCATAAGTATTTAGAGTTTTTATCCAATTGGTATCAGCGACAATTTGTTTCTCAATGATTATTTTTTCAGTTCTTTTTGTTCTTTTTGTAGGAGTCTCTGTACCTGAAAGTTCAGCATAATATCTTTCTGGGTCAGACTTGATAATGCTGCCCACACTCTTGCCTATCTCTTTTCGAACCTCTACCGAATCTATGATACTATCGTTATTTCTCATAATCGCCATTTTCTCTTTGTAGATACTATCCGTAACAATGCTTCTAACTTCATTTATCCTATCGTTTTCTACACACAATCTTATCAGAGCGTCTTCTACGAAACCGTAACTCGTTTTATACATCTGGCAACCATCAGTGTACCATACGACATAATCAGAATTTAAGATTGTTTTTAATCTGTCAATCTCTGAAATATCATTCTTTTTACGCTTGAAACCGGAATAAGATGTATGATTATAATACCAATGATTTATATCTGAAAATATTTGATTGATAGGGATATAGTCATAAATTTGGAAAAGATAGGAATTGCCGACAAATAATACATTTGGTTTAAATGTTGTTGAATCAGTTTCTATTGTAAACAATCTTTCTTTTGTCTCAAACTTTTTGTCAATAGGGTCTTCGAACAAGATATTCAGATACTCTTCAATATCGGTTTCAACATTCAAATAGCGGTAGGATGGCACGGTTTCTCCGTATGAGAATTTTGCCAGGTTGTCGCCTGTAAGATTCTCCATAAGTCGGAGCAGAGTATCAACGCCATAGACACATGTATTATTCCAGTGCGCACCTTTTGACGGCATTAATATGTAATCTGTGGTATCGCTCATTTTTATAAACATCTCTGTCATGTCAATATTGGGGAATCCCTCTTCTGTCAGCCGTTTTACGTAGTAATCGCGAGCATAGATTGTCGTAGTGTCATATTCTTGTTCTGGTAGATATTCTGGATAAATAAAAGCCTTATCGGGAGCTACAAATACAAGAAACTCAATGTCATATTCCTTTAAGATACTTCTTAGTTTTTTCATTAGTCTTATTTCTCTTTCATAGCGTTCTATGGCAGTCTTACTATCTTTCTGCCATCTGTACATTTCTTGTCCGTAATAATCGTCAACATGATGTTTATAGAAGAGCCAACCCTCTTTACCGGCAACTATATGATCCACGTTTTCTTTTTTGTATGCCGACCAAATATATTGATTATATAATCTTATCGTAAATTCTCTAAATCCGTAATTGTTAGATAGATAAGTGTTTAGTTTAGATTGATAGCTTCCATTACAAAAATCCTTGAAGTTCAAATCAGGAAGTTCTACTTTATCAGTCACACCTTCAAGTTTTTTAAATTTTATTGGATGCCATAAAGTTTGTGCTAATAGAATTACAAAAACTAATATTGTCAGTATAAATAATATTTTATGAAAGTTTCTTTTCATCTTTTTTAAAATCTAAAGTAAATAAATGGACTGAAACCCACTGAGTTAAAGGCTCCTAAACAAAATAGCATCAAGAAGACCGCAATGATCCATACGATTATATGTTCTTTTTTTGTATAATTTCTGTAGAATATGAAGTCTTGTATTTTCTTTCCAAATGGAAACAAGCAGATGAAAGAAAGTATGAGAGCTACGATGAGTGTGGTGTAGAATTGGCTGTCATATACAGTCTCTATTGTATTGAAGTCGAAAGCGAACATTCTGCCAATGAATGTGGTCGCATCACTGAAGTTTTCTATTCTGAAGAACACCCATCCTATTACGGCAAGGACGAAAGTTATGAGCACACTCGGTATTTTACCGATTTTGTCATAGAAGTTCTTGAGTCCCATTCTTTCGAGCACGAGCCATATTCCATGATATGCTCCCCAAATCAAGAAGTTCCAATTGGCACCGTGCCAGAATCCTGAGAGAAGGAATACGATCCACAGGTTGAAATACATTCTTGGTTTAGATACTCTGTTGCCACCCAAAGGAATATAGAGATAGTTACGCATAAAAGCACCGAGTGTAATATGCCATCTGCGCCAGAATTCAGTGATACTTCGAGAGTTATAAGGATTATCAAAGTTTTCTGGGAAATGGAATCCCATCATTTTACCGAGACCTATCGCCATATCGGAATAACCGGAGAAGTCGAAATAAAGCTGCATGGTATAACCAATAATAGTAATCCATGCAGTACCTGAATCCATCATGGTAATATCGCCAGCAAGCATCTTGTCGACCTGGATACCAATAATATCAGAGATTATTACTTTTTTTGAAAGACCTATGACGAATCGATAGAAACCATGCATCACCTCTTCCCAATTATATTCACGATGGCGAATCTCATTTTCTATATCGCAATATCTTACGATAGGTCCTGCGATGAGTTGAGGGAACATCATGATATACAGCACGTAATCGTGAAGTCTCTTCATAGGCTCATTATTGCCTCTATAAGTGTCGATGACGTAAGTAATAGACTGGAAAGTAAAAAATGATATGCCTATAGGCAACAATACTTTAGCAAATGTTATAGTATGGGCGCCAAATGCTTCCAACAACAGATTGATGTTCTCTATGAAGAAGTTGGCATATTTATAGTAGATAAGAAGTCCAAGGCTTATGATGATAGCAGCAGCACAATATAATTTTTTCGCTAATCTGTTTGTTGATTTATGCATCAACTTCACGAGATAGAAGTTAGCCACACACGAACCAACCAAAAGTAAGATAAAGTCAGGAGCACCATAGGCATAGAATATTAATGAAAATAACAATAATACTACATTTCTCCATCCTTTAGGACTAAGATAGTATGAGATGAAAAATATTGGTAGAAAAAATATCAAAAAAATATTGCTGCTGAATACCATAATAAATTAATATAATCCGAATGCAAATATAATATATTTATTACAAAAAAATGATACCTTTGCAAAAAGACAAATTCTCACACAATGAATACAAAAGCTAAACTTATCATCATGGGAAGCATGATTACATTATTCGGTTGCAGCCAAAGCGCAAAACATTCTGTAAAAGAATATCCAGAGACAAGAAAAGACGCCACTGTCGTTGATGATTATTTCGGAACAAAAGTCGCCGACCCTTATCGTTGGTTGGAAAACGACACCACGGCAGAGACAGCGCAATGGGTTGATGCTCAACGTGCAGTGACAGAAGATTATCTCTCCAAGATTCCTTTCCGCAACGACCTTAAACAACGTCTCACCGATTTGATTAATTACGAGCGTTACAGTCTTCCTTCAAAACGCTTCAACCGTTACATCTTCTCTAAGAACGACGGCTTGCAAAATCAAAGCGTGATTTATATTCAGAATTCATTAGACGAAGAACCTTCTGTTCTCCTCGACCCTAACAAATTATCTGACGACGGCACTGTCGCCTTGAGCGGAACAAGTCAGTCGAACGACGGTAAATATCTGGCTTATACAATACAACGCAGCGGTTCCGACTGGGTGGAGATTTATGTGATGGACATCGCAACACGCAAACTTCTTCCCGACCATATCGAATGGGCTAAGTTTACCGGCGCTTCTTGGTATAAAGACGGGTTCTTCTATGCAGCTTACGACCGTCCTGAAGAAGGCAAGGAGTTCAGCAATGTAAACGAAAATCATAAGATTTATTATCATAAACTCGGAACATCACAGGAAGAAGATAAGTTGTTCTATGAAAACCCTGATCAACCTCGTTATTTCCATACCGTTAATCTTACAGAAGATGAGAGATATATGTTCCTCTATGAGAGCGGACAAGGAGCAGGAAGCACTTTGTGGATAAGAGACATGCAAAATCCAAAAGGCAAATTCGAACAAATCGGTTTCGACATGAATTACAATTACAGTCCGATTGACGTCATCGACGGCACATTATATATATTTACAAATCATAACGCTCCAAAAGGTAAGATTTGTAAAGTTGATGTCAAGAAACCTCAGATGGAAAACTGGGTGGAAGTTATTCCTGAAAGTGAAAACGTCATCGCCGGCATCAACCTCGCCGATGGCAAAATGATAGTGACTTACGATCAAGACGCTTCTAATCACGCTTACGTATATACGATGGATGGTAAGATGTTGCACGAGATAGCTTTGCCTACATACGGTTCTATCGGTATCAGCAGCGACTATAAAGACTCCGAAATATTTTACGCTTTCACTTCTTTCGCTTTCCCAACAACGATTTACAGATATAATATCAACGACAACACTTCTGAAGTATTCCGTGCTCCAGCAATAGATTTCAATTCTGAAGATTATACGACAGAACAAGTCTTCGTCACATCAAAAGACGGCACCAAAGTTCCTATGTTCTTGACATATAAGAAAGGTTTGAAAAAAGACGGCAACAATCCGGCTTTGCTTTACGGTTATGGCGGTTTCAATATAACATTGAATCCAGGTTTCTCAACATCACGACTTCCTTTCATTGAAAACGGCGGCATCTACGCTCAGATGAATCTCCGCGGCGGCAACGAATATGGCGAGGAATGGCATATAGCAGGAACAAAGTTACAGAAACAAAATGTCTTCGACGACTGCATAGCTTGCGCTGAATATCTTATCGAAAATAATTATAGCAATCCTAAGTTAATGGCTGTCAATGGAGGTTCTAACGGAGGCTTGTTGGTAGGATCTGTAGTGAACCAACGTCCAGACTTATTCGCAGCAGCTGTACCTCAAGTTGGCGTGATGGATATGTTACGTTATCATTTATTTACCATCGGATGGAACTGGGCAAGCGACTACGGCACCAGCGAGGAAAGCAAGGAAATGTTCGAAGCGCTGTACGCTTATTCTCCATTACATACAATACAAAGCGGCGACGATGTAAAATATCCAGCCATCATGGTGACGACAGCCGACCACGACGACCGTGTCGTTCCGGCTCACTCATTCAAATATGCAGCCGCATTACAAGCAGCACAAACTGGCGACAATCCTAAGATTATCAGAATAGAAAGCAAAGCAGGTCACGGCGCAGGGAAACCTATCTCAAAAGTTCTTGAAGAACAAGCTGATATCTATGCATTCATTTTGTATAATATGGGACTTGAGTATAGAATTGAAAATTGAAAATTATAGTAGAGACGTCACCCCTGTGGCGTCTTAAAATGAAAAATTGAAAATTTGGTTTAAGGATAAGTTTCGATAAACTATAAACTATAAATCGTGGACATAGTCTGTTGACCGTTGACTGTTGTCTGTTGACATAAAAAAATAAACTAATGACAATAACATCAAATTCCGGATTGATACTCGAAGGTGGAGGCATGAGAGGTGTCTTCACGTCAGGTGTATTGGATTGTCTTATGGACAAAGGCATCAGATTTCCTTATACGATAGGCGTCAGTGCCGGAGCATGTAACGGACTTTCCTATATCTCAAATCAAAGAGGCAGAGCGAAATTCAGCAATATCAACTTGCTTGATAAATACCATTACATAGGAATAAAACACCTTATCAAGAAAGGTAACATCATGGATTTCGACTTGTTGTTCGATACCTTCCCAAACGAGATTATTCCTTACGACTATGAAAAATTGGCGAATTGCGAGGAACATTATGAGATGGTGACAACAAGTTGTAAAACCGGAAAGGCTTGTTATTATGAGGAGAAGATAAATCCGTCTCGCGTAATAGATATCGTCAAAGCATCGAGCAGTCTGCCGTTTGTATGTCCTATTACTTACGTCGATGGCGAACCGATGTTGGATGGCGGCATCGCCGATTCAATTCCAATTATGCGTGCGAGAGAATTGGGTTACGACAATAATGTTGTCGTTCTCACACGTAACAAAGGTTATCGTAAAACTGTGAAAGAAATGAAATACGTCTCGATGTTCTATAAAGAATATCCCGCACTGCAAGATGCGATAAGAAATCGTAACAGGATTTATAACGAACAGATTTCCATTATAGAAGCGATGGAAGACAGAGGTGAAATTGTCGTCATCCGTCCACAGAAACCTGTTGAAGTTGATAGAATGGAACGCGATTGTAAAAAATTGTTGGCATTATATGAGGAAGGATATGAGTTGATGAAATCGATAATTAACAGTTAAACTTATCAACTGAACATCGTTCTTAAAACTTCCAGCGACTTGATCTCCTTGACATTATCGGAATGTAATTTATAATAGGTGACGACAGACTCCAATAACTGACGACGGATTCTTAAAAACTGAGAAACTGAGAAACTGAAAATCTGAGAGATGTTTGACGGTTGATAGCTGACAGCAGACAGCTGATAAAACGCCTTGCTTAATTCAGCATCAAGCTGATAGATGTCGTTGCCGTTTCCTTTCTTGAAATTTCCGTCCAATAAGTCAAAACACGAACCTTCTGAATATGTGTCGAGATTGGGGAAAAATCCTAAATATGCACTCAATTTCATTGCGAATAATATAGGGAAATCGGCATAATTTGATTCAGTTTCATCGAGCCAGAGCATTGAGTCATATATGTAATTGAATAAATCAGTATCGGTTTCACTTTCTGCTATCGATTTCGACAAGAGTTCACTAATAAAAATTAAGATTGTAGTTTTCTTGAAATCAAGAGGAAGAGTTTTATAATAATGTGATAATGATATTTCTTTTATAAAACCAAGGCTGCTGTTACCAATCTCAGCAACGATATCGAGGAGCGTCATGTTTTGAAAGAAAGCCGCTTTCATTTTCGATTTCTTACCGTATACACCTTTTACCATAAAGGATTGCACACCCATCTCTTCAGTCAACATTTTCACGACGAGACTGCTATCGCCATATTTAATCGACTGTAAGACAACTGCTCTTGTCTTTACTGTAACTTTCGCCATTACATGATGAGTATTTTTGTTGCGAAAGTTTCCTTACCGGTTTCATCGCTGACGAAAATGAGATAAACACCAGGAGCGACTTTTTCACCATTGATATTTGTACAATCCCAAACCGCCTGACCTCCTTCTGAATAAAGATGTGTTACGAAGGAACCATCAACAGCAGTGATCTTAACCAAAGAGTTGGCGACCAAGTTCTTGATTCCGACGATACCTGTATAATTTTGACGTACAGGATTCGGATATACTACCACGTCGCTATTTGTTTTCTTGCTATCTGTTGCATAACCTCTGTATGATATTATGCCTTTGTCTGTTGCGAAGAACACGTTGCCGTCGTTGTCAATAGCGATGTCTTGTACTGTATTTGAGAGCAAAGGACTGTTATCTTGTGTAAAATGATGATATTCTGTCAGTCCATTGTTAGAGATATAGAACACTCCGTTTTTTGTTCCGACCCAGAGTTTATTAGCATCATCGACACATATCGAGAGAATTGTTTCGCCAGATAAGAGGTAATCAGCTTGTCCGGAACCATCGTTACGAGGAACTAAAATCCTTGAAGCATCGTAACTTTCGCCTTGCTGGAAAATCTTGTATGTTGAATAGAAAAGTGCCAATCCATCATTTGTTCCGACCCACATTGTTCCTTTTTTATCTACCGCCATGCATGTCGCCTCAGAATGGAGTCCGCCTTGTCCTGCTGTCTTACCGACTATTTTATATCTGTCGTCAGATGTATCGGAGATAGTATTATTGTCGTTGAAAACTATGAAAACTCCATCACGATTAAGAATCCATTTGTAGTCATTTTCATCAACAACAAGACGGCTAATGTCGGTACTCCCTATATTATATGAAAACCAATCGCCTTTGGTTGTTTTCACAGAAAGACGTTTGTCGGTACCATGATTAGCGACCCATAAATTGTTTTTGCTATCGAAGTCCAAACCTGTGACGTATATATAGTTATATCCGGTCAGGAAATTGAGAGTGCTGTTGGTGTTGTCGTATATTTTTTTAAGTTCGAAGTCTTCGAATTCGAGTAGTCCTTTATGATAGGAACCGACATATACCTTTGAATTATCTATAGGATCTATCGCAACAGTAACGAAGTCGCTGATAGTATCAAAAGCATCTATAGTGTTTTTATTTAAGTTAGTCCATTCATAATCGGTATAATAGTAGACTCCATCTGCCATCCAACGTTTTGCCCAGGTTCCAGTATATCCGCCAGAAGCCACCCAAACTTGATTACCTTCAGCTTTGATCTCAAAAGAATTGTAACTATTCGGTCCGTTAAAAACAATTGTTTCATTTGTTTTATCAGGATACATTTTGATAAGACTATTATTTCTGTCACCAATCCAATAAACGTCTTCATCTTTATCATATATTGTTACAAATGGTTCGATGCCAAGGTTATAAAAATCTTTGATAACATTGAATTTACCATCAAGGATCTTAATCGAGTAATGTCCTGTCAACAGGAGTCTATCTTCCTGCGCCTTAATGTCTCTCTTAATTGCGGTATTATTTTTATGGAAATAATCCCATTTTTCACCATCATAATAAAACATGGTATCGGCATTGTATTTATTTTCAGAATAGTTTGCTATGAGATTGTTATTAAAAGTTTCTATCTCAGAGTAGTTAACCACACCATGGATCATCGACATATCACGTCTCCATTGTGAGAAGTCAGCAAGGTTTTCATTGTCGACATCAGCATAATAGACACCCGAACTCGTTGCGGCATAGAATTTTCCGTTATAAACTGTTAGGTCGTTGACGTTTAGATATCCACCGTCTCTACCAATGACATAAGTATCTTTGACTTCCAGTCTCGACATATCTATCACCACTATACCGAATCCGCAGCAGACATATGCGAATTCGTCGATGAAATAAACATCGTTGATGGTTTTGTCGGCTAAGATATCTTTAATCTTTATATCGTTAATATTTGTTACATTGTCGTTCCTATCAATGAGATCTATATTGGCATTTGTATAACCGACAAAGATATGGTCAGTAGCAGGATTATATCGCATCACACTCACACCGAAGTCGGACAGTCCATTCACTTTCGACAACTTATTGATAGAGTTATCCCCAGTGTTATAATAGAATATTTCGTATGGTGTGGCTGCAAAAACTTTCTCATGCATTTTTTCCACATTTATAACTTTTGCACCAGGTGTGTGTGTCGACCAATGACCAATAGGAATCTGTCCAAAGATTGATATTATGTTAAAAAAAATTAAGAAAAGAGATATTAAATTTTTACGCATAGTCTACATTATTTAATTATATAACTTTTATTATTGACATTTATTTTATTATGTTTAAAGTTAACGAATCAATTATTATTGTTAATTATTTTGATACGCTCCATTTCATAAAATCCACTTCCGACTCCGTTCTCTTTTCGATATTATCGGGCAAGGAAGGAAAGAAGTCGACATTGGTTATCTCTTCCACTTCATCAACAGTCATTGCATATGTCGACATTGGTTTACGTCCGCTTTTATTTTCATAGACAAAACCTATGGTGTGAATTACGCCATTTTCTTCCTGAAGTAATACCTTAAAAAATGCCTGTGGTACAACGACTTTATTTTCTCCTAAAGTAAGAGAATCGTCGGTTACAATAGGTCCGCAGACTACGAATATTCGTTCTTTTTCCATTGCGAGGTCTCGTACCTGTTCTTCGAGGTCTTTCCATACACCGCCGTTGAGATTAGGATTTTGCGGACAAATATTAGAGAGATAGAAAGACTCTCTCATCGCTTGTTCGTCCCATTTCATGTCGGCTGCAGGTGCCATATGACCTCTGTCGTAACCGGAATATTTGTAGTCGTTGGTTGTAGCCGTCGCGAACTGCGGAACCATAGGGTCAGGTTTAAACTTATCATAACGCGGAACTTCACCTTGAACCTCAACATCGGTAAGTTCATAAGCCACCCAATTAGGAATTTTCCAGTCGTAATTATAAGAAACGGTATATCCTTTATGTGTTATGATTCTATCGCTACGATTATCTTTAATTACAGGAATTTCAATATTATACAGATAAACATCCTGAGATGATACTGATAAGGAAAATGATAATAACAAAAGCAATGACAATAACCGTTTCATTTCTTAATAAATTTTTACAAATTTAAAAATAAATCTGAACATTTTCCTGCTTTATTGTTTTATATCTTTGATTTTAATTTTAGATATTATGACCACGATTTATGACTATAAAGCATTGACTTCAAACGGAGAAGTTTTGGACTTTAATCAATTTAGAGGCAAGGTTTTGTTAATTGTCAACACAGCGAGCAAATGCGGTTTTACTCCACAATTCAGCGGTCTCGAGGATTTAAACCAAAGATATAAAGATAAAGGACTTGTAGTGATAGGATTTCCTTGCAATCAGTTTGCAAGTCAAGATCCGGGAAGTGACGAGGAAATAAGCAATTTCTGTCAGGTTAATTATGGCGTCACATTTCAGATGATGAAAAAAATAGATGTCAACGGCAAGAACGCTGCTCCTATATACCAGTTTCTTAAGGACAGAAGCAAGAACATACTTGGCGAAGACATCAAATGGAACTTCACCAAATTTCTCGTTGCATCCGATGGTGTGACCGTAAAACGTTATGCTCCAACCGTCAAACCTAACAGAATGCGCAAAGACATAGAGGAAATGCTTCTGGTTGAAGCGGATTGTCTTTAATTATCCTTTAAGCGCATCTGCACCGCTGACTATCTCAACAAGCTCGTTAGTAATCGCTGACTGACGAGCTTTGTTGTATGTAAGATTCAACTCTTTCAAAAGTTCAGTCGCATTGTCTGTTGCCTGTGTCATCGAAATCATACGAGCACCTTGCTCTGAAGCGAAACTGTCTAACAATATCTTATAAACCTGCAGTTTCAACGACTTAGGAATCATAGTCGTGAGAATCTCTTCTTTATTAGGTTGAAAAATAAACTCTATACCTTGATCCTGCTGATTGCTGATGACTGACTGCTGACCGCTGACCGCTGATTGCTGATCGCTAATCGGAAGAAACTGCTCTGTAACCAACACCTGTGTCGCTGCGTTTTTAAATTGATTATAGACGAACACTATCTTGTCGTACTTCTTGTCTTGATAATCTTTCATCAGTCGTTCAGCAAAAGTGGCGGCGTTGTCGTATGTCAAATCGTCGAGAAGAACATTTTCATTTCCAATGACAGGATATTTCTTAAACTTCAGTGCGTCTTCAACTTTGGAACCTATACATAAGACATCAAGTTTGTTATCATCCAGATATGTCTGATATTCGTCTTTGATAAGATTCATAGTAGCACGGATTACGTTAGCATTGAACACTCCGCACAATCCTTTATTGGATGAAAGCGGAATGATAAGAATTCTTTCAGATTGCTGGTTATTGTCTGACCACTGACCGCTGACCGCTGACCGCTGAGCGCTGAGCGCTAAGATTATCTCGCTAAATCTTTCTGCATACGGACGCATTGCCAAGATGGCATTCTGCGACTTACGCAACTTAGAAGCCGCCACCATCTTCATGGCACTCGTAATCTGTTTCGTTGAGTTTACAGATTCTATTCTCGTTCTGACTTCTTTTAAGTTTGCCATAACACTTATTGTTGTTTATTCATTGTGTCACAAACCTCAGCGGCGACTTTTTTCAACATTTCTGTCACTTCGTCATCAAATTGACCTTGTTTTATTTTTGCCAATATTTCTGAATGACTGCTTTGGAGTACTGCTATGAAATTTTTCTCGAAGTCTGCTACATTGTTGAGAGGCAATGTTCTCATAAGATTATTAACACCGCAGTAAATCATCGCTACTTCTTCTTCCACTTTCATTGGTGATGACTGAGGTTGGATTAGCATCTGTACGTTGCGGCGACCTTTTTCCAATATTGACTGTGTTGCGGCATCGAGGTCAGAACCGAATTTAGAGAAAGCTTCGAGTTCACGGAACTGTGCCTGATCGATCTTAAGTGTACCTGCCACTTTCTTCATCGACTTGATCTGAGCCTTACCACCGACACGCGAAACGGAGATACCAACGTTGATAGCTGGACGTATACCGGAGTTGAAGAGATTGGTTTCTAAGAATATCTGTCCGTCGGTAATTGAGATCACGTTAGTCGGGATATATGCAGAGACGTCACCTGCCTGTGTCTCAATAATTGGAAGTGCTGTCAAAGATCCGCCACCTTTCACTTTGTCTTTAAGACATTCCGGGAGGTCGTTCATATTCTTAGCTATGCTGTCGTTATTGACGATCTTAGCAGCGCGTTCCAACAATCTTGAGTGGAGATAGAAGACATCGCCTGGATATGCCTCACGTCCTGGCGGACGACGGAGCAACAAGGAGACTTCACGATATGCGACAGCTTGTTTCGACAAGTCATCATAAACTACGAGAGCCGGGCGACCAGTATCGCGGAAATATTCTCCTATAGCTGCGCCCGCAAATGGTGCGTAATATTGCATTGCAGCAGTGTCGGATGCAGTAGCTGCCACGACAACAGTATAAGGAAGCGCGCCATTATCTTCTAATGTCTGTACCACGTTGGCGATTGTAGAACCTTTTTGTCCTACTGCTACATATATACAATAGACAGGTTCTCCTCTGTCGTAAAATTCCTTTTGGTTCAAGATGGTATCGACGGCTATGGTTGTCTTACCTGTCTGACGGTCGCCGATGATGAGTTCACGCTGACCACGTCCAATAGGGATCATAGCGTCGATAGCTTTGATACCTGTTTGTAAAGGTTCACTAACAGGTTGACGATAGATAACGCCGGGAGCCTTACGTTCGAGAGGCATATCCATGGTGTCGCCTTTGATAGCACCTTTACCGTCGATAGGATTACCAAGAGTGTTGACAACGCGACCGAGCAACCCCTCACCTACTTTCAATGAGGCGATACGGCGAGTACATCTCACGATGTCACCTTCCTTAATATCTCCAGCATCATTCAAAAGAACGACACCGACATTATCTTGTTCAAGGTTCAAGACGATACCCATTGTACCTGTCTTTTCAAACTCTACCAACTCACCAGCTTCAGCATCCATCATACCATAGACACGTGCAACGCCGTCACCAATTTGAAGGACAGTACCTTTAGTGTCGAGTTCACTCTTGGTGTCGAAGTTGGTTAATTCTTGAAGTAATATCGCTGATATCTCAGCAGGTTTTATATTTTCCATCTTAATAAATTTTATTTCTTTTCTTAATATCCTTTAACAAATAAGTTCTCTTCAAAGTCGGAATGCAGACGTTTCAATGTGTGTGTCACACTCGCATCATAAACATAGTCGTTATATTTGACTATAAATCCGCCGATGATAGTTTTATCTACAACATTCTTTATCTCGATAGTATCTTTATTTACTATCTTATGTTTAAGAATGTTAACGATTCTGTTGGAGGTTTTCTCATCGAGAGCGACAGCAGAAGTCACGGTGACGACTGCTATCTTCTTATAATCGAGATATATCTCATAATATTTGTCGTATATATCTGTAATGATAGAGTCACGATTTTTTTCAATCAGGAGATTGACAAGGTTCAATGATATTGTGGCAACTCTGTCGGCAAACAACCTGTTTAATATATTTGCCTTACGTTCTTTTGAAACGAAAGGCTGATGAATAAGTATCTCCAGCTCTTTGTTATCTTCAATGGTTGTCTTTATCAGGAGAAGGTCATCAAGAGTTTTGTCGACGAGGTCATTCTGCACTGCCAACTCCAGAAAAGCCTTAGCATATCTATTGACTAAAAGATTAGGTCTCATGGTTTAATGAATTTGGTTTCTTTCTTCAATTTCTTCGAGAAGACGGTTGATATAATCCAACTGTTCCTTATCAGATTCCAATGCCTTACCGATTATTTTCTCTGCCACTTTTATGGAGATGTCTGCTATCTGGTTTTTCACCTCTGTTGTAGCGGACATTTTCTCATGTTCTATAATCTCTTTGGCGCTTTCGATGATGCGGTCTTTTTCGATGTTAGCCTTAACCTTAGCTTCCTCGATAAATTTATCCGACATCTGTTTAGCCTCGTTAAGCATCTTTATCCTTTCTTCTTTTGCCTGTTGAAGAAGTTGTTCGTTGTTGGCTTGCAGCTGTTCCATTTCTTTATGGGTACGTTCTGCCAATTCGAGAGCGTTATTGATTTCCTCCTCACGCTTTTTCAACATTCCGTTGATGACCGGAAAAGCGAACTTTGCCAATACGAAGAATACTATTCCGAATGCCAATGTCATCCAGAACAACAGACCAAAATCGGGAGTTATTAATTCCATATTTCTTTAGTTTATAGTTTATGGTTTAAAGTTTAAAGTAGTTTTAAAGTTGAGTGATTTCAAGTTTTAAAGTTTATCGAAATCCGACATTAAACCTTAAGCATTAAACCTTAAACCAAATTTTCAATTTTCAATTTTAAAAGTGTCGTCATTGCAGCCAACCGCTGCAATGACACGATTTCTACTCTGATTAGAGAGCGATTAGCATACAGACAACACAAGCGAAGAATGACACACCTTCAATAAATGCAGCTGAGATGATCATACTTGTTTGAGCGTTACCTGCTATTTCAGGCTGACGAGCCATTGCCTCCATTGTTGATCCACCGATTCTGCTGATACCTAAAGCAGCACCAATTGTTGTGATACCTGCGCCTAATGCTGCGCCTAATTTTGCTAATGGAGCCAAGTCAGCGGCTGCCTGAACTACATCTTGTAATAATACTAATAATGACATAACTTATATTTTTTTAAGTTTATAGTTTTTTTAATCTGAGAACTTGAATATCTGAGAAACTGAGAATCTTTTCAGGTTTTCAGGTTTTCAGATTCTCAGATTTTCAATTTTCAATTTATCAATGGTGTGCTTCCTTCGCCGCCATACCGAAATATATAGACGACAACATAGTAAACACGTAGGCTTGCACATATGCCACCAATACTTCCAAACAGTCGGCGAATATCGATAGTATCAATGAAAGCACCGACATTCCCGCTCCCGCCCAAACGTTCATTTCACCAACAATAAAAATCATAGTGATAAAACCAAGCAACACTATATGACCAGCTGTAATATTTGCAAAAAGACGAATTGCCAAAACTATAGGTTTGATGAAACAACCAACCACTTCAATAATAGGCATCAATGGCAATGGGAATTTCAACCACCAAGGGACTCCCGGAGTATTGAAAATATCTTCGTAATAATGTTTCTTTCCTGTAAGGTTAGTAATGAAAAACGTGAACAACGCAAGCACTGCTGTCACCGCTATATTTCCCGTGATGTTTGCACCGAATGGAAAAAACGGTATCAATCCTAAGAGATTGTTAAAAAATATAAAGAAAAATACCGTTAATAAATAAGGGAGATATTTCTCGTAGTCTTTGCCGATATTTGGTTTAGCGATATCATCACGCACATAAATGACAAGAGGTTCGATGAGAGCCTGTATTCCTTTTGGAGCTTTCTCACCTCTAATGCGATATCCTTTGGCAACAAGCAAGAATATAATGACAAGCAAGGTACATGAAATCAATAAACCGCAGACAGTCTTTGTTATGGAAATATCGAAAGGTCTCACCTGAGTCCCGTCTGCCATCACCCTAACGACTTTACCTTCATATTTTCCTTCGGAAGGTATCTCGAAAATCACTTCATCGCCGTTTTTATCTTTGGTTATATACTGATGTTCGTGATGAAAATGTCTTGAGGAAAATGTATACAACTCTCCTTCACTATAGACTATTACCGGAAGATAAACGGTGATGTGTTTCCCCTTCCACGTGCAGATGTGCCAGTCATAAGAGTCGAGGATATGGTCAAAGATGAGTTCTCCAGCATTCAGTTTTTCTTCAGCTTCCTTCACATCGGATTCTATTGTTTCTACAATTTCCGACTGCTTGTTCTCATATGCCATAACATTATCAGGCGTAAAAAAAATAAAACATATTAAAAATGATAATATTATTGCTATGATATTGTTCTTAGATGTCATATACACACATACTTAATAATAGAATGCAATTTTACAAAATTTTATCAAGAAAAATCATTTTTTATTTAATTTTTTTGAAAAAAAATAATGAACATTTATTGAAATCTTTGTTACTTTTGCGTTATGGCAAAAAATAAATTTTACGTTGTTTGGAGAGGTCGTCAAGTTGGCGTTTTCAGTAACTGGGATTCATGCAAAATACAGATAGAAGGTTACAAAGGCGCGCAGTATAAATCATTTCCCGACAGGGCGAGTGCAGAAGAAGCATTTAAATCTGGCTATCAGCAGTCAGCTATCAGCCATCAGCCATCAGCAGTCAGTCAACAGCCAATAGGACAAAGCATCGCTGTTGATGCTGCTTGTTCAGGTAATCCCGGCAAGATGGAGTTTCAAGGTGTATTTGTTGAGACAAAGACTCATCTTTTCAAAAGTCCGGTATATGAACAAGGCACCAATAATATCGGTGAATTTCTTGCCATAGTTTATTGCCTTGCATGGCAAAAGAAAAATAACATCAATTATCCAATCTACTCAGATTCTGTCAATGCTCAGAAATGGGTAAGAGAAGGTGTTTGTAAAACCAAAATCTCAGAGACCGAGAAGAACAAGCCTCTTTTTGACGTGATTCGATGGGCGGAAAATTGGCTTAAGACAAACAGTTTCAGAGTGCCAATATATAAATGGAGAACTGAAGTGTGGGGAGAAATCCCCGCCGACTTCGGAAGAAAATGATTTGAAATAAATATTCTGTTATGATAAAATTTGATACTTATTACGTTCAATGTCCGAGATGCAAATCATGGATGGAAGGTCATCTGCTTATATCATCGATGGTCAACCAGTCAATATTATATTCCGATGGTAAGATTTTGAACGACGGTTACATAACAGAAAATCAGAAGATGATAGTGTGTCCGGCTTGCAATCACTGGTCGTGGTTAGAGAAACATGAAGAACCTTATATCAGCAAGACAAAACCTAACGAGAACTTCTACACCTGGAACAGCTGGCGTTTCTACGGAGTTCATTTCGGAAGTAATGAAGGCAGACTAGCTCTCGTTAATCATTATAAAAACTTCTTAAACAAAACAGAATATAACAAAGACCAAGAGATACAATTCCGCCGTCTTATGTGGTGGGCTTACAACGACCTTGTAAGAAATAAATATCAAATAAGTATCGAAAGATACACTTCAAAAGAAATGAGTTTTAAAGTTTGGTATCGTAACAGAAAAAAACTTTTAGCAGGAGAGGAACTGTTCAATCTGCATCATAACGACTTCATAGAAAACCTAAATATTTTGGTCAACCTACTTAAAGACAGATACACTCCTGATGATGAAGAATATGAAGCAACAAACCTCGACATCATTGAAATGTATCGTCAGCTTGGCGACTTCGACAATGCAAAAAGATTACTAGATACCACAACTCGTCGTACCTATTTCATCTCGCGCATAGAAGAGAAAGTCAAAGAAAGAGACGATTTAGTATTCTTGGTTACTGGTTGATTTTTTCTAAAATCATGGCATAAACCTCATCAGGATTTTCAACATCCAAACAGAGCGTCTCCATCGGGCATAATCCGTCGCCTTTCCTATTGACTATTCTTTCCACCTCTTTGTCGTAATGAATTATGATATTATAATTCTTAAAAACTTTTAAGGCAGGGCTACTGATGACTGGAGTATATACTTCCTTAACACCAGCATAAACCATAAGCAACGCAGCAGCTTTACCAATAACTTTGTCAACAACGACAGAATCTTTAAGTTGCGAATTGTCTTCTTTTAACAAATTCATTAATGGAGCAACGCCTCTTTCTTTGGAAACAACAATAGAGGCGTCGCTTTTGTATATAACGATAGTGTTAAAATCTTTTAACAAAATATCTTTTAAATCGTTTATCGTCATTTTGTAATATGAAAAAATTGAAATATTGAATCTTTTCAGATTCTCAGGTTCTCAGATTTTAAGATTTTCAGTTTTAAAAACTACTTTCTATCAAAGAAAATACTCTTACCTTTAACGGCGAGTGGCAATGCCAGAACCATACTGCATTCAGGCATCATGTTGAGATCCAAAACAGCTTGACCTACCGAGAACATCACTCTGCTGTCGACACGCATATCAGCTGCAAGAGATGCCGCCGAACCGATGGCTATTCCTAAATCGTTGGCGTTAAAGAAACAAGGAACATTCTTTGGTTTCTCCCCGCAAGTCTTGAAACCGCATGCGGCACAATTCAATCCAAGCGGACTAATCTTCATTCCGAATAATACTACAGCTCCGCAGTTCAGGATATTTTCGGCGTCACGATTCAGAAATTCCATATCACGCTCAACGGCGAGCTGTTTCATCTTTTCAGCAATCTCAACAATTGTTTCGTCGGTTGCCACAGCAAGGACAAGATTATCTGTTCCTCTTGCTTTAGGAGCGGTACGAGCCGCTGTCATCAACATCTTCGCGATGTCTTTGATATTCTCATTACGAATGTCTTCTTCAAAAGTTATCATGATGATTTAATTTTAATTTTTTTAGATGACAAAGTTACTGAAAAAATGTTTTGAGATTATATAAAGACTTTTTATTTATTATCTTTGCACCTTAATTAATATTCTATAAAACTATATAAAAATGGAAAATAACGACAAACATTTCAAACGTTACACAGTAACGACAGCATTACCTTACGCTAATGGTCCTGTACATATTGGTCACTTAGCCGGCGTTTATATCCCGGCAGATACTTACG
This sequence comes from Bacteroidales bacterium, assembly GCA_045606705.1. Lineage (GTDB taxonomy): Bacteria > Bacteroidota > Bacteroidia > Bacteroidales > F082 > Limimorpha. Next base: position 88,622 of record JAZUSL010000093.1, read on the forward strand.
TCCGTTACCTCCGAATGAAAGGTGAAGAGGTCTTGTTTGTCGGCGGTTCCGATGAACACGGCGTGCCTATCACTATAAAAGCTGAGAAAGAGGGCTGTACCCCACAAGATATCGTCGATAGATACCATAATATCATCAAAGATTCTTTCCAAAAACTCGGAATAAGCTACGACATATATTCTCGTACTTCATCAAAGACCCATCATGAAACTGCTGCCGCTTTCTTCAAGAAACTCTACGAAGACGGCAAATTCATCGAAAGAGAGACTGAACAGTTCTTCGATCCGGAACGTAACAAATTCTTATCAGACCGCTATATCATCGGCACCTGCCCTAAATGCGGCAACGACCACGCTTACGGCGACCAATGCGAGAAATGCGGTTCTTCAATGAGTCCTGATGAACTTATCAATCCTCATTCAGCTCTCAGCGGTGCAAAACTCATAAAGAAGATGAGTAAACACTGGTATCTTCCTCTCGACCAATATGAGCAATGGCTCCGCGATTGGATTATCGAAGGTCATAAAGAATGGAAACCTAATGTTTATGGACAAGTTAAGAGTTGGTTAGACAATGGTCTGCAACCTCGCGCCGTCACCCGTGACCTCGACTGGGGTGTTCCTGTTCCGCTCAAAGAAGCCGACGGCAAAGTCCTTTACGTTTGGTTCGATGCTCCTATCGGTTATATATCAAATACAATAGAACACTGCAGAGAAAAAGGAACAGACTGGGAAAAATGGTGGAAAGATAAAGACACAAAACTCGTTCACTTTATTGGAAAAGACAATATCGTGTTCCACTGTATCATATTCCCTTGCATGTTGAAAGCTTATGGCGATTATATCGTCCCGGAAAACGTTCCTGCAAACGAATTCCTTAACCTTGAAAACGACAAGATTTCTACATCACGCAACTGGGCTGTATGGTTGCACGAATATCTTGAAGAATTCCCAGGCAAGCAAGACGTACTTCGTTACGTATTGACAGCTAACGCTCCTGAGACAAAAGACAACAACTTCACTTGGAAAGATTATCAAGACAGAAATAACAACGAATTGCTCGCCATCTTCGGTAATTTCGTAAATCGTACTCTGGTCTTGACTCATAAATATTTCGAAGGTAAGGTTCCTGCTATGGTAAATCTCAACGAGAAAGACCAAACCGCTATCGAAGAAATGAATCAATATCCTGACAAGATAGCTCATCTTCTCGACACATATAAATTCCGTGAAGCCTTGTCAGAACTGATGAACCTCGCTCGTCTCGGCAACCGTTATCTCACAGAAAACGAACCATGGAAACAATTCAAGACAGACCCTGAAAGAGTAAAGACAGTCCTCGCTGTTTCATTACAGATTGTCGCAAAACTCGCTATCTTGTCAGAACCGTTCTTACCATTCTCAGCTAAGAAATTACAAGCTATGATCGGTCTTGAAGTAAGCGGATGGAATCAAGCTAAGGAAACAGTTTTATTAAACGAAGACAGCGTTATCGGAGAAGTCGAGTTGTTGTTCACTAAGATTGAAGACGAGACAGTTGCTGCTCAAGTCAAGAAATTGGAAGACACCAAAGCTCAAAACGAGTTGAACGCATGGGCTCCAAAACCAATCAAACCAGAAACAAACATCGACGAGTTTGGTAAGATGGACATCAGAGTCGGTACAGTATTAGAATGTACAAAAGTCCCGAAGGCTGACAAATTATTACAATTCCTGATTGACGACGGCATGAACAAACGTACCATCGTTTCAGGTATCGCTAAATATTATCCAAATCCTGAAGAGTTGGTAGGTAAACAGGTATGTTTCATCGCCAACTTCGAGCCTCGTAAGTTGAAAGGCGTAACCAGCGAAGGTATGATATTATCAGCAGAAGACAAAGACGGAAGATTGGTTGTTGTAACTCCAAGTCAACCTGTCGCTCCTGGAAGCAATGTTGGATAATTGAAAATCACAGTAGAGACGTCACCCCCGTGGCGTCTTTGAAATATTGTATAATTGAAAGGTCCAAAAACAAAAAACTCAGAACCTCGATTGAAGTTCTGAGTTTTTTATTTGTTATGTTATATTATATCTATTATTCGATAACGAGTTTCTCAACTTTGCCGTTGATGTTGATGAAGTAAACGCCCTTGTTCAAATCTTCAACATTGATTGTAGCGTTAGTACTGCTGATGACAGTGTTCTTCACGCAGCGACCTGTCATATCGAAGATATTGACTTCTGTATCTTCAACGATATTTGATTTAATGTTGACGTATGAAGAGGCTGGATTTGGATTAATTGTAAATGAGGTTGCTGTCATCTCTGATATTGATTCCACCTCAGTTCTGAAAGAAACTTTCTTAAGGCTACCGACTTCACCATCTACGTTAATAGCCACGCCTATAGCATAGTAATCAGTTTTAGGAGTGAGGTCTTCCCAAGTCCATTCATTAACTTCGTACAATGGGGTATCATCTTCGAGGAGCAATTCTGTTATTGCCTCTTCACCCAGTTCTTCATATTCTGCAACTGTGAATAAGTTATAATGATATTCTACAGCGTTTGCGTTTGGTGTAACTGTAGTTTGTACAGATGTTTCACTAAGAACATTTACTTCAATATCAACCTTAGCTTCATTATCATCAATAACACCATCTTCGAGGTTGAATCTGACAAGTGTCAATTCTCCTAATTCAGCTTCAGCGTTATAACCGATACCATAACAATAGTAATCGACACCTTCTTCGAAATAAGCGATGTCTAATTGCCAGAAGTCGTCACCGCAGATTGGAGTATTGTCGCGTAACAATACGAAGATAGCGTATTCTTCACCCATTTCTTCGTAGGCAGAAACTTTGCAGAATGCGTAGTGATATTCTGATGTTGCATCATTTGGCATAGCATCAGCGATTACAAAACCAGGAACAACAGCTACGTTAAGTTCCAAAGCGGCTTGACCAGGAGTTGCCTCGCATTTTGTCTTTGCGTATTCGCTTCTGAGTTCTCCGAAATCACCTTCAGCATTTACAGGGAGAGCATAAACATAATATTCTGTGCTTGCTGTCAATCCTGTGAATGTGTGAGTTCCACCTTCTGTCAATTCCTGACCTTCTGCTTTAACTGTTTCAGCGTCAAGTTCTGCATCTGTGCTTGCGAGAACATAATAAGATGAACATGTTGCATTAGGTGTGAAATCTGCATCGATTGCGTATGAGGCTTCTCTTGAGATTTCAAATACGATAGCTGGAGCTTGAACCTCGTTGCATTCGTGTTCTTCGATTCCGAATGGAGCGAGAGCGTCGATGATGGTTTGTGCTGAACTTACAGGCCAAATATCTTGAATAACGATTTGACGATCTGGAGCTATAAGAACCATTGTCGGATATGCTGGAATCTCATACATCTCACAGATAGATGCACCATTATTAGGAGTACCAGTTTCATGAATAGTTGGATATTCGATACCGTAAGTATTGATCCAGTTATCAACGAAGAAAAAAGGTTCATTGTTGTGGTCTGTAGGAGATATTTCCATAAAGAAAACATCGTGTTGGTTGCAACCTAATGCGTAGTAAGCATCAACTATTTTTGGAACAGCGTTTTGGCAAGGTTGGCATGATGTGTAGAAGAAATCGATGAGAACATACTGACCGCCATCAAGGATGTCGAACAAATGAATCTCATTGCCTTCGTGATCTGTTGTTGTGAAGTCAACAGCTTCTGTTAAAGGTGTTTGTGCGTAAACACCGATGCTCATTACAAGAGCAATGACTAATGTAAAGATTTTTTTCATCTCTTAAAAATTGATATTAATAATTAAAATTGTGATTTTCTACCGCGGCGCAAAGATAGTAAAAAGACTAAAGGCAAATGACAAAAGACAAAATTTTTTTTAAAAACAAAAAAGGCTAAAGTTACCTTTAGCCTTTAGTCATTACTCATTAGCCTTAGTCAATCACTCAACAACTAATTTTCTGTTGTTACCTTTTATGTTGATGACGTAAATTCCTTTTTCCAAATCGTCCATGTTGACAGTAACGTTTCTCAAGTCATTGACGATAATGTTTTTAACGCAGCGTCCTGTCATATCGAAAATCTTTATCTCAGATTCTTCTTCTCTGTCGGAAGTGATGTTGATATATGATGTTGCTGGATTAGGATAAATCTTGAGATTGTTAATCATATATTCTGCGCAACCTTCACCGCCTGTCGTCTTGAAATGAACGATCGTAGTTTCGCCCCATTCACCTGCAGCGTTCTGACCTGTGGCTATTGCCACGAAGTCTGTGTTTGTTGTGAGCGGGCTCCATGTCCAGTCATCGACTTCATAGAACACGTATGGGTCTTCACGGAAATATTGAACTGCAGCGGTTTCTCCTATCGAGTCGAAGTAAGTCTTCTCCATCAAACCGTAATGATAAGAGGCGGTCTCTTCGTTTGGTGTCGCTATGGTTCTTACAGTGGAATCGTTAATGACGATGACTTCTAAATCTATTATCGAGATGCCATCGCCGCCCATTGCTTCTGTCGTGACTTTTGTTGTGACGAGTTCGCCAACATTACCGTCGGCGTCTTTAGGCAACGCATAGATAGTGTATTCTGTATTTGGAGTGAAATCTGTCCATGTGTGAGTATATTCCGATGATTTTTCGAGTCCCCACATAACGACTAAGTCTTCCAACGAAACGCCCATCATTCCGGTCCACATATCCATATTTGACTGAGTATCTGCCAAGAGATGATATTTTGCGCAGTCATCGTTTGGAGTGAAGGTAGCTTCTATTGAAGTTGTTGTAACTTCGCCTAAGGAAATTTCAACGGAAGGATTCAATTCTGGAGCTTCATCGCAGCTATGTTCTTCTATTCCGAAAGCTGTAAGAGCGTCGATGATAGTCTGTGCCGACTCAACAGGATAGATGTCGCCGAGGAGTATCTGACGGTCTGGAGCGATGAGAACCAATGTAGGATATTGCGGAACCTGATAATCTTCATCAATTTCAAATCCGCCGCCGTCTCTACTTATTGTCGGATAAGGAACACCGTAATGTTCTGCCCACCATTGGGCGAGTTCGTCGCTGTCGAAAGGTGTTATCTCCATAAAGAAGACATCGTGTTGGTTGCAGCCAAAAGCCTCGTATGCTTCAATGACATGAGGAACTGCCTGTTGACAAGGAGAGCAGCTGTAGAAATAGAAATCGATGAGAACATATTGTCCTCTGTCCAAAATCTCAAACAGATTAATAGTTTCTTCTCCGTAGCAATCTGTAGCAGTGAAGTCAATGGCTTCTGTTAAAGGACATTGAGCTTTTACGTTAAAACTCAATATTAATGCAAAAATAAATGTAAAAATTTTCTTCATTTTAATGTGATTTTATGTAGCTGTCAGCTATCAGTTTCTTTGCACAAAAATAATAAATAATCTCTTTATAAGACGATGAAATCTTAAAAATTATTTAGTTATGTATATGAGAATTTCACTTAAAAAAACTATCTTTGCAAAAACAATAACAGTTATCAGCAATCAGCGATTAGCAAACTACTGATATCTAAATGCTGACGACTGACTACTAAAAAATTATGGAAGAAAATAAACCTTTAAGGAAAAGAGATAAAATTATAAAAGGATTTTCAAAACTTCTTAAGGAAGAGAAACTAAAAGCCGTGGCTGAATACATTGAAAATCCAGGAGAGTTCATCACTCTGTTAAAGAGTTTCTGGTATCAAGATTACGAGAAACAGAAACAATTTGACGAATTCAGCGAGAATACTATTTCTAACTACCATATTCCTTATGGTGTTTCTCCTAACGTGATTATCAACGACAAGTCATACGTCGTTCCTATGGTTATTGAAGAGAGTTCTGTTGTGGCAGCAGCATCCGCAGCAGCAAAATTCTGGGGCGACAGAGGAGGTTTTCACGCTGAGATTGTCGATGTTAAGAAAGTCGGTCAGGTTCATTTTTGCTGGAAAGGAGAAAAGTCGGTGCTTTTAAATCTTCTTCCAGAAATAAAAAATGAGTTCATAAAAAACACCGATAGCATCACCGAGAAGATGAAGAAACGTGGAGGCGGTATATTAGATATAGAACTCGTTGATCATAGCGACAAGATACCTGACTACTATCAGTTTCTCGTCACTTTCAACACCTGCGACTCGATGGGCGCCAACTTCATAAATTCAATATTGGAGACCTTCGGTCGTACGCTTCAAGACTTTTTCTCACATCAGGAACAACTCGAAGAGAAAGACAGACAAGTAGAAATAGTGATGTGCATCTTATCTAACTACACTCCGGAATGTCGTGTCAAAGTATGGGTTGAATGTCCCACATCCGAACTCAACGGCGTTGACGAACATCTCGACGGAAAATCTTTCGCAGAGAAATTCAAGAAAGCCGTTGATATAGCGCACATCGATCCTTATCGTGCCGCTACTCACAACAAAGGTATCTATAATGGTATCGATGCTGTGGTCATCGCAACTGGCAACGACTTCCGCGCCACAGAAGCGGCAGGTCATTCCTACGCAGCAAGAAACGGACAATACGCAAGCCTTTCTTACGTAGAAATAGAGAATGACATCTTCCGTTTTACGTTGGATGTTCCTCTCGCTTTAGGGACAGTAGGCGGATTGACATCATTACATCCTCTCGCAAAAAAATCACTGGAACTCCTCGGAAATCCTTCCGCAAAAGAACTTATGATGATCGCAGCCACAATGGGACTCGCAAACAACTATGCTGCCGTCAAATCATTAACAACAAAAGGAATTCAACAAGGTCACATGAAGATGCACCTCGCAAATATTCTTAATCAACTTGGCGCGACGGAAAAAGAAAAGACATTAGCGGAAGAATATTTCAAAGATAAAACCGTTTCATATTCTGAAGCAGAGAGATTTATTAAGAATCTGAGAATCTGAAAATCTAGTTTAAGGTTTAATGCTTAAGGTTTAAGGTTGAATTTCTATAAACTATAAAACTTTAAAACATTTGACTTTACAACTACCCTAAACTTTAAACCTTAAACTTTAAACTAAAAAATATGAATCAACAATTTAGATCTAACGGAAAATTTATGCTGACGGGAGAATATCTCGTCTTGAAAGGTGCTACAGCTTTGGCGCTTCCTTTGAAGTTGGGGCAAAGTTTGGATGTTGATACTTTAGGAAGTGATGATAATCGTATTTATTGGGAAGCTTACAAGCCGTCAACGGTCAGCAATCAGCAATCAGCAATTTCCAAAGATACTTCTCACGACTCTACGCTCACATCTCAAGGCGTAATGCCTTGGTTCTATGTTATATTAAATAAATGCGATTTCAGTGTAATAGAGACTGACGATAAAGAAAAAGCCGAACGATTATCCAATATTTTATCTAAAGTCAAATCATTAAATGAAAATGTTTTCAATGATTCTCACGACTACAGATTCAGCACGCTCTTAGATTTCGACCCGCAATGGGGACTCGGCAGCAGTTCTACATTAATTAATAACGTGTCGGAATGGGCTAACATAAATCCTTATCAACTTCTTGATTCAACATTCAAAGGCTCTGGTTATGATATAGCATGCGCTAAGGCTGATGGACCGATTTTTTATAGCTGTCAGCGGTCAGTTATCAGCAGTCAGTATCTCAGCAAGGCAATTGATTTTAATCCTGAGTTTAAAGATAATCTTTATTTTGTTTATCAAGGTCATAAGCAGAATTCCGCAAACGAGGTAAAGACATTTTTGGACAAAAATAAAGATTATACAAAAGAAATAGAATCAATTAGTGAAATAAGCAAAATTATTCCAGAAGTAACAACTTTGAGGGATTTCTGCTATTTTATCAAAGTTCACGAAGAAATAATGTCAAGCTGTTTGGATCGGAAACGTATCAAGACATATTATTCTGATTTTGAAGGCGAGATGAAATCGTTAGGAGCATGGGGTGGAGACTTTTTCTTGGCTGCCACCGAATGGGACGAACATAAAGTAAGAAATTATTTTGACAATAAAGGACTTGATGTGATAATCAAGTATGAAGATATTGTTTTGTAATATATTGAAAATTTGGTTTAAAGTTTAATGCTTAAGGTTTAAGGATTCTATTCAACTTAAAACTTAATGACTTTAAAACTACTTTAAACTTTAAACCTTAAACTTTAAACTGAATATGAATAACAACCAAATAATAAAACGTTGTCCTTCCAATATTGCAATCGTCAAATATTGGGGCAAACATGGAAATCAGTTGCCCAACAATCCTTCCATCAGCTTTACATTAAGTAATTGTTTCACTGAGACAAAAATCACATATAGTAGAGACGTCACCCCTGTGGCGTCTAAAGAAGTAACCCCTGTGGTATCGATGGATTTCTTTTTTGAAAGTAAGGAAAATCAAGCATTTAAATCTAAGATCGAGAAGTTTCTACAAAAGAACAGAGAACATTTCTCATTTTTAGAAGGACTGCATCTTAAAATAGAAAGTTACAACTCATTTCCACATTCTTCGGGAATAGCATCAAGCGCATCATCGATGAGTGCATTGATAATGTGTCTTTTAGGAATAAAATATAAAGATAAGGAAATTAACTTGCAAGAAGCATCATATCTCTCCAGATTAGCCTCAGGTAGTGCAGCTCGTTCTGTTTATCCTACTATGACTTTGTGGGGAAAGACTCCTTCGATACCAGATAGTTCCGATGAATATGCGATTCCTATTGGTGATATGATAAACCCAATATTCAAGACATATCATGACAGCATATTGATTGTCAGTTCAAAAGAGAAAAGCGTATCAAGCAGAGCAGGACATTCCTTGATGAACAATCATCCGATGGCAGAGATGCGTTATGCGACAGCAAGGAAAAACACAGAAGATTTATTGACAATATTAAAACAAGGCGATTTAGAAGGATTTATCAAGATTGCGGAAGCTGAAGCGAACCAACTTCACGATTTGATGGCGAGTTCAACTCCGTCATATACACTTAAAGAACCTAATACGATAAAGATTATCGACGAGATTATAAATTTCAGAAAAGAAACTTCATTACCAATATGTTATACCTTAGATGCAGGTCCTAACGTACATCTTCTTTACCCAGATTCATGTTCTGAGAAAGTTCATGTCTTTATTGAAGATGTCTTGAAAGAATATTGTTTCGATAATAAATATATTGATGATAAGGTGTCAATATAAAATAAATGTTAAAAATGGAAAACAGGAAATACAACGGGAAAGTCATTTTATTTGGCGAATATTCCATGATATTCGGTTCTGAAGCCTTGCTAATTCCTTATTATTCAGTTTATGGTGAGTGGACTTCTGTCATCAACAGACCATCGGAGAGAGGTTTCGAATCAAATAAAAATCTTTTTAAGTTTTATGATTATCTGTGTAAATATGATAGATTCAGAATCCTCGATTTAAGGAGATTCGAGATGGAACTCAATGCAGGACTATATTTCGATTCCAACATTCCTTTAGGTTATGGCGTTGGAAGTTCAGGTGCTTTAGTAGCAGCGACTTACGATAGGTACAAACTCATTGAAATTGAAGACGTCTCTAAACTAAAATCATTTTTAGCCGATATGGAGAATTGTTTCCATGGCAGCAGTTCCGGAATAGACCCGTTACAATGTTATATAGGCAAGCCTTTTGTTTTAAGCAATCGGCAGTCAGCTGTCAGTAATCAGCAAATCGTTGACATTCTTTCTCATGATTTCATTTCAGAAGATATTCATATCTTTTTGATTGACACAAGAATAAAAAGTCCTACAGCGCCTTTGGTTGAACATTTCAAGGAATTAAGAAATGACAAATCATATCTGGAAAAATTCAATAATGAATATGTTCCGCTTATTTCTAAATGCATCTCCAATTTGATTGATAAAAACAATGATGATTTTTTCAGCAACCTATTACATTTATCAAAGTTACAGACGGAATTATTGACTCACACTATTCCTGAAAATTTTAAACAGTATTTCTTAACAGATATTAACAAAGAAGGTTTTCAGGTTAAATTATGCGGTGCAGGCGGAGGAGGTTATCTTCTTGGTTTTACAAAAGATATCGAAAAAACTAATGATATTTGGAATAATTTTGGATATAAAATTGCATGGATAAAATAACATTTTAGATAGTTATACGTTATATAAATCCGAAAATATTTACTAACAAAATCTATAAAACAATGAAAAAACACATCTTAACTTTAGTAGCTGTTTTATTTTTAAGCATTTCCGCTATAGCACAAAACGGCATGACTCAGCTTAACCAACTTCCTGCAACAGCACAAGAATTCGTCAAGACTTATTTCAGTGATTACAAGATTCAGTACATTTTCAGCGACAAAGAATTTGCCGATGTAGATTACAAGATTCGTTTTGAAGACGGCACTGAGATAGAATTTAACTCAAAAGGCGAATGGACTGACGTCAGCAGCAAACAAAAATGTATTCCAACAGGATTCATTTTGAAGGAAATTACAGATTATGTCGAAATGAATCACAAGGATATGTGTATTACTGATGTAGAAAGAGAATTCAATCGTATTACCATCGAACTTGACGACAATTTAGAAATAGAATTTAACAGCAAAGGAAAATTAATCTCCTACGATGATTAATTTATTTAAAAAAACTGATTTACAACATGAATAAGTTATCGTTACTTGCTTTATCTCTTATCCTTTTGTTTCCATTTTTCAGAAACAACAAGTCGAAAAACAATGAAGTAGAAATAATTGCAGTTGGCGACAACTTAATTCACAACTCAGTGTTGAAGTCAGGAAGAATCAACGACAGCACATACAATTTTGATCGGCTTTTTGATGTCATGAGAAATGATTTTCAAGAAGCCGATATTGCTATCATAAACCAGGAAACCATCTTAGGCGGCGACTTCATGCCTTATGACGGATATCCCAACTTCAATTCTCCCAATGAATTAGGTGACGCTATAGTAAAAGCAGGTTTCGATGTAGTGCTACAAGCATCCAATCATACTTTAGACGTTGGTGTTAAGGGTGTCACAAACTGTATCGAATATTGGAAGCAGCAGAAGGGAATTACATATCTTGGGATAAATGAGAATCAACAAGAAAGAGACGAAATCAAGATAATAGAATCAAAAGGCATCAAATTCGCTCTCTTGAACTACACATACGGACTTAACGGCAGGACACTTCCTGACGACAAGAAATATCTGGTAAACCTCATTGATACAGCATCAATAATCAACGACTTACGTAAAGCCGAGGAACTTGCCGACTTCACCATTGTCTTTCCTCATTGGGGTGTTGAATATGTCTATGAACCAAACAAACATCAGAAAAGTCTAGCGAAGATAATGACAAAATATGGTGCAGATTTGATAATTGGAACACATCCACATGTGCTGCAAGACATAGAATGGGTTGAATCTGATAATGGGAATAAGTCGTTATGTTATTATTCATTAGGCAATTACACCTCAGGGCAAAAAGCGACGCCTAGGGTTCTCGGTGGCATGGCAAAAGTCATCATAAAAAAAATTAACGATTCTATATTTATCGACAAGGCTGAATTAATCCCTACTATTACACATTACGAATGGATTAACGGTACGAGTTTACATCAGACATATAAATTGTCAGATTACACAGAGACATTAGAAAAACGTCATTCATTAAACCATTACGACAGCACATTCTCATTTAAATATATACAAGAACTTGCCGATGAAATTGTTGGAGATTGGATTGCCAATCAATAATAAGTGACATTCAAGTCAGGCATTTTTTCCTTCAAAAGTTGTATATTCTTCTCCTTGATTTTTGTCTTATAGGCTTTCAGATATCTTAACGATGGCAAAGATAAAAGAGGCTCAATATTCTTTACATTGGTATTAACAATTGAAAGATCTTCCAACGACTCCATCCCCGCAAGAGGTTTAAGATTATGAACTGAAGTTCCACCTAAGTTTAAGACCTTAATATTATGTAAGTCAACTATAGGATTTAGGTCTGCAACCGGGGTGTTTTCAATATTCAATTTTTTCAATTCCAACAGATTAGAAAGTGGAATAATATTATCAACCGGATTACCTCCAATCGATAATTCTTCTAAGAAATATTTATCTGAAAGAGGTGATAAATCTCTGATACTGTTATTGTTTATATCCAACTTTCTTAGAAAAGACATTTGCGACAAAGGTTCAAGTGTCTCAACTTGATATATTGGATCAACGACAATTTCCTCCAAATCGACGATCGCCTGAAGTTGCTCTGCCGTTGGATTTGTATTACATGTTACATGCGAAGTTAAAATATCGCGCCATGTATCACCTAAATTTTCCCACCAATCTCTGAGATCTTCAGTTTGATATATAACCGTAAGCTGCCTTTGATTCTTCTTCAACTCATAAACCTCCTCCGATGACAGGTTCATTCCTTCGGCATAAATCTTTACGAGATTTGACAAACCGTGAAGTGGTTTTAACGACTGAACCTCAGTATTTTCAATATTAATTTCTCTAAGATTATGATTATGTGACAGAGGTGTCAAATCGCTGATAGTTGTGTTGCTAACATTTAATGTCTTAAGATTATGCAATACTGAAAGCGGCGACAAGTCATCAATTTTTGTATCAGAAAGATCGAGATTATCAATATTTGTCAAGCGGCTAAGAGGTTCTGCGTCGTGGATAAAATGATTCAATTTCAAAGATCTGATATTGATAATCGAGTGAAGTTCCTCTTTACTTGGATTTATACTCACATTAGTCTGCTCAGCGAGAAGAGACTTCCAAAAAGAAGGAAGTTCATTCCACCACATTTTCAACGCCTCACTCTCATTGATAATCAGTTTATCAGGATGTATTGCTCTGAACGTATCCACATCTTCTCTCGTCACCAACGAATGATCACAATAAATTATAGATAATTGAGGTAATTCATTCAATGGCTCAAGATCGGAAATCTTGGTATTGGAAAAGTTTATCTGGTTGAGATTAGTTAAATTACTTATAACAGAAAGATCTGTAACCTGAGTACCTTCAATATTTAAGAAATGAAGGTCTTCTAAATTTTGTAATACCGACAAATCGTTGACATAAGTATTACTGACATCTAAATCATTAAGTTTAAATAAATTAGATAAAGACGTTATATCATTTACCAAGGTTGCAGATAAATTCAGTTTGGTGATATTTTCACAATTCGACAAAGAAGAAATATCAGAAACATCAGTTCCTGAGATAGATAAATAATTTAAATCTTTAAAATATTCAACTATAGAAATGTCTGAAATCTTATTATTGTCAGCCTTAAAATTCTGGACCACATTGGCATACTTCAAGTTAGATATATCAGTAATTTCAGTGTCGCTAATATTTAACTCTTTGATACCATTCAAATTACGGATAGGATTAATATCTGAGACTTTTGTTCCCGAACAATCCAAATAACGTAGGTCTGACAATTCTGCCAAAGGATTAAGATCTGTTATAGATTCATTTCCAGCTACATCTATTTCAGTGATTTTCGTTAATTCCTTAAGTGCTTCATAAATAGGAGTCAAATCCGCATTGATTGTGTCGTTAATCCAACGAGAAACAGTATCATTTACAAATACAACAGTATCAGGACGATGACCGTATAATTCATCAATACGGTCCATCGACATGGTATCATTGTCAACAATCATAAATGAATCTTGCAATATGAATTCTTGTTTAAACAAGCTTGTATAAGCATCTTCCAAAATAAGATTTATTTCCGACAACTCGATGCTGTCATAAACATATCTACCTTTTCCGAGATAATCTTTCCAAGGTTTACTCATTGAGTTCCACCAAGTATATAGTTCATCTTTAGCATTAGGTTTTGTTGTATAGAAACTTACGATCATAAGTTCTTTTTTATCTATGTCGAGATTGATTTCAAGAAAACGATTTCTAGAATTGCTGATGCTATCACCTGTTATTGTACGAGCAGATAAGGTTCTTACCATTGCCACTTTAAAAAAAGTATTACCTTGGTCATTAATTTGTGGAGTAACACTTTGGACATCAAATGTAAATTCAGCTTTATCAAAGAAAAAATCAATATCCTTAAGATAAGCCTGAACATCCTTATTTATAGAGACTCCTCTGTTTTCATCAAGGTCATCTTCAACTTGAACATTCTCATCCTTAAATATTTTTGAATAACTTTCCTTAAAAATGACATCCTTCTCATGTGCAGAATTGGACGGATCTCCAATAAAATTCAGGGTTGACTGTAAGTATTGAACCATCTGATTGACTTGAGATTCATATTCTTTAATCTCATCTTCACGCAAGGATGTCTGTGATTTCGCGACTAAAACAGGTAAAAATAACAACAAAAATAATGTTAAACGTTTCATCTTATTGATTTATATTTGGTTGATAGTATTTCAGCAATTCGTTCTTTTCTTCATCTTTAAGGTAAACCAGATTAGATATCAGCCAACCTGTATTGTAACCGGTTCTATTGAACCAAGACACTTCAAAATACCAATTATCTATCTGGAAGACATGAAATTTCTCGTTATTAACTTTTTCAAAAACCAGATTACCTTGTTTTATTTCATAGAAAAATATTGAGAGATAATCTGTTGAATATGATTCTGACGCATAATATTCGATACATTCTGGTGTTTTAAAAACCTTATATATATTCATGAAATCAAGTTCATGACTCATTGGATGAAGGAAATGTTTTTGTTGCTCAGCGATATCTCCTTTAGGGAACAATTTACTAAATTCCGTAAAGAAGACATTTGTCAGCACCCATTTAGACCCAAGATTTTCTTTTTCTATTGCAAATATCATACTGATGTCAACCGACTCGCCTTTCCATTTAAATGTCGCGGACACTTCCGAATACCATTTTCCCCCGAGGAATTCAAAATAATTCGAATTTTCTTTGGTCAAGTCATCGATAAAGAAATCGCGCAACGAACCATTGGTCCTAGGATTTTCCATATCGAAAAGCAGCGGCAATATTATCTTGCGATTTTCCTTGTTGCGATAGTCTGCAGAATCGGGATGGATTTTTTTTCCATATTGATCCTCTTCATAGTTAAAACGGCTCATAAACTGACTCATTTGTTTTGTCATCGTATATAACTCTCTCTCATCCGTCTGCACATCACCGAGATTGCTATAAGTTTGAGATCTGAGGCTGTTAACACAATTCAACACAACAAATAACGTCAAAAAACGCAACATTGTTTTCATCAACATACGGTATTTCTATATTTTTTGCAGTGCTAATTATCGAGCCGTTTCTTTAACTCTCATATCACCTAACAACACGTCCCAGAAGCCGATGACTCGTCCACCAATCTGAGTCTCTTTACGTTTCACATAAACAGTGATATCTTTCTTTGTCGTATCTTGATATATCAAGCGACCTTCTTTATCATATCCTTTAAATGTCTGGAACACAGTGATAACACCGACATATGTGCCATCTGGCTGACGTTGCAAATCACTTACGTATTCTATTTTATACCAGTCAATTTCAACTCTGTCGTAATTAAGACGCATCAGTCTTTCAAGATATTGACGTACTTTATAATATTTCACCTCGTTTGACGACAATGTCGAAACACCGATTTCCGCATCAGGAGCGAAGAGCTCTTCAGCTCTATCAATAACTCTGTTAGCCTCACTCCATGGAGTTTCTTTTGAACCAACGATTTTTATGTATTTACTTAAGTCACGTACTTTTTCAAGTGCAAGACTATCAACAGCCTGTTTACGTTCCGGGCTTAAATTCTGTGCAAATGTCTGTGTATTTCCGACAAACAAGATTCCTAAAATTAATGTTACCAATATTTTTTTCATGGTTATTACTTTTTAATTAATTCCAACTCTGTGATTTTATTATTATTGTCATATTTGACATTACTTACGCCAACAGCGACTTTCTTTTGGTCTTTGATATAGTTAAGATATCTTTCTGCTGTTGTAGGTGCATCATAATCGATGATATCACCGACATGATAAATAATTATCAAGACAGGCACATCTGGAGATGCGAACAAATTCAAAGCCTCCGCTATCTTTTCATTGGCGACGTCAGCGTCTGGTGCAGCAGCTATGATAGCGAAATATTCTTCCAAGGTAGGTGTCGATTTCAATTTGTTTTGTTCCTCTATTTTTCTCAGACGTTCCTCTTCTGCGAGACGCTCTTCTTCAGCAAGACGCTCTGCCTCAGATTTCTTAGCATTCAATACTTCTTTTGCATTTACTATCAATTCGTCGACTTCCGAGTTTTGCAAATCCATTTTCTCAATTTCATCAACACGCGCAAATTGATCATCCAAAGTCCATTGTGTAGTTCCTTCAATGATTGCATTCAAATCTCTCTTAGCAGTTTCTAGTTTTTCAGCATACTCTTTCTTTGCCATCTTTTTCTTGCTATTACAACTTGTTGTACCACCGATGGTTATTAAAGACATCAGCATAATGACAAAAATACTTTTGATAGATAATTTCATGACTGTATTATTTAAAATTAGTTCCGCAAATATAATGATTTTTTAAGTCGTTTTTTTAACATTTTATGTAAGTTATCAACATTTTAAAGAATAAACGATTGTTAAAACTTATTCGTATGTAAATTAATTTTGAAATAAAATTTTTCTGATTTTTGCAAAATGATTAAACACTACAACATACCGATTTTTTTACCAGAACTCGCTTGCCCCTACCGCTGCGTTTATTGTAATCAGTTTAGTATAACAGGATTAAATAATTTCGTTAAACCTGAAGATGTTAAACATATAATCGACAGTCATTTATCTTCTTTCAAAGAAGAAAATCGCTTTGTTGAAGTAGCGTTCTTCGGAGGTAATTTCACAGGTCTTCCTGTCGGTATGCAGAATGATTATTTAGAAGTTGTTCAACCTTATCTGGATAAAAATCTCGTCCATGGAATCCGTTGCAGCACACGCCCCGATTATATCGACCTTAAACGTGTAAGGGAAATAAAATCTTACGGAATGTGTAATATCGAACTCGGAGCGCAAAGTACCGACAACGAAGTTTTGAAATATTGTAAAAGAGGTCATACTTACAACGACATTGTTGAAGCATCGCAAATAATTCTTTCAGAAGATATTACCTTAGGATTACAAATGATGATAGGCTTGCCTTTCGATTCTGACGAAAAAGATTTACAGACAGCCAAAGACATCGTGAATCTCGGCGCAAAGGAAACTCGTATTTATCCTTGTATCGTAGTGAAAGACACGGAATTAGAAATGATGTATAATTCAGGAGAATATAAAGCACTTTCTATTGAAGAAGCTGTTGAATGTTCTTCTAAATTATATAATTATTTCACTGAAAATCAAGTGAAAGTGTTGAGAATAGGACTTCATACTTCCGATGAATTGGATAACGAGGCTTACGTGGCAGGTCCTTATCATAAAAATTTCGCTGAGATGGTTTTCTCTCGCATCTGGAAAGAGAAATTTGAGAATCTGAAAATCTCAGAATCTGAAAACCTGAAAAAAGACATAATAATCAATGTGCCTGCATCACAGATAAATCACGCTATAGGATGGAATGGCGAGAATAAAAAATTATTATTGGAACAATTTCGTAGCGTTGATTTCAAATGTAGAGACGCGTCAATGATACCTATAAAATCAACAAACATTGACACGTCTGAAGAATCAAATGAGTTTAATTTTACGATTACCTACAAGGACGAACTTCCTACAATTATCGCCGATTCTCGTATGCCTGAGGAAGCGAAAAAGAATCTCAAAAAATTAGGAAACGTTCTTTTCATCAATCCTACTTCAATTACTTATAATTCAATATCTTCACATCCTGACATTTTCTTTTTCCAAAAAGACGATGCTTTGATTTACGCGCCGAACGCTCCTAAAAAAATTATTAAGGAATTGAAGAAGAGAAAGATAAAACTTATCGAAGGCGAGAAAGAAGTCGGGAAGAAATATCCGGAGACGGTTCCTTACAACGCAGTCGGAATTGGTAATCTTTTGATACATAATCTGAAATATACCGACCCTAAGATTTTATCGTCATACGAGAATCATATTCATGTAAATCAAGGTTATACGCGATGTAACCTTTTGGCTTTAAACAAGAATTGTTTCATAACATCTGATGAAGCTGTCAGCCGTCAGCTGTCAGCTGTCAGCTATCAGCTATCAACTATTAGTAATGTCAACGGACAACAGACAACGGACAACAGACTTTGTCCTCATGAATCTCTTGTAGAGACGTACGGACGGACGTCTGAATATATGTCCATTCTTTACATCGACCCGAAGCAGATAAAATTAGAAGGTCAGAAAAACGGATTTTTCCCCGGTTGCTGCGGAGTATGGAAAAACAATCTTATCGTTTGCGGTAGCACGAAATATTTAAAAGAAAAAGAAGAATTAGATAAATTCCTTCAAGACAACAATTTCAATCTCATAGAGTTATATGATGGAGAATTGATTGATGTGGGAAGCGTTTTTTTAATTGACAATTAACAGTTTACAATTAACAATTGAAAATTTGCGACTTGCATCTTACAATTTTGAAATGTGGCTTTCCTCCCACTATTCAAAAGTCAAAGCTAATAAAGCAGACCGAAAGTCCATAATGGGACGATATTAGCGGAACCATATTCGATGTCGTCTTTTACGAGATATGAATCTTTAACATCCTTTATCTGTTTATGTTTCTTGTTTTTACCTCCCAATTCAAAAGTATATTTTTTATCCACTATAAAATCAGAGTATGGAGAAGATGTTATATCGTATATTGGATTTAACAATGATAAAAACACTGTCTCTCTCGCATTGCCAATATCTGTCATATCTCCAACCAAAGCGTACGACAAGTTTGTATTGTTGAGATAGATCTTCTCGACTTTACCGAGAGAACTTATTCCAAATGAATTGTCACGTAAAATATTGATAAGCTGAGCTTTTTCAAGATATATCATTAGGTCGGAAACTAATTTTCTATTGACATCTATATCTTTGGAAATCTTACTATAATTAGGTTTAAACGGAACAGATTGAGCTATTATATACATCAATTTCTTCAACGCACGAGCTGTTGAGACTGTCATCTCCGCAAAATCTTTTATATCATTTTCAAGTATCTGATTTACAATCGAAGATAATCTCATATAATATACATAATCATCAAAGAAAGGATAATACCCTTCTTTCATATATTCTTTAAATAAAGCTAAGGGCTTATATTCAGTGTAAGGGAACTCGACTTTGTGTGTCAATAAATCTTGTAAAGAATGAGTTTTTACATTGATGTCACGAGAAATCATAAGATATTCCCTAAACGAAAGACCTGGTAATCTGTACTCTAATTTACGACGTGACAAATCCGCCCCGCCTTTTTCGAGTTCGAGAATCGAAGAACCTGTATATACGATTTTCAAGTCAGGGAAGGAATCATAGATGTTTTTTATTTCCTGAGACCAATTCTTATACTTGTGAATCTCATCAATATACAATGCTTTTCCTCCAAGATTGTAAAATTCATTTGCTAAATCCAACAAGGAGTGAACTGAAAAATAAATGTTATCGGCAGAAACATATAATGTCGTGTCAATGTCTTCATGCAATTTGATATGCTGTAAAACAAGTGTTGATTTTCCGACACCACGAGCACCAAGAATCGCTATCAACCTTGACTTCCATTCAATTTCATCATGCAAATATCTTACATATTTTGTTGAAACCAATTTTATTTCCTTCAAAAACACATTTTTCAAAGCATTCATAACACAATGATTTTTAATTTATAAGCGCAAAGATAATAAAATTTGCAACTTGCATCTTACAATTTTTAAAAAAAATGCGACTTGCATCTTACAATTTTTATAATATCTTTATAATGAGTTATAAATCAAGTGTTTTTCCAACTAAAGTTTGTAATTTAAAGATAAGTTTCTGATCAATGACCAAAAACTTATCTATAAAACGAATTACGGTTTAGTTACAGGAACTTGAATAATGGTAAGCCATTTGCTCGTATCGTCTTGATTCCAGATACCATCTACATAGTTGGCTCTTGGTTCTCCAGCAATCTCATAACCGAGTTTTGCAATTTCTTCAAAAAGTTCCAAATAACTTTCGCGAAGTAAAGAATAAGGTCCGTAGACTTTCTTACAGATTGCGGTCTGTACCTCAGGAAGTTTCTTGAATTTCACTATGTCAGAATCAGTTCCCATCTCGGTCACTCTTTCACAATACTCGATTTCAAAATCTGTTTCCTCATATTCTCCGGATAGTTCGGTAGTGAAGCAATAACCAGGTTCAGGACATTTGCAAGCGAGTCGCGCCATTTCAGGACCGACAATGTTCACAAGATGTGTTCCCAATTCGTCATAACTCTTAAGAGTCGTTCTGTTGTATGCCACAATAATCTCAGGCAATGAATCGAAAAAAATGCTTTCCATAGTTTTAATCTTTTTAATTTTCTTTTGCTCGGAAAGATAATTCTTCAGATGAAGTTGACGCTGTTTCAGATATGCGATTTGTTGTTTGCACTCATCAATCTTAATCTTAATTGCCTCAATAGCAAGAATAGGATTTTCGTCGTCATACAATTCCCGAATCTCAGTCAAGCTAAAACCAAGATCTTTGAGTTTCAGTATCGCTATCAGTTTCTGCAGATTTGCCGTACTATAATAACGATATCCCGTCCATCTGTCGATAATATCTGGTTCTAACAAACCGATTTCTTCATAGTGTCTGAGAGTCCTCACCGTCACCCTTGCGAGTTTGCTTATCTCTCCGATTTTGTACTTAATTATTTTAACCATATCCGCTGCTCTTTGGATTTCGGTGCAAAGATATATCATGACCTTAGGTACGAGTCAAGAAAAATCTTGATTTATTTCTGATTTTACTAAAATAACTCCTCATTGCTCAAAGCTCATTGCCAAAAAAATCTGTTGTCCGTTGACTGTTGTCCGTTGACTTTTAGTATCTTTGCGACAAACATTTCCTTATGAAAAAAATAGAACTTTTATCACCGGCGAAGAATTTGGAAGTTGGCATCGCTGCTATCAATCACGGGGCTGACGCTGTTTATATTGGAGGTCCGAGTTTCGGGGCGAGAGAGAAAGTAGGAAATAGCATTGAAGACATTGAAACTCTTTGCAGACATGCGGCTCTCTTCGACGCGAAAGTGTACGTCACGATGAACACATTGCTGTTCGACAGCGAATTAGAAGAAGCACGTAAGATAGCATACGACTGCTGGAACGCCGGTGTCGATGCGCTCATAGTTCAAGATATGGCGTTGTTGAATATGGATATGCCGCCTATCGCCTTGCACGCTTCGACACAATGTCATAATATCGAAGCCGAGAAAGTGAAATTCTTGGAAGATGTTGGTTTCTCGCAAGTCGTTCTTGCTCGCGAACTTAGCATCGAGCAGATAAAAGACATCCGTTCAAAGACGACTGTCCCGTTGGAATATTTCGTTCACGGCGCGTTGTGCGTTTCGTATAGCGGACAATGTTATTTAAGTCATGTCATCGGAGGTCGTTCCGCCAACAGAGGTGCCTGCGCACAGCCTTGCCGTCTCGCATGGAATCTCGAAAATGCAGAAGGCAAACGATTGGTTTCCAACAGGCATCTTCTTTCGTTGAGAGATTTGAATAACAGCAAAAACATAGAAGAACTCATCGACGCCGGAATCACTTCTTTCAAAATCGAAGGCAGACTGAAAGACATCGATTATGTTAAAAACGTCACTGCTTTTTACAGAAAGACAATCGATGAAATCATTGAACGTCGCGATGATTTATGCAGAAGTTCTCGCGGTGAAAGCAATCCTTCTTTCAATCCGAATCCGGAGAAATCGTTTTCAAGAGGTTTCACCGATTATTTCATTCACGGTCGCCAGAAATATATCGACGCTCCTTATTCACCAAAATCGATGGGTGAATATCTTGGAACGATAGAAAAAGTCAAGAATAAGTCAGTGTCTATCAGAACAAACAAAGAACTTCATAATGGCGACGGACTTTGTTTCTTAGACAGAGAAAACAATCTTTTAGGATTTAATGTAAATGCTGTCAGTAGAGACGCGTCAATGTTACCTACAATAAAACACATTGACACGTCTAAAAATCGACAAATTCAGCGTCAGACTGTTACGAGCAATTCTGACATCTCGATGGCAACGCGATTTAAGATTGAGGGAAGCAAGATTTTCAGAAATTCGGATTTGGTCTGGCAGAAAGAAGTCGAGAAATCGTCAGGTAACAGAAAGATAAAAATCGACTTGAGATTTACCGACACGGAAGACGGATTTGCTTTGTCAGCGAAATTACATGATACAGATTCAGAATATATCACGACATATTTATCTACCGAGAAAGAAATCGCCAATAATGCGGAGAAGGCGTTAGAAAATATAAAAAGCAAACTATCGCAATGGGGCGACACGGAATTTTCTGTCGTAGAGACGCGGCTTGCCACGTCTATCAATATGGAGACGCGGCAAGCCACGTCCATTAATATGGGGACGCAGCAAGCCACGTCCGTACAGACAACGGCCTATTTCATTCGCGCATCGGTTTTGGGAGAGATGAAAAAAAATTTGGTTGAGAAATTGAAATCATATCTCATTGAGAAACATCGTAATGAAAGAGATACTTTTGTAAAACAAAAAACAAATGCGATTTACCCACAAACGTCTCTCTCTTATCTCGGCAATGTCATCAACAATAAATCGAGAGAGTTTTATGAACTTCATGGCGTCACAGATATTGAAGATGGATTAGAAAGAATTAAGTCGAATGATGAGCTTGTGGTAATGACGACGAAACACTGCATTCGTTATGCTAACAATATATGCAGCAAAGAGATTGGCAAGCCTGCTACATCATTATATTTGATCAATGACAAAGGACGATTCCGCCTCGATTTCGATTGCAGAAATTGTTGCATGAAAGTGATTAAAGAGAAATAAAAATCATTATCTTTGTAAGTCAAATTTTGAAATAATAAAAACAGATATAAATATGTATAGGACACATACTTGCGGTGAACTTCGTCTTGCTGATGCAGGAAAAGAAGTCGTTTTAAGCGGTTGGGTGCAACGCGTTCGCGACAAAGGCACTCTCATTTGGATTGACATTCGTGACAGATACGGATTGACACAGCTCTTCTTACAAGAAGGCGTCACATCTACAGAAGTGATAGAGAAAGCTCGTACCTTAGGACGTGAGTTCGTCATTCAAGCTAAAGGTAAAGTCATTGAAAGAGAATCGAAAAACCCTAACATCCCTACAGGAGAAATCGAGTTGCAGCTCACAGAACTGAATATCTTGAATGCAAGTAAGACTCCGCCTTTCACTATCGAAGACAAATCAGACGGCGGCGATGACCTCCGCATGAAATATCGTTACTTAGACTTACGTCGTAATCCTTTGAAGAACAATCTTATCTTACGTCATAACGTAGCAATCGAGACAAGAAGCTATTTGTCGGAACAAGGATTTATCGAGATAGAAACACCATGTTTGATTAAATCGACACCAGAAGGAGCACGCGACTTCGTCGTTCCATCACGCATGAATCCAGGTGAGTTCTACGCTCTTCCTCAGTCACCTCAACAATTCAAGCAATTATTGATGGTTGCAGGTTTCGACAAATATTTCCAGATAGTACGCTGTTTCCGCGACGAAGACCTTCGTGCCGACCGTCAGCCAGAGTTCACACAGATAGACTGCGAGATGTCGTTTGTAGAACAAGAAGATGTCTTGAACACATTTGAGGGTTTGACAAAACATCTCTTCAAGAAAGTCAAAGGCTTGGAATTCGATAAGTTCCCACGTATGACATGGCACGACGCGATGAAATATTACGGTAGCGACAAGCCAGACATCCGCTTCGACATGAAGTTCGTCGAACTCACCGACTTAGCACAAGGCAAAGGATTCCCGGTATTCGACGACGCTGAATTAGTCGTGGCTATCAACGCTAAAGGTTGCGCATCATACACACGCAAGCAAATCGACGCTTTGACAGACTTCGTCAAGAGACCACAAGTCGGAGCTAAAGGTTTGGTTTATGTGAAATATAACGAAGACGGCAGCATCAAGTCATCGGTAGATAAGTTCTATACACCAGAAGATTTGAAGACATGGTTAGACCGTTGCGGCGCAGTAGCAGGCGATATGTTGTTAATTCTCTGTGGCAAAGCGATGGAGACAAGAGAACAGATGAACTGCTTACGTCTTGAAATGGGCAACCAACTCGGACTTCGTAACCCAGACGACTACAAGCCATTATGGGTCATCGACTTCCCACTTTTGGAATGGGACGAAGAGACACAAAGATATTACGCAAAACATCACCCATTCACAGCACCTAAGCCAGAAGACGAATATCTTTTGGACGAAGATCCAAGCAGATGGGGAGAGATTAGAGCCAACGCTTACGACATCGTATTAAACGGCGTTGAAATCGGCGGCGGTTCAGTACGTATCTTCAACAGAGACTTACAAAACAAGATGTTCCGCACTTTAGGTTTCACCGACGAAAGCGCACAAGCACAGTTCGGCTTCTTGATGAACGCCTTCGAATACGGCGCACCACCACACGCAGGTCTCGCCTTCGGTTTCGATAGATTGTGTTCATTGTTCGGTGGTCAGGAAAGCATCAGAGATTTCATAGCATTCCCTAAGAACAATCAAGGTCGCGACGTGATGACAGAATCACCATCTACAATCGCTGACGCACAATTGGAAGAATTACAGATAAAATTGGATTTGAAATAATAATTTGCTTTGAGCTATGGGCTACGAGCTGCGAGCGGCTCATGGCTCATAGCTCATGGCTCATAGCTTAAAAACATGAAACGAGTATTAGTATTGACAGGTGGCGGCGACTGTCCGGGATTGAACGCCGTGATAAGAGCCATCGTAAAAAGAGCTTCGCAGGAGAAAGACTGGGAAGTTTTAGGCAGCATACAAGCTTTCAACGGAGTGTTGTGGGAGCCGTCGGAGATAGTGAGACTCACACCAGAGAGCGTGAGAGGAATACATTTCAGAGGCGGAACAATATTAGAGACAACCAACAAAGGCGGCCCGTTCTCATGGCCTGTGAAGAACAACGACGGCACTTGGACGACAGTAGATCGCTCCGATGAGATGATAAAGAAGCTTCAATATATGGGCATCGACTGCGTCATCAATATCGGCGGCGACGGTTCACAGAGAATCTCCAAGAAGTTATACGACAAAGGTTTAAATATCATCGGAGTTCCAAAGACTATCGACAACGACCTCTCGATGACCGACAGCACTTTCGGTTATCAGACTGCCGTCGAGATAGCTACTGAAGCGGTGGATAAATTAGTGACGACGGCTGCAAGTCACAATCGCGTTTTTGTATTAGAAGTGATGGGACGCGATGCCGGATGGATTGCATTGAACGCAGCTGTTGCCGGCGGAGCGGAGGTATGCTTACTTCCAGAATTTCCTTACGACATAGAAAAGGTAAAAGAAAAATTAGAAAGCCGTTTCGTTCATGACAGAGGCTTTGCCGTTGTTGTAATATCAGAAGGTGCAAAACCTAAAGACGGGCAGCAGGTCTTTGAAGTCAGCAAGGAGGTTGGTTATGAAAACGTGAAACTCGGTGGCATCGGACAGAAATTCATCGAGCAGATGAAAGCCGCAGGTTTCAAACATGATATGCGTGAGACAACATTAGGTCACTTGCAAAGAGGCGGCGTACCGATTGCTTACGACAGAGTTTTGGCATCGCAATTCGGCGTAAAAGCATTCGAGATGGCATTGAATCAAGAATATGGAAAGATGGTTGCATACCGTCATCCGAACATCATTTCTGTTCCATTAGAAGATGCCGTAGCAAAAATGAATTTCGTGACATTAGACCACGACTTAGTAAAGACCGCGAAAGGCTTAGGAATTTCGTTGGGGATATGATTCAAACTTGAGAATCTGAAAATCTGAGAAATTGAATAATAACTTTAGACTTTTGTCTTTAGTCAATACATTCTCAGGTTTTCAGATTTTGTATTTTTCAGTTTTTAAAGAATATTCATCCTATTAGCATCTTGTTTTAAGAAGACGAAAAACATCAGACTGAACATCAGAAGACTAGATCCACCGTAGCTAAGAAATGGCAGCGGGATACCAATGACGGGGACAAGACCTATTGTCATTCCTATGTTTACAATAAGATGGAAAAATACTATCGAAGCAATTGCGTAACCATATATTCTGCTAAAAGGAGAGCGCTGTCGTTCGGCACGCAATACAATTGTGATAATAAATGCAAGATATAATGACAATAAAACAAAAGAGCCGAGGAATCCCCACTCCTCTCCTATCGTACAGAAAATAAAGTCGGTATGTTGTTCTGGGACGAAGTTATATTTTGTCATTGTTCCTTGCATATAACCTTTACCAGAAAGACCACCCGAACCGATGGCAATCTTCGACTGATGAAGGTTGTAACCGACCCCGTAGATGTCTTTTTCAACACCTAATATTATATTGATACGCGTTCTTTGATGTGGTTTCAAAACACTATTAAAAACAAAATCTACCGAAAACACCATAGCCGCCGCCAATGAAAAAGCAGCTATCAATTTCAATATATTTTTCTTGTTCCTTTCAATAAGAAAAATCATAACAATAAACAGCACTCCCAATCCTATAAGTACATATAACATTGAGAAACGCAATGTTAACAAGAATAAAGTCACAACAGTCAATCCTAATAATAATATTTTCCCCGACATACCTTCCCGATAAAACACAAGTATAAAGACGAGATAAACAGATGCAGAACCAGCATCAGGTTGGCATAATATCAACAACATTGGAAAGAGCACCAATGCACAGGCAATCATCTGCGTCTTTATTTTTGAGAAATCCGTATTGACACCACCAAGATAATGAGCCACCGCCAACGCCGTTCCGAACTTGGCAAACTCCGAAGGCTGGAACGAGAAACCACCGAACTGAATCCACGACTTAGAACCAGAAATTGTCGTTCCTCCTATAAGAACATATATCAGAAACAATATTGATAATCCGTAGATTATATACGCGAATGTATTAAAGAATTTTGCATCAATAAGCATTATCATAACACCCAAGAAAAGACTTACCCCTAAGAACAGAACCTGCTTACCATAATGTTGCGACATATCGAAGAGTTGAGGATGATTCTCATTATATGCTGCAGCGTAAACCGTTGAAACGCCAATAACTACCAATGCTAGGTACATCAGAAGCAACGCCCAATCTATTTTCCCTATTATATTGTTTCTTGTCGTCATTTTTTTTGCCTTCGGCAGACAACAGTCAACGGACAACGGTCAACTGTCTCTGTCCACATTACGTTTTATTCAATAAATCTTTTTTCTTTTTCTGGATTCTTTATATAACCTCTTAAATATTTCTCAATCATAAGACTTGCAATCGGGGCAGCCCATTGAGATCCGAATCCTGCATTTTCAACAACTACAGCTATAGCAATTTGAGGATTGTCGACAGGCGCGAAACCCATGAAGAGCGAGTGATCATCGCCATGAGGATTTTCAGCAGTTCCAGTCTTGCCCGCCACCTGAATGCTATCTATCTTAGAGAAACGAGCAGTACCGCTTTCACCTTCAAAGACGCGGCACATTCCAATCTTAACATCTTTGAAATGCTGTTTTTCAATATCAATAACTTTCTTCGTTGTCATAATAGAATCGATAGGAGTTCCATCATTGAATGATTTTATGAGATGAGGAGGATAATAATAGCCTTCATTTCCGATGGCGACCGCCATATTAGCGAGTTGCAAAGGCGTCACCAGAATCTCACCCTGACCGATGCTCAGCGACCTAATTGTCATGGCATTCCACACGCCTCTATACATTTTGTCATAAAAAGCACTTTTGGGAATATTTCCAGCCATCTCTGAAGGGATGTCGGTTTTAAACATCGAACCCAAACCGAAACTCGTCACCATATCATACCAATATTGATAAGCCTCTTTAGAAGATGCAAAACGTGAAGAAGCGAACATATCTTTAAACGTTTCCCAGAAATAAGGATTACAAGAATTCTCTATCGCCTCATAAAGAGCTACAGGAGAGTTATGATGATGAGTACATCTAATAGGTTGAGACTCTGGTCCATTGCAAGGATAAATTGAGTTTGTTTTTACCACACCACTTTGCAACACAATCAACCCGTTGACCATCTTAAATGTTGATCCTGGAGGATAGATACCACTCGTAGCACGATTTACAAGAGGTTTCAAAGAGTCGTCAAGAAGTTTCTTATAATTCTCTCCGCGAACCCTTCCTACAAGTTCATTAGGGTCATAGGAAGGACTTGTAACCATTGCAAGTATCTGACCCGTTGAAGGTTCTATAGCCACGATAGAACCAGTTTTATTTTTAAGCAGTTTCTCTCCATATGCTTGGAGTTCTGCATCCAGACCAAGATAAATATCCTTACCTGCGACAGGAAGAGTGTCGAAAGCGCCATCCATAAAACGATCTTTTTCACGATTATGGACATCGACTACAATTATCTTACCCCCTTTCTCTCCTCGGAGTTCCTGCTCGTAGAAAGATTCTATCCCCGATTTACCTATATAGTCGCCGCTTTTGTAATAGTCATCACGTTCAAGATCCTTCTTACTAACTTCACCGATATTTCCAAGAGTATGAGCTGCTATAGGATAAGGATAATTTCTCACAGAACGTGTTTGGAAATAAAACCCTGGATATTGGTGAAGATTTTCTGCTATTTTTCCATATTCTTCCTTTGTTATCTGAGTCATAAAAACTGACGGACTAAAAGAAGAATAACGTTTCGCCTTCTTCATCCTTTCCTCAAAAGACTCTCTGGTAATATCAATCGCTGAGCAGAAAGCCAGAGTGTCAAGGTTTTTAACCTGGCGAGGGATAACCATAATGTCATATATAGCCTCATTATAGACGAGAAGTTTACCATTTCTGTCGAATATCTTACCTCGAGCAGGATATTGTGTGATATAACGAAGAGTGTTATTGTCAGACGAACGTTTATACGATTGATCAACAATCTGTATCATAAATAATTTTATTAACAGAATCAAGACCGCGACACAGAAAATCGCGATGACGACATATTTTCTAGACGAATAATTGACCCTGTTATTTATCATTATAAATGTTTAAACATTGAACGTAACAAAAGTAGAAAAAATACTGCATTTATTTCTCCTTTGAATGAAAAAAAGTATTAAATTCGCAAATTGAAATTTAAGTATGTATGCACCGCTTTATCAACATATCAATAATAGCTTTACTTTTATTTTCATCTTGCACGAATAAAAAAGATAACAACATTATTATCAAAGAATTCCAAAACGAAGAATGGTCTCGTTTTGAACTCTTAGAAGGAGAGATGGATATAAAAGACGTACCGGTAAAGTTTGATGTTATTATGGAAATTGTTGTTTCTGACCAATATCCTAGCACATACGAAATGCATCAAAAAAACGGTGACTTTTTGTTCAACCTTACGGTTCTTAACTCTAACGGCACATATCGCACAAACAATTACAAATTCAAACTGAAAAATAACGAAGGTTACTGGAATGCTGATAAAAAAGATGGATTTTATACATTCCGACTACCTGTTATAAACGAAATGACTTTAAGCGATAGTGATACATACAAATTTGTGATAGAAAACAAATATTCCAAAGATCCTTTACAGGGAATCAAAAGTTTAATATTAAAATACGAGAATTACAAATAGGAAATATTTATATTATGAAAAGGATAAGTATAATGTTATGTGCCATGACAATAATGGCAATCACGATGTTTACCTCATGCGTGTCACAAAAGAAGATTTTGTATTTACAAAATGAAACCATGTTGAATGACAGCGTATTCATGTCTATTGAATATGAAAACGAACGTAATTTCAGTTATAAGGTTCAACCTGGCGACAACCTTTTTATCAAAATCGCAAGTCTTGATGAGACGTTTTCCAAATACTTCAACTCGATGAATCAGGGAGCTGCTATGAGTACTTCATCAACCCAATTCAGCAGCGGTAACCCTGCGATATATCTTAATGGATATAATGTTGGTGCTGACGGTAACATCGAACTTCCTTTCGTAGGAAAGGTATTTGTCAAGGACCTCACCGTTGATGATATTCAGGCTAAAATTCAGGAAATCATGAACGAGTATCTCAAGGAAACTGTTGTTTACGTAAAATTAGGATTGTTTAATCTGACAATTTTAGGTGAAGTAGCACGTCCTGGACAATATCAGGTTTATCAGTCGGATATTAATTTATTCCAAGCCATTGCCTTAGCTGGTAATGCTACGGATTTCGCTAATAAATCAAATGTGAAAATTATTCATCAGACACCAAAAGGTTCACAAATTGTTAGGGTAAATCTTAACGATGCTGATATATTATCATCTCCGGAATATTACTTAAAACCAAACGATATCATTTATGTGGAACCTCTAAAGACAAAACAGTTTGGTTTCACAAGCGTACCATATGGCACCATCATTTCAGCCATTTCACTCTTAGTGACCTGTCTGACATTCGTTGTTATATACATCAAACCAGTATAAATATAATACACAACATATTTTCCAATAATATAGATTGAAAACTTTAATTATATGATGAATAATACAGAATTACAAAACAATCCTCAATATCAAGAGGAAGAAACCTTAGACTTAAAAGTCCTTATCATCAAGATTCTCAGCTATTGGTATCTTTTCGTGATAGGCGTGGTTGTAGCATTAGTACTCGGTTTTATTTACAATCGTTATACACCAAGTGTTTATCAAACATCAGCCTCTGTCTTCGTTAAAGAAGATAAGATGGGTATCGACCCTACATCAATGATGACCGGTCTCACATTCAAAAGCAACATAAACATTGACAACGAAATCGGAATACTTCAGTCGTTCTCATTAAGAGAAAGAACCATAAAAGAATTGGAGTTTTTCAATGTTTCATACTACGTAACAGGACGTGTTGCTACAAGAGAATTATACAAAGCAACACCTTTTAATGTTGAATTGGATTATGACACATTGCAAGTGGTAGGAAATAACTACCAAATAGAATTTTTGGACAATGAACACTATCGCATAAAATCAAAAGAAGGCAGAAAAAATGTTTATGACTATAGTACCGACAATAACGTATCCCCAATTGAATTGCCTGAATATGTAGGAGAATACAGATTCGGAGAATGGGTGAACAATGGATATAATAAGTTCAGAATCATACTTAACAGCAACTACAACCCAGACCCTGAAGAAGATTATGTTCCAAAATACAGTTTTACAATCAAGAGCAGATTGGCACTTATCGGTGAAATGAGCGGTTTGTCAATCGCACAAAGTACCAAAGAATCATCAATCTTAAATTTAACCATACAGGGAAATAACCCTGAAAAAATCACCGATTATCTTAATAAATTGTTAGATGAATATATGGAAAGAAACTTGGAACAGAAGAATCTCGTTTCTGAGAATACAGTAATCTTCATCGATGAACAATTGATAGGTATTCAAGATTCATTGCACAAGGCAGAAACCGACCTTCAGGTTTTCCAAGAAGGCAACGATTTCATGGACTTGGGAGCACAGTCAAGCGAGATGTTCAACAGACTTAAAGACATCGAAAGACGTAAATCTGAATTGGAATTAAGTGTTAAATATTATCAGAATCTTCAAGATTATATTAACAAAAACATTGATGATTTGGATAAACTTGTCGTTCCAAGTGCAATGGGGATTCAGGATCAGATGCT
Source organism: Bacteroidales bacterium (assembly GCA_045606705.1). GTDB lineage: Bacteria > Bacteroidota > Bacteroidia > Bacteroidales > F082 > Limimorpha. The sequence goes on from JAZUSL010000093.1 coordinate 120,450, forward strand.
TAATAAACTCGTTCTGGAATTGGTAGCCTTATCATCTAAGAAAGCTGAACAATTGGCAACATTGGAAGAAAAGAATCCTATCATTCAAACAATAGATGTGCAAATTATACAGACTAAGAAACAGTTGTCTGAGAATATCGCTAACATGATCAATAACACCAATGTTACCATCGAAGAATTATCTAATCAGATTGCAGGATACGAGGAACAAATCAAGCAGCTTCCAACCACACAACGCGCTTATTTAGGTTACGAACGTAAATTCGCTTTGAACGACGAGCTCTATAAGTTCTTGATGCAGAAACGTGCAGAAGCACAAATCGTGATGGCAAGTAATAGTCCTGATAACAGTGTCATTGACGAAGCTCGCGTATCACGCTCAAGAAAAGTCGCTCCAAGAAGTATGATGGTTTATTTGGTTTGCATAGTATTAGGTTGCGGTATCCCGGCAGCATTCATCTTCCTCAAAGAAATCCTCAACGTCAAGATTCTTGAAAAGAGCGATATCGAAAAGATTACAAAAACTCCTATTATTGGCCAGATTCCTTATACCAGTCCAAGAGATGCTAATTCAAGTTCTACATTCGTAATAGACTCTCCAAAGTCACCTGTTTCCGAAGCATTCAGATCTATCAGAACCAACATAGAATATATCGTTCAAGGAAAAGAAAAATGTGTATTCTCTGTTATATCAGACTCACCAGGTATCGGTAAGACATACATCTCCATCAATATGGCATCAATATATGCTATGTATGGCAAAAAGACATTGTTGGTAGGTATGGACCTTCGTAAGCCTCGTCTCTATCAAGAATTTGGTATCTCAAACAAAGTTGGTGTTAGTTCTTATCTGGCTGGTAAAGTTTCAATTGACGAAGCAATACAACCTTCAGGCAAATTACCAACACTCGATGTTCTCACAGCAGGACCTGTACCTCCAAATCCTGCAGAATTGATAGCATCAGACCGCTGCGCACAACTCTTCAAAGAATTAAAAGAAAGATACGATTATATCATCGTCGATACGCCTCCTCTCTTGTGGGTAACAGACGCTTTGTTATTAATGAAATATGTAGACACTTCAATTTATGTCATACGTCAGGCTGTTTCTAATAAGAAAGCATTCGAAACTGTCATCAAAGACTTAGAACAACGTAATCTCAGTGTAAGTTTGGTTGTTAACGGCATCAACTATCAGGGTGCTTACGGTTATCGTTACAGCTACGGATACGGTGGTTATGGATATGGTTATGGATACGGTTACGGCAGAGGTTATGGTTATGGTCACGGTTACTATGACGAAGAGCACGATCCTAACAAAAACAAGAAAAGACGTAGATAATAATATCGTAAACTATATTAAGTCATTATGACTAACATAAAGGATGATAAGAAATGGTTCGCAATCTATGTAAAATCGAGAAATGAAAAGAAAGTTTTCAAGCAACTCGATGAGATGGGTATCGAATCATTTCTGCCTTTAATAACAAGACTGAAACAATGGAGCGACCGCAAGAAAAAAGTGGAAGAACCATTGTTTCGTTCTTATATATTTATACGTCACGATTTAAAAGACAGAAAAGAATATTACAATATCTTAAATATCTCAGGTGTAGTATGTTTCGTTTCCATAGAAAAGAAACCCGTTGCTATTCCTGAGAATCAAATCATAGCGATAAAAGAATATCTCAACGACACCGAGTTACAAGACTTCAACTACGATGATTTCAAAGAAGGTGAGTTAGTCAGAATAAAATCAGGACAGATGAAAGACCTCATCGGTCGCTATATTGAAACAAAAGGCAAGCATAACATTATAATAATTATCGAAATAGAAGCTGTAGGACAGTCGTTACCTATCACCGTACCTCGTTCCATGGTAGAAGCTGTAAGAATCTCACAATAAAACCAAGTTATGGAATTACACGAACATTTTGAAAATCAAAAACACGAGTGGGAGTCTGCATTACAAGTGAATGCTCCTACAGAACAACCGATACAAGTCAATCCGAAGGCATTGGAACGTATGATGGCAAAACGTCAGAAACTCATGCCTTTGGAATATTATGTAGATGGCATCCTAAAAGGAGATATCGTTATCTTAAGTAAAGCCATAACTCTTGTTGAAAGTTCTCTTTACGAACATCAGAAAATGGCACAAGATATTATTGCAGCATGCCTGCCTCATTCCGGCGATGCAATTCGTCTCGGCATAACTGGTGTTCCAGGTGCAGGAAAAAGTACTTTCATCGAAGCTCTCGGAATGGAATTAAGTCGCAACGGACATAAACTCGCAGTGCTCGCCATCGACCCGAGCAGCCAGCGTTCTAAAGGAAGTATCCTTGGCGACAAAACCCGCATGGAAGAGCTCTCTCAACAACGTAATGTCTACATCCGACCTTCAGCTTCAGCTGGAACTTTAGGAGGTGTTGCACGTAAAACACGAGAGGCAATAATATTATGCGAAGCAGCAGGTTTCGACACCATCTTCGTGGAAACAGTAGGCGTAGGTCAGTCGGAAATAGCCGTATACTCAATGGTCGACTTTTTCTTATTAATACTAATAGGTGGAGCCGGTGATGAACTCCAAGGAATTAAACGTGGCATCATGGAAATGGCTGACGGAATAGTAGTAAACAAAGCCGACGGCGACAACATACAAAGAGCCAACCGCGCTATGGCAGAAGTGAAAAACGCAGTACACCTCTTCCCTCTCGCAGAATCAGGACAACCTGTCAACGTGATGACTTGCTCAGCACTCACACATCATAACGTACCTGAAGTATGGAAAATGGTGACAGACCATGTTGAATGTATCCGTAAATCAGGTTATCTCGCAACAAAAAGAGCAAGACAAGATGTACAGACAATGTACGACAGCATAGAACAAACTTTACGTAATGACTTCTATCAAAATCAATTGATAAAAGACATGATAGCTCTAACTGAAAACGATGTTAAAGAAAAAAGAACCAGCGCTTATATAGCAGCGCAGAATCTCCTCGAGACTTATTTTAAAATTTTGAAAAATAAACTTGAGTAGTTCATTCAACTTTTTTTAATTATGAAAAAATTACTTACAATATTGCTGATTTTGCTCACAAGTAAATTGAGCGCGCAATCGTATGAACTTGTCATACAGATGAATGATAACAGCGAAGTATCATGGAATTCAGAATCGTTAAGAAATATTTATTTTGATGGTGAAACAACTCTCATCGTAGTGGAAAGTGAAAATCTATTAACGCATTCTTACGAACTTGCTGACATCAAGAAATTATATTTCACGTCGGGAAATGCCATCACTGAATTTAATAATGACAATGGATTTTTCGTCTATCCTAATCCGGCAAAAGACATAATAAGAATAATCGGTATTGAAAACCAGGATATAGAGATATTTTCTGTCGATGGAAAATCGATGTATAAAGGAGAATATGATGGTTCGTTGAATGTCTCAGATTTCCCTGAAGGAACTTATATCATCAAAACAGATTGTCAAACCTTAAAATTTATTAAGTTATGAAGAAGTTGTTTTTAATTCTATTATTAGGTTTGATAACAAATTTATCCAACGCACAAAATGCGATGTGGATTTATTATTCTAACGGAACTGTGTCAACATTTGAAATCTCAGAAATTGATTCATTAAACTTCAGTCAGAATATGATTGAGATGCTGTTATATCAGAATGGAAACAATAATATCATTTCCGTTTCTGAAATAGACAGTATTATTTTTAAACCAGCGCAAGACATTGAACCATCATCAATTTATGTGGAATTTAATAATAATGGAGCGACCGTAAGACATGAAGTCAGTTCTGAAGATTTCGTCGTTAATGTTGATGGCGCTAATGTAAGCATCGTCAATAGTTCTGTAGAAAATCTTAGTTATTATCTCAGCGGTACAACAAGCGACGGTTCTTTCTCATTGGAAAGCGAAGTCGCTTACAACATAATACTTGACAATATAGAATTGACATCAACAACAACAGTTCCGCTAAATCTTTCTAAGAATGTTGAGAGGAACATCATCCTCGCAAATAGTTCCTCTAATATCTTAACAGATGATACAGAAAGCGATGACAAAGCCGTCATCAACACAAAAGGCACTACCAACATAAGCGGCAACGGAACGTTGACAATCAACGCTAACAAAAAACACGGAATATCATCAGATAACGACATTAATATTAATGGTGTGACTTTAAACATCAATCATACCGCTGATGAATCAAAAGGATTGAAGTCAGATTGTAGTATTTCACTTACAGATTCTGACGTAACAATCGTCTCATCTGGAAGTCTCACCTTAGAAGAATTAGACTTAGGTTACGACCCGACTTATTGTACCGCCATCGGTGCCGATCTCAACTTTGAGATGAACGGAGGAAATCTCTCCATCACTCTACCAGAAAGTAACGTAGCAGGTCGCGGAATAAAAGTCGATGGAGATATCACGATATTCAATGGAAATGTTAACATAATTTCACATTCGGGCGGCGACACCTACACCAATTCCGATGGTGAGATAGATTCTTATAAGTCATCATGTATCAAAGCTGACGGCAATATTTATTTTTATGATGGAAATATCATCTTAGAAGCGACAGGTGCTGCTGGCAAATGCGTCAATGCAGATGGAGAGATTCATCTCGGAAAAGAAAATGAAGAAAACACATTGGTTTTGGACATGAAGACCACAGGCGAGAAATTCTACGAATCAGGTTATGGGGAAGATGCCGATTATGCTAATCCTAAAGCATTAAGCGCAGAAGGCAATCTTTACGTATATGGCGGCGACATCAATATATATACAGAGAATGATGGAGGCGAAGGTCTTGAAAGCAAGAATACCGTTTATATCATCGATGGATATATCATCATCGACACATACGACGACGCCATCAACGGAAAGTCGCATATTCAGATTGACGGCGGAACACTATATGCTAACTCAAGAGGCAATGATGCCATCGACTCTAACGGAACAATAACCATCAACAACGGTTTTGTGGTAGCGGCAGGACAACAAGCACCAGAAGGAAGCTTCGACTGCGACAATAATACATTCAAGATTACAGGAGGTACCGTAGTTGGTATCGGCGGACATCTCTCAAATCCGACTGCATCTGCATGTACGCAACGTTCACTTGTTTACAATGGAATCACCAATGGAACAGCGTTGCAGATTGTTGATGCCGATGGCAATGAGTTGTTGACATATCAAGTACCTACATATAGCGGTGGACCTGGCGGTGGAGGTGGTTGGCCTCCAGGTGGTGGCGGACCAGGCGGAGGCGAAGGCTTAGTATTGTTATTCACATCGCCCGACTTGCAAGAAGGCAGCATCACCGTGAAACAAGGCGGAACTATTTCGGGAGGAGAAGAGTTTTATGGTTATTACACCGGAGCAAGTTATTCAGGAGAAACAACATCACAAAACGTGACGATTTCTGGAATGGTAACGACATTTGGCAATGGCGGCGGATGGCCTCCGTTTTAAAACCACTCATTGTTTCATACATTTAAGGGGACACTATATATTCCACGTTTAAATAATTTTTGACGACAATAAAAATCATTGTAATTCTTTCATAAAATAATTTGTTATTCTAATAAAAATGCTATCTTTGCGTAGTCGTTTCTATTAGAATTAATTAACTAACTACAATCGTTTTATAAAGACCGAGGACTCGATGGGATATAACAGAGGATTTGCCTTATGAAGAAAACAGTTTTATTATTAGCATCATTGATGTTCTTAGCAACATTCACATCTTGTTTTAAAGACAAAGACGGCGAATACAAACCAAAGGAAAAAATCAGCAGAATCTTTTACGATTATGGAGATGGCAAAGAATTGAGAGAGGTCTGGAATTGGGATAATAAACTTTTGAAAAGCATAGACCATTATTCAGGTGGTTCTCTCGACTGGACAGAAGAATTCACATACAACAAGAAAGATCAGGTAGAACGCGTTGATTGTTATGCCTATGGAGAATATGCAGAATATACATACGATGGAAGCGAACTGTCTAAAGTAACATATTACGAAGATAATTCTATAGAACTTGAACTTTCATTTAAATATGATGGAAAAACAATGTCAGAAATTGAAGTCATGTATTTTGATTATAAAAGACAAAACCGTCTTTTGAATGAAGGTGTCAATCCTTTAAGAACAATGTTAGCAGAAAAACCATACAAAGAATTACAAAAGATAATAAATCAAGCTGATTCTAGAGAAATTATCTCTGTTAAACTTGAATGGGAAAATAAAAACATCTCCAAAATGGTTCTCACAGAAGGAGCATACACCGAAACATACGAATTCGAGTACGATGATAAACTATCTCCATTCACTAATTTATATGGACTATATTCAATTGTAGATATTGATTTAGAGCAAATACCATTCTGCAAAAACAACGTAACACAAATTCGCGAAACAGAATCATACGAAGGTGAAGTTTACACCGATACAGAGAAATATTCTTACTCCTACGATGGTAAATTCCCTACAGTGAAAAGACACACCTACAGTTATAAAATTGGTGGTTATTATGATTGGGTCTGGAATGAATACACTAATGAATTTGAAGAAGTTTGGATTCCTGAGGAAACCGTTACACACACAACTTCTACATATTACGAATATGAATAATAATCTTAGCTGTAAATAAACCAAAAGTCCATCGCCAACATTGGCGATGGACTTTTGGTTT
>JAZUSL010000094.1:0-16544 GCA_045606705.1 Bacteroidales bacterium
TTTTCTGTTTTTATAAGCGTCCCCACGTAACTCTAGTATAAGCAAGTATCTTTTATGTCCGCCGTCGCCCAAAGCGTCAGGGATTGGAGCGGCATCCTTTGGGAGCGCAGCGGAAAAAGATACAGCGGAAAGCCCGACGGCACAGCCGGGACGCCCTCGCTCAAAACGCTGCGATGCTCATGTTCAGCAATCATTATCGACAGCAAAACATTTTAATGAATTCACACAATTTTATTAAATATTCATACATTGAGAATTTTATATCAGAATAATGATTATATTTGCGAAACAAAATAATCTATTATGTCAATGTTTAGTTTGCAATTATTAAATTTATTTAATGTTTGTTTGAGAACTAACTTATTGATATTCTTTTATTTTACCTACACTTTACATCTTATAAATCAATATTTTAAATTTAATTTAATTAGTACTTAATCATATTCTCAAAGCATGACATTGTGTTTTGTAATATCTTATTATTGAATTTTATAAATCCACATTAATGAATAATAACTAATGAAAAAAGTTTTCCTTTTAATCCTATTTATGATGTCTTTTTCTTCTTTTGCTCAAATACTAGTTAAAGAAGGTTCGTTCCATAAAATTGATGGATTTGTGATGTTGGATAAATCCGAACATTTAGATGATAATAATGTTCCTATGGCGTTGATAAAAATTTCTACTGAAAATATAAGCGCAGAACAAAGAAGAAGAATTACTTTTAAAGGTAATCTGGCCACATATTTTGATGTTCAGTTCAAATCGTCAGAGATTTATCTTTATCTTTCTACAACTGCTACTTTCATAGAAATACATCATCCTGATTTTGGAAAAACAGAGTTTTGGCTTCCGGAGGATTTATGCGATTATTGCGGGTATGAGATGGTTGTTGTTAGTAACTATTTTGCAGGTAATGATGATTCACCTAAATTAACTTTTAATTATTTGATAATTAGTGCAGACCAACCAGATGCAGCTATATATGTGAACGATGAATTTATTTCAGAGAAAGATGCATCGGTAACACTTGATATTGGGAAAGAACATACCTGGAGAATAGAATGTCCGTTCTATCATACAGAAAGTGGAAAACTTATTATGACATCGGGTTCACCCATTTCTATTGAAAAAACATTGCGTCCTGCATTCGGATATCTTAATGTCATTACCGATCCAGAGCAAAATGCAACCGTATATATCAATAACCAAAAAGTTGGAACAAGTCCATATAAATCTGATAAATTAATAAGCGGCAACTACACTGTCAGAGTAACAAAGGAAATGTTTAAACCTGTTGAGAAAATTTTTGCTGTAACTGATAACAATACGACAGATGCTATAATTGATATGTCGTCAAATATGGTTGATGTTGTTATTGTATGTGACGACGAGGCGGAAATATATGCAGATAATGTGTTATTAGGAAAAGGTACCTGGAATGGAAAACTATCGTCAGGAATGCATGTTTTTGAAGCAAAAAGAGAAAATTATGAGACAACAACAATGACTAAAAATTTAGTAATAGGTGAAAATGTCGAGATTTTACTTGATGAACCAAAACCTATATGTGGTATGCTTGACGTAAATAGTATACCAATAAAAGCTAATGTCTATATTGACGGTAAATCTTGTGGAATCACTCCAATGATTGTTCAGGATTTGCTTATTGGAGAACATGAAATCAAATTTGAGAAAGAAGGCTATAATCCTATTACAAAAAAAATCATTATTGAAGAAAATCAGATGTTTTCAGTAAAGGAAACTTTGACACAGAAAAAAATACAGTCAATTGTTCAGACAAAGATGGAAAAGGATGTCTTTGTTACACTAAATTATTCTTATTCGTTTGCTCCTCAGTCGTCAATAGGATTGACTTATGGTCAGATTAGAAAATTTGGATGGTTTGTAAGTGCTATGACAGGTTTTGATTTTGATGCTCTTGGCGCAGAATTAGAATGTGATGAAATTGGATTGATAGACGGTAATATGCCATTCTATTCTGGTGAAATTACAAGCTCAAGATTGTCGTTGACAGCTGGAATGATGTATAAAATTGCAAATCCTTTGTATATAAAGTTAGGTGCTGGTTATGGAATGAATGTCCTTGCGTGGGAAACGTCAGATGGTCAATTAGTAAAAAACAATGGATATAGTTTGAACGGAATCGATATTGATGCAGGTATTCAGTTATTCTATGGAAAAATAGCTGCTTCGGTTGACTTTGTGACTACTAATTTACAATATTCAGAAATAAAAATTGGAATGGGAATCAGATTTTGATAAATAAGATTGACGACAATTGCGTTTCTTTATAATGTAAACTATTGATTGTAGCATGTTAAACAAATAAATTATGATATGAAAAAGATATACACAACTTTTGCTCTCGTGCTTTGTATTATGTTGACGACATGTAAGAAATATGAGTCACCAACAAATGTTTTGGAATATACATTGTCAGAAGTTAAAGTATCATCTACGATAGCATATATTGAAGGCGACTATAAATATGATACTGACATTAAAATTAATGTTTTGTATGGAAAGAACAGTGATTTGTCAGATGCCCTGAAGAAAGAGGCTGAAACGGAGAATAGGCATTTTAATGTGGTTATAACGGGACTTGAAACAGATGTTCAATATTATTATTGTGTTGAATTTGACAATAATATTAATACAATGCGTACAGAAATCGTAAGTTTTGTGACTATGCCGGAGGATAATAATTATATGTACGTAGATTTAGGTTTGCCGAGCGGTTTGAGATGGGCAACTCATAACGTGGGTGCAACTTCTCCAGAAGATTATGGAGAATATTATGCGTGGGGAGAATTATATGCTAAAAATACTTATACTGCTGATAATAGCCTTACTTATGGTATAGATATCATTGATATTTCAGCTAACGAACAATATGATGTGGCATATAAAAAGTGGGGAGATTTATGGAAAGTACCTAATAATGCTGATTTTGAAGAATTGATAGATAATTGCACTATGGAGTGGACCATAATGAATGATGTGAATGGAATGAAATTAATCGGTCCTAATGGGAATAGTATCTTTTTACCTGCTGCTGGATATATGGATGGAAGTGAGTCTGTTGAACCTGATGTTTGTGCATATTGGTCTTCTAAAAGCCTTACGGAATTGAAATCTTATGTTTATTTTGCAGTAGAAACTCAGTTGTATAACACTGGAATAAATAGATATTATGGTTGTTTGGTTCGTCCAGTGTATGTAATAAGTGCTCCTAAGGTAGTGACAAAAGAAGTAGGTGCAATCACAACCACGTCAGCTGAGTGCAGTGGGGTGGTGACATCTGAAGGAGGCTCCTTTGTGTATGAAAGAGGTTTTTGTTGGAGTAGTGAGGATAATCCTACAATTGACGGAAATCATGTCTCTTCGGGTTTGGGAATTGGTGAGTTTAGTGTAAAATTAACCAATCTCGAAAGTGAACAAAAATATTATGTAAGAGCTTATGCTGTGAACGAAAAAGGAATAGCATACGGAGAGCAGAAGACTTTTACAACATTAGGAAGTACATTAGAAAAACCTAAAATTACAAAAGGAGAGATAATAGAGTTGACAGCAACAACAATAAGATTTGAAGCCTTTATTTCCTCTGATGGAGGAGCCGAAGTAACATCTAAAGGTCTTTGCTGGAGCAAATCAGGAACCCCTGATATTACTGATAATCGTACAGATGAAGGTGCTGGCATAGGTGAATTTACGAGTACAATAACAGGCCTCGAACCTGCGACAATATATTATGTTAGAACTTATGCTACGAATAGTGTCGGAACTTCTTACGGTGCGAAAATTATGGTTGCTACTGATATTGAATTTGAAGTGTCAGGTACGATAAATGGCTATGAGTACGTAGATTTAGGTTTGCCAAGCGGTTTGAAATGGGCAACTCATAATGTAGGTGCAGAAACATATAGAGATTACGGAGAATACTATGCATGGGGAGAAATAGAAACAAAAGACGTATACGACAGCTACAATAGTACTATGGCTGGAGTACAGATATCAGATATAAGTGGAAATAGCAACCATGATGTTGCTCGTGCAAAATGGCAATCTACATGGAGAATGCCTACACAAGCAGAAATGCAAGAGCTGATAGATAATTGTACTTTTTCATTTTATCAAAGTCAAGATGTTAATGGTGTTGTTGTTACAGGTCCTAATGGTAATTGTATATTATTGCCAGCTGCAGGTTATAATTACCAATCGTTGATAGATGATGGAGGAGGTATATATTATTGGTCGTCACAACCAGGTGATGACGAATGGTTTTATAATGCTATAGAATTGAGATATAAAAAAAAATCTCAACACGCGGACATAGTCAATGCAATGCGTTGGTGTGGGATGAGCGTCCGTCCTGTGTCGAAATAAAAGGTATTTATCGGACAGCCATAATGAAATTGGTTAAACGACAGCCGGATACTAATTCGCCATCTTCATTTTTGATGTCTATATTCCAGACGTGGGTTTGTCGGCCTTTGTGAATTATTGTGGCTGTAGCATAGACGAAGGTTCCGACTTTAGCAGATTTGACATGGTTTGCGCTAAATTGCATTCCTCTTATAATATAGTCTTTAATGCCTAACATATAGGCGGATCCCATTCCTCCTACACTTTCTGCCATTGCCATGCTGGCACCTCCGTGTAACATTCCGTAGGGTTGAGTCAATTCTTTTTTTACAAACATACGTGCATATACATATCCTTCCTTAAGTTCCAGATATTCTATGCCGAGAGTCTCCATCATTGTACCCTCGTTGATTTCCTTTATTTGTTCGAATGTCAGCATGGCGGTATTTTATTGTACCGCAAATATAATTTATTTTTCAATTGATATAATTGTAGTCGCTAACAATTATTTGCCCCAGCTTTCTCTGTCGAGGCTTCTGTATTGAATAGCTTCAGCGAGATGTTCCGGTTTTATTTCCTCAGACTCGGCAAGATCTGCTATTGTGCGGGAGACTTTAAGGATCCTATCGTATGCGCGAGCTGATAGGTTCAATCTGTCCATAGCACCTTTTAGTAATTTAGAACATTCATCATCCAATGCGCAATATTTTTGAATAAGTTTAGAGTTCATTTGTGCGTTAGAGTGAATCTGAGGTACGTCGGCGAAACGTTCTGTCTGTATCTTCCGGGCTTTCATTACGCGAGCACGAACTACGCTACTATTCTCTCCAGGATTTTTCTTTGACAACTCCTCAAATGGTACGGGAACAACCTCTACATGAAGATCGATTCTGTCTAATAATGGTCCTGATATTCTGTTGAGATATTTCTCAACGGTTCCAGGCTGACAGGTACAGTCTTGCGTAGGATGATTATAATATCCGCAGGGACAAGGATTCATGGCGGCGACGAGCATAAAATTAGCAGGAAACTCAATTGTCTGTTTGGCACGAGCTATTGTCACCATCCTGTCTTCCATAGGCTGACGCAACACTTCAAGCACGTTACGTTTAAACTCAGGTAACTCATCTAAGAATAACACACCATTGTGAGCTAATGATATTTCTCCTGGTTGAGGATATGCCCCGCCACCAACAAGACCGACGTAAGAAGTTGTATGATGCGGACTTCTGAAAGGTCTTGTCTTCAGCAGAGATAATCCGTTGCCAACAAGTCCTACTACAGAATGTATCTTTGTAGTTTCCAGAGCTTCTCTTAACGTCATAGGAGGCATTATCGTAGGAAGTCGTTTAGCTAACATTGTTTTACCGCTTCCTGGGCTGCCTATGAGAATAACATTATGAGAGCCGGCTGCCGATACTTCCAAAGCACGTTTTATATTTTCCTGTCCTTTGACATCGGCAAAATCGAAGGCGTAGACATCTTCAGAATCTTCTTCATAGCGCGATATTTCAACAGGTTGTAGCATCGATGCTCCATTCAGGAATGATATAACTTCCATTATGTTGTTGACTCCATATACATCGATATCTTCTACTACAGCGGCTTCTTTGGCATTTGCCATAGGAAGAATAATTCCTTTGAAACCGTCTTCCATGGCGCGTATTGCAATAGGCAAGACACCTCTGATAGGATTAAGACTTCCATCGAGCGAGAGTTCACCCATGATTACATATTTGTCGAGAAGAGAACAACTCATCTGCTCTGATGCTGCTAAAATCGCAATGGCAATAGGTAAATCGTACGATGACCCTTCTTTCCTAATATCGGCAGGTGCCATATTGATGGTTATCTTTTTCTTGGGATATTTGAAATTATTGTTGCATAATGCTGCTTCAATTCTCTGTTGACTTTCTTTTACAGCACTGTCGGGCAAGCCGACAAGAAAAAATTGTACGCCTCTGTCGATGTTGACTTCAATGGTTACAGTTATGGCTTCTATGCCGTTTAAGGCACTTCCAAAGGTTTTTACTAACATAATATTTTGGTTTTATAGATATAATATTTGACGGATTACAGACAATGGTCAAATATCCGTCTTTTCAAATTACATATTCATTATTATTTCGGTTTATATTGTGATTCCTGAAATATTTGTTGCAAATCGTTATTATTCATAAGATCTTTAAGACTAATATCATTATTATTCATATAAGAACGTATGATTTGAAGTCCGATAAACTCGCCGAGACGTGACGGAGCTTCGTTGGAAAAAGCCTGTGTGAAAGGACCATCGCCAAAAAGGGTTCGAAATACTTCAACTTCATTAGAATATAACATATTGTTACCCACAACAGATGCCCATACGTCGCTTTCATATAATTGCGCCCATTGCATCTGTTTTGAAGAATATCCCATCAAAATTGAGTCTGGCAGACTTGGATTCATGGCTTCGATGAAATAAAGTCGCTTGCCTGCATTTATCATTTCAGACATGACATCTTTCTGATGGTTGGTTTTGTCAATAAACGTAGAATAAAAGGATTGTGCTAAATCACGACTTATATAATCGGGTTGACATCGTAGGGAACGGAAACGAGGCATTCCTATGTAATCATAGATTTTATTATCGTTACCGAGATAAAAGTCCATACTTATTACGATCCCATCATCAAGTATCATTATGGCAGGCATCTCGTAATCAATTCCTGAGATGTACAGATATGCTGTGTTAGGAATATCGATGTTGGGATAATAATACTTAAAATGTTGGCATACTGATTTTATCTCCTTATTTAATTTTTTGGTGTCGGGGAAAATCTGTTGTGCAATATCATTAACCCTAATGCAGAAAGTGTCAGTGGCAAAGGCTTTTAGGTATTCGACAGCTTTTGGGTCATTTAGATTTCCGTCTAAGAAAGTTGGAAATTCTTTTTGAATTTTTTTCAATCCTACACTGAAATCAGCAGTGTCGATACTGAAGAGAGCATCTGCATAGTTTTTAATTATAACTTCATTTGGTTCTGATTTTTCGTAATCAACCTTTAACTTGTTTTTGTGAGTATCATTTGATTGACAAGAAAACAGAGACAAGCAGATTGTTAAACTTATAATGATAAATCTTTTCATAATATTTGATTTTAGGGGACTTCTATAAATCACCTGCAAAAGTTTTAATTTTCATAGTTAATGTTTATTTAAACGGGGAATTATAGAAGTCCCCTTAATTCTTTAAAAGATATTGACGTAACATTTCAAAAGCAGTGATACATGCTCTTTCGATGTTGTTTTGTCTGTCTTTTCCAAAGTTGTGACGTTTAGAAATCACTTCATTAGGTGTAGCGAGAGCTATGCATACTGTTCCAACTGGATTTTTTTCCGTACCTCCGTCGGGACCAGCGATGCCTGTAGTCGACAAGGCGAAGTCTGTGTTCATAAGATTGCGAGCTCCTATTGCCATCTGTTCTGCTACTTCTTGACTGACGACATTATATTTCTCAATATCATCGTGATTGACGTTTAGTAATTCTTCCTTGACTTTTGAATCGTAGGCTATCACACTACCTTTATATATATAGGAACAACCTGGGACTGAAGTTATCATTCTTGCTATAGAGCCTCCAGTACAACTTTCAGCTGTTGACAATGAGAGATTTCTTTCCTTTAACATATTAACAATTACTTCAGAGATTGGTTTGTCGTCGTAAGAAAAAATATAATCTGAGATAATTTCTTTTAATTTTTGAATTTGATTATCAAGACATTCTTGCAATAATTTCTCGTTCTCATGTCGGGCATCTAGGCGAAGTCGTACCATCCCGTATTGAGGCAGATATGCCAGTGACATAAAATCAGGTAATGACTCTTCCCAGTCTTTGATCTTATCAGCAAGAAAAGATTCTCCAATACCTGTGGTCATAACAACTCTTCTTCCGTAAGGTGTTGGTTTAAAATGTCTTTTTAATCTGTCAATAAGTTCTGTTTTAAATATGGATTTCATCTCGAAAGGAACGCCAGGTAGAGATATATAAACTGTTTCATCTTTCTCGAACCACATGCATGGAGCTGTGCCAAAACGATTAGGAATATAAGTGCATGACTTAGGAATAAATGCTTGAAGTCTGTTCCGTTCTGTCATTACATAACCTCTCAATTTAAATATCTCGTTTATGTTTTCGAGTGCGTCATTATTAAGAACTAATTCTGTATCAAAGAACTTACACAAAGTCGGTTTTGTAATATCATCGGCAGTAGGACCAAGTCCTCCGGTAATTATTACTATATTGGTGTCACTGCATGAATATAAGGCGTCCATAATATCTTTTTCTCCATCTCCAATAGTGAGTACAGACTCTAATTGAAAACCATTGAGATTCAATTGTTCTCCTAACCATGATGCATTGGTGTTTACAACTTGCCCTAATAATAATTCATCACCTATAGTTATTATCTTCGCCTTAATGATATTGTTTTCTTTCATATCGTAAAATGATTCTTACGTAGATTATATTTGTATGTGCATTTGCGCAAATATACAACGAAAAATAATGCATTTTTATTTTTTAACTATAATTAACTTTTTTATGCATTATGCTAATTATCACACTTTTAATTCTTAAATATAATTAATAATAGGGACGAAAATATGGAGTATTGGGATAATGTTGTTATGTTATGAATGATAAATCATAGACACATGACTATGTGTTTTTATGTTAAACATAGAAATTAAAGGTTAGAACTAAAATTCTACGTTTAATTTCAGGTTGATTTGGCGAGGTGTGAGATAGTTTGGCACCGCATATTGTATGTTATAAATATCGGTGACCCACATATATGAACTAACGTTACTGATTCCAAATAAATTGAATACTTCCAAGCTTAACCAGCAGTTCTTGATGTAACTCAGTGGATTGCCTTTTTTGAAACTTGTTGTCTCACTAATCAGCTGTTTGCTGAAACCAATGTCGACTCTGCGATATGCAGACATCCTCATTTTCTGTGTGTAACGCTCGCCATAAGGTGTGCCGAAAGGCATTCCTGTTCCAAAAATCATTTTCAGATTTACCTTGAAACTCGGTATATACGGAAGATAATCTTGGAAGAAAAGAGAGAAATTGATTCTCTGATCTGACGGACGAGGGATTCCTCTTATGATAGTATCGCAAACATATTCTGCTCCATTGTCAATCTGTGTCTGTGACAAAATGTTGCCGGTAGGTGAGAGGTAATATTTGATGTTTTCTGCCGACTTCATAATAGAAACGCTTGCCCAACTGTCGATGCCTTTTACGAATTCTCCATTGACACGAACATCCAAACCAGTTGCGTAGCCTGTCGCTTTCTGGTCGGCGTAGTATCTTATTCTTATGTTGTCGACTTCGTATGGAATAATGTCTTTCAGATATTTATAATATAACTCAGATGTAAGTACGAAAGGTCTGTCCCATGCAATGAAGTTATATTCGTGAGTAAGGACAACTTGATATGACTTCTGAGTTGTGGCGTTTTCCGGTTTGACGAGGCTGCCGTCGAACATTCGTAATTCGCGATAAAAAGGTGTCTGTACGTAAACGCCGCCCGACAAACGGAATAACATGTCGTTGTTCCAACTCGGTTTGTATGCGAGACCGGCACGAGGACTTATGTTTACCTCGTTATTATATCCCCAGTAGTTGGCGCGTATGCCTAATGATAATGTGAGTATGTCAGCGTTCTTTGTGTTGAAAGTCCATTCGTTATGAACGAAACCATCAATGTTATTTATATTGAGTACGTTATGACCTTTTGATAAATGTTGAATTTCAAATAAAGGATGAGGAGGATTTGGACTTCCTATTGAATCTGCCGGATGTGGAAGGCTGAAACCTGCGGAGTCGACCATTTCCCATTCGTTGACGAAGTCGTCGAAATATTGACGTTGATAACGTGCTCCCCATTTCAAAGTGAATAAGTCGTTCTTATACGCTCCTTTATGGTCGATGTTAAAGACCTGTGAATAGAAGTCGTTGCGGGCGTGTTCGATATATGTTCCGACACCTTGATTGGAGATGACGTTGCCGTTCTGTTCGCTGCCTGGATTTGTCTCAAGTAATCCAATCCAATACTGACCTTGTATGTCGTAATTCTCTGATTCCATTGCAGAATATGCAGAGGCGATGAGTTTGAGATTCAAGTCCTCATTGGGACTATAGTTAAGTGTGAAAGCACCGAGTCCTATGTCGTAATTGCTTGACTCTCTGCCATCGAAATATACTGTCAGACGATGTGACATCTGAATGTTACCGAAATCAGTTTCGCGTGTTTCTGGAATCATCATATAACTGTTTCTGGAATAATATCCGAAGGCGGATACCTCTAAGCGAGGAGAGATGTTATACGACAAGAGACCTTGGACATCGGTGAAGTTAGGTTGATAGGTACCTTTGGTCTCCATGCCGCCAAGGATATATTTGTTATTTTTATAACGAGCGCCTATGAGGTATGATAATTTGTTATTAATTGCTGTTCCTTCTGTATGAACTTCTGCGCCGAGGAAACTTAGTGTTAACGATGCTGCCGTAAGGAGTGGTTTTTTGTATGTGATGTCGAGTGCCGATGATAGTTTGTCGCCATATTCTGCCGAGAATCCACCTGCTGAGAAATCGATGTTGGAGACGAGTTTAGGGTTTATTATGCTGAGACCTTCCTGCTGACCTGAACCAACGAGGAATGGTTTGTATATTTCTATTCCGTTGATATATATGAGATTTTCGTCAAAGTTGCCGCCACGCACATTATATTGCGAACTTAGTTCGTTGGTGGAAGATACTCCTGATAGTGTCTTCACCAAGTCTTCTACGCCACCGGCGCTGCTGCCAGGAACGAAGTCGATCTTACGAGCATCGATACGTGTGATTGTGGCAGAGTTGATCTGACGGTCGGATACGACAGCGTCGGGAAGCATCGTTGATGTCGACTGCATGGTGACATCAAGTTTACGTTTCTCGCCTGGCTTCAGGTTTACTTTCTTTGTCTCTTGTTGATATCCGATGAAAGAAAACACTACTTCCAAGGTGGTGTCGGCAGGGAGTGTTAGTTCATACTGACCGCGTGAGTTGGATGAGGTTCCATATGATGTTCCCATCACGGCGATGTTGACTAGTTCGATTACATTATTATTATCGTCAATGACCTTACCATAAATCATGGCGTCATCTTTCTGTGCGAGAAGCACGAACGGAATCATCAATAATATTAATAATGTATATCGTATTTTCATCAAAGGGTATAACTAGATTTTTTGAATAAAATTGTTTATGGTTTAAAGTTTATATGTCAACAGACATTGTGTAATTTTTATAAAGTTTTCAATTTTCAGTTTTTAACTTTCAATTTAAAAAAAAAGTCGTCTTTTTGTTGACGACTCTTTTTTATAATGATGTTTAAGATTCTTACCAACGGTTTAAGTGACCTTCCATTGAAGCGTCTGTAAGAGCTTGGTAGATACCTTTTTTGTTGATTGTACGTAAACCGGCTGCTGAAACTTTCAAAACAATCCATTCATCCCATTCAGGAACGTAGAAACGTTTGATTTGCAAGTTAGGTTTGAAAGTTCTTTTTGTCTTTCTGTTTGAGTGAGAAACGTTATTACCGGTAATGACTTTTTTACCTGTGATTTGACAAACTTTTGACATGATTCTTAATATTTTATATGTTATTATATTCGTCTGGAAATTGAGGTGCAAATTAACGACATTTTTTTGAAATACGCAAGTGTTTTTATAAAAAAAGTTTTTATGTGTATCCAATATACCTAAATTCATATTTTTTATAGAAATCCCCTAAAAAATTCTTTGGTCTTTAGTCTTTAGTCTTTAGTCTTTTATTATCTTTGCAAAAACATTTTTTTTATGCAAAACATTCCAATGGTTGACCTTGTTGGTCAATATAATAAGATAAAACCGGAAGTGGATTCTGCAATCCAGGAAATATTATCCACAGCAGCTTTTATAAATGGTCCTTACGTAAAGAAATTCCAGGAGGATCTTCAACAATATCTCAATGTAAAACATGTCATTCCTTGCGCCAACGGCACCGACGCTCTTCAGGTGGCGATGATGGCGCTTAACTTGGAACCAGGCGATGAAGTTATAACAACGACATTCACTTTCATAGCTACAGCAGAAGTGATTGCTCTTCTTCGCTTGAAACCTGTTCTTGTAGATATAGAAAAAGATTCTTATAACATCGATCCGGAAGCCGTTGAACGTGCCATTACTCCAAAAACAAAGGCTATCGTCCCTGTTCATATTTTCGGACAATGTGCTAATATGGAAGCTATCATGGATATTGCTCGTCGTCATAATCTTTATGTAGTGGAAGATAACGCACAGGCTATAGGTGCAGAATATACTTTCAGCGGCGGTACTGTGAAAAAAGCAGGTACAATAGGAACGATAGGTTGTACTTCTTTCTTCCCATCGAAAAACCTCGGATGCTTCGGCGATGGCGGAGCGTTATTTACTAACGACGACGAACTGGCAGAGCAAATCCGTGTTGTCGTAAATCACGGAATGAAAGTACGATATTATCACGACTACGTCGGTGTTAATTCCAGATTGGATTCAATCCAGGCTGCAGTCCTCGACATAAAACTTAAACATCTTGATGAATACATCAAGGCTCGTCAATATGCAGCAGCTTATTATGATAATGCTTTTTCCGTCACAGACAAAATCATAACTCCTAAGAAATCAAGATTCACAACTCATGTTTATCATCAATATGTGATGGTACTTAACGGAGTTGACCGTGACGCTCTCATGAAACATCTGCAATCGATGGGAATAGCATGCGCAATTTATTATCCGGTTCCATTGCACGAGCAGAAAGCTTATCAAGATTCACGATACAAGAAAGGCGATTTCCCGATAAGCGAATATCTCTGCGCAAATGTTATCGCTCTTCCTATGCATACTGAATTTACTGACGAACAATTGAATTATGTTACTTCAACAATATTAGATTTTATAGGTTAATAATTTTTAAGTAAAATGAAAATATTAGTCACAGGAGGTACAGGTTATATCGGTTCACATACCGTTATAGAATTACAGAACAAAGGTTTTGACGTCGTTATAGTAGATGCTTTGTTCAATTCAAAGATTCAGGCATTAGACGCCATAGAGAAAGTGTCGGGCAAACGTCCTGAGTTCGAGTCGTTCGACCTCGCCGACCAAAAACTCACCGATGATTTCTTCTCACGTCATACCGACATTAAAGGTATCATTCATTTCGCAGCTCATAAGGCAGTAGGCGAGTCGGTTGAACAACCTCTGAAATATTATCGTAACAACCTCGACTCATTGATGAACATTCTTGAATGTATGAATAAATATAATGTACCGAACTTGGTATTTTCATCTTCTTGTACTGTTTATGGTCAACCTGATGCTGAGCATCTTCCTGTCTCGGAAAAGGCTCCTATCAAAAAAGCGGAGAGTCCGTATGGTAACACAAAGCAGATTGCAGAGGAGATTATCTTTGAAACGATAAGCGCATATCAAGGATTGAACGCCATTGCCTTGAGATATTTCAATCCAGTTGGAGCTCATGATAGCGCTATGTTGGGCGAGTTGCCTCTAGGCATTCCAAACAATCTTATGCCTTACATCACACAAACAGGTTATGGAATCAGAGAGTGTTTGAAAGTCTATGGCGATGATTATGACACTCCGGACGGAACTCCAATCCGCGATTATATTCACATCATGGATCTGGCAAAGGCACACGTTATCGCTGTTGAGAGAATGATTAATGAAAAGATGAAGATGTCATTCGAGATTTTTAACTTAGGCACAGGAACGGGATATTCTGTCTTGGAAGTGATTCGTTCTTTTGAAAAGGTTTCTGGCGTTAAGTTAAATTACGAAATCGTTGGCAGAAGAGCAGGTGACATAGAGAAGGTATGGGCTGATCCTACATTCTCCAACAACGAATTAGGTTGGAAGGCAGAACGTGAGTTAGATGAGATGACGTCATCGGCATGGAAGTGGGAACAATCATACAGAAAAGGCGAGACTGTTTTTTTATAATAATTAATAAATGAAAGAAGAAGTGTCAAGACATTGGCGCTTCTTTTTCGTTTAAGACATCAATTCTTTACGGATGTTGGCGTCGAATTTCTCTATGGCATAGCGAAGCATAGTCCGAGGCATTGTCGCTTTATTATTGATAATGAAATTGTAAAGTCGTCCGGTATCGTGTTTGCCGGCTTCGCGCAACATCCATCCTATTGCCTTGTGCATCAGGTCGTGTTTATGGTTCATCATCTTGACGGCGAGTTTGTATGTGTCCTCTAAGTCGTTGTTTCTTATAAATGTCAATGTTGAAACTATAGCGATTCTATTATCCCATAAAAGTCTACTTTCAGCTAGTTTGTATAAGACATCTCGATTTTTATCTAGAAGATATTTGCCTATTATATTGGGAGCCGACAAATCGACCAGGTCCCAATTGTTAATGAATCTTGTGTGAGATAGATAAAAATCGAAGGTTTCTTTTGTCACTTCTTTCTTTGAATTATTAATACTACTGATGCGATAAAATTCGCCAAGTAGTAGTTAAATTGTTAAATATAAATTAATTACAAGCGTTCTTTGATTTTTTGATTTGAAATTGTTGATGGTAACTTTGTGGCTTAAACCTCAAAGTTATGCATCTCGGCAAGTTCGTATTCGCTCAAATAGTGGAGTTTATACCTCGTTTTGAGTTTGATAAGTGTGTTAAGCGATACAACGGCGACTTTCACGCAAGGAGTCTAAACTCGTACAACCATCTCCTTCAACTCATCTTCGGGCAGATTACTGCCTGTACCTCACTGCGAGATATTTGTCTGTGTCTAAAGGCGCACCAAAAGAATCTCTACCACCTGGGAATCAAGCAAAATGTTGTTCACTCAACGCTATCTAAAGCCAATGAAAAACGCGACTATCGCATCTTTCAAGACTTTGGTTATTACTTGATGAACCAAGTGCGACCACTATATGCAAATGAGAAAATACCTTTGGTAGATTTGGAGAATACAATCTTTGCATTGGACTCTACATCTATCTCGGTAAGTATCAATCTTGCAGCGTGGGCGTCTGGTAAATATAGCCGAGGAGCGGTTAAAATGCATACTCTGCTTGACTTGCGAGGTAGCATACCAACATTTATCCATATTTCAGATGGCACATGGCACGATAGCAATCTATTGGATTGTCTTGACTTTGAACCTAATGCTATCTATACGATGGATAAGGCTTATGTTGATTTAGTTGCTCTCGACAAAATTAACTCCATAGGTGCTTATTTCGTTACCAGAGCCAGAGCAATAATGCGCTATAGGGTTATAGAAGATAGAACTTGCTATGAAGATGGTATTCTTACTGATCAGTTAGCGGTGTTTACAGGACATAAATCCTCTCACTTGTACCCCAATGCCCTACGAATGATACGGTATCACGATATAGAAACGAATGAAATACTAATATTTATTAGTAATAATATGGATATTAGTGCATTAGATATTGCGAATATCTATCGCAATCGCTGGCAGATAGAGGTATTTTTCAAGTGGATAAAGCAAAATATGACCGTAAAACACATGTGGGGCTACTCGGAAAATGCCATACGAACGCATTTATGGATAGCAATTATCTCCTACTTGTTAATCGCAAAGATAAAGGCTGAACTGCAAACACCGTATAGTATTACGGAAGTTGCTCGCATCTTGGGTGTATCAGCTTTCGCAAAGACACCAATTCGGGAGCTACTTGCAGAACCCCAATCAACAATCGAAAACCAAAATGTCAAAGAACTAAAATTATTTTAATAAAATTTATCGAACCAGTAGTAATTACTAATTACTCTTTACTAATTGGAAAATTTACGAATTTTCCCTAATTTCCCTAACCTCCCTCACACAGAAAGTGGGTGACTAAAGAGGGTATCGGCTATCTGCTGCGAACTCTTCACTTGGTCACCCATCTGAAGCGCAAAACAAAGCTATCGTGCTTGTTCTCTGCGTTAATTAACTTATAGACTACTCTACGAATAGAATACGCACAGGTCCCTCGTATTCAGGCAGTGGCTTTGGCGTGTAGTCTGCATAACCGATAGAGATAACAGAT
>JAZUSL010000095.1:0-6977 GCA_045606705.1 Bacteroidales bacterium
TATGAAGACTGCGCTACAATAGGATTCGCCACCTCATCAGACAACGGCAGCACATGGAACACCGCCTGGAGCAAGACATACTACGAATCGGGAGAATATATAGTCGAGGATACTTTCAGCTCCGTCGATATGGGAAAAGACAACGTCATGTTATGCTTATACTTCGAAGGCACCACATACAACATCAATTTCTGGTATTTCGACGACATCTCGATAATAAGTTACAATCAGGTTGACGCTAATCTCATCGGCATCAACAATCACGAATATGCTATCTTCGGCGAAAATGAAATCTCATTCACCCTGCAAAATACAGGTTCCAACAATATCGAGACTTTCACAGCTTCCTACACAATAGATGGCGAGACTATCACCGAGACTTTCAACACCAACATTACAACGATGGAGAGCGAGAGTTTCATCTTCGAAACAAAGCATTCGATGGAATTAGGCAGTCATCAACTCGAAGTTGAAGTCACATCTGTCAACGGCATCAGCGACGAAAACCAAAGTAACAACCATGCCGAGAAAGAGATTATTTCTGTAATAGGTATCACACAAAAAATCCCTATGATTGAGCATTTCTCCAGTTCGAGCTGCGGTCCTTGCGTTGAGGTAAACGCCATCATGGAAGAGTTCACCAACGACAACGCAGGCAAGTTCACCTACGTGAAATATCCTTTAAACTTCCCTGGCACCGGCGATCCATATTATACAAGTGAAGCAGGTGTAAGAAAGTCGTTCTACGGTGTAAACGGCGTCCCTAAAATCTTCTTCGACGGCATTTTCGACATCTCTTACGCCATAGAACAAGAAGAGTTGGAAGCAAAGCTTGAAACTCCTGCAATAGCTAACATAAGAGGTTCTTTCGATATGGATGGCAACACCATAAACATAACCGCCGACTTCATGTCGTATATCGATATGAATAACATGAAAGCTTTTATTTCGGTCAACGAGAAAACTACTACCGAAAACGTCAGCAGCAATGGCGAGACAGAATTCCATCACATCATGATGAAAATGTTAGATAACGCCGAAGGCAACGACTTGAACATAACCGCCGGTGAATATAAACGTTTTGAATTTTCTTACGACATGACATCCACTAATGTTGAAGACATCTACGACTTGGAAGTGGCTTTATGGTTACAAGACATTGAGAGCAAGGAGATAATTAACAGTCGCTTCGCCTACGAATATACAGGACACGTCTATCCGGTTCAGAACATGACGTTAGAAGAAGACGGCAGCAATAATCTCGTCATTTCTTGGGAGGTTCCTCAGAATGAAAACGCAAGCGGATATAACATATATGTCAATAATGAATTGGTAGCGGAAAACATCAGCGAGTTGTCATACCAACATCCATTGTCAGAGGCGGGATTCTATGTTGTTGAAGTTGTAGCCTTATATGATGATAAATCATCTGTAGGCGTTGTCAAGACCATAGATGCGGAACTCAACATCAGTGAAGATACCGATGTTAGTATCAACATTTACCCCAATCCAGCAAAAGACCTCGTTAAGCTGTCAGTAGTCAGCTGTCAGCAGTCAGCGGTGAGAATTTATAATGTTATAGGAATGATAGTAGATGAGATTGAAATGAATTCCAATGAAATTGAAATAAATGTCTCAAGCTATAAACCAGGAATATATTTCATCAATGTTGAAACATCAAACGGGAACATCATCAAGAAGATGATCGTTGAATAAATTCACAATTCATAATTCATAATGCATAATTATTTTGATTGTGCATTATGAATTAAAAAAGCGTATTCCAACGCTACTTCTTTTATTCCTTCGAAACGTCCCGATGCGCCTCCATGACCGAAATCCATATTAGTTTTGAGATATAAAGGATTGTCGTCGGTCTTCATTTCTCTCAGCTTCGCCACCCACTTAGCCGGCTCCCAATATTGAACCTGACTGTCGTGCAATCCCGTCGTGACAAGCATTGCCGGATATGCTTTTCTCTCCACATTGTCGTATGGCGAATATGATTTCATATAATCGTAATATTCCTTCTCGTTAGGATTTCCCCATTCGTCATATTCCCCTGTTGTAAGCGGGATGGTCTCGTCG
Source organism: Bacteroidales bacterium (assembly GCA_045606705.1). Taxonomy (GTDB): domain Bacteria; phylum Bacteroidota; class Bacteroidia; order Bacteroidales; family F082; genus Limimorpha. The sequence goes on from JAZUSL010000095.1 coordinate 2,089, forward strand.
AGCATCGTTGTCACGACATCGACGAAAGGCACTTGAGCGATTATACCACGCCACATCTCAGGAGCCATGTTAGCGACAGCACCAACTAACAATCCTCCTGCACTGCCTCCCATGGCGAACATTTTGTCGTTAGACGTAAATCCTTCTTCAACCAAATATTTTCCGCAAAAGATAAAATCGAGGAAAGTGTTTTTCTTTTTCAACAACTTACCGTCTTCATACCATTGTCGCCCCAACTCCTCGCCTCCTCTGATGTGCGCTATCGCCCAGACGAAACCTCTGTCTAAGAGACTCAGTCGTGCCGTTGAGAAATAAGCGTCCATGCTGCTGCCATAAGAGCCGTATCCGTAAAGTACGAGTGGATTGTCGCCGTCTTTCTTCATACCTTTTTTATACACCAAGGAAATCGGGACCATCACGCCATCGTGCGAAGGTGCAAAATGACGCTCAGTGACGTAATCCGACGGTTCATAACCACCTACAATCTCCTGACGTTTCAACAAAACCGACTTACGTTCTTTCATATCGAATTCATATAGAGAAGCAGGTGTCGTCATGGAATTATAGCCATATCTCAAAAGATGAGAATCGAAATCAGGATTGCCGGCGGAATATGCGGTGTAGGTCGGTTCACCGAAATCGATGTAATAATCGGTCTTGAAATCCCACGACATGATTCTAATTTTGACAAGTCCTTCCTTACGTTCTTCCATGACAAGAAACTCCGAGAACAAATCGAAGTCCTCCACCAAGACATCATCACGATGCGGAATTATCTCAATCCAGTTTTCCTTCTCAGTCTTATCGACAGGAGTCTTCATAATCTTGAAGTTCTTAGCGCCGTCGGCATTCGTCAAAATATAGAAGTTATCTTCATAATGACCAACTCCGTAAAGATGATCATTCTGACGTTTCTGGAAAATCTTAAACTCACCAAAAGGATTATCAGCATCAAGGAAACGCACTTCGGAAGAGAGCGTACTTTCTGACACGATCATGATATATTTCCTAGACTTCGACTTACCCACGAAACAACTGAAAGCAGTATCTTCCTCAAAATACACGAGTTCGTCATTATCAGGATTATCACCGAGTTTATGACGCATTATCTTACAAGAACGTAAGGTCTCATCTTTCGCGCTATAGAAAATCGTTGCGTTATCATTCGCCCACACCATATTACCTGTAGTGTTTTTTATTACATCTGAGAAATGACTGTCGTGTTCAGAAATCTGCAACGATTTAAAACAAATATCATATTGTCTTCGACTCACTGTATCGACGCTATAAGCGAGCAGTTCATTATTTGGGCTCACGGAATAAGTCCCGATGTCGAAGTAATGATGACCTTCCGCAAGTTTGTTGCAATCGAGGAAAATATGCTCCGGGTTATCCATATTATCTTTACGGCGGCAATAAACAGGATATTCCTTACCCTCTTCGTAGCGAGAGTAATAATAGTATCCGTTTCTCTTCACGGGATATGACACATCGTCTTGTTTGATACGCCCTACGATCTCGTCATAAAGTTTTTTCTGAAGAGGTTCAGTATCTTTCATCATCTCCTCTTGGTAACGATTCTCCTCTTCGAGGTATGAAATAACTTCTGGATTCTCGCGTTCGTTAAGCCAATAATAATTATCTAAACGAATATCCCCATGAGCTATGAGTTCACGGGGACATTTTTTTGCTACAGGTTTTTTCATATTTAGAATGATAATGTTAAACCGAGACTTGGCATCATCGGTAACTGATAGATTTTTTCCGCTGAGACAATATCTATATAGAATATGTTATGTCTGTCATATACGTTTGTTATTCCGAAATTAGCCTCGAGCAAGACATTTTCTGTAAAATAGAACTTACGTTTAATGTCTAAATCTAAACGATGATATGTTGGTAGCTGACCTGTATTAAGTTCATCGTACAAGATTCCAAGATTGCCACTTTCGGTATATGGGTCGAAGTATATATTATTATATGGAAGTTCTTCATAGAAGCCTGTCACCATTGTGAACGGGAATCCTGTTCCGAAGTTCCAACGTGCGCTTAATTCCCACTGATTTTTAGCACCTGCTGTATAAGTAGCAAGAATATTTACATTATGACGACGGTCATAGTGGGTTCTGTAGGTAACCATCTCGCCTTCTGCGTTCTGATAATCTCTTGACACATAACCTAATGAATATGCGCACCAAAGATACCATCTGCGATCTTCATATTTAAGTGAGAAATCCAATCCGTAGGCATCGCCTCTTTCTACCATAAAATCTTTATATTCAATCTCTGGTGTTCCTATAGGAGCTTCTTCAGCACTAAACACCTGATTTCTATTCATGCTCGACAGCTGACGGAAGTCTTTGTAATAGGCTTCAACATTGAGAGTCGTGTTTAACGCCACATCGAATTCTGTTCCTAATATATAATGTATTGCTTTCTGTAATTTTGAAGTCACTTGTTCGCCGTCGAAATATTTGGGGAGGTCGGCTTGACCTGACAAGAATCCGTAGAAGAGGTTTACCACGTCGCGGTCGCTATTGGCAGCAATAAGATTTTGAGTATAATAACCTCCAGCTGCTTTAATTCGGAACCAGTCTGTTACATTATATTTGATAGCGAGACGAGGTTCTGGCGACATTTCCGATAGCGATGCATATGCTTGTACTCTGAGACTTGGTTCCAAGATAAGGTCTTCAAATTGTGCCTTATATTTTATGTACGCACCAAGTTCTGTGGTATTTTCAACTTGGCTGATTTTAATTCCATTAGATTTTGTATAATCAAATACAGTCTTGAATCCTAAAAGTTCTATACCATATTTCAATGAGTTCTTACCCAAGAAATATGTGAAAGCGAAACCTGCATTGAATCCGTTGATTGAACTTGTTCTTGCAGGGTTGTTGTTTTCTTCCAAAGCAGCCTTATAATCAGAAAAAGCCACATTACCTTCAATAAGCACAGATGATTTTCCTGGAATAACTACGAAGTTAGCTCCAGCACCATAAGAATCCCAACCGAAATTTGATATTGACTTATAGTTATTTACATCATCAGTGAAGTTAAATCCAAAGAAGTTTACCTTACTTCCGTTAGCTGAATTAATAGAAATCTTACCATATAAATCTTGATAATTGTATGGCAACACCTGACCATCAAGTATACTCTTGTATACAGTCTGACTTGTTTTTTCGAGATAAGAATTTTTCGCTGATATTATAAACGAAGCGCTTGCATCTTCCGGATTCTTAGCTTTCTTGATAGGACCTTCCAGAGTTAATTTAGCTCCGAAAGTAGTTGCTCCAACTTTACCAGCGATACGTTTTTTATTACCGTCACGCGTTGTAATATCCATCACTGATGATATACGACCGCCGTACTCTGCACCGAAACCTCCGGTATAAATCTCAGCGTTTCTAATGATGTCAGTATCAAACACTGAGAAAAGACCTATTGAGTGGAATGGATTGTAAATTACCATACCGTCGAGAAGAACTTTATTCTGAATCGGCGAACCTCCTCTGATATAAAGCTGACCACCTTGGTCACCTGTAAAAATCACACCTGGAAGAACTTGTAGATATTGCGCTAAGTCGGCCTGTCCTCCCATGGTTGGAATCCTAGTGATTACTTTGGGTGTCACATTAACTACAGATGTCTTGGTTTCTGTTCTTGCCTCTATCTTATCTGCTGTAATATTTACTGCCGCAAGCATCACTGAAGATTCTTGCAAATAAAACTTCTTATTTACAACTTGATTGTTACGCAAAGAAATTGGTTCGCTGATAGTGTCATAACCGAGATTGGTAACCATTAATACATAATCTCCATCTGGAATCTTTGTTATGTTGAAAAAACCGTTGATGTCAGTAGATGCTCCTAACGTCGTTCCTTGCAGATAGACGTTACAGAACATCATCGGTTCTTCTGTCGATTTCTCATAAACGAAACCTTTCACATCGTTTTGAGCAAATGCTTTAATATTAATGAATATTACAAATAATGTAATTAATATTCTTTTGAGTTTTATTTCCATCATTAAAAAATATTAACAGAAAAATTATTATATATTTTTCAGAATTACTAAACTATTAAAGTCTGTCTTATCTGGTTACCATAATGTTTTCAAGTTTAAGGTTCTCATCTACCGACTGCGCAATAATCTCAAAAACACAAATCATTGAAAATATGAAACATAAAAGTCTTTTCATAGTTAGAATTCTAATTTCCTTTTAGATGCAAATATAATAAAAGACTAAAGACAAAAGACTAATGACTAAAGTTTTTTTTAAAAAGAGCCGAAAGCATTAACACGTCTCCAACTTCATCTTCAATTTTCAATTTGAAAGTCACACGTTCGTATGCCTCTACGTGAGAGACGCCTCAATGATATATTCTCGCCGAGACGCAAAGAACGCAGAATAACTCCGCGATACTCTGCGGGAGAAAACTATGTGAGAACCATTTCTCAGGTTTTCAGGTTTTCAGATTCTCAATCTCTTCCCGCGTCATTCCTGTGACTTCCATAACAAGTTCTATATCCGATCCTGCTAACATAAGGTTCTTAATAATTTGCATCTTAGCTTTTTCCATCCCCTTCTTCATGCCTTCTTCTATTCCTTCTTCACGTCCTCTCTTCATGCCTTCTTCACGTCCTTTCTTAATACCTTCTTCTATACCTTCTTTTCGACCTTTCTCCATTCCTGTCTTCATGCCTTTTTTCATGCCTTTTTCCAACCCTTTCTTCAAGGCTTCTTGCATTCCTTCTTTTCTTCCCATCGCTCTGCCTTCAAGCAGACCCTCGCCTCGTGAAGTATAGATGTTGTCTTTCAATATCACCGTGTTATCCAGATGACGATAATATGCCGACAACTCATCCTTGCTCATCATGG
>JAZUSL010000096.1:0-30708 GCA_045606705.1 Bacteroidales bacterium
CCCCAAAGACGAAGGATATCGCCAGATTGTTGCAAGATATTCTCGAGTTTTGCGTCGAATTCCTCTACCTTTTCTTTGGAACGCTTCACCTCGAGACGCAACGCCGACTCCTTACTCTTGATGGTAGGGAGCGTACGCACACGTATCTTCAGCTGCTTCTCAAGCTGTTGCATCGTCGTCTTATTATATTGAAACTTTATTGCCATAGTTGTTATTTTTTAATTCAGTGGCAATCAATCTTCTTTACCTGTCCAATATTTATCCATGAACTCTTTCTTTATAGATACCTCTGACTTAGTGAAGTATTTTCCGAAGAGATTCCATGCGGTGTCTAACATCTGGTCAATCTTCAAGTCGACGTCGATGGCGAGCAAGTCGTTAGAATATTCTTTGGCGAAGTCAAGAACGCGCTCGTCATAGTTAGTGAGGTCGAAGCCGTTTTCGAGTTTTGTACGGGCGTTGGCTGCGTCGGCATAAAGACGGATACAAGCGTTCATCACCTGTGGGTGGTCGGCACGTGTCTTCTTTCCGATAACTAATTGTTTCAAACGTGACAAACTTCTGAACGGGTCGACGATGACCTTGCCGATTTCAGTGTCTTTACGTAAGAAGAGCTGACCTTCTGTGATATAACCGGTGTTATCCGGGATAGCGTGTGTGATGTCGCCGCCCGACAATGTAGTGACAGCGATGATGGTGATTGAGCCGCCGCTTGGGAATTGTACCGCTTTCTCGTAAATCTTTGCGAGGTCTGAATAGAGAGAACCCGGCATTGAGTCTTTTGAAGGAATCTGGTCCATACGGTTAGAGACGATACTCAAGGCGTCGGCGTATAATGTCATGTCGGTGAGAAGCACCAACACTTTTTCATTTTTATCTACTGCGAAATATTCCGCTGCGGTAAGAGCCATATCAGGAACGAGGAGACGTTCAACAGGAGGGGCTTCCGTAGTATTTACGAAAGAGACGATATGGTCTAAGATACCAGCGTTCTCGAATAAGTTCTTGAAATATAGATAGTCGTCGTTGGTGAGACCCATGCCACCTAGGATGATACGGTCGGCTTGTGCCTTCATCGCCACGTTAGCCATCACCTGGTTGAAAGGTTGGTCAGGGTCGGCGAAGAAAGGAATCTTCTGTCCAGAGACTAAAGTGTTGTTCAAGTCGATACCAGCGATACCGGTAGCGATGAGTTCTGAAGGTTGCTTACGTTGAACAGGGTTCACTGAAGGACCACCGATCTCGCGTTCTTCTCCGTCTACTTCAGGTCCTCCGTCGATAGGCTGACCGAAAGCGTTGAAGAAACGACCGCATAACTCGTCACTGACTTTGAGGGTAGGAGCTTTGCCGAGGAAGATGACTTCGGCGTTTGTAGGAATGCCTTCTGTTCCGGAGAACACTTGCAAGGTTATCTCGTCGCCCCAGATCTTTACCACCTGAGCCAAGCGTCCATGAATATATGCAAGCTCATCGAAACCTACACCTGTTGCCTTCAAACTGCAAGTAGCTTTGGTTACTTGGCTAATCTTTGTATATACTTTTTGAAATGCACTCATATATGTATTTTTTTATTTTTTACTTAATGATTCTTTCTTCAAGAACAGCGTTGGCTTCTTCTTCTGCCTTATGGAATTCTTCCGATTTGAAGACGGTGTAGTTCATCTGTCTGAAGACGTTGATGAGTCTCTTGAAATATATTGCTACTTCTTCAAAACCTTCAAACTTAAATTCTGAACGGGTCACGTTGATTACTTTCTTCAACATATATTCCTGACGTTCCAATGATGTTGTCGCGTCAATCTTATCGAAAGCGTCTTGTTGAAGGATGACGAAGTCGACGAATTCCGACTTCCATAATGTGACGTGATAGTCGATTGGCACGCTATCGTCACCGAGGATGTTTATCTGTTCTTCTGTTTCTTTACCTCTTACCAATACGTTACGTGCTTCATTGACTAAGCCTACCCAGTTTTCGTCAAGTTTTTCTTTAGAATAATCGATGAATTCTGGATATTCTAGATATTTAGAATATGAGTCTAAGGTATCGATGGCAGGATAACGTTTAGAGTCGGCGCGGTTTTGAGAGAGCGCGTAGAAACAACGTGCTGCTTTCTTTGTGGATTCAGTAACAGGTTCTTTCAAGTTACCACCAGCAGGAGATACAGTACCGATGAATGTTACGGAACCTGTCTCGCCATTGTTGAGATAAACGATTCCAGCGCGAGCGTAGAATCCGGCGATGATTGCTGACAAGTCCATCGGGAAAGCGTCTTGTCCAGGAAGCTCTTCCAAACGGTTCGACATCTCGCGGAGTGCCTGTGCCCAACGTGAGGTGGAGTCTGCCAACAAGAATACTTTCAATCCCATCGCTCTGTAATATTCACCGATTGTCATGGCAGTGTAGACAGAAGCTTCACGGGCTGCTACCGGCATATTGGAGGTGTTGGCGATAATTGTTGTTCTTTCGTATAATGATCTTCCTGTACGAGGGTCTTCAAGATGAGGGAACTCCGAGAATATTTCCACGACCTCGTTGGCACGTTCACCGCAGGCTGCCATGATGATGATGTCGGCGTTAGCGTGTTTTGCCAATGAGTGTTGGATAACGGTCTTGCCTGTACCGAAAGGTCCGGGGATGAAACCTGTTCCACCTTCTAATATAGGGTTCATGGTGTCGATGACACGGATACCGGTCTCTAACAGACGGAACGGACGTGGTTTGTTCTTATATGCTTTGATAGCAAGCTTCACAGGCCACTTCTGTACCATAGTGACGTTATGAATCTCACCTTCTTTATCTTTCAATGTAGCTATGACATCGTTGATGGTGTATTCGCCTTCTTTAGCTATAGATTCTACTGTATATTCTCCTTCAAATTTGAAAGGCACCATAATTTTATGGTCGAGCCAGTTTTCCTTTACGTTGCCGAGCCAGTCGCCGGCGATGACTTTGTCGCCTTTCTTTCCCAATGGAGAGAAAGCCCATTTTTTATCGTCTTCGAGAGCAGGTGTATAAAGACCTCTCTTCAAGAAAACGCCTTCCATCTTATCTAAGTCGTTCTGAAGTCCGTCGAAGTTCTTCGACAACAAACCTGGACCGAGTTCCACCTCAAGCATGTGACCTTCAAACTCCACCTTAGAGCCTGGTTTCAGTCCGCGTGTGCTTTCAAATACCTGAACGTAAGCGATGTCGCCAATAATCTTGATAACCTCAGCCATCAGTTTTTCTTCTCCCAAGAAGATAAAACATATCTCGTTTTGGAAGACGTCACCTTCAATGCGGACCAAGACCAAGTTGGAGATGATACTTACTACTTTACCTATTGTCTTATTCATGTTATATGTTTTTATTATTATATATCAAATTCTTTTGCAAACTGGAATTCGTTCTTGAAACGTTCGAGCAACTCGCGGAAGATCTTCTTTCCTTGTTCTGTCGTCATCTTGCTCCAGCGTTCCAATATCATCAGTTTAAGCATAAAGGCAATCACATTGTCGAATGTGAAATACTTATGTCCAGTCATCTCATCGAGAAACTCCCAATAAAGCATGTCGATTCTGTATTCGCGTTCTGCGGTATTGTCTTTCTCGAAAAGTGCTAACACCTTATCAACGTAAGAATAATCGTCCGACAACTCGAAGTCTTTTGCGCGGGATGTCTTCAGCTGATTTACGAAATAAGAATCGCCGATGACTTCTTTTTCAATATCTAAATGATATTTACGGCAGTTCAACGCTGTGATAAGATTCCTTATGTTCAAGGAAAACTCAGCATATTTCCTCACTAGTTTCTCTTTCTGTGAAAGCATGAAATTCCAATATCTCTCGCTTAGTTCCACTTCCGGAAGTCGGTCGCTGACTTCTCTATCTTCCTTTTGTAAGTCGAGAAGATACTCCTTTATATAAGAAGGTACGAACATTGGATCTTGGATCTCGTCTTCTAATTGCGACGCCGTGAAGACGGTCTGAAGATTAGGATCCGGCTCTTGTTTCTGCAAAAGACGAAGAATCTGTGCGTTATCGTTAGGATAGAAGAAAAGGTTAATAATGTCTGTTTCTTTCTTTGTCAGATAATCGTTGAGATATGTGCGCAATTCCTGAACCGAGAGACTAAGTTTCTTATCGTCGGGACTTATCTCCGGTAGTCCTGCTATCAGGCAATAATAATTTCCTCCTGCGATGTTCATTGTTGAAATGTGATAATGTTAGACTTGATTATCAAAAAAAAAAGATATACCCGAAAATCGGATATATCTAATTAACTTATGAGAATAACAACTTTTTTGAGTAATCTTTTAAGTATGCTGTGAAGAATTCCTCGAAGACTTTTTCCGAGAATGTTATCTTGTAGCTGCCGTCTTTAGGTTGGATGACGAAACCGTCTTTCTGACCGTCGTTGGCAACAAGTGTAAGGTTCTTGTCGAATATGTTCTTGTGTTTTGCAATAAGATACTTTTCAAATTCTTCTTTTTCTTTTTGATTCATTATCACATTAAGATCAAGGTTGCCTTCAGCGCTCCATTTCTCGATGATTTTGCTCATGAGTTCGCGTACGAATTCTTCATCCTTGAATGCAGCTGTTGTCATATCAACGGCAATCTTATTAGATATGAGATTTGTTATCTGTTGTTTCAAAGAAGCGATGGCTTGTTTCACGCTCATGCCTATCTCTGCTTCAGTCTTTTGTCTTAAGTTAGCGGAGTCGTTGTTGGCATTGTCGATAATTGACTTTGCTTTATTCTCAGCTTCTTTAATGATGTTTTCGGCATCTTTCTTAGCTTTTTCAAGAATATCTTTAGCATCGTTTTGTGCTTTTTCGATACCTTCTTCGTAAATCTTCTTTGTTAAGATGTCTAATTTGTTGTCGTTGTTATCCATGACGATTGTTTTTATTATGATTATTAAGGCTTCCTAGTACCATTGATAACATGTGTCACGTTACCGCCTAATCCGCCCCATCTTAAATACAAATATATTTTATTTTCATTATCAAATTTACCATTACAATAAGTAGTAGGAAAACCATAAAGTTTTCCAAGCTCATCAAGATATAAAGAAATAGAATGTTCTTCAGTATATCTAATCTCTATTTCTTTATCATTACTAGTCTTACATATTTCTCCAATATAACATACCGTGTCTTGACAAAATTGTCCAATACTATCTGCATTTATCTTTTTCATTTCTATAACAAATTGCCAATCACCGACATATTTGTTTCTGATGTCATTTTTGCAACTTGCCAATAGGAACAAGACTGATAGAAATGTAAATATTCTGACAAGACTATTCATATTTTATTTGTTATGCGTCAATATTAGCGTATGTCGCGTTTTGTTCTATAAACTCACGGCGCGGTCCCACTTCATCTCCCATCAACATTGAGAAAATATAGTCGGCTTCGGCACCGTTTTCTATTGTTATCTGACGTAATGTTCTGTTAGCAGGATTCATGGTGGTATCCCAAAGTTGTTCCGGGTTCATTTCACCGAGACCTTTATAACGTTGGATATGCAATCCTTTTTCTGTTCCGTCAGATGATAATTCTCTTGTTATCTGAGCGCGTTCTTCCTCTGTCCAGCAGTAACGTTCTGTCTTTCCTTTTCTTATCAAATATAAAGGTGGTGTTGCCACATAGACATAACCTCTGTTGATAAGTTCAGGCATATAGCGGAAGAAGAATGTGAGTATCAATGTTGAGATGTGACTACCGTCCACGTCGGCATCGGTCATGATGACGATCTTATGATATCTCAGTTTTTCAATATTCAATGCTTTGCTGTCTTCTTCTGTACCTATAGTAACACCCAAAGCAGTATAAATGTTTTTGATTTCGTCGCTTTCGAAAATTCTGTGCGGCATCGCTTTTTCCACGTTGAGGATTTTACCTCTCAAAGGAAGGATGGCTTGGAACGAGCGGTCGCGACCTTGTTTTGCTGAACCTCCAGCTGAGTCACCCTCAACGAGATAGAGTTCTGTCTTTTCCGGATCTCTTTCCGAACAGTCGGCGAGTTTGCCTGGTAGTCCTGAGCCTGACAATGCGCCTTTGCGTTGTACGAGTTCTCTCGCCTTACGTGCGGCGTGACGTGCTGTAGCTGCAAGAACGACTTTATCGACAATCATCTTGGCTTCTTTCGGATGTTCTTCAAGATAATTGTTGAGACGGTCGCTGACAATCTTATCTACGATACCCATCACCTCGCTGTTACCGAGTTTCGTCTTTGTCTGTCCCTCGAATTGTGGTTCCGGGACTTTCACTGATATGATAGCTGTCAAACCCTCACGGAAGTCGTCGCCATTGATTTCAAATTTCAATTTAGCGAACATGCCTTGTTTCTCTGCGTATGACTTCAATGTTCTTGTCAAGCCACGACGGAAACCAGAGAGGTGACTGCCGCCTTCATGAGTGTTGATGTTATTAACATACGAATGAAGGTTTTCAGAGAATGAGGTGTTATATTCCAATGCGATTTCCACAGGAACGTTGTCGCTCTCGCCAGAGATTGTGATAGGTTCCGGTGTGAGTTTCTCGCGGTTTTTGTCTAAATAATCGATGAAGTCGGCGAGACCGTTTTCAGAATGGAACGTCTCGCTTTTAGGTGCGATGTTTAACTCTTCATTTATCTCGCGTTCGTCTGTCAAAGTAATGCTGATACCTCTGTTGAGGTAAGTGAGTTCACGCATACGTTTCGACAAAGTATCGTAATCATATATCGTAGTGAGGAATATTGAATCGTCAGGAGTGAAGGTGATGATTGTTCCTGTGTCTTCTGCCTCGCCAACGACTTCAACCTGTGTCAAAGGTTTGCCATAGGCGTATTCTTGTTTGAAGATTTTTCCTTCACGATGAATCTCCGCTGTAAGATGTTTTGAAAGAGCGTTGACGCAGCTTACGCCGACGCCGTGCAAACCGCCTGATACTTTATAAGAACCTTTGTCGAACTTACCGCCTGCGTGCAATACTGTGAGAACTACTTCCAATGCTGAGCGTTGTTCCTTCTCGTGCCAGCCTGTCGGGATACCACGTCCGTTGTCAGCGACGCGGATAGAATTATCTTTTAATATCTTGATGTCAATGGTATTACAATAACCTGCCATCGCTTCGTCGATGGAGTTGTCAACTACTTCATAAACCAAATGGTGCAAACCTCTAACGTTGACGTCGCCGATATACATGGCAGGACGTTTACGAACAGCTTCAAGTCCTTCTAAAACCTGAATATTACTGGCGTTATAGTTGCTCTCTGCAACTTTCTTTACTTCTTCTGTCATTTCTTTTTGTATGTAAAATGAAATTATTTATTCTTGTGAAATAGTGCAAAATTATGTGCAAATATAATAAAAAAAATCGTGCGATTTTACAATACACACGATAAAATTTATTATAAAAAAGCAGTTAGTTATCAGCTGTCAGTCTTCAGTATTTTTTAGTTTACTGATAGCTGATGGCTGATAGCTGACAGCTATAAAAATCTGTATTTGAATCCTACGAACATCTGGAATCCATAACTCGGATAACCATAATACATCTGATATTTGTTATGAATGAGATTTTTGACTTCGCCGTAGAATGAAAGGTTGTTGTTGAGATTATAATCGCAGCCTAACTGGATGTCGCAGATGGGTTTTAACTCTTCTACCTCGCGGTCGTATAATATGTAACGCTTGCCTTCAACATATGCAGCAACATTGAAATTCCAGTTTTCATTATAATTATACAAACCTCTCAGTTTGAACTCAACTTTAGGTTCGCACCACGGAAGGTCTCCGAACAAATCGAAATGATTGTAGGTGAAATCTGCCACGGTTTTAACTTTGTCGCTTATTCTGACATGAACGTCTGCTAAGAAATTAAAAACGTTGCAGTCTTCAAGATAGACGCCAAACATTCTTAATTTATCAAATGTTGAAGGTTGTCCGTAGAAAATATAATTATTGATTTTTCTGTATCTTACGCCGAGATGAGCACTCACTTTGTTAAGAATTTTAAACTTTAATCCTCCCTTGAAATCGATATTTGTCTTTTCATAATCAAATTCGCTCATGTTGGTTATGTCTGAAACTATGAAAGGGTTTTCAGAAAGTATCTCCTTTAAAGTATTTATCTTGGTCTTTCCTCCAAGTCCTGCGTAAAACTCAAGATTCCTTCCGAAAAGATAAAGACTTCCTTTGACATCTGGATATACGCCTCCGAAATCTATCGAGTTAGTTTTTGCGTCGGCACGGAATCCCAGACGTAGGTTGTAAAATTCTCCATCGAAAGCGAGATATGGATTTATGGAGATCAAGAACTGTGATTGCTCTATATAATTAAAATCGGCATTGATGTCAACGCTCAAAGTCTGAATGCCCTTCCCTTTTCTGAACCAGGAATTCGAATGTTCAAGGTGTGTTTTGAATTTGACAAGATTTTCCTGAACACCGCCTTTAATCCCCGTAAATGTATAGTCTAACAAGAATTCGTCATACAACGACCTGTAGCTTGTTTCGTTATTATTAACCAACAATTTAGCATTCAACGAATTTATATATCTCTCAGTATTCGGAACGTCTTGAGTCATAATATTAGGGTTATAACTCAGATTATACATATCATAGTCGTAATCAATATATGAATGTAATTGTAATCGTGACAAACGGTTACTCATTGAGACGCTGAAGTCGTTGTTCATATAATTTGAATTCGGTTCGTAGTCTTTCATTTTCAACCATGTGGAATTATGAGCGACACCAACGCCAAGAGTTGTATTTCTCGATAAAGCCGAATAATGACGGAACAAGAAGTCGGGAGAGAGTTGTGTTCCGATACCGACTTTTACAAAATTATTCGTCAAGTCATAATCATCTACATTATTATATAACACAGGACTTATCGGTTCCAAATCGAGCATATAATCATACGAAAAGTCTTTGGTAACAATCTGATAATCCGGGATATTAAAGTTATGCTTTGGCAGTTCCGGATTTAGCATTATACGTTCCGACTTCTTGATATTAGGTGTAAACGAGCCTTCAATCGTTACTTCTTCATTATGACTTTGCGCTTTCAATAAAGTGCAGGTAAACATCAACAACAGTGCTATGACAATATTTTTTCTTTTCATTTCTTCAACTCCTTATTCGTTCTATTCTGCATTGAGTGCATCAAGTCTTTCTTTAGACTCTTTCATTACTTCGTTATAATTCTTTTCATCCTGAGGATAATTCTCGATAACGCTCTTTAATGTTTCTTTTGCTTGGAAGTCATTGTCTTTAGCGACATATACATCACTTAAGACAATAAAAGAACATGCTGTCCAATACAAATAGTTGCCGTATTTTTCTGAAACCTCAAAGACTTTCTCTTCTGCTTCATCGTATCTATTTAATCTATAAAGACAAACAGCCGCATAATATCCACACTCTGCTCCTATTTCAGACTGATTCAATCCCATGCAGATATTAAAATATTTTAAGGATTCATCATAAATCTTCTTGTCATAATACGATTTACCTAAAATATAATTTGCCTGTATCTTCTGATTTTCATTTATTTCAGTTATAATAAGAAGTTGATTTGCTTTCTCTATCGACTTATCATACTGTTTGTTAAAATAATAACTCTTCATACAACTCTCAATTGCTTCCATCATAATATTATGATTCTCCGTCACATCTATAAGTCTGTTGTAATATTCTGCCGACGACTCATAGTTTTCGGCATCATAATCTATTCTTGCGATTAAAAGAAGAGCATTATCGGTATAATCATTATATTGTTGGTTTATAATATATTCTATATGAGGACGCACATCATTTGTATTACCAGATGCTTCCATTGATTTCATTGCATAATAATGAACATCGAGAAGATAACTTCCATTAGGATATTTTTCCAAATATTGTTTTGCGCCTTTAAGCGTTTCATCATAATTTCTTTTAGCATAGAAATCCTGTATTGTAACGAACGACAGAGAGTCTTGTTTGTCAATATGATCGGTAAGATTATTTGCTTTTCGATATGCGAAGTATGTGTCAAGGTCGTTTTTGTCGCGATAGATATTAAGGATGATATTCCATGCTTCACGAGACTCTTCTGTGTTAGGATATTGAGTCACAACCTTATCGAGTTCTTCCAACGCCTTGTCATTTTCGTTGTTGTTATAATATATCATACCTATTTTCATGAGTGACTTACGTGCGTAGGATGACTTTGGTTTTTCCTTAACCACTCTGTCGAATGCCGCTATTGCAGAACGATAATCGTTGGTATTAAGATACGCCACACCAATCTCATAAAGAGCCTTATCATAGAAACTCGACTTTTGATATCTGCTGGCAATGATATTCAAGCAGTTAATCTTCTCATTGGTTTTACCCAAAGCGCCATAACCCATCGCTTGTTGATAATAAGCATAATCAGCGTTCTTACTGTCTGTCTTAACAGCATTACCATATGCATTTATAGCATCATTATATTGACGTTGAACGAAATATCCGTCGCCGATACGCATCCATGAGTCGTTTTGTCTTGCCTTGTCAGACGATTTGTCGTAATTAAGGAACTCTTTGAATTTTATTATTGAATTATTCAGATCTCCTCTGTTATGATAGAGATAACCGATATTGTAATATGCGAGAGGATAAATATCAGTAGAACTAGATTTTGGATTCTTAATAAATTCCAAGTAAGAATGTAATGCCTTATTCTCATCTTTCATCTGATAATGAATATCTGCAATCCAGAACAGAGATTCTACCTGTGTTGATTTCTTAAAATATTTTAACGCTTCAGCGAAATTACCATCTTTATATTGTTGCATTCCTGCGCTATAAGTCAATTCGGACTGAATATTTTTCAACTCCTGACTAAGTTTCGGATATTGTTCCATACATTCCAGAGCGGCGTCATAGTCATTCGAATTAAGAAGGAGATGTATTGTAACTTCTTGCAGTTCAGCAATATTATTTGAATTTGGATTATTCTTGATATAATCATTTAAAACCGAGACCGTTTCATTGAAAGGGTCAATACCCGGAATGAAACTCAAGATAGCATAATTCATGAGAGCGTTCTCGCTTATGCTGTCGTTTAAATTCATCTTGTACGCCTTGTAAAACGTGTTTCTCGCAAATTTATCCTGACCGGTATTTGTATAACACTGCGCCATATAGTAAGAACCATATTGACCCAATTCGTCATCAGAATCTGTAACTTTCGCGAAATGATCTATAGCGCCTTCGAAGTCGTTGGTTTTCATCATACAGAAAGCTATTTTAAACTCGACTTCTCTTGGTAGTTTACGATTTGAATTCTCATTAACGATCTTGTAATATTCAATACTTTTCGAATAGTCACCTTGATGATACCATGATTCTGCCATCATCAAAGCTATATCCGCCTTACGTTTTTTCTTAGCTTTATTTAAGATTTCATCGCCATTGAGACATACTTCAGTATAATTATTTTTTTCAAAATTAATCTGAAGTATATACGTATCAGCTATATCTTTATACTTCTCGTAATTTTTTATCAAGTTAAAATACTTTAAGGCTTCATCATAATTCTCATCAATGTATAAAATGTGAGCATGATAATATCGGGCATCATTTCTATATTGATTGTCGGTTTTAGTAAGTTCCTCGAAGATTGGCTTTGCCTTATCGACATCATTAGTCTGATAATAACAATATGCCTCCTTGAATTTACATTCGTTTCTTTCATCTTCATCGAGACTTTCCTTATTTACCTTATTGTATATTTTTATAGCATCGCGATATTTTTTGTTGGCGAACAAAGTATTGGCATATAAAAAGTTAGCATGTTCAGACATCAGATGCGTTGGATTTTCTTTTACGAAATTTAGAATCTTTGTCTCGCCTTTACTGTTGCCGAGAAACAACGACGACACTGCTTCATAATATTTAGCCATCACAATATTCGCATCGTTGCTATCATCCACCATCAAAAGATAATTCTCGAAGCATTCCAATGCAGATGCATAATGTCGATTTTCAAAAAGCAACAGACCTCTTTCGAAAGTAGATTGAGGCTCATATTGATTGACGTTTTTCTGTGCTGATGCAGACAGTGTCGTTAATATCAGTAATGTGAAAAAAATGAAATTTTTCAATGTTGATTTCATATTTTTTATAAAAATTAGATAATAAATTTTAAACAAATTTTAAACGTCAAAGTTACAAAAAAATTACGTCAGTCATTAGTCTTTTTTGTATCTTTGTGCCTCGAAAAGCGACTGTCGCGGGCAGGAGAAATTCTGCGTGAGGAAAGTCGGGACAGCACAGAGCGCCGTACTTCTTAACAGGAAGGTATCTGAAAAGATAACAGCAAGTGCCACAGAAAATTACCGCTCTTCGGAGTAAGGGTGAAAATGTGAGGTAAGAGCTCACGCGAGATTATGGTGACATAGTCTCGGGGTAAACCTTACGGGCTGCAAGACCAAATATACCGATGCTTGAGGGCTGCTCGTCCAAGTCGGGAGGGTAGGTTGCTTGAGTCTGCCGGCAACGTCAGACCTAGAGAAATGACAGTCACCTTGGAAACAAGGAACAGAATCCCGCTTATGCTTTTTGATTAAAACAACGGAGTCTTCGGACTCCGTTGTTTTGTTAGTTAATTCTCTTCATCCATAATTTGAAAATAGGATCGGTGAAGAATATTCCTTCAGAAGTCTTCTCGATTAATTCTTTGTGAATAAGAACATTCTTTATCCTCATTATGTTCGATTTGGCTCCTAATTCGTAAGAACTTAGTATTTTTTGTGATGTAAAGTCGTTGTGTACTCCGTCAGATATGGCTTTCAAAAAATTCATCTGATATGAAGTCAATCCTTCGATCTGCTGCATGAACAACAATGTGTTTTGCGACAACATGTCGTTTATGGCGACTTCGACAGTTTCTTCCGTTACTTCATTTTCCGCATTTAACATCACGTTCCACGCAAGCTGCTGAACGTAAGATGACTGGTTGTCAACAGATGAGCAGATCTTTCGTATCAATTCGTCTGAAATTTCAATGTTCTTTTCTTTGAACTTATTTCTGATAAATGGAATCCAATCTTCCGTTGATATGGCTTGCAAAAAGACTATGTCCCCGAATTGGTAAAAAGGCATTTTCTTGTTCTGGAACATTGAAGAAAGCATGTGTTTCTTGCTCCCAAAAAGACAGTAGGAAACGTTGCTTTGAAGTTGCCATACACCTCTCATTTTTTTCTGTATGCTTAAAGAATCAGCAAATTCACCTATCTGCTGGAATTCATCAATACAGATTACAATGTGTTTGTTGATTTTTTTTGCGATTTTTTCCGGAAGTTCCAATATCTCTTCCGCAGAATATTCTTTTGGCGTTATTCCTAACGAAATGGAAAATTCGTTGTTAGGATCAGAACCAAATGATATTGACGGATTTAAACGTATCAAAAAGTCTTTTATGTTCTGAAGAATCAATTCAGTCTTCCCTGAAGTCTGCTTTAGCACTGAGGTGGCTAATCTGTTGTAAAAATCATACTCGCTGCGGCAATCATATATATCCATATATACAACTATGGTCGTATCAGTATTGATTAACGACTGTACTTTCTTTACAAGTGAGGTCTTTCCCATTCTTCGTGGAGAAATCAAAATTACGTTTTGTCCATTTTCAAAATCTGATTTTAATCTGTTGGTTTCCTTTACTCTGTCTGTAAAGTTATCTCCTTCAACAGCTACACCATAAATAAAAGACTTTTTTATCATATCAAACTTTTTTGCAAATATACAATTCTTTTTGCAAGTTCACAATCTTGTGGACCACAAAATTGTGAACCGAAATTTATATTTTTTTCCTTTAAAAATCTGAAATGATTATATGAACTTTGCAGAGATAAACTGAATCACATTAGTATGGAACAATATTTCAGCATTGTTTGCTCGATTGATTCCGATTAAGAAAAAATCATTATCTTTGCACTCACAAAAACAAGTATTATGAACAAGGTCTCGGAAAACCCTTTAAAAAACCGAACAAATGGCGAGATGCCATTTATGGTTGTGACTGCCCTCTTCGTCACACTCTACCTCGTGTCGAATATCATGGCAGTGAAAGTTATCAGTTTCTTTAACATCATCTATTTCGACGCAGGCACCATCACATTCCCTTTCGCCTATATGCTCGGCGACATCCTGACAGAAATATGGGGCTACCAGAAAGCGAAGAAAGTCATCATGATGACATTCCTCTGCAACATCATCATGATGCTGTTCACGCAGGTAGCGGTCTGGCTTCCATCGCCTGATTATTTAGAAGGTACGGCATTAGCTTACGACAGCGTATTCACCTACGTACCTCGCATCGTGATAGCGTCACTGACGGGATTCCTCCTCGGCGAGTTGTCGAACGCATGGCTTATGGATAAGATAAAATCCAAACTCCACGACAAACCTCTTTGGACAAGAACGATAGGCAGTTCCATCGCGGCACATCTGTTAGACACAGTGCCTTTCGTCTTGATCGCCTTCGCCGGAACAATGACTTCTCGCGACATCATCATGATGATTGCCACGCAATATTTCATGAAACTCGGAATCGAAGTATTATTCGGAACACCGTTAGCATACGCTGGAGTTTCTTATATAAAAAAAATGTTTAAGGTTTAAAGTTTAAGGTTTAAAGTAATATTATATAATCATATAAAATGAGAGATTATTTAAAATTACAGGATTTGTTTACACGTCATGCGATGATGTCTCTACTTAGTATCATTGTATTAATGTTATTATTATTTGCTCATCCAAAATCTGTTATATGTTGTCCGTTGTCTGTTGACAAAACAACAATCGAAATCGACAATTCCAACGTAAAGGATTTGCATGACATTATCAATAAAGTAAGATCTGAAGTAGACGATAATTCTAAAGTCTTAATTAAATTTAAGAAAGACAGATACGACTTCTACCCTGCCGATGCTCAGCAACGTGAATATTACGTCTCTAATCATGACCAGAACCAACCTAAGAAAGTCGGCATCTGCATTGAAGACTGGAACAATATCACCATTGACGGTGGAGGTTCCGACTTCATCTTCCATGGTCAGATGCTTCCTCTCGCAGTTGTTAATTCGTCAAATGTCACACTAAGAAATTTCTCCATCGACTTTGAAAATCCGCATATCGCACAGGTCGAGATAGTCGAAAACAAAGGCGACGAAGGCATGATATTTCTCGTCGAGCCTTGGGTTGAATATCGTATAAACGAGAAAGGATATTTCGAGACGTTTGAACAATTTACAATTAACAATGAACAATTTACAATTGATGAATGGAAGTATTCTCAATATACAGGAATTGCCTTTGAGAAAGAGAGTCGTCATATCGTTTATAACACCTCCGACTTATGGATCGACACTAAAGACGTGAAAGACTTAGGAGAGCGTAAGTTATATGCTCCCAACTGGAAAGATGCTCGACTTCATCCAGGAACAAAGGTTGCGATGCGTACCTGGAGCCGTCCTGCTCCCGGAATATTCCTCGACCATAGTAATAACACATATATTAATAACGTAAACGTGCATTATGCGGAAGGAATGGGATTGCTCGCTCAACGTTGCGACAATATAGAACTCGACGGTTTCAACGTCTGCCTAAGAGGTGACGATGATCCTCGTTATTTCACCACGCAAGCCGATGCCACTCACTTCTCGCAATGTAAAGGTCTGATACATTCGGAAAACGGTCTCTACGAAGCAATGATGGATGATGCCATCAATGTTCACGGAATATACCTAAAGGTCAAAGAACGTATAGACAACCACACAATCAGATGTGCTTATGAACACGAGCAAGCATGGGGATTTGCCTGGGGAGATGCCGGCGACAGCGTATGCTTCGTAAAAGCGAACACAATGGAAATGCTGGAACACAGAAATGTTATTAAAGTTATCAGCTGTCAGCCATCAGCTATCAGTAGTCAGCAGATTTCGTCCACAGCAGGTGTCAAAGAATTTATAATCACATTTGAGGATACGCTTCCAGAAGAGATTACGGATGATGTCGCTTATGGCATTGAGAATCTGAGTTGGACGCCGGAAGTTATTTTCCGTAACAACATCATCAGAAACAATAGAGCTCGCGGCGCGTTGTTCAGTTCACCGTTACGTACAGTATGCGAGAAGAATATTTTCGACCATACTTCAGGAACAGCGATATTGTTATGCGGCGACTGCAACGGATGGTACGAATCTGGTGCCGTCCGCGACCTTGTGATAAGAAAAAACACATTCATCAACGCGCTGACGAATATGTTTCAGTTCACCAATGCCGTAATCTCCATCTATCCAGAAATCCCTAATTTAGAAGGACAGACGAGATATTTCCACGGTGGAAAACCAGATGCTATCGTAATAGAAAAGAATCATTTCATAACATTCGACAAACCTTTGTTATATGCTAAGTCAGTGGATGGTTTGATATTCAGGAAGAATAAAGTCACGAGAAATAACGATTACAAGGCTTTCCATTGGAATCAGGAAGAAGTGAAATTGGAAAGATGTAGGTGAGACGTATGAATGGTATCTATAGAAATAACACACATTGATGAGGCTGTCTAACAAGTTTAGACGGCCTCCTACGTGAGAACCGTCTCTACATTTTTTATTTTATGACAGGGCGTATTGTTCTTGTAAAATTATCACCACCCGCTTGATATCCAATATTTGAAATTGACATATCGTAATAAGTCGAACTAAATTGAAGTACAGAGAGAGAACTACCGTTTAATGTAGAGGTCGCATAATAACCATACTCTCCTTTTTCAAATAAAATATTATTATTACGATATCCCGCTGCGGGCAGGTAGATATAATTACCATTAGGACCTTTCACTTTATACTTTGCGACTCCGTCACCATTGTCTATCCATTCCCATTCACACTCTTCTATCAGCTCTTCAAAATCCGTTTTTGTTGGGGTTCTCCATCCGTTTCCCCATTCATTTTCCACGACATCATACTCCTCATAATCATAATATTTACCATTAGACTTAATGGATGATGTTCCGAGATTACAGTCCGCCCATTTCAAGCCGCTTGGCAAACCCAAATCCACACTACGAGCTAATATCTTACCATCTTCAACAATAACTTGAGTTCCATATTCTATAATTTCAATTTTTCTACAACTTGAAAGAAAAAGTGCTATCACTGATAATATTAATAATGTTCTTTTCATACTTCATCAAAAAAAATAATTAAACACCTACCTTTTCATATTTACACCCACTCCCAACTTAAGTTCAGCCGTCTTAAAGTTTGTGGTAACGAAATCTGCACTTATGGTAATATGTCTAAGATTCAACTGCACACCTGTTGATAAATCTATTCCATAATGTGTGTTATAAGCACCCTTATACCAATTACCATTGGTATCTTCATAGTACAAGATTCGCATTCCGTAACCACCTCCAAATCTCAAATTAAATATAGATGGACCGCCTCCAAAATTAACAATAACACCACCCATTATAGACAAACGAGCCAAAGAACTATTACCATTAAGTGTTACAAATCCATCATTTTCTTTGTTAACAGATTTATAATTAAGGTTAGTCATTGCGCTCACATACCATCCACAATCATATTCACCTGTATTGCCGTAAGTTAATCCAAATGACTTTGTAGATGGTGCTGTCAATGCTCCATCTACTGTTATAAAGTGGATTCCTTCATCATAAATATAACTCCACAACGACTCTTTCTTAGGATTGAAATAATAATGTGAAGGACTATCGTTCGTTACAGTAACATCTTTAGACTCCTCCGCATGACCTCTTTTAACTTCTATTGTATATGAACCTAATGGAATATCAGCAGTGTATGGTGTACTACCCACTTTTTTTCCTTCTATATAAACATTATCACCTTTGTTATTTGATGTTATCGTTATCAACTTCCCGAATGCCAGTTTATGGTATGTTTCCGTACCATATACGCTGACTGTTATCTTCTTTGTGACAACCTGCTTATCTCTCACCGCTTTCAGTTCATAACTCCCATAAGACAAATTAGTCTTCACCGGACTCTCTCCTACATAATTTCCATCGACATATATTTTATCTCCCGCTTTATCTGTCGTGATTGTTATCTCTTTTCCGGTTTGAAGACTTTCGTCCAAAGTTAAGGTTTCGCCTTGTTTTATCGTAATGGTCTTTGTTAAAGAAGCGCAACCTTGTTTCTCAAGTCTCAGTTCATGTGTGCCTTCCAGAATGTCGCTTATGACTTTAGGTGTCTTGCCTACGTTCTTGCCATCGATGTAAATATCTGCCGACAACGGGCTGCTGCTTATCTCCAAGAATCCGTACATTGGTTTCGGCGCGTCTATCGTTATAGTCTGCGCCGCTCCGAGTGAGAGGTTTATCTCTTTGCGGGTCGTCTTATGCGCAGCCTTCTTCGCCTCAATGAGATGCGCTCCGTCGGAAAGTCTGCCCGTCCAGCTTCCTTTACCTTTCAGATCATCATCGACATATATGTCGGAATTTGCATCGGTCTTTATCGTCACATCAACGAAAGTCGCCGACATATTGAGATTCTCTTTAGTGGTATTGCCGTCGGTCACAACAACGTTCTTCTCTACCATATTATACATCTCTTTCATCACGCGGACATTATACGTGCCGCTGGCGAGTTTGTCGGAAGTATAAGGCGTAGTTCCTACTTGTTTGTTGTTGATAAATACGAATGCTCCATTTTCAGGAGATGATGTCACGTTAAGATAACCATATGCTGGACGTAGCATGACATCTACTTTATTCTCTTCCGACGTTATTGTGACGCTGCCGCTTTCTGAGTGATAGAGGTCGCAATCGACCCTCCATGTATGCGTCGAACCTATAGGAAACAGCTTCGCCGTCTCTTTCTGTCCAACAGGTTGGTCGTCAATGAATATGAAGGCGTCAGGTTGGTCAGCAACTATGGTAAGATAATTATTCTGCGGTTTAGTCTCCTCAGGTGTTTGTGATGCAATCGGGATATATTGCAACACCATCTCATAGCATTGGTTCATCTCTATCTCCATCGGAGGATAGAATTCTGTCACACCGAAGTCTGGATGTTTTATCCTTATGAAAGTAACGGCACGTGCTGTAACATAAACCCACGTCTCGCCTTCATGTTGTTCCACTTCGATATCAGTGGCGAGATTACCTTCAAAGGTAAGACGCATCCTTTGCTGTTCATTTATATTATCAGGAATTATCTTTATCACACCCATCGGAAGGTCGTTAATGTCGGTACGAGCCGGTATCGTCACGCATCCTTGAACATGATGAAAAGAACCTTCTTTAACCTTGAACGAATCAGATTGCGCTAATACATTCAATGAGATAAATGTCAATAGAATTAGTAATATTTTTTTCATAATCTTTACTTTATGTCAACAGACTTTGTCCACGTTATTTTCATTTGGCAAATTTAAGAAAAACCATGAACTACGAGCAATGAGAGATGAACTTATTATTTAAAAAAAAGATAAACGTATGAATGTCATCTATAGAAATAAAACACATTCATGCGTCTCGTAAGAACATTGATATTATTTGAGACGTTTCAATGATATATTCTCGCAGAGACGCAAAGGTCGCAGAACAACTTTGCGATACTCAGCGACTCTTCGTGAGAAAACTAACCTCTCTACCTTAATTTTCAATTTTCAATTTTTCAGATTCTCAGATTCTCAGTTTCTCAGTTTCTCAGATTTTCAGATTTGGGCGTTCCGGCTATCGCCGTCGGGCTTTCCGCTATATCTTTTTCCGCTACGCTCCAAAAGGATGCCGCTCCAATCCCTAACGCATCAGGAGAATGATATAATAAAATTTGTACGGACATATTGAATGTGTACACGATAAATATGATGATAATGCGGTCTGTATTTTTAGGCAGGCATTACGAGCTCCGCTCTTCATACCTGCCTATTTTCTGTCATCCCTGACGGGACTTAGCATGAGACGTGTCAAAGACCCACAACTCTCACTAATCTTCACGGATTCTTTCTGTGTTAATCCGTGCCAATTCGTGGGACTTAACTTATTCCACCACAAATTTCACTGCTGTTCACAGATTCCTCAACTATCAACTTTCAACTTTCAATTCCAAAGACGCCACAGTGGTGACGTCTCTACCTTAATTTTCAATTTTCAATTCGAAAAACCTCTCCTGGTTCTGGTATCACTATGTTCTTGAATCCTGCCTTTTCAAGAACTTTACTATACGGCACTTGTGCTTCGTAGTCACCATGAACGATAAAGAGTTTCTTAACTTTTTCAGGATTCTGACAACGCAGATATTCTTCCATTTCTTGATAGTCGGCATGACCGCTGAAAGCGTCGATACTGAAGACTTCTGCATTGACAGTATGAGGCATGCCGAAGATTGATATTTCCTTCTCGCCTCTCAAGATACGGGCACCCAATGTCGTTGGCGCGCAATATCCAATCGCTAAGATAGAGTTCTTTGGATTATCGATATTATTTGCGATATGGTGCTTTACCCTGCCCGCTTCCATCATGCCTGAAGCGGAAATGATGATACATGGTTCCTGTCGGCTATTCAAAGCCTTGGAATGATTTACGTTGGTGATATATTTTAATGTTCCGAAACCGAATGGGTCGTCATCTTGTTCTAGAACTTCGGCAACGTTTTTATTAAACAAATCGAGATGTAATCTGAAGATATTTGTTGCGTTGACAGCTAAAGGACTATCTACATAAATAGGAATGATTGGAAGTTTTCCTTCGTTATAGAAATTATTCAATATATAAACTATTTCTTGTGTACGTCCGATGGCGAATGATGGAATGATGAGTTTTCCTTTCTTTTCCACGCAAGTATGCTTAATGATTCTTAACAATTCATCTTCCGAAAGCTGTTTGTTCTGATGAAGTCTGTCGCCGTAAGTGCTTTCCACGATAAGATAATCGCATTGCGGAAAAGCGTCAGGAGCGCGAAGCAGATAATTGTTACTGCGACCTATATCGCCGGTATAACCTATTCTCGTCACTTCACCGAACTCATCGATTTCGATTGTAGCTGCAGCACTTCCGAGCAAGTGACCTGTATTGGTGAACTTCACCTTTATATTATTGTCGATATGGAACTGACGGTTAAGCGGTACGCTGATAAATAGTTCCATACAAGCGTGAGCGTCCTTCTCCGTATAAATAGGGTCGACGGGTTTCAAACCTTGACGAGCTCTTTTCTTGTTGAACCAGTGAGTATCGTTCTCTTGGATAAAACCGCTATCTGGCAACATGATAGAACAAAGGTTGCGTGTTGCCTGCGTACAAATCACCGAGCCGCGGAAACCTCTTTTATAGAAATAAGGTATCAATCCTGAGTGGTCAACGTGAGCGTGCGTAAGAATGATGTGGTCAATCTCTGCAGGATCGACCATAGTGTTACGGTTCAACGAATCTGTTTCCAAACCTTTACCTTGAAACATTCCGCAATCGAGAAGTATCTTCTTTCCATGTCGTGTGGTGATGAGATGCTTGCTGCCCGTCACCTCTCTTGCTGCTCCTATAAATTTTATTTCCATATCATTAATTTATTTTAAAGAAAAAAAGGGGACTTCATAGTGTCCCCTTAAAATTATTTAATAACGTTAATTTGTCTTGTGATAATTCCAGATTCTGTATCTACTCTCAACAGATACATTCCTGATTCAAAAGTGCTAAGGTCGAGTGTAACCTCATCAGAACACACATCTTGTTTCAATACGACTTGTCCAGTCATATTGATGATGCTTAATGAAGTGATCTGCTCAGATTCGATTTTGATATTATCTTTAGCAGGATTTGGATATATCTTAATATCAGCGTTTGGATATTCATCTATTGAGACTACTTCAACCATTACGAAGTCATCTGTTGAATCTTCAGCCAAAGCATATTCAGATTCACAGTCGATGTCGGCGTAGTAAGCTGTCACCTTATAGTAATAAGTTCCGTCTTCGCACATCATATCGGAGAACTCATAATGATTCAAACTTGGAACATTGACCAAAGTTTGAACTTGTTTGTATGTCTCATTATCTGTACTTCTATAGACTCTATATTCTGTAAGGTTAAGTGATGATTGGATTCTATCCCATTGCACCACTGCACCAAAGTCTCCGGCATCTTCATAGAATGCAGCTTTGAGGTTCTTAGCAGATTCGCAGCCTTCTATCTCAACACATACTTCTTCAGTGTGAGGTGAGACGTAACCGTCGTAAACAGTTTGTACCGTATAACAATGATAACCGAATGCGGCTTCGTCGTCTATATATGTCGTTGTCGGGACGTATGTTTCATATATGTAGCCGTCGCGTGATACTGTGTAATAATCTGCTAATTCAACTTCGTCCCATTCGAGAGTAACGATATTTCCTTCTACTGTTGCCGTTACGTTTTCTGGTTCAACCAACACTCTGACTTCTTGGGATGCTGTAGCCGATTGATTTCCGCAAGTGACTGTAACTGTATATACGGTAGTTTCCAAAGGAGTTGCTACTGTTGATGAGGCGTAAGGGTTTTCAAGCGATTCGGCAGGAGTCCATGAGTAAGATACATCACCGCTCGCACCATTGACGTAGGCGAAAATCTCTGTCGATTCGCCCTTCACTATAAATCCAGGGTTAGCGAATGTTGACACTGACAACTCGTACACTACAGCTTCTACGCCTTCACTCTTAGGTGATTCGAGGTTTTCATAAACTGAAGTTATTTTGTAGATATAACTGTTTTGTGCGAGATCTTCATCAGTATAAGAAGTGGCGTTTATGTTTGACGCTATTTTGCTGTTGTCGCGATAGATGTTATAAACTGCGTCTGGTGTCGTTTCGTTCCATGTGAGGGTTACGTTGTTTCCATTAACTTCTGCTTCAATATTTGAAGGAGGGCATACAGCCGTGATTGTCATAGAGGCCGATGCTGTTTCTTCTCCATCATTGACTGTACATGTATATGTTGTTGTCTGCGTAACAGTAGCGATAGGATTGGATGTATTAGCTCCTGTCATACCTGCTGATGGCGACCATGAATATGTGTAATTATAAGAACCACCGAATGCCATTGCGTTAAATATCACCGCCGATCCTGGTATCACGACATAGTTATTTGCGGTAACGTTAACCATCAGAGGTTCGTCAGCGTTTTCAACGATATTGATAGTTGTCTGATAAGTCACTTTATTGTAGCCAAACACTGTGAGTGTTGCTTCACCTAACGTCATCGGAGCTTCGAAGGTGATTAATGCGGAACCGTTTTCTATTGTCGCTGTTCCCATCATCTCTCCGTTTCTTGTCAAAGTTGCTTTTGCACCTTCAGCATTGGCGGCAGTTACCACAAACGCCGTTGCTTGTTTAGATATTTCTGGATTATGTACAACAGACATCTCGGTAGGTATGTCATTGCGTAATGTAAGAGTTGGATCACCGAAGAGTGTCCATGTATTGTATGTTGCGTAATATGTGGTATTGTTATGACCAAGGTCTAAAATCTTAAAGTTACCGTTGAGGGAAACGCCACCCATAGTACGCTTGATGTTGTTACTATATGATTCTACAAAAATATCTACCATCTCGTCCTGACCGTACATTGGTGGTGTCCATGGTTGTGAGATATAAGAGAACATACCTCCGATAGCACCTGTCGGATTGCCGGTGTTTACGTTTGTGGCACGCATCCATGTCTCTGCGAAACAAGGTTGATAGTATGTATATTCGCCATTGTTGCAAGCTACGGAAATAACGAAAGGAAGCATATTGTCGTTAGTCAAGGCGTTGACATGACTATTGCTATAATTGAACACGCCCCATCCTGTTGGAGAACCGTGGTTGCAGTAATTGATGATACTGACACCGGCATTGATATGTTCGCTTATGATAGCTGCCGATGAAGTGACGCCGCTCACATTCTGATAGTCGCGATGAACTGTTTCATAATGATAACCTAACAAATCATCTCTTATCTTGTCCATGTGCTGATAATCGTCTTCTCCATTATGACCGTATTGATTTTCTTTCTTTGCGACGCCTTGTCCAACTCTAAGCCATGACGCATTATTAGTGTTGATGTCTTTCTCATAATGAATGACCTTGTTGACTTGTGTTGTCACGTCGGATGTAGATTCGGCTGAGAAACGACCGATGATGAGTTCGTTGTAACGGTCGTCACCTTCTAACTGTCCGAACCACCAGTCGGAATAACCTGAGTAATCGTCATAATAACCTGAAGACATAGTCAGGTATTTTCCTGGCAATTGCTGATAATCTCCGACTAATAAAACATGGACGAGATTTGGATTGTCTTCATATTGTGATGAGATATAATTCTTGATATTGTCGGCTGAAGTTCCGGCTACGCTTGTTCCTACCATAGTCGTCTTACGTCCGGTAGCTCTTTTCCATTCTACGAAAGGTTGCATGGCACTCATGAAAGCGTCGTGGCAGATAATGAGGAGGTCACCTTCTTCTTCAATAATGTCATATTTCGCATTAGATTCCTTATAGTTGATGAAACGGCTCGAATACATTTTATGAAACTCGGAGCTCATGTTAATTGTGTTGGAACGTCTTGCCAATTCGTTTTCGCCTTCTTCTTTTTTCGAGACAACTTCTATTGTCATTTTATGTAAGACTCTCAATGTCTTTGTGACAGGGTTATATGCGAAAGGCGTGACGATGATATTCTGTGCGCGGAAGTCACGTAAAATATATGGTGAATCTAATTTTACGTTTGTTGCAGGGAAGAATTCATTTTGTTGGTAGACGTCTCCGTAAGTATAAGGGACATCGTCAGGATTGATGCTGCGAGGGAAGTCTCCTTTTGACGGAGCTATCTCAATATCGTTATATTCGAGATATTCTACGTTGGAAACTCTGACTTCCATCTTGCCCATATCATTAATTATAATAGGTATGGAAAGTGATGGGATGTTAGGTTGTCCGGCTTCCGAAAGAGGAGCCATGTCTTCATTTGTGATGATTACAGAACTATGTGAGCGAGGTGCCGCCACTGAGTTAGTGCTAAAGCCATTGATTGTGAGTTCTAGGCTTACTGCTTCTTCGGTAGATTTGATTAAATTAACAGAATAGCTGTCGTCAGATTTTGAATTGATAGAATGCCATTCTTGGGCATAGATTGTTTGTAAAAACAACAAACATACAATTGATAAAAATAGTCTTCTCATATTATGCATTTATTTTCTGCAAATATAAAAAAAATGAGCGACATATCAATGCCGCTCATGCTTATTTACTTGGTATTACTTTTTCTTTTCGCCTATTGCTATTATCAGACCTAAGCGTACGTTGGTAGTTCTATATGAAGTAACCATTTTTACTGTTGAAGCATTGAGTTTTGTTAATATCAAGAAGTTATCTGTCACTGCGTATAAGTCGACTGGTCCTAATTTAAGATTGATGCCAGCTCCAAGCGAGTTGCCAGAATATTTAGAAAAAGTATAATTTGCTGTCAAATTAATTATTTTTAAGAAAGAACCGCTATATGCTAATGTTAGAGCTGGACGCATTTTTTTATTTGCATAATACATTTGGGCAACTGCTGTAAATCTAGCCATCGGCATGAGTTCATAATATCCTTGAAGCATAACTCTGGTTTTTAATGATGTCTTATAATCTTCACCTGCATAAAGAGAGTCGTTGTCCCAGACATCACCTAACAGATCAGAATACAAATCTTTAACATCAAGATTCAAATTAGTAAGTCCATTAATGTCATCTACCAATGCGTCGTTAATAACCACATTATCTTTATGATTATGTTTTTCTCTGGTATTAGTCCATTTAATGAATCCTAAGTCATAAACACCGAGAGCTACGCCAATGTTGTCACTGATTTTATAAGAAGCACCCAAGTCAATGCCGAATCCGAGGTTGCTTTTAAAGTTAAAAAGTTCACTAATGCTTATCGAATCCATATCAAACACATCTGTCACCTCAGAGATTCTGTGAATATCCTTTTCGACAATAGAAGACATTTTAATATTGATGTCGGCATTTGCAATTATCTCGTAAGTATTAGGATCAGTGTATATCATTGTACCATCATCGTTTACGGAAGCATTTGCTATACCATTCAATAATTTAGGTCTAATACCGACGGTTAATTTATCATTGATGTCATATTGTGCGCCAACAGAGAGTTCTGTATAGAGATTGGCATCGACACCAATACTGAAATCGGCAGGATTATCTGTTCCCATATAATGACCGTTGCCGTTAACGAAGAAACCGAGGAAGTCTTTTGAATAATGAAGTTCTGTGTTAAATCTGGCACGCCAATTTATATCAACAAATAACTTATTGAATCTAGCTCCGACGCGTAAAATATCCATTGAGAAGTTGGTGCCGATATAATTATCATGGTCATCAAGACTATTGATAAATTTATTAAGGTCTAATGCCGAAACACCTAATTGCTGGGTGTATAGGTTATTATATTTGATACTTGTGTTATATATGCCAACATTAATATTTGAAATGCCTAAACCTAAAACTAATTTCTGGTTAACTCGAACACCAGGATTATATAAATTATTGTAAGGTTGATTTGGCAATAATGACAATGCCATACCTTCATTCTGTGCTTGAGCAGAGATGTTGCCAAGCAACAATACTAATGCTATTAATAAACTATATATCTTTTTCATACCTTAATCTGTTTAAAAGTTTAAATCTTCCATATAAATTTCTGATGTCTTTGTCTTAAGACCAATTCTCAAATTGAAATAGTCATTAGAATTTAACACTACATTTTCACCGAGAGATGACAATCCGATGTTGAGTATCAACTTATTTGACTTCTGCAAATTTATAAGTCTATCATCTGTGACATGAGCACACAATACACTTTGAACAGGAGCATCGATACAACCTTTTTCAACTATTTCTCCATCAAACAAAGAGTCGACAACATTATCATTTACTAGAATATAAGCTTGCGGTTTTATCTGAACTGGTAGAGCATTATCGAACATAAATTTAAATTCCAACTCATCGAAGATATCTTCAATATGGAGACTCTCATCTGATTCACCATTTTCAGCAGTACCTAAATTAAGATTAAAGTCGAGAGTGTCAATAAAGACAAGATTTTCGATATTGAATTCTAGAGGTAACACAAGGTCTGCAATAATGTCGATATGAGAATCATCGGCAATCATGTGGTCGGCAACGTTGTCACAACCCATAACGACATTACCGCTGAAATTGAAACTCTTGTAATCATCCAAAAGATTAAAATAATCTATCATCTGGTCATCAATATCATCAATCACACCATATCCGTCAGCTGTTGGATGCATCGTAAATTCAACATCATTCCAATCTTTAAATATTGAAGTCATATTGCCAGAAGCATCGGTAAGATATAATGAATCAACACGACCTGTAGCTTCAAAGCCAAACGAATTGATATAAGTGAACGAAAATTCAGGAGTCGCCAAACTCATATCGCCATATAAGTTAGGAAAACTTAGGGATAACTCTTGTGATGTTTTGAAATCAAATCTTGTGTCTTGTATTGTTCCATCAATGGATTTAAACTCAACATCTCTTATACTTCCTTCCAAATCAAATGTATAAGTACCACCCATACCTTGTAAATCATCTAATGACACTACAACATTTACCAAAAATGTGAAATCAATGCCTCCATCAATTGGAATAATTGTGCAATCAGTCAGATCCCAACTTACATTTTGCTGGTTGCTATTTTCAAAATTAATATCTATTGAAAAAGCATCACCATTAGATAGTTTAATATTTTCAGTAGATAATTTCACTTGCTTAACGTAGTCAAAATTACAAGCGACATCCATATCTATCTTACCACTTTTCAAGACCACTTGATTTATTTCGTAGCCTTCATATTCAAATGGTATCTTTATGCCTGTAACCTCAAATATTGTATCTATTTCATAATCTGGAATACCTGGTATATCCGGCAATTCTGGAACATCTGGAATTTCGAACTCTATTTTTTCAACCTGAAAAGTAACGTCATCGAGTCCAGACAAAATATCTGATGCCACGACAGCATTCTTTACGGAATCTGAGTAATATGCACAGATAGTGCCGTCCTCATTAATCCTGATGTAATCTGATGTAGTTGAATCCATACTTTCCAACAAACTACCTAATCTGATTGTATCTGCAAATAATGAAATTGCAAATTGATTGTCAATATTCACCTTATCTACTTTCTCTTTTTTACAAGAGGCAGTAGCAGAGACGAGTATAACAATCGCTAAAACTCTGATAAACAAAGATAAATTTCTCTTCATATCTTTATGATTTTAATTAAAAAAATAGTAATTGATTTTCTCTTCAGTGCTTGCAAATGTAAGTATTTTTTTGATATTAATAAACAAATTCAGAAATTAATAAAAAAACGAGGGAAGTAAAATTCACTTCCCTCGTTTACAAAATGATATAAAAAAATATTCTTATCTAACTATAACTTTCTCCACCGTAACATTCTTATCAGTCCTGATCTGTACGAAATAAACTCCTGATGCAAGTCCCGACATATCAATTTGTCCGTTGTTGTTTGAAGTTCTCATCACAACTTGACCTTGATAATTATATATTGCAGCATCGAAGTATGTGTCAAGTTCAACATACAATATTCCAGATGTTGGATTTGGATATATTACTACATGGTTGATTCCGTTCTCATTTATAGCAGTATCTCCTACTTTAACAACTAAGAAAGCAGGTATTGAATATTTATTGCCGTTTCTTGCTATTACACTATATGTGTATGTATCTTCCGATACTGTCTCTACAAATGTTGTTTCTGTTTGTGTTGAGACTTCTTCTCCATCGCGGCGAACGATATATTCATCGGCACCTGACAAAGCATCCCATGACAATGTCACTGTTGTTCCACTTACTTCTGCTATGAGATTTTCAACAGGGTTAAGTGCACCAACTACGCTTACCGGTGGGAATGAAATCATGTCAATCCATGCACAGTCCTCACCTTCACCGTATGAATAGTCTTTCATATATTTCCATTCCAAGGTGTGTGTGCCTTTTGTAATTGGGAATGATTCTAAAGACCAGTCACTTTCACCTGACCAGTTGCCTTTTTCTGCATTGTCGATAACGAAATACAAACAGTCGTACATGCTTTCTGAAGAAACTTTCTTGTAGAAAGTGATTTCGCCGTCAGCAAGGACTTCCAATTGTATCTTGAGTACAGATTGTTGATTGTTAGAAACAACACCCGACTTGACGCAATATGTTCCTTCGTATGCTCCCGTCGATTCTATCGTCCAGTCTGCATTACCACCGAAATTCCATTCGTAACTGTTAAAGTCACCTGTTTCAAAGTCTTCAATAATATTGCCAATTGTCACAACGTATGTTGAAGTAAGAATTGTATAGTCTGCAATTGCTGAGCATAACAACTCATACACTGAACCATTTTCTACATCTGATGCTACACTTACTTCAGCTGTAAATGTAAATTCTTCGCCTGCAGGGAATGAAGTTGTTACCATTGTAACATCACCAATTTCGATATCTGTAGAACTTGAAACGACATCTGGAATTACGTTGTATGCTTCACTGTTACCGACATTTTTCATTGTCACCGACAAAGTGAAGTTGTCGCCTGGATTGATACCTCCGTTTGCATCTGTCGACATTTCTTTCAATTCAAATACAGGAGCATTAGCTGTTACTTTGAATGATGTTTCCCATGTATCAGCACCATCTGAACAAACAACATCAAATTCTATTTTGGTCTGGTTTGGTACGTTAGGTGCTACTGTGAATGCAAATTCTTTGTCTAAGGAGACTAATTCATCGCCTGCTATAGATGCTATCGTTGCTGTATTGTCTGTAAATGTAACATATTCTGATTCTGATGAAAGTGTTACAGTAACATTTGATGCTGGGTCGTTACCTACATTCTTGATGTCGAGACTAAGGTTGATATTGTCGTTATAATCCATCTGACCATCTTCTTGGTTAAGGTCGTATCCATCATAAATAATGAATGCGCCGTCTGCTGGAATAACGTCAACGTCAATAATTTCTGTCACTCTGTTATAACCGATGACAACGAGCTGCAATGCGCCGACGTTTGACAATCCTGGGAATTCGAGTTCTGCCACGCCGTTTTCAACGTATGCAGAAGCTATCACTTCACCGTCTCTTGACAAGGTCGCGATACCGAAGTCTGCATCAGCGTTGACTGTCAATGATGACATGCCGATGAGTAATGATGAAGGTGATGCTGTTACGCCCATTGATTCAGGTGCTTTTGTTCTTACCATCATTGATGGGTCGCCGAAGAGTATCCATGAGTTGTGTGTCTCACCTGCATCTTCAGGGCACATGTCAAGAACGAACATATTGCCGTTCAATGATACTCCGCCGAGTGTGTGTTTGTAACCTTCACGCCATTCTGTCAAGATTGCGTTCATCTCGTCTTGTCCGTACATCGGTGGTTGCCATGGTTGTGAAATCCATGAGAACATGCCGCCTACTGCACCTGTAGGTTCGCCTGTGGCTTCGTTGGTGGCGCGCATCCAGGCTTCCGCGAAACATTCCTGATAATCCAACTGTCCGTTGTTACATGCCACTGACCAGATGAAGGAAAGTTTCTGGTCGTTGGTCAGCTGATGTACGTGGGTGTTGCTGAAGTTCGCTACTGCCCAGCCGTCA
>JAZUSL010000097.1:0-9753 GCA_045606705.1 Bacteroidales bacterium
TACTTCATCATCAGTAAATGTATATGCATACTATGTAGGTGATAAGACATGGAATAACGTTATTGTTAAGAGATGTAGCATTACAAATGAAGCGGAAGTAACAAAACATAAGGAATTAGATCCAATTATCTTTGTTAAGGATGCTGAAGCTGAGATTCGTTATGAAGGTGAAGCTCCTGTAATGTTCTGCACCATCCAAGAAGCTATCGCAGCAGCAACAAGCGGTCAGACAATCACTCTCCTCGCTGATGTTGAAGCAGCAGACGGAAATCCTGTGCTTATCCCAGAGGGCGTGACATTAGACATCAACACACACAATGTCACAGCTAATATCTACGGTACTGTTAAGACATCAGGTGGTTTGTGGACTACAGTTACAGTTCCTGGTTTCAACAGCCGCGAAATGTTAGGTGATGGCGCTATTTACAACACAAACAACGCAACAGTAGCTAACTCAGCAAATGAAGTCAATATGCTTGCAGGTAGCATAGTTCTCAATCCTAACCCTGAAACAGAATGGTGGACACTTCCATACCAAAACTTATCAATAGCTTCAGGTGCATCGTTTGAAGTTCCTGCAAACATTAAGTTCACCGTTAGAGAAGATACCCACGTCGTTGTAGACGGAACACTCAAAGTAAATGGTGTCGTATATCTCCAGATGGGTGCTACGGTTAAAGCAGCAGCAGGCCTGAATATCCTTACAGATGTTGAAGGCTATATGGTAAGCTACGAAAACGGAGTCTACAGCGTAGTCCAAGCCATCTACACTCAAACAACCCAGCTCAGCACAGGCTGGAACTGGTTCTCATACTATGTTAACACAGACCTCACAGCATTAGAAAATGAATTAGGAGAAAGTGGAATCCAAATTAAGAGTCATAGCACTGGTTTATATGTAAAACAAGATGAGGAAGGCGATTGGTATGGTTCTCTTGAAACAATATCACCAACAGAAATGTATACCATCAATACATCAACTAATGTTACTATGGAATTTATCGGAGAATATGTTAATCCAACAACTCCTATAGCTATTAAATATAACTGGAATGCTATCGGTTATATGTTAAATATTCCTTTATCATTAGATGAAGCTCTCAAAACACTTAATCCGCAAGATGGTGATTACATTAAATCAAAGGAAGGTTTCGCTAAATTCGAAGATGGTGAATGGGAAGGTTCTCTTGAAACATTAAATCCTGGCGAGGGTTATATGCTAAAGAGTGTTGTAACTACTGAAAGAACACTTATCTATTCTTCAACAAGAGGTACTAATGTAGAAACAAAAGCCAACATCACAACAGATGGCAACTATTGGACTCCAAACGCATCACAATATCCAAACAACATGACCATGACAGCTATGGTTGATATTGAAGGCGGTGATTACGAAGTTGCAGCATTTGTCGACGGTGAAGTAAGAGGCAGCGCACGTCCAATCTACGTTGAATCAATCGATGCTTACGTTCTCTTCCTCACAATCCATGGCGAAGGCGTTGATGAAATGACATTCAAGTTCTACGATCTTACAACTGGCGAAGAGTTCGATCTTAACGACAGAATGAACTATTCAGACGACGCTATCGTAGGTTCATTGAAAGAACCTTATATGTTCAACCGCGGAACAACAGGTATTGGCGAAGCAGCAATGAGCGAAGTCAATATCTATCCTAACCCAACAACAACAGGTACAGAAATCAACCTCCAAGCAACATGCGACAAAGTTGAAGTGTTCAACGCTCTCGGTGTTAAGGTTGCCGAATACCAAAACGTTGACTCTATCGATGCTATTGAAACAGCAGGTATATACGTTATAAGAATCACTAACGACAGCAATGTACAAAATTGCAGATTAGTAGTAAAATAAAATTTGCTTAGAGCAGTGAGCTATGGGCGTTTGCTCATGGCTCATGGCTCGAAGCCCAAAGCTCAAAAGTTAAATAAAATTAAATTTAAATCCGAAATTAAAAAATGAAAAGAAAATTAACAATTTTAACATGCTTCATTGCACTTTGTTCTTTTGCATTTGGACAAGGTGGTAACTATTGGACTACCAATCCTAATAATTATGATGGGAGTATGACACTAGTGGCAGTTATCAATATTGACGGCGAAGAACAACGCACAACACAATTAGAAATAGGAGCGTTTTGTTCTGATGAAGATAATAATGAGGAATTGCGCGGTAACACAAGACTTGTATATAAAGAAAAAAAAGATAGATATTATGCATATCTTACAATCTACGGAGAACCTAATGATGTTATTTCATTCAAGATTTATAATCATGATGAAGGAGCAATCATGAATCTGTTATTTAACGAAAATATTCTTTTTGAAATTAATGGTGATGAAGGTTCTCAAAGCAATCCTTATCAAATCAACTTCAGTAGTCCTGTTGTCAATGTTGCAAAAATCGGTGATGTTGAATATACAACTCTCGAAGCAGCATTCGATGCAGCAGAAACTGGTGATGAGGTAGTTGTTCTTAATGATATAATACTTCCTGCAACATCTGAAAACGGCGCTTTTGAAATTGCTAAAACAGTAGGTAATGTTACTTTAAATCTTAATGGCTTCGACATCACATCAAGTGAAAGAATAGGTTATACAGGTAGAACAAACTACGCTTTCGACAACTACGCTAACTTAACAATAAAAGGAGAAGGTACAATCAC
This sequence comes from Bacteroidales bacterium, assembly GCA_045606705.1. GTDB lineage: Bacteria > Bacteroidota > Bacteroidia > Bacteroidales > F082 > Limimorpha. The sequence continues at coordinate 2,682 of JAZUSL010000097.1, forward strand.
AGCAAGAGGTATCCAAAACTATGGTACATTAACAATAGAAGGTAATGATGTTACTATCATCTCAAATGATGAAATTGGTGATGGCGCTTGTATTTGGGGTTATCAAGGTAGTGCTACAATAATTGAAGGTGGTACATTCAGAGGTTTAGCGAAAGGCGCTGGTGCAATCAATACTGAAGGTTCATTAGAAATTACTGGTGGTACTTTCTCAGCAGAAGGAAAACAAGATGAAGGCTATCATGTTTATACAATTATTTGCCAAGGTGCAGACACTGATAATACAATATCAGGCGCAGCAGTTTCAGGTGGTAAACATGGTGTTATTGCAGTTACTAAAGGTGCTAAACTTACTATCGACAATGTAACTGCAACACGTGATGGTGTTCATGGTCAATCTGGTCACGTTCTTTATGTTTCTGGAGGCGAATTAACTGTTAATGGTGGTACTTTTGTTAATGAAGATGCTAGCGCAGGTTCAACAGTAATTAGTACACAAGAAAATTCTACCACATCCGTAACTGGTGGTACATTTACAAATCAAGGAACTGCTAACGTTATTTCGGGTGCTGGTACAACAACACTCACAGGCGGTACATACTCATCAGACGTCAACACATTCTGCGCCGAAGGCTACGCCGCTCTCCCTGACTTAAATGGCAACTTCATTGTCGGTACAAAACCAACAGCAACAGTAAATAACTTAGGTTCTGTGACAATTCCTGCTGGAGATTACTCTATTTGGAATGGTAGTTTTGATCAAAATACAGAAGATGATGGCGATATGCCTCTCTCATTTGTAATGCAGTTCATCGCTGACCAAAATGAAGAAGACATGGCAACAAGTCCTTTCGCTGATTGGTACGGCGACTTCGTACTTACTTTCACTGGTATTGAAAATGGTAGTTTCACAGCAGACGGTTGTTACTTAGCAGGTCACTATGGTTCATTCGGTTGGGTTAAGATACCTGTAGATGGAATGAAAATTGAAGATGATGCACGTTATCCTGTAATGCTCGGTGTTGGTTTGGGTCAGAAATATGATTATATCTGCTCAAGCGTTGAAGACTTCAAATGTGCTCTTTATTTAACACCAGAAATCCTTGAAGCAAATCCTAACATCCAAGTCAATTTGGAATTAGCTATAGTCGATAACTCAAATGGTAGTGATGCAGCAGCAAGCGCTCTTGTTGAAAATGAAAATGTTTATAAAGTAGTAGATTATAAATACGATGCAATCGACTTCAATATGAATTATGTTGCAAGAATTGATAACGCAGGCTACACAACTCTTACAGCAGCAGTAGAAGCAGCTCAACCAAATGAAACCATTAAACTTATCAACAACGCTAAAGGTAATGGTATCGTCATCAATAAGTCTTTAACAATCGACTTCGCTGGCTTCGCTTATACTTTCGTTGAACACGGCGTGGGTGATACTCAAACAAAATCTAATGGTTTCCAAATCAAAAAAGATAACAACGTCACTTTGAAGAACGGTACTTTGAATGTAGCAGAAGAATGGAAAGAAAAATTCTATATCTTAATTCAAAACTATTCAAACCTCACAGTTGAGAACATGAAGTTAGACGGTACTAACTTGGATATGTGGTCAACCTCCGATGGCGATTCATACGTTATCTCAAACAATAGCGGTAGTGTTAACATTACTGGTAATACTACAATCATTGCTAATGATTATAGCTCAGTAACTCCATCAAAGGCATTCGCTTTCGACGCTTGCGATCAAACATCAAAAGGCTATGCTCTTCCAGTCGTTACTGTCAACACAACAGGTGCTGTCACAGGTGCTGTTGAAGTAAGCGCAACACTTAACATAGAAGCATTAGGCGAAGGCTCAGAAATTTCTTACATCTCTATCGATGGTAAAGGTCAGCTCTTCCACAACGGCTTGACAACAACTATCAAGAAACATATTACTGGTACAGAAGCAGAAGGTTGGTACACAATCTCATCTCCTGTTGGAACTGTAAATCACGATGAAGTAGTAGGTTTGTTAAACGGCACTCACGATCTTTATTACTACAATGAAAAAGATATGATGTGGGAAAATGTTAAGGATACAGATGATAATGCGTATACAACATTACAAAAAGGTCAGGGTTATCTTTATGCTAACACCGTTGATACCGACTTGTTATTCAATGGTTTACTTAACACAGCACCTGTAACATATTCTATTTCATATACAGAAGGAAACAGTCTTGCAGGCTTCAACCTCATCGGTAATCCATTTACATATAACATTACAAAGTCCAATATGAGCGGTGCAAGCTTAGCTGAAGGTTTCTATACACTTTCAAATCAAGGTGCATGGCAGACAAATGCAGAAAGCGCAACTATTGCTCCAATGCAAGGTGCTCTCATTAAGGCTACTGAAGAAACAACAGCTAATTTTACAATTGCTCCAAACAGCGCTAAGAGATCAGAAAGCGAAAACAACGGTCAAATCAAGATTGAAGTTTCAAACGACAACTACAATGACGTGGCTTACGTTTCATTCAACGAAGGTATCGGCTTGGATAAGATTGAACACCGCAACGCTAACATCCCTATGGTTTACGTTCCTGTTGATGGCGTCAACTATGCTATTGCAACAATGAGCCAAGACGTTACAGAAATCCCTGTCTCTTTCAGAGCAATGACAATGGGTCAATATACAATCGGCGCTGAAGCTCAAGACTGCGAATACGCAATGATGACACTCGTCGACCGTTTCACAGGTATCGAAACAAACCTTTTGATTGAAGACTATACTTTCATCGCTAAGTCGAACGACAGCGCAGAACGTTTCATCATCAAATTGGCTATGGATAATAGTAATGGTGAAGCTAACGAAAACTTCGCATTCATCAACAACGGCATGATGTATATCTACAACATCGAAGGTCAAGGCACAGTTAGCGTATACGACGTAACAGGCCGTCCAGTTGCAGAATACAACGTAGCAACATCAGCAAACATCTCAACATCAGACTTTGCTGCTGGTATGTATATCATCAGAATGTCAGACGAAAACGGAGTAAAAACACAAAAGATAGTTATTGAATAAATTGGTTTAAAGTTTAAGGTTTAAAGATAATAATCTTAAACAACAACCTTAAACTTTAACCCTTAAACCTTAAACAAGAAAATAAATAAATACAAAAAAATGAAAAAAGTATTAGTAACATTATCATTAGTATTAACATTAGGTTTAGGTGCAACTGCACAAAGTGACGCTTTCTTCTCATACAGTGATGTCGAGACTCCAAACCGTACAGTTACAGAATCGGGTGCAATGCCAGGTTTGCCAATGCGTAATCAAAGCACAGACCAAACTGCACCTCTTGGCTCAGGACTGTTAGTCTTAGCAGGTTTGGGTTTGGCATACGGACTCAAAAGACGCGAAAAATAATTCATAATGCATAATGCATAATTAAAGGGTGCTGCTTTTCAATAGTGGCACCCTTAATTTTTAATTGTACAGACGCCACAGGGGTGACGTCTCTACCTTAATTTTCAACTTTCAATTATACAGACGCCACAGGGGTGACGTCTCTACCTTAATTTTCAATTTTCAATTATACAGACGCCACAGGGGTGACGTCTCTACCTTAATTTTCAATTTTCAATTGTACATTGATGTTTCCCATCGCTGTTGCTTCAACCTCTCCTCTTATCACCTCGCATTGCGTGTATTCAGCAGTGAGTCGGTTAAGCAGCTGATTCTTAGAGCCGCCGCCCACGATATAAATCTTATTTATCCTCTTATTCGTACAACGTTCCATCTGTGTCTTGACCTCGGCATACTTCTTCGCTAAAGAGATGCAGATACATCTCATGTAGTCGCCTTTTGTTGTAGGAACTTCTTGATTATTTTCTTTAAGATATGAGACGATAGCTTCCGACATCTTATCCGGATTCATGAAACGTGCGTCGTCCACATTGAAATATGACGACAATGTCGATTGCTCGGCTTCTTCTACCAAGTCAGAATAGTCGCATTTGTAACCTTCTTGTTCCCATTCTTTAACGAGTTGTTGAATGAGCCAGAGTCCTGTGATGTTTTTGAGGAATCGTATTCTTCCGTCGGTCATGCCTTCGTTGGTGAAGTCAGACTCCAAGGCCTCTTTCGATATTATCGGTTCTTTTGTCGGTGTTCCCATGAGTGACCATGTTCCGGAACTGATGAAAGCCCAGTCGTCGGAAACGTCACTGATGGAAGCTACGGCACTCGCGGTATCGTGTGAACCGACAGCAACTACATCAGCATTGCCACCTACTTCTGCCGCGATCTCATCGGTGAGACGTCCTATCACAGTGCCTGGATAAATAATATCTTGCATCAGACGTTTAGGGAGATTCAGCCTTTCGAAGATGACATCATCCCATTGATGTGTCTTAGTATTTAACAACTGTGACGTTGATGCGATGGTGAATTCGTTATGACATTTTCCCGTAAGGAAATAATTGAACAGATCCGGCATGAAGAGCAGTCTCTCAGCACGTTGCAGATCAGTCTCGCTCATTAACTGAAACGCCGTATTAATTTCCATGAACTGGTTGGCAGCGTGTTGGAAGAACTCTTCCTTAGGCAGTTTCTGAAACGCGACATCCATCATGCCCTTAGTTCTGTCGTCGCGATAACAGATAGGGGAGGAGATGAGCTTTCCTTCTTTGTCGAGAAGTCCGTAGTCGACGCCCCAAGTGTCGATGCCGATGCTTTTTATCTCATCGCCGTATTTAGCGAAAGCTTTCTTCAGACCAGTTTTCAACTCATTGAAGAGAGCCTCGAAGTCCCAACGGAGATGACCGTCAATCATCTTCTGCTCGTTCCCGAAACGATGTATTTCTTCTAATTCGATGGTTTTGGACGCGGCAAGCCACGTCCCTACAATGACGCGTCCGCTGCCTGCGCCGAAGTCTGCTGCTATGAATCTCATATTATTTTTTTCCTGCAATGTAAATACTTAAATCGTCGATGTCTTTCTGACTTAATGTGGAATAGTTGCCGCCCGACTGCACTATTATCCTGCAAGCCATCTCGAAGAAAGTGGCGCGTTCAAACACCTCGTCGAAGTTCTTTCCGCAGACCACCTGTCCGTGGTTAGTCATGAGACAAGAGTTATGCTCTTTCATCGCTTCCAACACAGATGCTGCGAGTTCAGGAGAGCCAGGTCTGTAATACGGTATCACCGGAATCTCCACGCCGACATGAATCGGGATCTCGGCAGTGACGTTGAAGTTAGCAGGTTTCTCTTTCATGCAAGCTATCGCGGTAGCGTATTCCGACTGGAAGTGAAACACCACGTTGACATCGGGACGCTGACGCATGATGCCGAGGTGGAAGGTGCTTTCCATGGAAGGCTTCACGCCGTTGAGAACAGTGCCGGTCTCTATATTACAAAGCGAGATGTTTTCTAATTTCAAGGTAGGGACCCATGATCCTGTTCCCGAGACAAGCGCGATGTCGTCATCGACACGCCATGAGAGGTTACCGCTGGAGCATAAAGTCAGCTTGGCATCACCATAACGATGAGCCTGTTTTAAGAATTTTCTATAATGTTTTTCGTCTATGATACTCATGATGTTATTTTTTAGGACAACAGACAACGGACAACAGTCAACAGACAATGTCCACTTCTGCAATATTTTTCAATTATCAATTTTCAACTGCTGTGAGCCGTGGGCTGTGAGCTATGGGCTTTTATTATCATCTTTTTACGCACTTCACGAGAATACATTTTCAAAAGTTCAACTGTCTAAGCTCAAAGTTCAAAGTTCAAACAATCACCTCACAAAGATACAAAGAACTTGCGTAATAATGACATGATGAGGGTAAAATTTGATAAGTGGTTGGTACATACACCATTTTATGTCATCCACCATATTGCTAATTTCGGCAGAAGGAGCATCTTTAATCTCTTTCATATACCCTACAACAGCCACAAAAAAACGCTTGTTTTTCTATCATTGCGCTGATAAAGGTAATCGTTTTTTCTCGTTGGAAGAAAAATACACATCGGTTACGGACACAAACTTCTGCCACACGAAAACCTGACAGCAGACATTACCGAAGTACAAGCGGACTCATTGTTAAGGGCGGATTTGCTGGAACGTTATAAATGCTTCCGCAAATATGGGAAAGATGCTCTGCTACTAACGGTTTTGGCTTACAATGTAGGACATTCACGCTTGCTTGGCTATGGCAAATGCCCGAAGAGTAACCTTATCAAGAAAATAGAGTCTGGCGACAGGGATATTTACGAAGAGTATATCTCGTATCGTTGCTATAAAGGCAAACCTATCCCCAGCATCGAACGCCGCAGAAAAAGAGAGTTTCAATTGCTGTATATCCCGTAGCCGTTATTTAAAGAGCCTTCCCTTAAGCAATTGAGAGAAGGCTCTTGTTTTATTAATCACTAAATGAACAATAATTCAATATATAACACTGATTAAACTGCTTTTTCTTGACGAATTAGCGTTCAATTGCGTTATTTTGTGTAATTTTGCATCATGCGGATAGTTTCTTTAAAAGAAAACATACAAACTGTACGTGATTACAAAAAGAATAATATAAGAAATGAAGAACAAATGTGAGAATTAAATTTGTAATATTATCAATAATACTTTTCGGAATGTGCTGTGCATGTTCCGAAAAATCGCATTTTGATGAGCCTCGTCCTGAGATTACAGTTGTATTAGGCTTAAATGGTGCAGGAGACAATGGATATAATGATGAAATCCTGGCTGGAATCATGGACGTAAATGAGACAAACGAGATCTCTCTTTCAATGATTAGTCCGACATCAATGGATGATGCGAGGAGTGCATTGAGTACATGGGTCAATAAAGATTTATCAGGGGTACATGCTCTGCTTGTTTTAGCGGGAAATGAATATGAATCCTTGATACAAGACATTACACTCCCACAGAACAAGTCGATTCTTATATTTGAAAGCGAAGATGATAATTTACCGAACAGGGTGAGTTCGTTTATGATACACAGATATGGCGTGTCATATTTAGCAGGTTGCATGGCGAGTGAAGCGGAGTCGGCAAGCGTTATAGC
>JAZUSL010000098.1:0-5699 GCA_045606705.1 Bacteroidales bacterium
GCAAGCGCAACGCATGCACCGGTAACCAAAAAGGAATATGAGCGAATGATACCTTTTGCCGAAAAACCGGCTATCGTTGATGCGGTACTTAAGTTCCTTGAAACATATATACCGCCATATGATGATAAAAACTGGAGTTTAAAGTTTGATATCCCGGCATATTACTATTGTTATGCATTGATTTCTCTGTCAGATTATCGACATGAGGATTGCGAGACGCAACTTTGGGATACAATCAATTACCATATTGAAAAAGATAAGGATAAGGGGAATGTTTTGTTACGAAACATGAAGGTCTTAGAGCGTACACGTCCTTTCCTTGCACCAATGAAAGAGCGGTTGGAAGAAGCGCAAAACATCAAATTTTGATAAGGAAATTTCCAATTTGTACATTTAATTTAATTTGAAGTTTCTTCATAAGGTAAGAGGATTTTGGGAGGAAGGATTATGGGATTGGATATTTATGCAGGTACTTACACAAGGTACTGCGCACGTAGTTGGAAGACAAAGATGCAACAGTTTTGTGAGGCGAATGGAATTAATTATTCTCTGACTACAGCCTATGATGTGCCAGAGAATATAGAGAGTCTGACAGGACAAATTGAAGAAGATGTGAATGCTTGGATGCAACAGCTAGTTAATGTTCTTCGAAATTCCGATATTGAAAAGGCGGAGGTTTGGCAGGAGGATAATAATAAGGATTATTATACAGATAAACCAGATTGGGATGCATTTGGTGCTCTTTTGCTGACTGCTTCTGCCAAAGCGTTAAAGGAAGATGTTCCGATAGAGTGTCCTAAAGGAATGGATTATTTTGGACATGAATTTGTAGAGAAGGCAAGTGAAGAAATTTTTAAAGGCTGGTCACTTTTTGGGGGAGTATTTTACTATATTCCTATTGAGGATAATTTTGCTTTTCAGTATCCATTGGTAAATGGTGAAACTGTAGCTATCGGTACGGTGGAAGGGTTAAAGCAAGAACTTTGGGCGATTAATAAAGTATGCTGGAATGTATCGGAAGAAACAGTACTGGAGTGGCTTACTACAGAAGGATATCCTTCGGACGGTTATGTAGACGCCAGAGGAGAATATCATCAGGAAAAGGTCCATGTAGTTTATAAAACGGACTCTCTAGCGAAATTTGCATTTGCAGTTCTTTGGCAAGCGGTAATATTTGCTGAAAAAGAACGGGTTATGATTATTTTTGATTATTAAGAATTATAAGATATTAGAGAAATTTGATATTGGTGGTGAAAGAATGAATAAAATCCTTTTTGAGATAAAAAAAATAATGAATGATTGCATTGAAAAATACATACCGGATACTTCTTTTGGTGATTTGGAAGATAATGGTGCTGTTTTTTACATGAATGGAAAAAATGGAACGGAGTTTGATTGGTATGTGAACGAGAAAATATCGGATTTTATGATGTTCTACAATGACAAGAATAATATGGGGGCTGTTAAAACGACACTTTGCAATAATGGTGCGTTATTGATATATGTCTATGGAGAGAGCGGAAAAACGGTCATTCAGGAAATTAAGTCGTACATAGACGTAACAGAAGATGAAGTTTTATCCTTGGCAATCGTGCTTAGGAATGAAGCGGACGCTAAGATGATATGGGATGAAAACATTGAAAAGATTGATACAGATTCAGAACCGGATACAGCTATAATAGAGGAATTCCTATCAAGAGCACATTATTATGATGATATGAAAGAACGTAAGGCATTATTAGGACAAATTGCTTATGTATCCAAGAAAATCATGGATGAGGGATGGAAAATTGGATATATGTGCCGTGATGAAGCTGTAAGAGAAAATGATAGCGGATGGTCGTTTATGGCAGGTAATGAGGATGAAGAATACGTTGAGAATTATCAAAATATTCAATTGATGAATATACATGAGGTAATGCAGTATGATAGGGCTATTTGGAACTATATAAACAGTCCGGTAGGAACAAGATTGATTCGAATATCGCCAGAAGAGTTTGAAGAGGATCATAATGATAAAGAAATTTATATGGAAAAAATATAAATTCTGGATAAAATGACAAAGAAAAATAGGTGGTTGTCGCTGAGAGTAGGAGGCGTGATATGGGGTCATGGTTTTATAAAAAGGAGCAGGTCATAGACTTTGCGCAGGTTGATGATGTTGAAAGTATAAAGGAATTGATTTTACACAATTGCACTGTGATTAATTTTTCTTGTATAACGGCTGCAAAAGCTTTAAAATCTATAGCTTTAGTGGATTGTAATGTTACAAGTGAAGATTTAGGCTGTTTAAAGGAATTGGAGAAACTAAAGATAATAAGCTTGAATGTTATGAGGCTGGATAATATATTGTGTCTTGCTGATATTTCTTCGTTAAAAGAACTTAGTCTTCGTAGAATTGAAGGTATTGACTATGGAGAACTAGAACATTTTAGTAAATTACAGGTTTTATCTATACAGGAAACAGAGATTTCATCATTTGATTTTATGAAAGGGATGAAGAACATCAAGGTGTTAGAACTTGATAAAGTATCTGTAGGTAGTTTGAACTTTTTGTGTGATTTACCTAAGTTAAAAGAATTTACTATGCGATACCGAGCTGATGATGAAAAAGCGTTAGAGTGTATTTCAAATATGAAATATCTGCAAAGATTTCAGTATCCTGTTCCTGATATGAGCATATATCAGGAATGTCCGAAGATACAATCCATAGGAGTAGACTCATCACGTGTCCAAAGTTTTAGTGCCTTGAGTGGTAATGAGACTATTACTGATGTTATGTTTTACCATCTTGATTCTAAAAAGCAATATGAGGAACAGTTAGCGGAGATAAATAAATACTTGAATTTGAGTTCCTATGGATATATGGGAGTGGAATTTTAGTGAGATAAATTTGAAAATGGTGGAGGATTATGATATGTCAATAATTAGAAATTTACAAACTGATGAAAATGGTTGGTTTGAGGAAGGAACATTTACTTCAAATTCAATTTTTCCAGGAGAAATGAATATTCTAATATTTGTCGATGATGGAGCAACAGTTGAGTATGCAGAAAAATGTATAGGAAACTATAATGAACTAATTGATAAGGCTGAATTATGTACTGAATTACAAAAAAAATTAGCTAATTTTTTTATATATATGTATGACGAATGGGGATCAATGGGAATATATGATGAAATCGTTGAACGATTGAACCCCATTATGGAAGGCTATAATTCTGGTAAAAACCTCATTGATTATTTGGAAAATCCAACATTATGTATATATGCACCTCAGGAAAGTGGGTTTGGATACGGAATAGAATGCGATTGTCCTTGGGAACCTGAGCATAAGTGCTTAATAATTATTCGTAATAATGAACTATTATATGTTGGACCGTCAGATGGGCTGGATGCATGGTGTGATAAAGACGAATATTATTGTATTTGGGATAATAACGATGAAATTTAGAGTTGAGCGATTTATAAGTTTCAAGTGGGAACCACAAAGTTTAGATTTTAAATGGGTTTATGGAGGTAAATTATGATTGTCGGATTTGAGGATGCCTTTACCGATGTACAGGCAGATTTTATTTCTCTTTGTCTGGAATTTGAAAAAAACGATGCTGGGGGGTGTATATTATGACGCAAAAGAAAAGCTTTACCGTTACACAGCCCCCGGTCATTTTGTGGTTATTTCTTGTGCTGATGGGGCTATTTCTCGTTCCTGTGGTGATACATTTGCTGGTTTCCCCGCCACCGCATACCGCAATGATTATAGTTACATCAGTGTTTATTTTCCTTCCATGCACGCTCATTATCCTGTGGGCAAAGTTTTTCAAAATCGAAGTGAGCGGAACCACAATCAAAGTCAGGAAAAGGTTTGGTATTGTCAACTTCTGTTTTGATGTGTCGGAAATCACCAAAGTGAAGTACAAGATCGTTCAAAACCAGATGGGAGAGAATCAAAAAATTACGATTGTTACATCCAAGGGCAAGAAAGTTCCGGTGGAAACGCTTATGGTCAATTCCAAGGAAATGGTAACTTTCATTGAATCCAATGTCGACCAGAGTAAAATCGAGAAAACTGTTAAAGTATTTCGTTAGTAGCCCATTTTCACAGAAGTGAGGAGTAGATCATGAGTTTTGTTACATTAAGAGATATTCCGAAAGAGTATAAGGATTTTTACACTCAATGAAGTGGCTTTTGATATACGTGGATTCAGTACAAGAATATGGCAATATATATTTTGCTAACCATGATTTGTTTGATTGCGTGAATCATTGTTTTACAATATCTAAGGTAGCAAACTCTTTTTCTGAGTTTGTAGCATCATTATATGTTCCTGATTTGAATCAATAAGTTTGCTGGAGCACCCGAACATCAGCTTGCAGTGCTCCATTCCCATGAACTATTGCAAAAGAGCGCCGCTTTGATCAAAGAGCTGGCGCTGCTGTATAATTATCTTGCTACGTTTAACGGCGATGAAATTACAAAGGAGGAATTCATTATGGGAAAGTATCTGGAACGCTGCAAGGAGCTTCGTCACGGCGGCGAGAGATCTTATCGCTGCGCCGCGGCGGTTTTCATCCCTTTTGCTGAAGATTGCGGCATTGATCACGATACCGCCTATCATATGGTCAGAGATCTGGATTACAGCTACTGCGAACGCTACATTGGCACCTGTGGTGCTGTTGTCGCCGGGCTTTTGGCACTGGGGCTGTTCAACTGTAGCTATGGCATTAAGGATACATATATGAAGCGACTGAAGGCTCATCACGGTGCTTCTCTGGACTGCGAGGTCCTGTGTGAGCGTTGGAAAACCCAGAACAACATCGGTAAGCATCCGTTTTCTGGGGAAATGGAGCCGCATTATGACACCATATGCTTTGATTGCGTAGCGTTGATTGAGGAGCTGCTGGGCATGGGTAATGACGATACGCTGATCGGCACTTTGGATACATGGAAGTATGCTGCAGTCACCACTATATACGGCGACATTCTTTTCGGCGTAAAGATTGATAACTACCGCTGGATTGATACGGGGAAATATGCGTTGTGCAGAGAACCACAAGGTGGCATCCTCGACCAATTCCCGGTTTACCATGTCAAGATAAAAAGGAAAATGTATGAATTTGCCGCATGCGAGATTACCAACGGCGTGTTTCTCTATTTTGTGCGGAATGACGGGGAGATAAACTGTGGATGAATGACTGATATCGTGTTGTTGCTGAGCTGAGAGCAGGCGGGTATATTATGTTTCGGTCTTTTTTTGAATTTGTAGGTCTCACAGGTAAGGATGCGGACAATGTAGGAGAATTTCTACAAAAATTCGGCGGACATAGCTTCCTGAACGGAAAAGATGGAATAGAGAATCTTGAGGTATCAGATATGGAAATATACTGGGAAATCATGGCGCCGCTGATAAATTTATGATTATTATGTGTAGCACATTGTCTACCAATAATCTAAGAAATAGGAGATAGTTGGATGTTTAACTTTTTTAGAAAAAAAGAGCCAGTTGTTATCAATGACATATATGGCGTATTCACCTTGGATGAAGACCGCAGATCCTATTCCGGTGTAATCAACTGGAACGGTGAAGAGGTGCAATTCAGTTTGTATTGTGACAACCATGATTCGGTCGCCGCTAATATTGCGCTGGAAAATTTTCACAAAATTATGAAAAATGCTGCGGACTGGGACAAAAGGCTCA
>JAZUSL010000099.1:0-24731 GCA_045606705.1 Bacteroidales bacterium
CTTTTTGTCGATATATACATAATTATACGTTCTTTAACATGTCTCAGTACCTTTAAAAACAATCTCGTAAGAAACCATCTTCCTTCCTCGTGATTTTTACAAAAAAAAGAAACCGCCTAACTTTTGTTGTTAGACGGCCTCATATAACAATAAGCCAATATCCTCAATTCCGACAACTCTTGATAGTGTCAAATGGGATTGGTTCGTAATGACAGATATATTCCAATCTTTTGAAAGAGGCAAAGTACACTCGCAGTATAGCCTTCCTTCAGGGAATGAGTATTTTTATGTGGGTGCCAAGAAAGATGCAAACGGGGTAATGACTCAATGTGGATATGAAGAAAGCCTTATTAGCAAAGGAAACTGTGTGATTTTTATATGCAATGGAGAGGGTTCTGTTGGATATAGCAATTATATGGACAGAGATTTTATGGCATCTGGAGACTTGATATTGGGATATGGGGATAAGATTAACCAATACACAGGATTATTCCTATGCACAATTCTTGATAGAGAACGCCCCAAATACTCATTTGGCAGAAAATATGGCAAGTATGTAAAAGGAACAAAAATACTGCTTCCAACAACATCGGACAACACTCCCGATTGGGAATTTATGGAAAACTATATAAAGAGTTTGCCGTATAGTGCTAATATATAAGGTCAGCATCCATAATTTTCATTTATACAATATTATTCTAAAAATCTTGACGAATTCTCTCAAATGATGTAATCTTACTAATAAGCAATTGTTTGTCTTCGTATGAAATTTCTTTTCCTAAAATAGTTCTGAATCTATTTATTTTCTTTATAGCATTGGGAATTTCAGATTCCTTATTTACAATTATATGTTTAATAACATCACTGCTAAATGTAGAATATGAATTAACCAAACTTTTGTTGTATTCATCTTTACATTTATCAAAATCATTTTGTGTTAGATTGTATTTAACGCCACAATCCTCATTGAAAAAAATTCTCCATTCTCTTTCATTATAGCAACTAAAATCAGTTTTTAATAATGATAATAATAAATTAACACTTGGTATAATGTTATAATTATCTGGAGGAATAATATTGTTATCAATTAAACATTTAACAGCTTGTATATTTTCTAATCCTTCAGTCTTTTGTTTAACAAGATTACGATAATCTCTTAATTTCTTGTCACTTGGTAAAACCTCTACAATTTTTTCTAACGAATGCTGAATCCAGTTGGATGATGCATAAAATACAGGATTAATTGAAGGTAATTGCATTCTTACTTTATCTTTATCTAATCCTATGCAATATTTACCATATTTAATACGATGTGTATCTGCACGTAGAAGTGGAATGTCACAAAAACAAACCATTGGGATAGCTATTCCCATTTTATAATCATCAGGACTGATTAATTTCATTAATTCAAATTCACTTTTATTTGTAAACTTAGCTATTTCGTCATCAAATTGCTCAAAACAATAGCTAAATCTAAATCCATTTTCAAGAATACCCCATAAGGCACTTTTTTTCTTTGTATAATGGAATAATGAAGTTGATGATATTGCTGGCATCTTCGTCTAATTTAAAAATCATTAAAAATTTATAATAAATTCACAAATTCCAATCCAAAGAAAAATGTCAGTCAAACATTGAGCGTGACTGACATAGTGGCATTTAAATAATGATAAACATATTTAAGAACATGACATATCATTTTCCACCACCCTAATTTCTTCTTCTGTTAAACCGTATATATCATAAATTAAATTATTTATCATAGTTTCTTCTATGGAGGTATCTTTATCTGGGGATTCTTTTTTAATTTCTAAAATTTTATCTACTAATTTAATTATTGGTATTTGTTGAGATTCTGAAACTATTTTAATTGGAAGTTCTCGTAAAACGGCTAATTTTACTTGTGCAAATACTTTTCCTGTTTCGCAAGACATCAATTTATACATATAGTTTCCAAGACTTGAGTTTAAGATTCCTAATATGTATTTCAATGAATATCTCGTATCCTTGGATATAATGGAATGAATGGAATCCGTTGCACACATTGGTTCTTTTACATAAGTTCCGATAAGACTATCTGATGTTTGTCTTATAAAAATCTTTTCATTTTCAAAATAAATTGGTTCTCTTGGGCACCATAACCATTTGCCATATTCAATATACTGATTGCACGAATAACTGTAACGATTGATATTTTTACCCCTTAAACATGGACGCGAATATGATGACACAACTGTGTCTCTGAAATAATTTATCTTTTCACCTTGCACTTTTGCATATACAGTTATACCTTGTGAACTTTTTGTGATTTCTCCTAAAGGAACACATCCATTATTTAAACGATTTAGTTTACCAATGTTAATTAGTCCTGTATAATCAAATCTTTGTGAATTAAATTCTTCTCTATTTAGATATAGATTATTGATTGTTTTGAGTTTGTTATCAATATATTCTAAAAATGAGAAGTTGGACTTCTTTTCAAAAATTCCTTTTTGCAATGAGATGATGCTATTGTCAACGACAGCAGAATCGAATATAGATTTAATTCTATCTGTTATTTCCAATATGGTTGTCTTATTGTAAATATATTCTCTTAGTGCAATAAATTGCGGATACCAAGTGAAAGTATGAGGTGTGATATATGTCATAATTCCTTTCTCACGTAATAAATCAATTCCAATTTTAAAGAAGAAGATATATAAATCATAATGCTTTGATAAAACATCTTTAAAATGTTTTTGATAAAATGACTTTTCTTCTTTATCAGAAATCTCATTATACGGCGGATTTCCAATAACTATATCAAATCCTCCTTTTGCGAAGACGTCGCTGAACCAGGTGTGCCAGAGGAAGAAGTGGGTGTTCTCGGCGAGGTTGATGTGCTTCAGCTCGTGGAGGGTGGCGGGGTCGAACTTCTGGAGTTCTAACTGCTGGCTGATGGCGTGGCTGATGTCGCGTTGCAGACGGTGTTTCTGCTCGTGGTCGGAGCAGGAATAGTATTGCGTGAGGAGCTGCGTGACTCGTCGCTGCAGCTGGTTGGTGTCGTCGTCGAAGATGGAGTATTCGGTGATGTGCGACTTGTCTTTGTTGTCGTAGGTGAGTCGGCTGAGGTCCATGCCTTTGTAGCTCTCGATGAGGGAGTTGCCTTGCATGATCTTATAGTCTAAGTTGGGCAGTGGCGAGGGTGTTTCTTCATCGACTACGATGCTGAGCCAGAAACGCAGACGGGCTATATCGACGACTCCTTTCTCGATATCGACGCCGTAGATATTATTCTGTATTATACTCTTTTTTAATTGAGAACGTGTTGAATTGAAAGTTGAAAACTGAAAATTGAAAGTTGACAGTGCTTCGCGGCATTTCAACAGTTCGTTCAACAATCCCATGGGGAAGGCTCCGGAGCCGATGGCGGGGTCGCAGATCTTGACGTTTTTGAGGGCGTTGAGGAGCTTGTCTTTCTTGTTGTCGGGTATGTGGGCGACGCCTTCTTCGGGCGTGAGGACAAACTGCCGTATCTTGTCTTTGGCTATGGTGGTGTTAGTTTCTAAGTAGGCGATGAGCGACTCCTGGCACATGTAGCGCACTATCTCTTTCGGGGTGTAGAAGGCTCCTTTGTCTTTGTTGTCTTCGAGGAGGTTCTCGAAAATCTTGCCAAGCATCTCGGGATCTACTCCTACTTCGGCGTCGTTGGGGTCGTTTTCGTCGATGGTGAAGTTGTATTCGCTGAAGAACTGGAAGAGTCGTTGGAAATATTCGGCGGGGAAACGGCTTTCGGGTTCGTCGGTGTCGTCGCGTTCGAAGAGTCCGCCGTTGAGATATGGTATGTCGCGCCATTCGTGGAGGAGGTTTTTGTCCCAGCCATATTCCGTAAACAGGGCTTCACGTTCGGCGGGTTTGGTGTTGAGGACGCCGAAGAACAATGGTTCAAGGACGGAGTCTAAGTAGTCGTTTTTGTATGCTGAGTTCTGAAACATATTCTGCATATAGTTGAGGTCGCCGCACATCCAGCCTTTGCGTTGCAGGAAGTGTAGGAATGTGATGCGTCCCATCATCTTCTTGATGTAGTCGCGTATCTTCTTCTCGTCGTGGTTGAAGGCTTGCATGAGTTTGTCGTTGGGTTCGCCGAGTTTCTTTTCTTCCCACTTGCTTCCCGACTTGACGAATCGTTTGCCGGTGATGTATTGGATGAAGTCGGCGTATTGCTCGCGGTATTTGTCGAAGAACTCGTCGGAGAGTGCCTCGACGGAGAAGGCTGTCATGAGGTTCTCGAAGGTGATGCCTTTTTTCTGAAGTATGGCGAAGCGTTCGATGGGTGTCTTGTAGAGCAGGTCGGAGTAGCCGAAGACGTAGGTGTAGCGTTTTGGTGCGGTGGCTTTACCTTTGATGTCGCTGATGAATGACAGCCGCCATGGAGAGGAATCGGGATTTGAGAGCGAGGACGGGGTCTCGTTGAAGATGACGAGGGCGGCGTCGAATTCTCCCCATCGTGGGTTGGTGAAGTTTCTTACTAAGCGTCGCAGTCCTACGCGGCGGTTGGCGACGGAGCCTCGTCGTATGTTGAAGATGAAGAATCCGATGCGGTAGTAGTCGGCGGTGGCTACGTTGCCGAGATAGTAGCCTTCTTCGTCGGGGTCGTCGTTGATCTTCTCGGGCGTGACTTTCAACTCGCTTGCCTTGAAGATGTCGTGCAGGAGATTATACCATCGGTTTATATCGAAAGGTGATTGGAAGGTATTTCTTAATTGTTCGGAGGTCATGGGGTACATTTTTTGTCTCTCGCAAAGGCGCAAAGTTCGCAAAGTTCATTATGAATGTTAGCGTTCTCGGCGTCTCTGCGAGCTATTGTTAATACTTAATTTCTGTTGACTGTTGACTGTTGTCCGTTGTCATAATAAATGTTTCTGATATTATTATTTGCGGGTCGGTTGTGTGGTTTGTTTGTTGCTGTTTGTTGTATGTGTGGTATTCTTTGATGAGTGTCTCTATTTTTCTGAGGAGTGTGTATTCGTCTTGTTTTATTTTGAGACGGTCGTTTTTGTATTCGCGTGCGAGTGTCTTGAGGTGACGCGGGAGTTGTGAGTATATTCCTTCGTTGATGTAGGTGATGAGCGTGGTGCAGTGCTTGCGTAGTTCGTCGTCGGTGGTTATCTGCATTATGGTGCGAAGGAATTTGTTGGCTTCCAGAGAGCTTTTGTCTAAGTCGTTGCGGTTTGCTGATGTGGTGTCGGCGGCTTCTACGTATTCTTTGGTGTAGAGTTCTAAGGCTTTGTTGACGTGGTTGTAATGTGAGGTGTTTTTGTTGAAGGGTATCGCTTTTTCTTGTGGCGTGGCTTTGAGGTAGCTGACGGCTTCTAAGAAGTCGATGGCTTGGACGCCTTTGTCGTCGGCGAGATAGAACTCAGTCTTGACATCGGAGGAGATAAAGACTATTGTTTTGGGGTCAACAGACAACGGACAACAGTTAACAGACTTCGTTGTCGACGCGTCTCTACAGAGGCGGGTTTTCATGGGGAGGTTTTTTATTTTGTGGTATAGTTTGCGGTTGGTGTTGTAGAGTTCGCGTACTTCGCGGAGGAGGGCTATCTTCTTGTCGATGTTGTCTTTGACGGTGTTGTCGTACATCTTGAATTGTCTGACGATTTCTTCTTTGGAGTATATCTGCGCGTCTTCGCCGAAGGCTGAGTGAAAGCCTTGCAGTTTGAGAAGGGCGTTTTTGTAGAGTTGTATCTCGTTGTCGCCCTGACGTGAGGGGTAGAACATATAGTTGTAGATGTGTTTGGCTTTGGATCCGATACGGTTGACACGTCCGATGCGTTGCATGAGGCGGGTGGCGTTCCATGGGGAGTCGTAGTTGATGATGACGTTGGAACGGTGCAGGTTGACGCCTTCGGCAAGGACATCGGTGGTGATGATGATATTGTATCTCTTCTGGTCGGTGGCTTCGTTGGCATCGAAGTTCTCTCTTATGTCGGGTGTTAGCTTGCTGCGGTTGGTGGCACTGACCATCAGGACATCGGAGCGTTGCATCTCGTTGGTGAGTCGGTCGTAGAGGTAGTTGAGCGTATCGACGCTTTCTGAGAAGAGCACTAACTTGCCGGAATGGTTGATGTTGGTGTTGAAGAATTCTTCGTTGAGTTTCTTGCTGAAGAGGTCGTATTTAGGGTCGTCGTGTTCTTGAGCCCATTCGTCGTTGAGGTGTTCGAGTATTTTCTTGTCGTGTTGTAGCATGGTAAGGAAGATGGGTTCAAAGGCGTCGGCGGGATATAGTATGTCTTCTTTGAGGTATCCTTTGGTGATGGCGTGTTCGATGATTTCGTCTAACTCCATGCCTTTGGCTTGCAGTTCCTTGACTTTAAGGTCGGGCGCTATGATGACCTTGTCTTCTTCGAACATCTTAATCATGTCGTTGGTGATACGCAGCAAGGTGGCGAGCGATTTCTTGAAGGCGTAGAAGCTACTTTCTAATCGTTTGACGGTGTGGACGCGATAGATTCCGGCGAGGCTCTGACCGATATGCTCGGCGTTTTTGTATTTGCTCCGGAACTGAGGTTTGAGAAATTCTATGGCACGATAACGTGCGAAGTGTATCTTCTCGGTGAGTTGTTTCAGCGTCTCATAGAAACGTCGGCTTGTGTCGGCGTCCATGATGTAGGTGAGTTCGTTAGGTGGCAGTATCTTAGGGAAGCTGATGCCTTGCTTGTTGATGTCGGCGAGATAGTCGGGGTCGTTTTCGATGTTGTTTCTCGTGCGTCGTACTGTCACCTTGTCGATGACTTTGTTACGTATTTTGTCGTATATCTTATCGACTTTGGCTGTTATGTCGGTCTTGTCTCTTTCGCGCATCAGCTTGTTATATTCCTGTATGATGGGCGAGAAGAACGCCTTGAGATTTGGTATGCCGTCGATGGTACAGCTCTGGCTGTTCTGGAAGAGCAGCAACAGATTGAGAAGATCATCGGGACGGTTGTTGAGGGGCGTTGCAGATAACAGCATGACTTTCTTTGCTGTGCCGCATGATGTCGTGTCTTTACGGCGTTGGGATTTGCATATTTTCTGTAGCTCGTCGTATTTTCCAGAGCTGTCGCTACGGAATCCGTGTGCTTCATCGACGATGATGAGGTCGAATTCTTCTTTGCTTTTGTATTGGTCGCGTCCTTCGAGTATCTTGTAGAGGCTTCCGTTGGTGATGAACTGTGTTTTGTTTTTTATGCCGAATAGTTTGAATGTGTTTTTCCAGTTGTCGTCGAGCGCTGGCGGATAGACGACGAGTATGTTGGTGTTTTTGCCGTTGGCTTCGACGAAGCGTTTTGCTATCATGGTTGCTATCATGGTCTTGCCGAGACCTACCACATCGGCGAGGAAGAGTCCGTTGTGTTGCATAAGCATCTGATAGCCTTGTATGACGGCGTCTTTCTGGTATTTCAAGTCGATGACGCCATCGGGGAGTTGTAAGGAGAAGTCGTCTTCTACCTGGTCGCCGAAGGTGTCGATGAGGACTTTGATATATAGTTCGTAGGGTGTTAGTTGGAGGCTGTCGTCGCCGAGGTAGGTGCCGTTTCTGAATTTGTTGACGTCGTCGGCTGTTATTGTTATGGCTTCGTTCCAGAGCCGCCAGAATTCGTCGGAGCAGAACTTGACATCGTCGTAGTCTTTCATGGCTACGTTGAGTTCGTATTGCGGAGGTTGCTTGATGCCTAATCCTGCGTCGGAGATATTGGAAGATCCCATGATGACCCAGCCGTCGCTGTTTTCGTTGTGATTTTTCGGCAGGCAGAGATAGAATTTGGCGTGAAGGTTTTTGGTGGCGTGTATGCGCATCTGAAGTCGTCCGCAGGCGAGGTCGTCGCACATCTGCATGATGCCTTCTTCCACTTCGGGGGAATAGTGTGCGTTGAGGATGTCGTTTTTGAAATCGTCGTTATAGATTTCTTTTGCTTTCTGCTCGTCGCTGAGCATCAGCAGTGCTTTGTTGTGATGTCGGAGAATGTCGTCGATGTTGATGCCGACGAGTATCTTGATCTCGGCAATGTCGCCTAACTCTCTGCGTAGCTTGTAGCAACCCGACGAGCGGAAGAATCCGGCTACGGCGAGGAAGCTCTCGAATGAAGTCATCGAGGCAGCTATGCCTTTGAGTTTATCGAATAGCGTGTTGCCGAGTATGTTGTTGAAGAACTTTGTACTCATGCGCTTATGTTTTATGCGCGGCTACTTATTTGGCAAAACGGGCTTTCTGCAGGACACAAAAAAAACGTGGGCGAAAACTTGTCCACGTCCTGAGGCCCTGAGAATTGCCCGCATTAACAAACAAGTCACGCCCACGCTATAAGCGCAGGCATTCACGACTTGTTCGAGTTAATGCTTCATTTTTGAAATTTCTCAGGTTTCAAGGACGTTACCGAACAAATAGCAAACGCTATGGTTATATTTTTTAGCTATCAGCTGTCAGCGATTAGCAGTCAGTGTTTTGTAATCGGTCATTAGCTGAAGGCTGACCGCTAAATGCTGATAGCTTGTTATTTATTTTCTGTTTCTTATATTTTGTTTTAAAGGGTTATTAAAAGTGTTTAATGATGTGCAAAGATAAGAAAAATTGGATATTTGACCACTTATTTGACCACCTTTTTGACCACTATATTACGGGGTGTTTAATATTATGAAATATCTGTTACGTGTGCGACCTGTGATTCGATAAAATCTGTCAAGATATTCTTGATTATACACTTTTCAGAAATGTAATTTTAAGTCTATATTGTTATCGAGAAATACTGTATCAGCAGTTCAATACCTTGTTTGTGCTTTTTAGGGTTGGTTTCTTTCAGATTGATGATATTCTGCAATTTCCATTGTACTGATGGATACTTGCTCAAATTCCCGGCAGAACATTTGCTCCAATCTGGTGTGCCATCTTCAAAAGATATAATAAATTCTTTGTCAGTCTCTGTTAATGCAGAATTAATTAGGGTGATGAGTTTTGTTCTAGTGTCTTCATAATCGGCATAACTGAATTCAATATCAGTCATTCCATTAAATTGATTTTCTATAGCATACGTTTGGTCAATGCTATTCGGTTGTAAAGATTCAATTATTGGTTTGTCGCTACCGAGTAAGCAAAGCATAAATCCATCTTTCACTTCATCGAAGGATGATATCTCCATATACTTGCAATCGAATAGGTCTCGAGGATGCTGGCGACTTAATGCGGCGGTTATCTTGCCGCCATATAATTGTGAATAAGACACGGTACGGGCCTTGCAAGCCATACTGAATTCTTGCTGAGCCTTAGCACACAGCATTTTGTCTTCAGTTGCTCCAATTATACCTCTCTTTGTGCCGTTTACTTCGATTTTAACGATTGCACCATTGAGACTACATAACAATTTCAGCACATCATATTTTGGTGTGATTTTAATACCTGGAATAGCTTTCTCAATATTGGCTTTAAGCGTTTTTAGATGCTCGTTTATGGTATTCAAACTCTGTACCCTATCTTGAATAGGGATATATGTCAAGTCAATATCTATTGAGTAGCGAGGCATATTTTTATGGAACAAGTTGATTGCTGTTCCTCCATGCACGGCAAAATCCTTGATACGATACACCAATGGCATTATGCGGATTAAAAGGGCTACTTGTCTTTTGTATATATCATTCATATTCGTCTAACTCTTTTGGCATAGTTATTTTATATTTATTTATATATATTCCATTCTTTACCAATTTCTGTTTTGATGTGCCGATGTTTATCTTATCCAGATTCAGCATATCAAACCAATAATGACCTGCTTTTTCGGCCATATATAAGAATACTCTTTTAACTCGCTGATTCTTTATGTTTTCAAGTAGTGTTTGTACCACTTCTGCACGTAGTGAAGTTAAATGCTCCATTATGTAGTACAAGTCCATATAATTGTATTGTTCCGGAGTTAAAAGCAGACATTCCATAAAAGCTTGTTCAGGAGAAGATACCAATACATCAACGCCGTCTATTCGTATAGTACTTGTCTGAGGTGTATCAATCATCTTTGTGCTGAATGGTTTAATGGTCTTATCAAAACTATCATTTGACATCCATTTAGGTGTTGTAGAATTGGGGTATGCCACCATAAGCAATGGTTTCCCCATGGGAACATAATGATTATAGCCGAATAGTTCCAATGCAGAATGTGCCGCCACTCTTACTTTTTTATTCAACTGTGTATTGTAGCAGGATAATGCCGCAAATGAAGATAAAGAATCTCCTGTACGATACATAACTCCTTTATCCAAAGTCGCAAGCCAACCAGATTTTCGATACTTACTTATCAATTGGTCTGAATAGCCGTTCTTCCTCAACCAATCAGAGAAAAACAAGCCATTTTTTGTAGCAGACATTAGAAGTTGGTTTAATTTGCTTTGATATTCTAAACTCATAGTTTATAAGAAATAATTAAATTCAACTGCAAAGATAATGCTTTTCTTAAGAAATATAATAAAATGGTTTGTTAAATTTGTTTAAACTAAACTATTGGTTTATAATAAGAGATTCCTTTATTATTTCGAGAAATTAGAGGTGTGCTTTTGGATGCTTTGTTGTTGGTAAGTGATTTGCCTTTCCATGAAGGTTTATCCGTTGATTTCTTTCCATCTCTCACCATAGTAACTTTGCATCGTTTGTTCGGATATTATATTATTACAAGCTTGCATCGGCGCATAACCTTTTCTGGCTTCTATCCATGGTGTTTCTTCATGGGTCATCGACTCTAACTCTGCACCTGAAAATCCAGCGTAGTTGTCTAAGATGAAATTGATGAATTCGATGTCGTCCTTAGAAATCTGTGTCTCTGGATTTTTGTTTATGACATCTGTCTCATAGATGAAGGAATACAGATTCTTAGTGCTTTTGAATCTGTCGTACAATACTTTAGAAACAGGTCCATGTGCCCATGCTTCAAATGGAGTTTCAAGGAAGCGCTCGCCATTTATTCCTAAAGACCAGGCTTGTAAATAATAGAGAAGCTTCTGTAACTTTAAATTGATGAGAATGGATTTTTCGTCGGAGTTAAGACGAATAATGATGTAATCTGCAATAAGGTTAACATCGTAAGGTTTCTTCATAGGTTTTTATTTTAATAAGTTAAACAAATTCACACGCAAAAGTACTAAAAAAATAATAATGCCAATACTAAAATTATGATTTTATTTACAATGAATTGTCACAAAATTCTCAAATCGTTTTTATATAATAAATTTTATTCCAAAGTTGTAAAGCATCTTGATATAAATCATTTTATTGTTGTCTATACTCATTTATCTTATAGTCTATACAATGACAAAATTATAATAATATATTTTCTATTTCTTTTTCTTCAAATTTTAACAACTTATTTGTTGCTTTTTGCAAATTAGTTTTTTCTAAATGGATAAAGTTCATTTCAACAATTCTTGAAGTACAAAGAGATTCCAATTCAGGAAGTGTACAAACTGAATCAAGTTTGTTTTTTGAAATAATAAGAAGCGTTATGCTTGTCTTGTAGTTGAAAACCTGAGAAATTTTCAAAAGTGTACAAGGATAGCATAGTGGTTCTCACGCTTAGCGTGGGCTGCTATTGTTACATCTGCATCTATGGTTTCCTACGACCTTCTTGTCGGCGGCGATGGTGGTGCTGGTGTCTAAATAGGCGATGAGCGATTCCTGGCAATTATAGCGTACAATCTCCTTGGGCGTGTAGAAGGCTCCTTTGTCTTTGAGGAGGTTCTCGTCCCAGCATTATGAACATACATCCGTATATGTTTGTTGGTATGATATTCAAAGAATAATTATAATCAAAGTTAGTTAAAAATAAAATATTAAAAATTAAACTTATAAGGATTATTTTTTAACTTTGCAAAGTATACTTTATAATCAACAATGTCGCAGTAATAATGTTTAATAGAATTGAAATAGAGAGATTTAGAGGGATCCGATATGCGTCTATTGATGGATTCAAACAGATTAATTTGTTCTTTGGAAAAAATAATTGCGGAAAGTCTTCGTTGTTGGAGTCTTTGTTTTTAGCCAGTGGATTGTCAAATCCGTTATTGCCAATTCATGTGAACTTTATGCGTGGCTACAACAAAGTACGATTAAGTGATCTTAAATTGGATTTTTATAGTTTAGATTCTAGTCTGCCAATTCATATCAGAATGGAAAATGAAGAAAGGCGTGATTTGAAGATTAGCATCATAGAACAAAATCAGAACAATATATCATTGAATGCAGGTGAGGCAAATATTATGTCGAATGTGGAAGAAGGAAAGTATGGTTTGAAATTTGATTTTATGATTGATGACAAACCTTTTGAATCACGAATCAACTTTAATTCCACAGATTCTAAAGATATAACTCGCGATGTGCCTAAGGATTATGAGGAATCATTACAATGCATATATTTAAGTCCTAAATATGATTTTAATGCATCAATACAAGGACTAAATAAAATCCTTCAAAATAAGGATGAACATTTCATCGTTGAGGGACTTAGAATTATAGAACCGCGTGTTAAGGATTTTATTTTTGTAGATAACGATGTACTTGTTGATATAGGTCTCGAAAAGCGTATGCCTGTAAATATGATGGGTGATGGCGCAAGAAAGATGGTTTCACTCCTTACGGCAATATATGATTGTAAAGATAGTGCCTTGTTGATTGATGAGATTAGCAATGGTTTCCATTATTCTGTAATGCGTGATTTATGGAAGGTCCTTATAAACGCTGCGATGAGAAATAATACCCAATTGTTTGTAACGACTCATGATATTGATTCAATAAAGGGAATTCGTGATGCTGCTATTGATAATAATCATACGGATATTATTGCTACTTTTAAATTGTTGAGAACTGATGATGATGAATTAAAAGCATATCACTACTCTTTAGAAAGTTTGAACTATTCCATTAACCAAGAAATCGAAGTTAGATAATATGACCAAAATTTTTATTGAAGCCAAGAATAACAAGACATCAGAATACCATTTTCTCAAAACGATTATAAACATATTCTTTCCGGCAATAGAAGTTGAATTTATATTCATGGGTGGTATTGATAATTTATACAAAGAACCAATTCTCAATCAAATAAGATTGGCGCAAGAAATGGGGGAGAAGGTTGTAGTTCTAGCTGATGCAGATGTTGTCACTAAAGGATATGGATTTGTTAAGCGAAAAAAGGAAATAGATGAAGGGAAGGTAACTAATACAGTATCATTTCCTTATTTCATTTATCCAAATAACCAAGATGATGGAGATGTAGAGAATTTAATGGAAAGTGCCGTCCGTCGTGATTTACATCCTATATTCTTTGAATGCTTCGAGGATTATGAAAAGTGTGTATCTGGGGCAAAAGACGAATCTGGTTTTTCAAAGTATAATGTACCTAACCTAAGAGGCAAACTGCATACTTATATGTCCGCACAGAAACTGTCCAAAAAATATCGTGATAGATTCGGGAGTGGTGACTGGTTATTTGATAATAAGAATTATTGGAATTTAGATGTTGAAGCATTACAGCCCTTAAAGGATTTCTTGAAAGAAAATCTTAAGTGAGTATTGCTATTAGTATGTTAAAACTAGACACCATCATCTGTTTTCTATCAGGTTTAATAATTGCTTGATAATGTATGGTTTCCATTCTTTTAACATGTCCTCGAATGTTTCGCCTTCTTCTAATAAGATGGAATATGTCAGGTCTTGGGTCAGGAATGGTATCGTCAATAGGCTTGATATGTTGTAAAACATAAAACGAATCGGGACTTGCTTGAGTTTTCCTTCTTTCATCTCTTGCTCGATGGTGTCGAGTGAATGTCTGAACTTCTCGTGTATGTTTAATTGCGTGGCGGTCTTGATAAGCAGATTGGCGTCTCTGTTTATCTCTCTCATCATGAACATCGGAAGTTTCGGATTGTCAATGAATAAGGCATAATAGGTGTCTATCATCTCTTCTATTCTTCTCTCAATATTCATGTCTTTCTGTGAGATGATGTCGAAGATCTTTGGAACGATGGAGAGTAGGATGTCGCCGAAGACGGCTTCAAACATCTTGTCTTTGGTACGAAAATAATAATGTAATCCGGGACGGTTGATGCCGGCTTTCGCAGCAATCTCACTCATACTCGTCTCGGCATATCCCTTCTCAATAAATAATGCCTTCGCTACTTCAATAATCTTCTCTTCCATAATCTAATTAATTTAAATAATTCCTAATTTCTTATTAACCAGACGCATCAATTACCTCGTGTTTATTTTTATAGGTGTAATTGGCACGTCTCTTCCATCATTCTCTCATTTTCTCAATAAATAAAATAAGTCTGTTTTTAATGTTGACATCGCTGACGCCACTGTCGAAGTCTAAGGACAATAGGTTTAATTTTGGATACATGTTCTTTAACTTCTTTTCTATTCCTTTGGAAATGATGTGGTTGGCAATGCATCCGAATGGTTGCAGACTTAAAATGTTGTTTGCGCCGCAGTGCATGTACGATATGATTTCGGCAGGGAGCAGCCAGCCTTCGCCAAATTGCGCGCTCAAAGTGATGACCTTCGATGCTTCTTCTGCCTCAGCAAATATGTCGTTGAACGGTATGTAATATCTGTGTCCCGAACATATTTTGTTTACCTTATCTATATGATTGCTAATGTGTTTGTAAAACATATTGATGACGACATCGGTGATTCCTGTCTTTTCTAAATATGTCTTCTGATTTTCTTTTCTGTTTACGAAGAACTGGATGAAAAAGCCTGTCAGCAGCGGAGGAACGACTTCGATTTTCTGTTCTATGAGCCATTCGGTTATGTCTCTCTGCGAGAATGGGTTGTGCTTCAAAAATATTTCTCCGACGATTCCTACCTTTGGAATTTCATTTCCTGCTTCATCATTTTTGCATATAGAGTCGAACTCTTTTACTGCTTCTCTGAGACAATCGTATAACTTATTGCTTTTGTTGCTCTTAATTATGTCAGAACCTAACTTAAGATATTTGTCGCGAAGCTGTTTGGCAATGCCGACTTTGTTTTCTCTAACGACAGATGAGTGGTATAATTTGCTGATTGAGTCGCTGTAAAGAACCGCACGTATTGCTGTCGGCAATATCTTTAACCAGTTGATTTTGAATGCCGGCTGATTGTTTTCTAACTCGTCTCCTGTGGAAAATGAGATGACGGGCGTGTTCAAATATCCGGCATCGACTAAGGCTTTCTTTAACATCGGGAGGTAGTTGGAGGCGCGACATTGTCCTCCTGTCTGCGTGATGCAAACGACGCATTCTTCGGCATTGTATCTGCCTTCCTTGAACGCTTTGATGACGTCGCCGATGACTAAAGTGGCTGGATAACAGACTTCGTTGTTGGCGTATTTCAATCCCCATTCGCCTGAGGCTTCGTCGCTTATAGGCAGTATATCAACATTATAGCCGATGTTGTGGAATGCTGCCGGAATGAGAGGGGAGATGTATGTGGTAAAAAACGGTGCAATGATCTTTTTGTTTCTGAATCTGTCGTCGTATATTGGTGTCGTCTGAAAATCAATAGTCTCTGTTTTTCTTTCTGCCATCTTCAAACTTTCTACCAATGAACGAATCCTCAGCTTCATTGAACCGATATTGTTGATGTCGTCTAACTTCAACAGTGTGTATGTGCAGTTGTTGCGCAAAAGCATATCGCGAATCTCATCAATGAAAAAGGCGTCGGGACCGCAACCGAATGATGTCATCTGAACAAACTGTAAGTTGTTGGTTTTATGTTGTTTGTTATAAGTCGTCAGCCATTTGGCGGCTTTCATGATTCGGTTTGGATACGACCATTGTGAAAGGAAATGTGTGTCGCGAATGTAAATGTCCTTGTCTCTTGTGATGTCTTCGGAAATCACGTTGATGCCCATCTCGGCGAGCATGTTGGAGATGTTATGCTGAATGAGAGGGTCGCTGTGATATGGTCGCCCGGCAAGTAAAATCGTTATCTCATTATTCTTTACCGACTTGTCTAAAATCTCTTGATTTATTCTTGTTAAGTCGTCTCTATATCTTGCGTGTTCTGCCTCAGCTTTGAGAAATGCTTTTTCGATAATGTCTTTTTTTATTCCTAAAGATGTGAGATAATCGAGGCATTGCTTCAATAAAGTCTCTCTGTTTCTGAAACTTATCGTAGGAGTGTCGAGCGGGATATCTGAATTTTGTACGCTGCCGATTACGGTGGAATAGGCTGTCACGATAGGGCAGTTGTAGCTGTTCTGCTCGTTGTTTTCGCCTTTTTCATAAATCACGAAAGGCATGAAAATCCTATCGACTTTTTTCTTTTGTAAATTGGCGATGTGACTATGTGTTAATTTTGCAGGGAAACAGATGTTGTCCGACATCACCATTCTCACATATTTCTCATATTCAGAGAAGTTGGAGTCGTCGGAAAGAATCACATTCAATCCGCATTCCGTGAACAAGGTGTGCCAGAACGGAAACTCCTCGAACATATTGAGTGCGCGTGCGATACCGATGTTAAGTTTATGCTGTGACTTTGTTTCGTTACTCCTCGAAAACAGCAATTTATTTTTTATCTCGTAAATATTATCGCCTTTTTTCTTTGAAGTCTCGCCATTGGTAAAATGTTTCTCGCATCTGTTTCCAGAGAAATATCTTCTTCCGTTGCCGAAATCGTAACATCTTATGGTACAATTGTTTTCGCAGCCTTTGCAGTTTAAGGTCTTGCTTGTGTTAGAGGAAAGATTTAATAAATCATCGAGACTAACTTGTTGACTTATCGATTCCTTATCTTGTTGACTTATAGCATACAAGGCGCATCCGAATGCTCCCATCAATTCGGGATAGTCGCATCTTGACACTTCTGTCTCGCATAGTTCTTCTAAAGCTCTTACTATCGCGTCGTTGCGCATGGTTCCGCCTTGTACCACAATATGTTTTCCGAGTGATGAAGAATCTTTGAGTTTCAATACTTTATAAAGACAGTTTTTCACTACGGAATATGCTAATCCGGCGGCGATGTCGCTTGCTGTCGCGCCTTCGCGTAAGACTTGTTTTACCTTGGAATTCATGAAGACTGTGCATCGTGTGCCTAAGTCGCATGGTGCCTTCGACTCGCAGGCTTTGGCGGCGAAGTCGGCAGCGGAGTAGCCGAGAGAATTGGCGAAAGTCTCTATAAATGAGCCGCAACCTGATGAGCAAGCCTCGTTGATTTCTATACGCTCGATGACGCCATTGTTAATAAAAATCGCCTTCATGTCCTGACCTCCGATGTCGAGAATGAAGCTGACTTCCTTATCTAAATAATGTGCTGCCTTATAATGTGCTATGGTCTCGATAATTCCATGATTGAACCTGAAAGCCGTTTTTATCAGATCTTCGCCGTAACCTGTTGAGCAGCTGCCTTTAAATATCAGCGTCGTCTCGTTTTCACGACATTTTTCCTGTAACTTCTTCAGTCCTTCAACAACGCTTTCGATGGGTTTGCCGTTATTGTTTTTATAGAAAGAGAAGATGAGTTCGCCTTCATTGTTAAGGACAACAATTTTTGTCGTGGTAGAACCTGAGTCAACTCCGATGAATGCTTCTTGAATGCCTTTGTGAAGCGAGCCTTGTCTTAATTTATTTTTAGAGATGCGTTCTTTCCACAGATGAAGTTCGCTTTCATCATTAAAAATTGGTTTCAAATGATTGTTGGAATGTATCTTCCTTGATTTATTGCTGTCGTTCAACATATTTATCATGTCGTGCAGCATCATGATTTTATCGTCCTTATGTTTTGAAAGAGATGCTCCTGTGGCAGTTATGAGTTCGCCATGTTCAGGCAAGATGATGTCGGAGTCGTTTATAGAGAGATTTTTCTTGAATGCGTTTCTCAGAGCGGGGATGAAGAAAAGAGGACCTCCGCAGAATAGAATCGGCGATTTTATCTCGCAGCCGTGAGCCAATGTGGATATGGTTTGAACGGCGACGGCATGAAATATCGAGGCTGCTATGTCTTCGCGGCTGACGTTTTTCGCTATGAGATTTTGTATATCGGTCTTGCAGAACACTCCGCAACGTGATGCGATAGGATATATTTGATTTGATTTCAGGGCGAGATCGTTGAGTTCTTCTGTGCTGATTCCTAACAGTATAGCCATCTGGTCGATGAAAGCTCCCGTGCCGCCGGCGCAGTTTCCGTTCATTCTCAGTTCATCGGCGCTACCGTTTTTAAAGAATACGATTTTGGCATCTTCGCCGCCAATGTCTATCATAGTCTGAGCGATAGGGTAGTGGCGTTGAATTGTTTTTGAAGCAGCCACGACTTCCTGTATAAACGGAAAATCATATAACTCGGCTAATCCCATTCCCACTGAGC
This sequence comes from Bacteroidales bacterium, assembly GCA_045606705.1. GTDB lineage: Bacteria > Bacteroidota > Bacteroidia > Bacteroidales > F082 > Limimorpha. The sequence goes on from JAZUSL010000099.1 coordinate 18,344, forward strand.
CACTGACATTTAAACTGACTTTTTCATTTCCGATTATAGATTCTAACTCGTTGAGATACGACAGAACGACATCCATCATCTGCGTATTATGTCTTCTATATCTGCTGAATATTATTTTGTCGTTCTCGTCAATCACTACTATCTTAGCAGTTGTCGAACCTATGTCTAATCCTATTTTAAACATATTTATTATAACTTTTACATATATGTCTGACAGGTGTGTCAAACGCAAAAGTAATAATATTTGTTTTATTGGAACAAAAGAATTTGAGATATTCCATGAAAGGTTGAAAAATATCAACGAGTCTAATGTGGGTGTATATTTTTATGCTCTACAGTCCTTACAATTCTTCTTCTAACTCTTCATAGAGAGCTACAGGTCCTAAGTGCCACATCTTTGTCTTTTCGTCTTGTAACTTCTGGTAGAGATTGGAGGAATAGATCTTTTTAATGGCATCTACGACGCTGTATCCTTTGTTTTCAACGAGCATGTCTGCCAACCAACTGATTTTTGAAGGTAACAAGAGATAGAGGTTCTTTTGGTTGACATCAATCATAATGTGACCTCCTTTGCTTCAATGAATTTAATGGATTCTAAAGATTTCTCTGTGTGAAACAGGTATTGGTCAACGAGTTTATATGTCTTCAATTCAGAAATGAGAGCTTGTTTGTTCAAGAATCCGCCTTCATATAATGCGAATGATGCATAAACTTTATCGTTGGCAACGGGTCCATATACGATGTCGTAATCATGTTCGAATGAGTTCTGCGTGCGATTCTGCATTACGAAATCTACCCATTCTTCTGTAGGGGAGTCAAAAATCAAGTGTTTGAAATTTTTTATGCACTTTTCATCAAACTCATAAACATTAACATATCCTTTGCTCAATTTTCTTTCGTTTGCTCGTCTCTCGACCCACGAAACGGCTTGTTCGTATGATGTTGTCGTATAAAAACCGACACCATAGTCTAAAGTGCGATTTACTTTGCGAATCTCTGGATTTCTTACAATTTCCATACTGCCATGATAAATTTTCATCTCCGCCTCCTATTTCCTTATGTTAATAAATTCATCAATATCTTCTATAATCCATTGATAGCTTTGAGTATGTAAGATTTCAAAATGTTCGTTGAGATAATCAAGAACTCCATATTTCGCAAAGGTCTCCATGACGGTCGTTCCGTCTAATTCTTTTGCGTTCTTGTATTGCTCTATGCAAAATGAGATAAAATATGATATGTCTTGATTCTTGTTTTTCATACTTCTGTTTTGCAAAGATAAGAAAAATGCTAAAAGATGGTATGGGAGAGCGTTATATTTTCTTAACTTTGTAAAACTTTAATATTATTAAAAAAAATCATACAAATATGAACAAACAGGAATATATACAAGCCAACAGAGATTGGTTGAAAAACAAGGCTCAGGAGGAGGGCGTCAAGGCTCTTCCTAAGGGTATTTATTATAAGGTAATTAGCGAAGGTAGGAATGACGGCGTTCATCCTTCTCCTCGTAGCGTCGTGACGGCTCATTACACCGGCTGGACTATTGACGGTAAGGTGTTCGACAGTAGCCGCGACGAGGGCGTGCCTATCGCATTTCGTCTTAATGATTTGATAGAAGGCTGGATAATAGCGATGCAGCAGATGTGCGTGGGCGACAAATGGGAGGTTTATCTTCCTGCCGAGATGGCTTACGGCAATTATTCGCAGCCTGGTATTCCTGGAGGTTCAACGCTGATATTCGAGATCGAATTGTTTGGGATTGCGTGAGAGTGGAAATCTCTACCGTGGCGATGATCGTCTGGTGAAGATCGTGAGGTTGGATTATGCATTGTAAATACAAATAACTTTATTGTATCTGAGAAGCAATCTCTTCTTTTAAGAAACTATATACGTAAACTGAACCTTGATAGTATAATCCTGTATCTGGATCTTCTATCTTGGAAAATGTCTTTGACTGGTATATTACATTGATGGCTTCCTGCATATTGTATCCGTAATCTGATATCAACATCATAGTCATATCATGTACTAATTGCTCTATCAGATATTGAAATTCTATTTGTTGTCGTTTCTTCATTTGCTTCTTATAAATTGTAAAGAACGTTCTGTTCCAAAATAATACTGAAATGTCGGACGCACAAAACGGATGTTCCTTAAAAACTCTTTAGAACTCTGTATGCCTTGTTCCAACCTTTTAATTTGTAAACCTATCCTGTCATTGGCAATAGGACCATATACGATATCATAATTGTGAGCAAGAATATCTAACTTGTTATTTCTGTTCATTAAAACAAAATCTGCCCACTCTGCAGTGTATGAATCAAATCTTATAATATTTATATCGTTTGAAGACAAAACTGTCTCATCAAAGAGAAATGTATTTAAAGTAAGTTCGCCTGTACCTTCTCTTCTTGTTACCAACATTGCCATTCTCATGGCTTGGTGTTTATCTTCGCTGAGATAAAATCCTTTACCAAAATCTTTACCCAAACGTCCTTTACTGAGATCGATATCTTTTACAACCATATTAGAACCATGATATAACTCAATCATATAATGCGCCTCCGTTACGTTGTGTTATTATTGTGATATCATCTATTGCTTCATCAATGGAGAATGTATGCTCAACATCATAAAAATCATATAAAAAAGACAACCCTCCAAACTTAAGTAAATATCTATAAGCTTCCTGATTGCTAATTTTGAATCTTTTTGCAAATACTCCGATACAACAAGCAATATATTCTATCTGATTGCTTAGTTCCCTATATGATGCACTATTCTTCATTACAATTTATATCTCTAATGCAAAGATAAATAAATATATTGAGAAAGAAACACTAATCAATAGAAAAAGTTTCCTGTTTTTTGTGTGAAATAATTATCTAACATTCTAATAGATTCTGTGATGAAGAAATATTCAAGTCAAATCAGGGAAGGGTAGGGATCTGGAATCAAAAAAAGCGGCAAGTTAAACCTGCCGCTTTTATATTAATAATGTGTTATCTTATCATTTCTTTCTGTCAGCTTTGATAGCTGCTTGAGCTGCTGCCAATCTTGCTACAGGAACGCGGAATGGAGAACATGAAACGTAGTTGAGGCCAGTGTTGTAGAAGAATTCTACTGATGCTGGGTCGCCACCGTGTTCACCGCAGACACCGCATTTCAAAGCGTTTCTTGTTGAACGACCGCGTTCTACGCCTAACTTAACCAATTGACCAACGCCTTCTTGATCTAATGTGTTGAATGGATCAGCAGGGATGATCTTTTCGTCTAAGTATGTACCAACGATAGCGTTGACGTCGTCACGTGAGAAACCGAATGTCATCTGTGTCAAGTCGTTTGTACCGAATGAGAAGAATTGTGCTACTTCTGCGATTTGGTCAGCTACTAATGTTGCACGTGGGATTTCAATCATTGTACCGTACATATAGTCGATTGTCAAACCGTATTGTGCTTCAACTTCAGCCTTGACTCTGTCGGCGATAACTTTTTGGTTCTTCAACTCGTTGACGTTGACTGTAAGAGGAACCATGATTTCCAAGTGTGGATCGTTGCCTTCTTTCATCAATTGTGCTGTAGCTTCGAACAAAGCGCGGAATTGTGTCTCTGTGATTTCTGGATAAACGATACCAAGACGTACACCGCGTAAGCCCATCATTGGGTTGACTTCGTGTAATGCATCGATACGTTTTTGTAATTCTTTGAGATCCATGCCACGGCTGTCAGCGAGTTCTTGTTGTTTGTCTAATGTATGAGGTACGAATTCGTGTAATGGTGGGTCCATGAGACGGAATGTCAATGGTTTGCCGTCCATAACTTTCAAAGTACCTTTTGCTGTTTCGCGGATGTAAGGTTCTAATTCTGCCAAAGCTGCAACGCGTTCTTCTGTGTTGTTAGCAAGAATCATGTTACGCAATTTTGCCAATGGAATTTCGCTGTTTTCGCCATAGAACATGTGTTCGATACGGAAAAGACCGATACCTTCTGCGCCGAAGTCGATAGCTTTTTGTGCGTCTTTTGGAGTATCAGCGTTTGTACGGACACCCATCTTACGATATTTGTCGACCAATGCCATGAATTCTTGGAACACTTTATTTTCTGTAGCGTCGATCATAGCGATTTTGCCTTCGTAGATCCAACCTTTTGTTCCGTTCAAGCTGATGACATCACCTTCTTTGAATGTCTTAGCGCCGATAGCTACTTCTGTTTCGTTTACTTTGCTGATGCGGACCTCGTCGCAACCTACGATACAGCATTTACCCCAGCCACGAGCAACCAAAGCTGCGTGTGAAGTCATACCGCCTTTTGAAGTGAGGATACCGTTAGCAGCGCGCATACCTTCAACGTCTTCTGGGTTTGTTTCTTCACGAACCAAGATTGAAGGAATACCTTGTGCTTGATATTCGATAGCTTTTTCACATGACAAAGCGATTCTACCTACTGCGCCACCAGGACCTGCTGGTAAACCTTTAGCGATGACTTCGTGTTTCTTTTCGTCGTTTGAGTCGAGGATTGGGTGTAACAATTCGTCGATTTGGTTTACGTTGAGTCTCATGACTGCTGTAGGTTCGTCGATGCGACCTTCTTTGAGCATGTCGATAGCCATATTGACAGCTGCAAGACCTGTACGTTTACCTGTACGGCATTGTAACATATATAATTTACCATCTTGGATAGTAAACTCGATGTCGAGCATATCTTTGTAGAAGTCTTCAAGAATTGTACGGATGTCGCAGAGTTCTTTGTAAGTCTGTGGCATGAGTTCTTGCATTGAATGCATATTCTTGTTCTTCTCGTTCTTTGTGTCGTCGTTCAATGGGTTAGGAGTTCTGATACCAGCAACTACGTCTTCACCTTGAGCGTTGATCAACCATTCGCCGTAGAATTTGTTGTCGCCTGTAGCAGGGTCGCGAGTGAAAGCAACACCGGTAGCTGAGTTTTCGCCCATGTTACCGAACACCATTGTTTGAACGTTAACTGCTGTACCCCAGTCTTCTGGAATACCTTCGATTCTTCTGTAAGAGACAGCTTTCTTGCCGTTCCAGCTCTTGAAAACAGCTTTGATACCGCCTTCTAATTGAAGTTGAGCGTCATCTGGGAATTCTGTTCCGAGAACGTTCTTGATAGTAGCTTTGAAGCTTTCTGCGAGAGCTTGAAGTTCGTCAGCTGTGATTTCTGTATCTGATTTGTAGCCTTTTTCTTCTTTGAAGTTGTCGAGCATTTCGTCCAAAATCTTACGGATGCCTTTACCTTCAGCTGGTTCTCTGTCTTCAGCTTTTTCCATAACGACGTCGGCATACATCATGATGAGACGGCGGTATGAGTCATAAACGAATCTTGGGTTGTTGGTTTTCTTGATCAAACCAGGGATGGTTTTTGAACAAAGACCGATGTTCAAAACTGTATCCATCATACCAGGCATTGATTGACGAGCACCTGAACGGCATGATACTAACAATGGATTTTCTGCATCGCCATATTTCATGCCCATGATTTCTTCCATATTCTTAATACCTTCTGCTACCTCGTCCATAAGACCTTCTGGTAATTGGCAGTTATTTGCATAATAAGCTGTACAACATTCTGTTGTAATAGTTATACCAGCTGGAACAGGTAAACCTAAGTGACACATTTCAGCTAAGTTAGCACCTTTTCCACCTAATAAATTTTTCATTGTGGAGTTTCCTTCAGCAGTACGGTTGCCAAAAGAATAAACATACTTTGTTTTTCCCATTGTGTTAAATTTTATAGTGTTTTTAAAATGATTTCGAAGACATCTCCCTTACGGAAAGAAGTTTGCAAATTTAAGTATTTATTTTCTGAAATGAAAGAGTAAATGAAAAAATATTTTAATGTCAACGGACAACAGACAACGGACAACAGACTTTGTCCACGACTTCTTTCGCTGATTGCTAATTGCTGACAGCTAATTTTTAATTTTCAATTTAAAAATAACCATATGTCCCCATTTCCCGTTCCCGCATTACAAAAAAAGTCGCCGTTATATTTCAAACGACGACCCTAATTATGAATTATGCATTATGAATTATCTCACCACTACTTTCTCTGTAAACGTATCTCCGTTGTCTGTGCTGATATTGATGAAATACATTCCGCTCTTATAATCTGAAACGTTGATCTCAGTCTCGTTAGATTGCATTTCAAATTCCTCTACCAACATTCCTAATGTATTATAAACCCTGACCGCTGACCGCTGACCGCTAACCGCTGATAGCTTGATAAAGTCTCTCGCCGGATTAGGATAAATCTCGATATTTATTTCTGATGTTTCGTCAACACTTATCACGGCATTCACACTAGAATAATCCAGAACAGGATATCCGTCGTTAGCGAAAGGTTCGACATCTTTTTTGAAGAATTT
>JAZUSL010000100.1:0-2451 GCA_045606705.1 Bacteroidales bacterium
TCCAACCTTAAACCAAATTCTCAGATTTTCAATTTCTCAGATTTTCAGATTCCATTTACAATTCAATCCTTTCAATATACGATTCAAATACATTCAATGCGTTTCTTTTCTTGGTGACGGCATAAAGACTACCTTTATATACGATTATCTTTTCCGTCAGCCATTGATTTGCATTGGTGACTGTACTTGTCTTTCCTGTCTTGACATCAATCTCATTTACCGCAGAACCAAATATCGTATAGAATTTTCCAAATGCTTTGTCCTTATAAATCTTATGTTGCCAGAAATCTTCTTCAGTCGGATAAGTAATTTCACATTCATTGAGAAGATTCATGCCTTCATCGTATGTAAGAATCTTGCCGTTAAAATGATCGAAATAATACAAGGTGTCTTCAACAACATCAAGATGATTATCTTTGGTATGGAACCATGTATGTTTAACAAACACGCCCCACTCTTCCGGTGACGGAAATCCACCGCCACACCAACTTGGAGGAAGTTGTTCAATATAAGCTTTATGCCATTTTTCTTCCTTTTTAATGTTACGATAAGATTCCATATCGTCGCAGACAAATATCATTTCCTTTTCTTTAGATTCCTTTCCAATCCTGAAAAATTCAGAATAATAACCATCCATCTGCAACTCGTTGAAATAAATATATTTGTCAGTAAAGAAGATAATATTGTTTAATACCTTATTATAACGAGCTTTTTCCGCAGGAAACATGAGCTCATAAGAAGAATTCACTTCCACAATTTGATAAACAGAATCTGTCCCTATAAGCTGACAACTTTCCGTACAATCAATAATAATTTTCTCAGGTTCAATATGCTTCGGAATATTGATTGTATCAACTGCATCAAGCCATAAATCTTGAACCAACAAACGACAATCTTTCACGCTGTTACCTTTTCTCTGAAGGACGAAAATCTTATCGTCAAAAATCTCGAAGTCGAACATCACGTACTTAAGGTCACTTTTCACTATTATCTTATCCGCGCTCACACCGACTGCTTCAAGCATATAAAAAGTTTCCTTCATCTTGAAATTTATCTCTATTGTATCACGATTCGGAGCTACGCTTACCAAAGTGTCTTGATAACCAATGCAAGTAAACAGCAAACCTACTTGTTTATCCGTTTTCGGCAACGCCATAATAAAATCTCCATTATCGTCAGAACTCACGCCGAAATTGGTATTGATGATAGAGATGTTTACATTCTTTTCCCCGACGTTTCCTTTAACGACAGAGTAATTATTGTCCTGAGCGAAAGTTATTATTCCGCAGAGGAGAATAGTTATGGTTAGTAGTAGTTTTTTCATAATGTGTTATTTATTTTAGTGAACGGACAACAGTCAACAGACAACAGACTTTGTCCACATTTTTTTCGTTTAAAGTTTAAGGTTTAAAGTTTAAAGTAGTTTTATAGTTGAGAGTTTTTAAGTTTTATAGTTTATCTATATCCAACCTTAAACCTTAAGCATTAAACCTTAAACAAAATTTACAATTCAATCCTTTCAATATACGACTCAAATTCTTTCAGCGCGTTCTTTTTCTTAGTCACGGCATAAAGATTTCCTTTGTAGATTATAATCTTCTCAGAAATCCAACTATCAGCATTTGCCACTGATTTTGTCTTTCCCGCATTAGTATCAATTTCATTTACCGTTGTGCCGAATATCGTATAGAATTTTCCGAATGCCTTATCCTTATAAATCTTATAACGCCAGAAATCTTCTTCCGTCGGATATACAATCTCACATTCATGAAGCAGATTCATGCCTTCATCATATTGTTGAATCTTGCCGTTGAAATGATCGAAATAATATAAAGTATTGTCAATCACATCAAGATGATTATCTTTTGTATGATACCAAGTTAGCTGAACGAATCTCTCCCAGTCCTCCGCCGAAGGAGAACCGCCAAGCATCGGATGGTCTATATGCCATTGTTTCTCAACCTTAATATCTCTATAAGTCTTCATATCATTCACGACAAACATCATCTCCTTTTCCTTCGTTTCTTTTCCAATCCTGAAAAATTCTGAATAATATCCGTCAATCTTCAACTCATTGAAATAAATATATTTATCAGTAAAGAAGATAATATCCTTCAACACCTTATTATAACGTTCCTTCTCGGCAGGAAACATCAGTTCGTAAGATGAATTCATTTTTACCACTTGATAAACGGAATCTTTTCCTATCAGCTGACAACTTTCAGTACAATCCACTATTATCTTTTCTGGCTCAATATGATTAGGAACATTAATTGTATCTATCGGATCTAACCATAAATCTTGAACTAAAATCCTACATTCTTTTAACGTATTATCTTTTCTTTGAAGAATAAAGACCTTATCGTCATAAATCTCGAAGTCGAACATCACATAATTAGGTTCGCTGTAACGTTTTATCTTATCTACACTTACGCCGACAGCATCCAACAT
>JAZUSL010000101.1:0-14376 GCA_045606705.1 Bacteroidales bacterium
GAAAAAAACGACCGTGAAGTCGTTTGTGATTTGAAGGAAATCGTATTTAAAATCTGAGAACTTGAAAACCTGAAAACCTGAGAAAATTTTCAGATTCTCAGATTTTCAGATTTTCAGATTTTCAGATTCTATAATTCTTCTTTTCCGTGGCAGTTTTTATATTTCTTACCGCTGCCACATGGACATGGATCGTTACGTCCTACCTTCTTCTCCACGTGAATAGGTTGTGTCACCTGACGTTCTTGTGTGTTGCTGTGAGCTTGTGACAATAAATCGTTGCGTTGTTCTTTCAACTTGTTTTTGTCTATTGCTCTTGCTCTCTGTTCTCTGACCTGACTTCCATCTTGCATTGGAATGTCGGCGCGCATCAAGAATGAGATAACATCGGTATTTATCTTTTGTATCATCTGCTTGAACAAATTGAACGATTCAAACTTGTAAATCAAGAGAGGGTCTTTTTGTTCGTATGTGGCGTTTCTTACCGATTGTTTGAGGTCGTCCAATTCGCGGAGGTGTTCCTTCCATGACTCGTCGATGATGCCGAGCGTGATGAATTTCTCTACTGCCAAACTTATCTCTTTTGCACCGTTTTCAACAGCCTTTTTGATATTGACAACGACATTCATACTCTTCTTACCATCTGTAAATGGTATTAATATATTTTCGAATTGTGTGTTTTTCAATACGTTCTCGATAACAGGTAGTGTCTTTTCACCGATGATACGTGTCTTGTTGTTATATACTTCTAATGCTCTGTCGAATAATTTATCAGAAAGGGCTTCAAGTTTTGAGCGCTTGAATTCGTCTTCTTCAAAAGGAAGATCGATACCCATTGTAGACAATACTTCTAACTGTAGTCCTTCGTAATCGCTTGTATCTTGGAATTTTTCAATCATCGACTCGCCGAGGTCGTACATCATATTGTTGATGTCAATAGAAAGACGTTCTCCGAACAAAGCGTGACGTCTCTTTTCATATATCGCCTCGCGCTGTGAGTTCATCACATCGTCGTATTCGAGGAGATGCTTACGAGTGCCGAAGTGATTCTCTTCAACTTTCTTCTGTGCCTTCTCGATCTGTTTTGTAATCATCGAGTGTTGGATGACCTCTCCTTCTTGTAGACCGAGTTTGTCCATGATAGGAGCGATACGTTCTGAACCGAACATACGCATGAGGTCGTCTTCCAACGATACGAAGAATTGTGAACTACCATTGTCGCCTTGACGACCTGAACGACCGCGTAACTGACGGTCGACGCGGCGAGACTCATGACGTTCAGTACCTATGATGGCGAGACCACCTGCTTCTTTAACGCCAGGTCCCAACTTGATATCGGTACCACGACCTGCCATGTTGGTGGCGATTGTGACAGTGCCGGCCTGACCAGCATCTTTAACGATTTGAGCTTCCTTGGCGTGTAATTTAGCGTTCAACACATTATGTTTGATGCCTTTACGAGTCAGCATTCTTGAGAGAAGTTCTGAAACATCGACAGATGTTGTACCAACAAGAACTGGACGTCCTTCTGTTACAAATTCTTCTATCTTCTCTATTACAGCATTGTATTTCTCGCGTTTTGTCTTGTATATCAAATCTTCTGCGTCGATACGTGCGATAGGTTTGTTGGTTGGAATTACAACGACATCCAATTTATAGATATCCCAGAACTCGCCGGCTTCAGTCTCGGCAGTACCCGTCATACCAGCCAACTTATGATACATACGGAAGTAATTCTGCAAAGTGATTGTTGCATAAGTCTGTGTAGCAGCTTCGATATGTACGTTTTCTTTTGCTTCGACAGCTTGGTGTAAACCGTCTGACCAACGACGACCTTCCATGATACGTCCTGTCTGTTCGTCAACGATTTTAATCTTGTTGTCCATGATGACGTAGTCAACATCTTTTTCGAACAAGGTATAAGCTTTAAGTAATTGTTGTACTGTATGTAAACGTTCTGATTTTTCAGAATAGTTACGGAGCAGTTCCGATTTTTTAATCAATTTCTCATCATTGGAGAGATTGCTGCGTTCGAGTTCCGCTATCTCACTACCTACGTCAGGCAGGATGAAGAATGTTTGATCGTTGTATGCTTTAGTGAGCTCATCAATACCTTTTTCGGTAAGGTCGACGCTATGAAGTTTCTCATCGAGGACGAAGTAAAGTTCATCGTCGATGATATGCATGTTTTTCTGTTGTTCTTGAAGATAGAAACCTTCTGTCTTCTGCATAAGAGTTCTCATACCTTCTTCACTTAAGAACTTAATCAGGGCGTTGTTTTTAGGAAGACCTCTGTAAGCACGGAAGAGCTGGTCGGCACCATGTTGTTTTTGTTCTGGTGTCGCGTTAGGATCAGTCAACAATTTTTTTGCTTCTGCAAGACATAAGGTTACGAGACGTTTTTGTGCTTCATAGAGTTTTACGACATCGGCTTTCAATATATCAAACTCTTGATGGTCGCCGCGTGGGGTAGGACCTGATATAATCAAAGGAGTACGAGCATCGTCAATCAAGACGGAGTCAACCTCGTCGACGATGGCGAAGTGATGCTTACGCTGTACAAGTTCTTCTGGATTACCGGTCATGTTGTCACGAAGGTAGTCGAAACCGAATTCGTTGTTTGTACCGTATGTGATGTCTGCTAAATATGCGTTGCGACGTGCTTGTGAGTTTGGTTCGTGTTTGTCGATGCAATCTACAGTGAGACCTAAGAATTCGTAAATGGTTCCCATCCACTCGGAGTCACGTTTTGCGAGGTAATCGTTGACGGTGACGACGTGAACACCACGACCTGCCAAAGCGTTGAGATATACAGGGAATGTAGCTACCAAAGTCTTACCTTCACCGGTTGCCATCTCGGCAATCTTACCTTGATGTAAAACAGCACCACCGATAACTTGTACATTGTAAGGAACCATATCCCAAGTGATAGTGTTACCACCAGCAACCCAGCTATTGTCGTAATAAACTTTGTCGCCTTCAATATTGATATGGTCGAATTTCGCGGCAAGCTCACGGTCTAATTCTGTGGCTGTTGCTTCAACGACTTCATTCTCCTTGAAACGTTTTGCCGTTTCTTTCAACACTGCGAAAGCCTCTGGCATTATGTTGTTGAGAGCTTCTTCAATCTTATCGAGCTGTTGTTTCTCTAATTTATCTACTTGTTCGAAAATATCGTTTTTCTTTTCGAGGTCAAGGTCGTCATTTTCGGCTTTTAGTTTTAACTCGTTGATGCGTGTATCGATGTCAGCGATGTAGTTGTTGATATATTCTTTGAACTCTACAGTCTTATGTCGAAGTGCGTCAATGTCTAAGTTCTTAATCTTTTCGTAAGCTTCTAATGTCTTATCCAAAATCGGTTGCAAAGCTTTATTGTCGCGCGATGCTTTATTGCCGAAAAGTTTAGCTAGAAATCCCATATTATTTTTAAATTACTAAGTTACTAAATTGTCATGCGTGTGGAATATAATCACAACGACTAAAATATATTTTTCAGATTTTCAAGTTTTCAGATTCTCAGATTTAAGAATCATGAAATTCATTTAACAAATGTTGTGCAAAAATAACTATTTTTTTGCTATTTTTTATAATAATTATATAATCTTCTCACGTGGTAGTCGAGATATTGGTCGGGCGATGGAGCTGGTGCCATTCCGATTTTGTTGTTTCTGCCGATGATGACGTAGTCGGGGAAGGTTCTTATCTGATAATCTTCGAGAAGAAGTATGTTGTCTTCAAGGTTTAACAATGTCCATTTATAACCTTTGTTTTCAAATGTTTGCTTATAATCGTTGAAACATTCTTCGGTTGCGATGGTAACAATAGTGATAGTGTCTCGCCATTGCTGTGAGAATTCTTTTAACATCTCAAATTGATGATCTATCATTGTATTGTTATGATTAACAAATTGTATCAGAAGCAATTCGTCTTTAAAATCTGATAATTTAACAATATTTTGATTGTCGTCTTTCAGTGAAAATTGCGGAGCATCGGAATTGAATGAAAGTCGGTGTATTTGTTTTAAGATGTCGTTGACTAACTTCTTGTTATCTTGATTATTTGTGTTGCTGGAAATATGATTCAGGTAGTTGAGAATCTTGCCTTTGTCGTCGGGCATTTCATAATACATTCTTTTCAGGTTCCATGCCACAATAAGTTCTGCCAAAATTGGATTGTCTGACAAAAAGACATCTTTTTCCTTAAGATATTTTAAGAATGTGTCATAGTCGGCATAAAGTAAATCTCTTAATTCTGACGGATTGAATTGGCGAAATGTGAGATAATTTGTAAATACTTCCTGAAACAAATCCATATACGCTGGATTGGAATACAGAATATCTTTATTATTGAAATGATTCTCAAAGGTTTTCTTTACGTTGTTATTCACCATCATTTGAATCGTTGCCTTACGATATTGAATGTTGTTCTTGACAAAGTCGGAATTTATTTTGCCGAGATCTTTATATATTTTAACATCTAAACTATCTAACAAAGAAATCTGACGTCCTCTATAAAGTCTGTTAAAATTATTTAAGACAAAATCATCGATAATCATGTTCGATATTGAATATTGATAATAGAGGTTATCGTCGTTTTCTTCAATCATCTTTAAGGTCGGATTCTGACGTTCGAAGTAAGAAATATTATCTTTTTGATCAGGAATTATTATCTCGACTTCATAATTGGAATTAGGCTTCAATAAAATATCAACTTTTTCCAAATCAATCGCGATCTGCGCCATGACGATATCATCGATATTCGCCTCGATGACAAAATTTCCATCATCGTCAGTTTTTGTTTCATAAATGGTAGTCTGCTCGCAAGTTAGCATGTCGTTATATGTTAAAAGACGAACTAACGACACTGATTGCTGACCACTGACCGCCGATTGCTTGACAACTCCTTTTATGGAGATATTTTGTGAAAATAAATTAAGACTAAAAAATAACGCTATTAATATAATGTATCTTTTCATACGAAGATAACGATAAATTATCATTTATATTTTTTAAATCTGAAAATCCGAGAATCTGAAAACCTGAAAATTTTTATTAAAAATATTCTCAGTTTCTCAAGTTTTCAGATTCTCAGATTTTAAACAAACATTTTCTGGCACAAATTGTTTGACGGAGCAATTATGTTTTATAAGATCTCTTACCACTGTCGACGACACGCAACGTAACGACGGCTCTGTCAGGAAGAAAATTGTTTCAATCTCTGGATTTATCTTTTTGTTAGCTTCCGCTATCATCGTTTCATATTCTAAGTCAGCATTGCCACGCAAACCTCTGATGATGAAGTTTGCTCCGTTTTCTTTACAAAAGTCAACGGTGAGTCCTTCATAATGCGCGACCTTTACTTTGGGATAATCTGCGAAAGTATCTTTAATCCATTGAAGTCGTTGCTCTAAAGTGAATGTACTTTTCTTAAGATTATTAATTCCTATTGCGACGATAACCTCATCGAAAAGAGGCAGCGCTTTTAATACTATATCTTCATGACCTTTTGTTATTGGGTCGAATGAACCGGAAAATACAGCTTTCTTCATAATTTTTATTGTTAACGGACAACAGTCAACAGACAACAGACTTTGTTCAAGTTATATGTTATTAAAAAAACTTTAGTCATTTGTCTTTAGTCCATAATTGTTAATTGTTAATTATCTTTAAGATTTCTTCTTCTAATGTAATTCTTAAAGAAACGAATGTCTTTTCTAAAAAATCTTTAACATTATTTTTGTTCAGGAGGAAGACTTTTGTGATGCCTTCTTCTTGTTGTGGTGTTGGTTTGAAATCGTCGTCGGTTCTCATCAGATACCAGGATGTGTGTTTCAAAGTCCATTGGTTGTTAAGCATATAACAATGCTGCGTTGAAGGAAGTTGTTTTATTATTGAGAGATTAGAGATTGCAGTTTCTTCTTGGACTTCTCTCACTGCGGCAACATCAGGCGACTCGCCTTTTTCGATATGACCTTTCGGTAAGTCTGGAATCCCGTTTCTTTCTATTGCGACAATCGAATTGTTGATAACTACTAATCCTCCGGCTGCTGGCGCAAAACGGAATATTCTTTTTATGACAGATGCCAAAATATCATTATCAACATCGTCGATTATTAATTTTTTTTCGTCGTTTTCAAGCCAGTTTTTTATTTTATCTAATGTATTTTCAAACACTTGGGAGTAACATAAAGAATTGTCTATTTCAACATCTAAGCAATGTTCAAAAAAATTTATGCACTCAAGGGTTTTATTATTGCAAAAAAGTCTATACATTTGCGAAAAATTTAAAGGTTAAATATATGAACGAACAAGAAACATCAATGGCTCTTGCCAGTTTTCTTTTGCAAATTAAAGCAATAAAATTGAATCCTGCAAATCCTTTTACATGGGCATCAGGATTAAAGAGTCCTATCTATTGCGACAATCGCGTGACTTTATCATACCCACAGGTAAGAACTTTTATTCGTGAAGGTTTCAAAAATATGTGTTTAGACAAGTTTGGTACTCCTGACGTAATAGCAGGCGTAGCAACAGGCGGCATTCCTCAAGGTGCATTGGTAGCACAAGAATTAGGATTGCCTTTCGTTTATGTACGTTCCGAGAAAAAGTCACACGGTATGAACAACCAAGTTGAAGGCATCATCAATAGTGGTCAATCAGTAGTAATTATCGAAGACTTGGTTTCAACAGGTAAATCAAGTTTAAATGCTGTTGAAGCATTACGCGAGAAAGGTGCTGTTATCAAAGGTATGCTTGCCATCTTCACATACGGCATGGACATCGCTGCCGAGAACTTCAAGAAAAACAAATGCGAATTGTTTACCTTGACAAACTACGATGCCTTGATTAAGAAAGCTGCCGAAGAAAACTACATCAGAGAAAACGACTTGGCATCCTTGATGGAATGGAAAAAAGATCCACAAGCATGGAGCGACGCCAGAATGTAATTTAGGCTAAAGTGTTATGATTTTTAAAAGTGACTGGGCTAAAAATCCACGTTCCGAAAAAGAATTATTCGACTATATAGGCGACATGAACAACATGCCGCCTATTTTGCCGGAACAAGTGGTGAACATAACTGCCGATACCGACAACCTCGCGTTTACGATACAGGGTATGGGAAGTATTGCGCTACGCGTGTTCAACCGTAAACCAAATGAATTGATACAACTCTCACCAGTTGGAAAGACTCCTTTTCAATTCGTCTTGAATATTTATATTAAAAAAAGTGAATCAGGTTCCGAATGTTGCTTCGAGATTGACGCTCAACTCAACCCGCTCATGCAGATGATGGCATCTCGACCATTGCAGAATCTGGTTAATATGATGGCAAGTAGAATCTGAAAAACTGAAAAACTGAAAACTTGAAAATTTTCTCAGGTTTTCAGATTCTCAAGTTCTTAGATTTTAAATACGATTTCCTTCAAATCACAAACGACTTCACGGTCGTTTTTTTCTTTTAAGATGAGTCGTCCAAAATTGTCGTAACCGATAATCATCATTTCTTTGACAATACCTTCGTGTTCATAAAAAGCCCATTGCTTATAACGATACAAATATGAAGTGTATTGAGAATTGAAAGTTGAAAATTGAAAATTGAAAGTTATACAAGGTCTGTTGTCTGTTGTCTGTTGTCATAATTGCTGACGGCTGATAGCTGACAGCTGATAGCTAAAAGTATCTCTTCCAAGTCGTAATCCTTTCCCGTAATCATTTTCATAGAAATGGGATTGGGAAGATTATCATCGAAAGTCGTTTGATTTACGTTAAGTCCGATGCCTATGATAGAGGTTCCGAGCATCATCCCTTTAATCTCGTTTTTTATCAGTATGCCTGCGATTTTACTGTCTTTAAAATAAATGTCATTAGGCCATTTTATAAAAAGCGATTCTTCTGGAAGATAATTCTTCAAAACATTTATCATAGATACAGAAACCATCTGGGTAAGAACAAACTGATTCTCTGCTCTTAGAAAACTCATATCCAGTCCTATGCTGAAAAGCAGATTTTTTCCACTTTCACTTTCCCAAACATTTCTCCCCTGACCTTTGCCTGAAGTCTGAAATTCAGTGACGACAATATTATCGTTAATATCTTTCCCATCATTGAGAAGATTCTGAAGATACGAACTGGTGGAGTCTAATGTCTTAAATCGAGTTATTTTCATATCGCAAAGGTAACAAAATAAAACACCTAAGGAGCAGATCAAACCAAACTTCTTAGGTGTTTAGATTCTATTGTCTAATAACTTTTATTTCTTCATCATCTCGAAGCCTTTCCCGTAAACTCCCATAACGGTGTTGACGGAGACGAATGCCGCAGGGTCGAGTTGTTTCACGATTCTGATGATGCGTTGCGATTCTGTCTTTCTCACAACAACCATCACGATATTGTTTTCTGTCTTGGTGTACCAGCCTGTGCCTTTTATCATTGTCACGCCTCGATGTACTTCATTGCCGATCGTATCAGCGATTTCATTAGGTTTTTGTGAGAAGATGAACATCTGTACAGACTGCTTGCTGCCGTTCATTGTCAAGTCCATGGTGTAACTTGTTACCATAAGACCGACATAACTGTAAATCAACAGTTCCAAATCTCTGAAAACGAAATAGGAACATGAGATTATCGCTACATTAATAAATAAGGTGAGACGACCTAATGTGATGTTGCGATATTTGTTAATCATCATAACTATGATGTCGGTGCCGCCGGTGCTGCTGCCTTCCAAGAAGATGAATGCACATGCCACGCCGTTTAATCCCGCACCAAGAACAGCCGCCAAGAAGCGGTCTTCAATGATAGGTACTAAAAATACGTATTCCTGTAAAATATAGAATACCACTGACGTTACTATGACTGAATAGATTGTGCTTAAAGCGAATCTTCTTCCTAATGATTTAAACGCAATAAGGATAAGAATCGCGTTCAGGGCGAATATTGAAATACCTGTCGGTAATCCCGTTACCCAATAGATGATTGTGGAGAGACCTGTCACGCCGCCTCCGAGCATATTGCTTGGGATGAGAAATCCTGTCCAACCGATAGCGGAAATAATAATCGCCACCGTGATGATGATGTGGCTTTTTACTTCTTGCCAAATGAGTGATTTGTTCATGTTTTTTTATTTTTATAACAAAAAAGTCGCCACATTGTGACGACTTATCATTTTTTATTTTTCAATAAATGCGATAGTCTCGCCTTTTTCAACAAGCTTGCCTTGTGGAGCTACTGCCTCGACGATCTTGCCTGGCCACAATGCCACCACTGGTTCTTGACCGTAAGGTGCTTGGATTTGTGCGATTATATCACCTTCTTTATATACTGTGCCTGGAGCTGGTGTTGTCGACTTGTCGTTGAAGTCGATGCCCCAAAGGATTCTTCCGCCTACTGGAGCCACCACCGGTTCTGCGTTTGGATGACGTAAAGCTCTCAAATCTGGGATTTGTACGTTAGCGCCACCTTGTGAGAACTTGGCTTTCATCTTTTCTTCTAACTCTTGGTTGAAACGACGTTTAGCCTCGCCTGACTTATATTCACGATATTGTTTTTCGTGCATTGCGAATTCGAAGAGTTCTTCTTCATCTGGACCTAAATCCCAACCGTTTTCTTCCATCTCTTTACGGAAACGTGGAAGTTCGTCTGGATAGTTGTCTTGTGGATTACCTTCGAAGAATTCGAGACCTTTCTTCTTAGCCAAGTCGATGATTTCTGGAGCCAATTCGCCTGGAAGTTGACCTGCTTTGCCGAGAATCATTCCCCATGCAGCTGGGTCGATAGAGTTTTCGTAACGAGCCTCGCCCTTGCTCAATGAGTAGAGGTTCATCAAGGCGATGTTCTTTGTATATTGACTGAAAGGAGTTACCAACGGAGGATAACCTAACTTAGGCCAAATGTTTTGTACTTCGTCGAAGAGTTGAACGAGGAGTTCGTCTTCTGAGAGTTCTTTCTCGCCTTTATTTTTGAGGTTCATGTTGATAGCGGCGTGTACGCCTTTGAGGTCAGCCATAAGAGAACCCATCATACCACCTGGGAGACCGCAGCCTAGCATCAAAGAGTTGAGGTAACGGTTACGAGGGTCGATCCAGTAGCCTAAGAAGTCGTCGATGAAACTTTGTGTCATTGCGCGAGCTTCCATATAAGCGTTCATGTCGATGTCTTTTACCAAGAAACCTGCATCTTTCAACATAGCCTGTACTGAGATAACGTCAGGGTGAACCATGCCCCATGAGAGAGGTTCCATTGCTACATCTAAATAGTCGGCACCTGCTTCTGCCACTTCAAGCATAGAAGCCATTGAGAGACCAGGACCTGTGTGACCGTGATATTGAACCTTGATTTCTGGGTGTTGCTTCTTGATAGCAGCTACGACTTTGCCCAATGAGAATGGACGACCGATACCTGCCATATCTTTCAAAGCGATTTCTTTTGCGCCTGCTTGGATGAGTTTCTCAGCCATGTCGATGTAATATTCTGCTGTGTGAACTGGAGAGTAAGTGATACTCATGGCAGCTTGAGAAATCATGCCGGCTTCGTTTGCCCATTGTATTGAAGGGATGATGTTACGGATGTCGTTCAATCCGCAGAAGATACGAGTTATGTCGACGCCTTGAGCTTTTTTCACCTTGTACATAAGTTGACGTACGTCGGCAGGAACAGGGTTCATGCGGAGAGCGTTGAGGGCGCGGTCGAGCATGTGACATTCGATACCGCCTTTGTGCAATGCAGCTGTGAAAGCACGTACCGAGTGGTTAGGGTTTTCGCCGTAGAGCAAGTTAACTTGTTCAGCAGCACCGCCGTTAGATTCGACGCGGTCGAAACAACCCATCTTGATAATAATAGGAGCTATCTGTTCTAATTGGTCTTTACGAGGAACATATTTACCGGAACTTTGCCACATGTCACGGTAAACCAAGCTGAATTTTATTTCTTTTTTCATATTATATTTTATTGATAATTCACAAAATTAATAGTCTACAAAAATAGTATTTTTTTAAATCTGAAAATCTGAGAAATTGAAAAACTGAAAATTTTTTTTGAAGGAGGAAATGATATTGAATAATAATTGTTGTCTTAGGAAAAAATGTGTATTTATGCACCTTTATTTTAGGAAAAAATGTATATTTGCATAATTAAATTTCAGGAAAAAATGTAGTTATTATGCTTAAGCGAAAGATTTTTAATAAGATAGAAAATATAAGTGTATGATAACGTTTTATATTTGTCCGTTTATTTTGCGATGTTTTTTTGACTAGTAGTTTATACATCCTTTCTCTAACTCTTTAATAATAAATTCTTCTAATTGTTTTTTATCTGGTAAAGTAAGCATATAGGTAGAGACAAACAGATTATTATCCATACCTGCAAGAGCGTATTCTACCATTTTCTTGCCTTTACGGGTACATAACAATATACCAACAGGAGGATTGTCTCCAGGATTAATCTCTTTATCACGGAAATATGACACATAAGCGTTAAGTTGACTCAAATCGCCATGTCTGAATTCGTCGTTTTTAAGTTCTATTATCACATTGCAATGTAGTATCCTGTTGTAGAATACAAGATCCGCGTAATAGTATTCGTCGTCAATTACCAAGCGTTTTTGACGTGCTTCGAAGCAGAAACCTTTCCCTAATTCAAGTAGGAATTCTTGTAAGTGAATAATCAGGGCTTCTTCCAAGTCACTTTCGTTTATTGCATCTTTCGCATCAAGTCCCAAGAACTCAAAAGTGTATGGATCTTTTACATTTAATATTGGCTGTTGATTTTTTGAGGTTTGCGATAATAACAACTCTGGATTTTTGCTAATGCCACATCTAAAATATAGATTTGTACTGATTTGTCGGCGCAGTTCTTTTACGTTCCAGGATGACTTCATGCATTCTGTCTCGTAGAAATATCTGGCGAAGGAATCCTTTACGGTCATTATCTCTCTGATATGAGAGAATGAGAGGTTGTTTATAATATCAATGGCACTGTTAGTGAATTGGTGCGACAGCGTCGCACTTTTTTTATTTAACAGAAATGTCTTGATTTGCGGATAGTTGATATAAAAAAGTCTTGATATTTTCAGTAAAGTCTCATTTATGCCTTTTATATTTATTTTTTCTGCCAATCTTTTGAGTAGGCGTTCGCCATAGATAGCGCGGTCGTTACCTTTCTGTTCATATTCTACGATATAATATCCTATAAGATAATTCCTTACGGTTGTACACCTGTTGATTGCTTTGAATGCTGAATGTTGAACATCAAAATGTATTTGCTCAATCGCCGAAGAAAGTTCAGTAAATGAGAATATTTCTTTCTTCTCCCAATTAATAGGTAAGATGTATGGGGTAATTTGTTCTTGCTTGTTATCTTTCATAATATTTTGGTGTTTGAATAATTTTGTTATCTCCTGCAAAACTACAACATCATCATCGTTTTGTCAAGCATTTGCTAAGAAAAAATTGTGGTTTGCGTAATCTTTTTTTCAAATATTAATGAAAGTATGAAAGAGTTGTTAATTTTTGTTAAGGAAGAGTATTGGTAACGTGCTTTATTTCAATAATATGTTAATAAACTTTAACTTTTTTTCTCTTGGATTATTGAAGATGATATTGTAGTTTTGCAAGACAAAATCCAAAACTTTTTTATACTATGGAACCGAGTAAGAGCAAAGAATTTTCTGATGATTTCAAAAAAGATGATTGTGCGGAATTATTACAACCTGAATATAAATCGTGGGTCGTTGACTTAAAATTACGAATCAGGCAAAGTCAGATCAAGGCATCCGTAAAAGTCAATACCGAATTGTTGAAATTATATTGGCATTTGGGAAGCGAGATTGTTGAAAAACAAAAGAAGTCACATTGGGGAGATGGTTTTCTTAAACAATTAAGCAAAGATCTGATGGCTGAATTTCCTGATATGAAAGGATTGGAAACGAGGAATTTAAGAAGAATGAAGCAATGGTATCTTGCCTACTCTCAAGAAGATCTAATTCGGACACAACTTGTGCCCGAATTGGTTGTGGATACAAAAAGGAAACAACTTGTTTCCCAATTTGAGGATGTCTTTTTCTCCGTCCCTTGGGGACATCATATTTTGATAATGCAGAGATGCAAGGATATCGACAAGGCATTCTTCTACATACAACAGACTGTAGAGAATAATTGGAGCAGAAATGTCTTGGACTGGCAGATTAATTCTAATCTATATGAACGCAAAGATCCTACGATATCAAATTTTTCAAAAGTGTTGCCAGATGTAGAAAGTGACTTGGCAAACCAAATCATAAAGGATCCGTATAACTTTGATTTCCTTACTTTAGGCAAAGATTATAAAGAAAAAGATTTGCAGAAATGTCTTGAAGATAATATCTCGCGTTTTCTGTTGGAACTTGGCAAAGGATTCTCTTTTGTCGGGCGACAAGTGAAGTTGGAAGTTGGTGGCGATGATTTTTATTGCGACTTGCTGTTTTATCATATTCCGTTAAAACGATATGTCGTGATAGAGTTGAAAACAGGCAAGTTTGAACCTGAATTTGTCAGCAAGGTTAATTTCTATTGTAATGCTGTAAATCATTTGATAAAAGGAGATGATGATAATGATACCATCGGATTGTTGATTTGCAAAGAAAGAAACGATGTCGTTGCAGAATGGACAATAGAGAATGCTCCTATTCCAATAGGAATCTCAAAATATGAATTGAGAAATCTGATTAATGGGATATGACAATGGAACTTCTTTATAATAAAGGTGATTTCTATAAATTGCTTTTCGAAAGATTTATGAATTTTTATCTGAGAAGATTTTTGTTTTTCTCGAAAGAGCATAGCGAGCTATATGATTGAAAGAAAGACGAAAAAAATCCGATAGAAAACATAAATCTCGAAAAAGTATATCTTGTGAATGACTAAAATTATTAAAACGTGGAATTTATAAAACCAAAATGAAAGAAGACATGCTCATAAACGAAACATCAATAGATACAGGTGATTACAAAGAATTAGTGAATAATATATCAATTCTATGGAATAATGCCAAAGAAAAAGCTATAACTGCTGTAAATACAGAGTTGTTAGATGCAAATTGGCAGACCGGTAAATATATTGTAGAGTTTGAACAGGGTGGAAAGGCAAGAGCTGAATATGGTAAACAACTGCTTGTAAATCTTGCCAGAGACTTGACTCGTATAAACGGCAAGGGGTTTAACCGTTCCAACTTAACTTATATGAGGAAGTTGTATTTGGCATTCCCAAAAGAGGCTGTCTAACAAGTTTAGGCAGTCTCTTTTTTTGTATAATTATGTAATGTTGCCAAAGACAGTTTGGCGATAAGCTTGTAAATAAATGACAGTTAATGATATGGATATACTTTGATGGAATGTCTCCGTCAAAGT
>JAZUSL010000102.1:0-52072 GCA_045606705.1 Bacteroidales bacterium
TTTCTTTTCATAATGATAAAATATAGATTGTTAATTACTTAATATTTCTTTTTTTGTCGTGAGCTAAGAGCCAATTCTAAAATTCTAAAGTTCTGTAAGCTCGTTCTCTACGCCCACGGATTTCACTGATGTGCACTGATTTCTCAGTTTCCACCTTACTGATAGCTGAAGACTGACCGCTGACAGCTAATTTTTAATTTTCAACTTTCAATTCGATTGAGACGCAACAATTACACCGTGTTTATTCTCAATGGTGTAATGTGTCACGTCTCTACCGATGACGAATTCTAAAATTTTATTTAACCCATTTCCCTTCCTCAACTGTCAATTGTTCATTGTTAATTGTTAACTTCCAGATGTAAGTTCCCGAGTTCCATTTAGAAGCATCCACACTTGTAACATCATCTGTAATTTCTTGTTGATAAACCATTCTTCCTTGCATGTCATAAACCTGCAAGGTGCAGTCTCGCAATGAAGTTCTTATATTCATCACATCACCACCCGGATTAGGATAAGCGACAGCGACTTTCAAATTATGTGCGTGAGCTTCTTCGATGCTGACAAATGCCGAGGATGGGAATTTGGTGACGAAATTCCATGACTTATCTCCATTTAAACAATTTCCGTTACCAACAAGTAATAGGTCTTCTTCTTTTGTTGGCACTATAGAATTTACTTCTATGAAATTACCATCTTCACCGCTCGTATAATACAATTCTGATATGGTCTCAAAATTCTCGTCCAAATGTTCTATCACAACCCATGAGTCAGTGTTGTCATAAACTCCGAGATTCCAATTCTGTACATAAATCAAAGTGTTGTCTTCTTTCAATATGACACCATTGTTCAATGGTTGAAGATCTTTTGATTCATCAACACCTCTGGTTATATAATTAACAATAGGTAAAAGATCTGTTGAATTGTCAAGGCTATCATCTATTTCATATAATCTAGTATTATCATGTATATAACTATGGGGTTTTGTCTCAGAACGGGTTCTTGCCGCTAAATATACTGTATTATGTCTGCTTCTAACCGCAGAAACATATTCTAAATAAGATACTCTTGGCATTGTGAATCCAGGTTGTCGAATTGCTTTTTTATCGACAAAATTCATATCTTTATCGAAATACCATGCTTCCCCGCTTGGTATAAATGAAAAATTATAATCATTATGTTCTAATACTTGGTATAAAATATAATGTAAATCGGTCTCAACCATGCTATGCCCTCTATGTCTCCAGTAATCTCCATGTCCACCGAGACATTCAATGCCTTTCATCTGAATTATTTCACCTTCAAAATTCATCTTGAAAAAGAACATGGAATCATTTTCAGTCTGATAAGGACTATAGAAAGGTGGACATTTGAAAAACGACCCTACAATGTTGCCTGCATTATCAATAAATGATGTGAAAAGATACAAACGTCCACCAGTTTCGTTCGGCATATTATCCCAATCCGGCAGGGATCCGAAATATTCTGTTGTGTCAATAGGAATGTAGTTTTCATAGCTTTCAACAACGTTAAGTTCATCATCTAATTTATACAATCCTAAGATGGCTTCAGTTGGTGGATTGTCAAAGTTCTTGAAATAATTATCCGACAATCTTTCATGGTCAGGACTATATGTCATCAATGCAAACAATTCTCCATTCTCGTTTTCAAGAATCTGATTGTAGGATATAGAACAATATGCGGGACGAAAATAATTGTTTCTTACCAACTCAGTTCCATCGGCAGATATCTTCACCAAACCTGGATGAGGTACACTCGCATGGCTTGGTATATTTAAGGTTATAGGCGTATTCACCACAATACTGCCATCTTGTAATTCTATGGCGTCATTGAATTTCCTGTGATAAGGATAATCAATTTGAGTATCCATGTGGAACTCCCATTCTTGAGAATTAAGATTTATTCCGCAAAGGAACGTAAAGACAAATAGGGTAAGACGCAATCGTTTCATAATGATATTTTTTTAATTAAAACAATTGCAAATTTAATAAGAGAAGATGTCTATGTCAAGTAGTAGGAAATACTATATAATCGCATAAGATTTTGAAACACTTTATCTTGTATAAATTTTGTCGATAAAATATTTATACAAATCTTCATTTTCCATATTTAATATGGTAGCAATCTTTGTTTTTCTGGTCTTGATGGTGCTATATGCGACACCAAACAAAGACGAAATCTGCTTGTCGCTAAGATTTAGCATGGTCAGACATATATAATATAGGTCTTCATTTTTAAGTCTCGGGAAGTTTTGCGACAAATCATCAATGAAATCGTTGAGATGCAGGTTAGCCGTTTCTACCAATGAAGTGAATTCTTCTTGTGATAAAGCTGCCGTTTCTGGATCATGATTTTCTTTTATGAGACTCATGATTTTTATGCATGTCTCGGAATTACGATAAGAGTCAAGGTCGCTTTTCTTAGAGTTGCTCTTTTCCAGTCTGTCGTTTATTGTGGATATTTTCTGTTCCTGTTCTTTTATGATTTCAGCCTGTTTCTGAATCTCGGCGTTCTTTTTCTTTATCTTTCCTTCCACCAAAGACTGCTTGAACCTTATATCCTGAATCTCCTTATCCCTTTCGTCAATGATACTTGAAAGATTGTTGACACGTTTCTTGTTTCTGGAAATCCTGAGAATTATAAGTGCTGCTACTATTAAAATAATAGGCGTCAATATTATTGTAACTTTTTTCTTGGTCTGGTTTTTCTTAATCTCCGACATATTTGCCTTATGGATATTGTAGAGATCCATAAGTTCTGAGACATCCGATTCATTTTCAACTCTTTCTATACTATGTTTTGCGGTGATGTCATCATAATAGGCTTTCTTCTCATAATCGCCTATCGAGTCGTAAACTTGCGACAAAACAGAAGCAGAACAAAGTCGTGTAAAGAAATACGAACTGTTCATGGCTTGTTCCAAATAATAAATCGCCGAATCGTATTGCTTTTCTTCGTATAACATTTCTCCATATATGGAATAATATGAATATCTTACGTGTTCATGTTCAATGATGTTGAAATTGTCTCTCATCATACGCATGGCACTATCTCTTTCGTTTTTCTCGTAAAACAGATAATCTGCTATTGCTTTGTCAACGTCAATTTTATTGAGATGTTTGGGATATGCCTTTATACATTCATCGAAATAATACAATGCAGAATCGGCATTGAAGAACAAGTAAGACATTCCAATCAATTTTAACACTTGTGACCTGATGTCGTCGTTGCCTAAGACTTCGCTGATTTGTAATGATTTCTTATACTTAACGAGTGCTATTTTAGGATATGTATAATCCCTAAAGAAATCACCTAAACATGTATATGCGTTTCCGAGATATTTCCAATGTTTCTCCGTAAAATCTTTTTTCTTGACATTCTTTTCTACCATCTCTATCATATCGAAGCAATTCTTGGCGGCAGCGGTTATGTTCCCCGTATTACGCAAACTGTCAACCATATTGTTAAGACCCTTGAGACGTTCTATTATATCATCCTTTACGACAGTATCTTCCTCAGAATCAGACAGACAATCACTTTGCGACCTTGTAACCTTGCGACCTTCAGACTTTTGCCCTTTGTCATTAGCCCTTAGCCCTTTCTCAGTTTTTGAGTTTTTCAGATTTTCAGATTCTAAAAAAGTCTGTTGTCCGTTGACTGTTGTCTGTTGACAGTCGAAGGCTAATAGTAAAAATATAATTAATGTTGATATCTTCATAAATGCAAAAATAATAAAAAATCTAAAAAATATTATGTCTATAACGCCAATCTGAATCCGACATCAATACTTGCATGATAATCTGCTATTTTGCTTCTGTCTTCTATGAACGATGTCAAGTGTGAGAAAAGAACCGAGTTAGAGCGCAGCACATGCAGATAATACCTGAAGAAGTACGTCATATTGAACTCATAATTAACATCTTCTTTCTTTGGTCCTTGCGGATTGACTTGTGGTTCAGCTGGATATTCCGCATAATAATCCTGACACATTTCCTTAAGATTACCGCACATATCATAGATTCCCAATTCGTTAGGAAGTTTGGTCATCACATCTTGCGGTTCTTGGCAATTATCTTTATTCCAAGCTACTTCATTATAGTCGTTGCTTCCTGCATAGATATAGCCTTTACTTTTTGTTCCTCCTTTTGCCGCGAATTCCCATTCCGCTTCTGTTGGCAGACGGAAGTTCTCACCTGTAATCTCGTTCAGTTTCTCGATAAAGTCTTGCGCATCATTCCACGATACCTCATTTACAGGTTTCTTAGGACCTTTATAGAAACTAGGATTATTTCCCATGACAGTCTCCCATAACTCCTGCGTCACCATCGACTCTGCAATATAATAGTCGGACAATGTAACCTCATGAACAGGAGATGTATAAAAACGATCAGCCTTCTCATTATAGTTACGACCTTCAGGGTCATTATCTTGTGTTCCCATCCAGAAAGTTCCGCCTTCCACCTTTATCATATTGAATGAAATACCACCAACTATAAACTCACGTTTCATATCTATCAGAATTATTAAATCATCATACAAAATTAATAATTTATTGAAACAAAAATTATTTTAATAGAACAAAACATCTTGTGAGAAAGGAAAATTCTACAATCGACAAAATAGATTATAATATCAAAATTATTTATTTGACGAATATTAAAAAAAAATATATTTTTGCATCATCAACATAAAACAAAAAGGGACATAATTTGTTAAAATAAATAATTCACTAACATTAACACGTTTTATTATGAAAAGTATTAAGGGAACAGAAACAGAAAAGAATTTATTAAAGTCGTTTGCAGGTGAATCACAAGCTCGTTCACGTTACAAATTCTTCGCATCAAAAGCTCGCAAAGAAGGTTACGAACAAATTGCAGCTGTATTTGAAGAGACAGCAGAACAAGAAAAAGAACATGCAGAACGTTTCTTCAAGTTTTTGGAAGGCGGCATGGTAGAGATCACAGCGACATTCCCAGCAGGTGTCATCGGCACAACAATGGAGAACTTACGCGCTGCTGCTGAAGGCGAAAACGAAGAATGGGCTGACCTTTATCCGGAATTCGCACGTATCGCCGACGAAGAAGGTTTCTCAGCAATAGCAACAGTATGGAGAAAAATATCAGAAGTCGAAGCATTCCACGAACAACGTTATCGTCGTTTGTTGGCACGTGTCGAATCAGGACAAGTCTTTGAACGCGAAGAAGAAATCGAATGGCAATGCCGTAACTGCGGTTACGTACACAAAGGCAAGTCAGCACCTAAGATGTGTCCAGCATGCGCTCACGAACAAGCATATTTCGAACCAAGAAGAGACAACTATTGATTTGAATTGAAAGTTAAGAAAGTTGAAAATTATATGAGTTCTCACATAGAGACACACGGACATGTAACTTTCAAATTTATAATTGAAAATATATAAAAAGTCCTCAGAGTCGCAATTGATTCTGAGGTTTTTTTGTTTATATAAATAACAATATTGGTTTTTCAATTAATTAAAAAAGGAGACTATAATATCTTTAATTACCACGAAACCTATCACCAAAGAATAAACGACTTTTAACAAAGTACCTGCCACAAAACCGACAAAAGAACCTATTGCCGAACGCCATGCCAGATGGTCATCCACTCCACTCATCTTTTCACCTATATATGCACCCACAAACGGTCCTGCTATAATACCGACAATTCCTAATGGTCCTATAACTATTCCAAGAAAAGGCAAAACAACTACCCCGACAATCAAACCAATCGTACTTCCTCTGACACCAGCCTTTGTTCCACCAAATTTCTTTGTTCCCCAAATCGGAACAAAATAATCGATAATTGTTATCAGAAGACATACGATTCCATAGATGATTAGTACCTCAGAATCATAATTCACCCCTGTGAAGAAGTGAACTATTATCATCGCCGCATAACTTATAGGCACTCCAGGTAATCCTGGCACTACGTCACCTATAATTCCAACGATAATAAAAATCACTGCTAATAAATAGATTAGATATTCCATAACTTTAAATTAAATACTACCAATGTTTTTTTTACCTACTACACATAAAAAAATAACTACTACAAAGATACATTATATTTCGAATCATTTGACATTTTATTTAAATTTGCAGCAACCACAAATCCAACAATTATGAAACTAATTGCAATAATGGGCTTTTTAGTCCTAACACTATCATCAAGATCTTATGCGTGGGATCTGAATCTTGAATGCGGAGGAAGAACAAATTCGCTCGGCAAATGTTCTGTTGCCTTATCAGATTTCTGGTCGCTGCATAATAATCCTGCAGGTTTCGCATCACATCAAGATTTCAGTTTCGGAATTGCATACGAAAACAGATTCCTGTTAAAAGAATTAGGCAATAAAGATGCTGGTTTGTTGATACCTATAAAACATGGAACATTAGGCATATCTTTTTCACAATTTGGTTACGAACATTATAGCGAGAATCTACTCGGTTTGGGATTATCAAAAAGTTTCGATAACAAATTAAGAGTTGGACTTAAGTTATATTATTTACTTATAAGATTTTCCGGAGATTACCAAGACAGATCTATCCCTACTTTTGACATAGGCTTGCAGTATCAAATCAACGAATCATTGTGTCTTGGCGCATATATCTTTAATCCGATAAATATTAAAATCAACAGCCTTAATAAAGATAAAATACCGATAATCATGAGATTTGGATTTTCATATTACGTTATTGACGACTTCATGATATGTAGCGAAATCGAGGAAAATTTAGAAACCGATTTTTCATTCAGATTCGGTTTAGAATACGAGATGTATAATAACATCTATTTGAGAAGCGGATTCCAATTTAGGTCTGAGTTATTCACATTCGGAATAGGTTACAATTACAAATGGTTTATGGTTGATATGTCTGCACAAATGAATCAAGATTTAGGTCCATCATTGAGTTGCAGTATGATATTTAAAATTTAAAGTTATGAGAAAGATACTCGTTATGATTATGGCAATTGGTATCATGACAGGATGTTTTGCTCAGGTAAACAACGATTTGATTATCGAACAAATTGAACGTATGTCTGAAAATAGCGAAGACGAAATCAATGATTATTCTGAGTTAATAGAAACATATTGGGGATTTTTGGATAATCCTGTCAACATAAACAGTGACGACATTGATCAACTTGCGGAGTTCAAATTCATCAGCATTTTTCAGTTGGAGAAAATAAAATCATACAGAGAAGAGTATGGCGACATCCAATTTCTTGAAGAATTATATGAAATTGAAGGATTGGATGACAAAAGCATCCAAATGATAAAAGACATCATATGTTTTGAAGACAACAAAGTGAAAAATATGAGCATTAGAGATTTAAAATACGGCAAGCATAAAATAATATTGCAATCGGATCAATGTCTTAACATGAAAAAAGGGTATCATGACATTGAAGATTCCATCTTATACCAAAATCCAAATTCTATTTATTTAGGCAGTCCGCAAAGATTATATATAAGATATAATTACACATATAAAGACAAAATAGAATATGGTTTTGTAGCGGAGAAAGATCCCGGAGAATATTTATTCAAAAACAGTGTAAATGATTCTATCATAATGCTTCTTGGAGATAAATATTACAACGGATTTGACTTCTATACATTTCATATAGTCATTCATAATTTTGGTTTTTTGTTCGAGACTCTTGCCATTGGAGATTACAAGATCTCCTTTGGCCAAGGTCTTTGCATGGGTTCCGGAATGGCTTTTACATCAAAAGGCGGGAGTCTTATAAGACGTAGCAAAAAAATCACGGCAAGCAAATCAGCAAACGAAGTGTATTATCAAAGAGGCATCGCTAGTACTCTTAAATACAAAGACTTGGAGCTAAGCATCTTTTATTCAAAAAAACAAGTTGATGCCAATATAGTAACTTATGATAGTTTAAATGAAACTCCTTTGAAGATAAGCAGTTTACAACAAAGCGGATTACATCGAACCTTTAATGAAATTATGGACAGAAAAGTCATAAATCAAGAATTATATGGACTTAATCTCAGTTACAGAAATTCAAACATTCAATTGGGATATACCTTACACAAAACAGGTTTAGGTGCAGAACTAAATCCTAATAATAACATTTATAATCTATTCCATTTCAAAGGGAAAACCCTTACAAACCAAAGTATCGACTTTTATCATATACGAGATAAAATTCTATTATATGGCGAATTCGCCATGAGTAGCAACAAAGGATTTGCAGGCTTAATAGGATTGACAGTTCAACCTGCCGGATACATCGACTTAAATCTATTCTATCGAAATTATGCCAAAGATTATCAATGTTTATACAGTAATGCATATTCTGCAGGAAGCGGCACTCGTAATGAAAAAGGATGGTACTTAAGCAGTTCTATATCAATTGCCGCTAATTGGAGATGTATCACAAGCATAGACTTCTACAAATCAAATTGGGTAAAAAACACGACACATTCACCAAGTCATGCCTACGATTTTGATTCGCAACTTAATTATCAGCCTAATAGTAACACATTATTTTTCATTGAATATCGAAATAAAAACAAAATGAAAAATACCAGTAGAGACGACATATTTCAGAGGTATCTCATCGAAGAGAAATACAATATGATCAGGTTTCATGCAGCATATCAAATCACAGAAAAATTGACATTAAAAAACCGCATTGAATACCATTTCAATAACGATGAATACGGAGATAATAATTCATATCTCATTTATCAAGATATATTATATAATCCTAATAACAAAAAATATAGCATCGCATTCAGATATGAGTTATTCAACTCAGAAAAAGGAAGTGTCTATGCATACGAAAACGATGTATTATATGCTTTCGCTGTTGGTGGTTTGTCGGGAAAAGGCATTAGAACTTATTTGGTCGGTAAAACATTACTATTTGATCGAATTCAAATTTCAGGAAAGATTGGATTCACAATTTTTGAAAACAAAACTGAAATCGGTTCTGGTTTAGAAACCATATATAATAATTGGAGAAGCGACTGTAAATTGCAATTGATATGGAGTATTTAGTAATTAATCCATCAAAATACTTTTTTCATGGAAAATAAGTTTATACTGCATAAAGTAACGGATTATCTCAGAAAAAAATCCTATCTTTGTAAAAATTAAAATCATTTAAAATATGGAATATTCACAGCAATCAAACAATCACAACAACAATGAGTTAAAGAAGTACACACCTATTTTCGTGATAGTAGGTATCATTTTTTTAGTAATACTTTTTTGGGGCAGAATCACTAAAACTATTCCTGCCGGTCATGGCGGAGTTTTGTTCCGTTTATTTGGTGGCGGTGTTGATGTAACAAGAACATACGAAGAAGGTTTCCATTTCATAGCACCATGGAACACAATGTATGTTTATGAAACACGTCAACAAGAAATTTCTGAAGAGATGAGCGCATTGTCATCTAACGGTTTGGAAATCAAAATTGAATTCTCAGCATGGTATCAACCAAAATGGGATGAGTTAGGAGAATTACACGTAAGAATCGGAACAAACTACCTCACAAGAATCGTTGTTCCAGCAATGCGTTCTGCAGCAAGAAGCGTAGTAGGTCGTTACACACCAGAACAAATTTACTCAACAAAACGTGATGCTATCCAAGAAGAAATCTTCGTTGAGACAAAGAAACTTTTGGACGAGCAATACGTTCAATTAAACCAAGTTCTCATCCGTTCCGTGACTTTGCCTCCAACCATCAAATCTGCTATCGAAAGTAAATTGAAGCAGGAACAAGAAGCTCTCGAATATGAATTCAAACTCGAGAAAGCTGCTCAAGAAGCAGAACGCCAACGCGTTGAAGCTGAAGGTAAAGCAAAAGCCAATAGTATCGTAAGCGCAAGTATCACAGACAAGATTCTCCGCGACAAAGGTATTGAGGCAACCTTAAAACTCGCAGAGTCACCAAACTCTAAAGTAGTTGTCATCGGCGGTAGCGATGGAATGCCAATTATTTTAGGCGACGTAAAATAAAAAACTGAAATAAATTGAATTGGGGACAAAACAAAATTTGTCCCCAACTTTTAAAGTGGAAAAGTAAAGATTATGGCGAAGGAAAAAACACAAAACAAAGTCCACATCAAAAACAAAAGAGTATCATTCGAATATTTCGTCATTGATACTTACATGGCGGGAATCGTACTGACAGGAACCGAAATCAAAAGCATCAGAGAAGGTAAAGCAAGCCTCGCTGATTCATATTGTACATTCAAAAACAACGAACTCTTCGTTATCGGAATGCACATCACAGAATACTCTCATGGAACTTACAACAATCATGATCCTAAAAGAGAACGCAAACTCCTTCTTACAAGAAGAGAACTTAATAAACTGAAAACCAAATCAAATGAGAAAGGTTTCACCATCGTTCCTACAGAAATGTTTATCAACGACAAAGGATTGGCAAAAGTAACAGTAGCTCTTGCCAAAGGTAAACACTTCTACGACAAACGTGACAACTTAAAAGACAAAGACAACAAAAAAGAAATAGAAAGAGCTAAACATAAATTCGATTAAAATGAAAAGGACCAACATTATCATATTTGCAATCATATACTTATTTGCGACTAACGAAATCTTTGCTCAAGAATCGAAATCAAACAAAATCAATTGGATGACTTTCGAAGAAGCAGTAAAACTCAACGAGACAGCACCAAAGAAAATATTCATTGACGTTTATACAGATTGGTGTGGTTGGTGTACGAAAATGGATCAGACTACATTCATCAATCCGTCAGTTGTTGAATACATGAACAAAAATTATTATGCAGTTAAATTTGATGCAGAACAAGCAGAACCGATTGAATTTATGGGACATACATTTATAAACCAAAATCCTGGCGGAGCAAGAAAAAGTACACACCAACTAGCACAAGCATTATTACAAGGTAAAATGTCATATCCTTCTTACGTTTTCATGAATGAGAAAAACCAAGTGTTGACAATTGTTCCAGGTTATGCAGAAGCAAAAGACTTCTTACCTATTTTAGAATATTTTGGTTCTGATGCATTTATGACAACCTCTTGGGAAAAATATATCGAAAATCAGAAAGATGAAACTAAATTAGGGGAATAATAATTAGCTCAATAATTATAAAACATCATGCATAAACATATTTGGATTATTATTTTAGGACTTTTAATTGGTTTCGCATCTTGCAAAAAACCAGTTAACTACAACGATGACAATTCATTAAAACTTTCTTTCTCAACAGACACAGTAACATTTGACACCGTTTTCACCACAATAGGATCGTCAACACGACAGCTGATGATATATAACGACAATGACGATAATATAAAAATAAGTTCCATAAGATTAGAAGGCGGCAATCAGTCGCAATTCACAATTAATGTTGATGGAGAATCTGGATACGATTTCTCTGATGTTGAGATATTTGCAAAAGATAGTATATTTGTATTTGTAAGAGTTACCGTTAATCCAGATAATCAGAACACGCCTTTCTTCATTGAAGACAAATTAATCTTTGAGACCAACAATAACACTCAATCTGTTAGTCTAACGGCTTACGGACAGAATGCTAATTATATCATTGCAGACCAATATATAAATGGTTTCCCTAAATTTAAAATCATCGCAGATAGTCTTCAAGAAGTAAGATGGACTTCCGAAAAGCCTTATGTCATTTATGGTTACGCACTAATTAACTCATACGGAACATTGATTATAGAACCTGGAACACAAGTTCACTTCCACGATGGTGGCGGATTATGGGCATACAGCGAAGGACAATTACGAGTTGAAGGAACTCCAGAAAACCCTGTCGTTTTCCAAGGCGACAGATTAGAAGATTACTACAACGACCAACCCGGACAATGGGACAGAATATGGCTAATGGAAGCACGCGAAGGTTATGGCCACACCATCAATAACGCTATCATCAAAAATGGTTTTATAGGAATTCAGGCACAAACATTCTTAAAAAGCAACATGGCACCATTAAATATCCATAACACAATAATTGACAATCATACAGGTATGGGCATATATTCCAATCTGTACAATTTGAAAGCCACTAATTTTGTAGTATCTAATTGTGGTAATTACGCGATTGCACTTACAGGTGGTGGCGAATATATTTTTGAACAAGGAACTATAGCAAACTATTGGAACAAAGGCACAAGAACAACACCTTCATTATTCTTCAATAACATTTACCAAAGTCCAGTTGACGGATACGGTTATGCGTATAATTTCTATTTTGAGATGAATAATTGCATAATGTCTGGTAACCGTGAAGATGAATTCAACACTGATTTCTATCCTGGTCCCGATACAACTTATTATTTCAACAATAGTCTGTTAAAGACCATGAGAAGAAACAACGAATTATTTAACAACTTCAACGAATGCATCTTCAATAAAGACCCTAAGTTCATCAATAATGAATATAACTTCCATATAGACAGCATCTCCCCTGCTATCGGCATTGGCAATCCTTTATATTCGACAGGATTGCTGCAATACGATTTAGACGGCGTTGCAAGAGGTAATCATCCAGATGCTGGCGCATATCAGTATGTTCCTAACGTTGAAGAATAGTATGATAAACAGTTTCGTTTCCAACCATATCGGTCACAATGACTTTAAAGTCATTGTGACCTTTTTTTATGTGACTGTCAATTTGATACACCAATAATTTATTTTTAGCATCATAATCGGCAAGCACCCATTCGTCATTAACATACATAGAATATTTATTGATGCCTGTTTCTTTATCTTCAATTTCAACCCTTAAAGACCAATTCTCGGCAATAGAAGAATTATCTTTAAAATTTATAGGTTTTATTATAGGATTAACACTATCTTTTGCAATAAGATAGATTCCCAAAGTATTAGTTTTAGCTTCAAGAAAATCGCCTGATATTTTATTTCCTAAGAAAATAAATTCGCCTTTTTTATTTACCAATGCGATATATAAAGTACTATCATTTAAGTAGTCTTTTTTAGGTTTGATGCGAACAGTAATTTTCTTATGTAAAGGAATTTCTTCAGAACCAAGATTATAGGCATAATATGAATATATATTTGTAATCGTATCGATACGAGCAGTTTTAAGTTCTACGTCACGATAAAATGCCAATTTTGGAATTTCAGCTTCAAAAGCATCAAGATAAATCTTCGTTGATTCACCATCATAAATGCGATAATAGGAACGAGGTAAGATTTCTTCTGTCTTCAATTTCGGAAGTGTCGTTCCAACCAATGTAAAATTCAATACTGATTTATTATTGTTATAATCTTTTAAAACATATTTCATTTTTATCGTATCGCCCTCATTTACAGTTACTATACCATCAGATTTCTCATAAATTCTTAACTTATTGAACTCATCAATCTCAGTTCTTACGAAACGTTCTTTTTCATTGACATAATGAGCATAATCAATCAAACTATTTATATAACGAGTCTCATCATATGAATATTTATCAGAAATAATACTGAAAATCAAGTCATCATCAGCATAAAGTTCAATGCTATAAACCCCATTTTTATTAGCGGCGCCATCTGCCTGATCATAGACATTAATTCCGAAAGCGACATTACCATTAACCTTAACAACTGGATTATCGAGATAGAATTTATTATCCCTTGAAACTACAGTTAAATAAATTGCAGTATCTGAATTATTCACAGCAGAATTTTCAAAAGGATATATCGCCAATCCCTTGATAAAAGGATTCTTTGTATCTTTAATTTTCAATCCAAAATACATAGGATTTACAGGTTCTTGAGTTTTTGTATAACGTATTTCATAATGAAGATGCGGACCACCAGAGCTACCGCTATTGCCAGTAAGTCCAAGATAATCACCTTTCTTTATAGGAAACAGATTTTCTTTCAAGATGATATTTTGTGCAAAGGATTCTGTTTCATATTGTTTTTCTCTAACAAAGTCCGTCAATTTTTGATTAAACTTCGACAAATGTGCATACACTGATGTAAAACCATCGTTATGAGTAATATAAATCACTTTTCCATATCCGTATGGTGATACTCCTATCCTACTCACATAACCATCAGCAACAGCGAATACTTCTTTACCTTCAACGCCTTGAGTTCTAATATCGACACCTGCATGAAAAGCATTATTTCTTAGTTCCGCAAAAGTGGCAGACAATGAAATCGGTATATTAACCGGATTAGGATACTGTGGATATTTATCTGTTTGAGACCAAAGATTAAATACATAAAACAAGAAGAAAACCAATAATTTATATCTCATATAACTTCAATAATTTACCATTCAAAAATAATCAAAAAAAGACAAATATTAGGGATTATTTTATTAAATTTGCGAAAAAATTACGATGGGAAATATATGGAAAAATAGAGAAGTTGAACTATGGCAAATGCTTGTGACAAGACTCACAACGATGTTGTTGTTGCTGGCATTCACCCGTTGGTGTCTTTACCTATTCAATACCAATAGTTTTCCCGACATAACCACATCCGAATTATATAGATTATTCTTTAACGGATTTCGATTCGACATCAACACACTCATAATTTACAACAGTCCGTTAATAATTCTTTATTGTTTACCAATACGATATAAATTCAATAAAATATATAAAAAAATTGTTGACATTATTTTCGTCATTACTAATTCAGCAGCAATTTCATTAAATCTCATCGACGTAATTTATTTCAGGTATCTCGACAAAAGAATGAGTTCCGAATTATTCACATTCTTCACAGGTACAGAGGAAAACCAAGCCGGTCTTATGATGAGTTTTATTGCTGATTTCTGGTATATGCTCCTATTATTCTTCGTCTTGCTTTTTGTCATAATACTGATAATGAAAAAGACAAAAGTCAAAGAAGCAGATGTAAAATTCAATTTCCATTGGTATGTAAAGCAAACCATTGTCTTTGTGATAGTCATGGCATTGTCGGTCATAGGCATTCGCGGAGGTTTTCAGTTAAAGCCAATAAATCTCACTACTGCAACCAATTACACATCACAAAAATATATACCTCTCGTCATTAATACGCCGTTCAGCATATTCATGAGTTCAACATCTTCTGCATTACACAAGATAAATTACTTTGATGAAACAACATTAGATTCAATATTTTCACCCATTCATCATGAAACTGATCATAACAGATTTATTAAAAAAGACGCTACAAATTGTAATATCGTCTTGATTATCTTAGAAAGTTTCGGGCAAGAAATGATTGGATACTATAATTCAGAATACGAAAAAAGTCTGACACCGTTTTTAGATTCCTTATTATGCCAAAGTCTTACTTTTGACGGCATGGCAAATGGGAGGCGCTCCATTGAGGCACTTCCTTCTATATTTTGCGGACTACCTTCTCTTATGTCAACAGATTATCCTTCATCAAGATACGCAATCAACAAGTTAGACGGTTTCGCCACCACATTGAAAGAAAACGGATATAAATCCGCATTTTTCCATGGAGGTAACAACGGCACCATGAGTTTTAATTCTACTTCTAAATCAAGTGGTTTCGATGATTATTACGGTAGAAACGAATATAACAACGACCAAGATTTCGACGGAAAATGGGGAATCTACGACAAGCCGTTTTTACAATATACCGCTGCAAAATTGAATCAATATGAAGAACCTTTTGCCGCAGCAATCTTCACATTATCGTCACACCATCCATTTTCATTACCACAAAATTATAAAGTGCCAGACAATAATGACAATACACCATTTGAAAACACCATAACATATGTTGACAACGCACTAAAGAATTTCTTCAATATTGTTTCCAACTACGACTGGTTCGACAACACCATATTTGTCATAACAGCAGACCACGTAAATCCGGAACATAAATATGACAAGTATAAAAACATAATAGGTTCATACCGAGTCCCTCTCGCATTTTATGCACCTCAGATAATTGAAGCCAAACACATTGATGAAATCGCACAACATATTGACATAGGAATTTCTATCTTAAGCGCATTGAATATCAACGATACTATTTTCAGTTTCGGAAGAAATTTGTTTGACAGCAAACATGAACAATCATTCATTGGTTATTCAAATAACGTATATATGTTCTCTGACGGAGAATATTTTATGCAATCTGACGGTAACAATATTAAAGGAATATATAAATTAAATAAGAATAGTTCTTCAAAAAATTTACATGAAGATAACGCAGAGGAATGGAAAACTATCGACACAAAATTTAAGGCTATATTGCAACAATATAACAACAGAATGATAAACAATAAATTGTACTACATAAAATGAAAAAGAAAATAATTTTTATTGTTAATCCGATATCAGGTCATCACAACAAGAATCATTTTCCGAATCTTGTAGAAACTAATATTGACAAAAACAAATATGATTATAAGATTGTTTTTACAGAGTATGCAAATCATGCTACTGAATTAACAATGCAAGCGATAGAAGATGGATATGAATATATTGCCGCTGTTGGCGGTGACGGCACTATCAACGAAGTTGCCAAATGTCTGATTGGCAAAGAACAAATACTTGTCATTGTTCCTTTCGGTTCGGGCAATGGTCTCGCCAACCATCTCAGACTTCCTTTCAAAATAGAGAAACATATCAAAGAAGTCGTCAACAAAGGAAAAGTATATAAGATTGATACTGCCACAATGAATGGTATTCCGTTCATCAGCATTGCAGGTATAGGTTTCGATGCTGTGATTGCAGATTATTTCGCTAAAGATGAAAACAGAGGTTTTATAACTTATGCTAAATTAATCACAGAAAAATATCCTAACTACAAACAGAAAGAATACACTTTGATATTAGACGACAACAAGACTATCGAGTGCAAACCTTTCTTTGTAACTTTCGCTAATTCAAGTCAGTTTGGATATAATGCGGAGATTTCTCCTAAAGCCAGCGTCCAAGACGGACTCCTTGACGTTTGTATCTTCAAGAAACCTAATATCTTGGAAGTCCCTATTGTAGCGACTTATTTTTTAGCGAAACAAATTGATAAAAGCAATTTCATCGACATTCATAAAGCAAAAAAAATCCAGATAATACGTAAAACAGATGATGTCGTAAATATTGATGGTGAACCTATTGAAATGAGTAAAGACATCATCGTAGAAATCAATCCATTAAGTCTCAATATATTATTACAAAATAATTGATACCATGTTCGAAAAATACATTCAACTCTTCAAAGTATTATTCTCAAAAATCGGATTAGGCGAAAACATATCAAGTATCATCGCCGAGACTATTAGTTTTGCGACCTTGATATTAGCCACAATTCTAATATACCACATCGTCATTTATATAATAAGAAAAACTATAAATTCATTTATATTAAAAAGTGAATCAAAAAGAGACGATATATTATTGAAAAACAAGGTATTCAAAAGATTATGCCTTCTTATTCCTGCATATATAATAAGGTATAATATCGCGGCTGCAATACCATCTTTCCCAATACTCACATCTACAATTATACTTTTCACAAAAATATATGAGGTCTTTGTATATAGCAGAGTATTAGATGGCATATTAACAACATTAAACGACATTTACGATACGTACGAAATCTCCAAAAGCAAACCTATAAAAGGATTCATACAAGTTTTAAAGACAATAATTTATATTGTATGTTTCTTATTGATTATCGCGATATTAACAGACAAGCAACTATCAAACATTTTAATAGGTTTAGGTACACTATCTGCAGTTTTAATGTTGGTATTTAAAGACCCTATTTTAGGTTTTGTCGGTGGACTTCAACTGACAATCAACGATATGCTTCGTATCGGTGACTGGATTGTTATGGATAAAAGCAAAGCCGACGGTGAAGTTCTAGAAATAGGACTTACAACAGTGAAAGTACAGAACTGGGACATGACAATAACGACTATTCCGACATATACTCTTATCTCCGACTCGTTTACCAATTGGCGTGGTATGCAAAATTCCGGCGGTCGACGCATCGCTCGCTCTTTTGTAATTGATATAGACACCGTTAAATTCTGTACTCCAGAAATGTTGGAAAAATATAAAAAATACCAACTCGTAACCAACTATATCATTGAAAAAGAAAAAGAAGTTGAAGAATACAATAAGACTAACAACATCGATAATTCCAACCTTGTTAATGGCAGACGTCAGACCAACATCGGTATTTTCAGAGCTTACCTGACTGAATATTTGGCTAATTGTCCTTATATCAACAAAGATATGACATTTATGATAAGACAGTTAGCACCAACAGAATTTGGTATTCCTATGCAGGTTTACGCTTTCAGTTCCAATAAGGAATGGATAAAATACGAGAATATTCAAAGCGACATCTTTGACCATATCTTCGCCGTAGTACCGATGTTCGATTTGAAGATTTATCAGAAACCATCAAGCAACACATTGGAAAATATAAACAACAGCGGAAATATTGAGGAGATTTTATAAATCTGAAAACTCCAAAACTTGAAAAGCCGAAAATTCAGATAATGACTTTAATCTTTTGCCATTAGACTTTTGTCTGTAATCAAAAAAAGAAATCAAGGCTGCTATTTGGGAGATAGCAGCCTATTTAGTTAAAAAATAATTCATTAAACATTAAATCAAAACTAGGTGTTAACCTAAATACTTATGGCAAATAATGAAGAAAAGGGAGGACTTCATTATTTCTCTTAGACAATGCAAAGATACCACTAATTAATAGTACAGACCATCACAATAATTGGGTATTATCTTGCAAGTTCATAACATGATATTGTGAAATGTGACTTAAATTTATTTTTTTAATAATATAGTCTATTATCTGTTAGCAAATAATGCATTTTTTTCTTAGATTTGCAACTCATTAAATAATGAACGAGTATTGACATTTTAACAAAATAAGAATTATGAGAAAATGGCGTATTGAAGATTCAGCAGAACTATACAACATCAACAATTGGGGAATAAATTATTTCTCTATCAATGATAAAGGTCATATCGTTGTCACACCTCGCGAAGGTTGCGCATCTGTCGACTTAAGAGAATTGGTTGATGAATTACAACTCCGCGACGTATCAGTACCAATGTTGGTACGTTTCCCAGACATTATCGACACACGTATTGAAACCATCGACTCATGTTTCAAATCTGCTGCAGAAGAATACGAATACAAAGGAAAGAATTTCATCGTCTTCCCTATCAAAGTCAATCAGATGCGTCCTGTCGTCGATGAGATTGTAAGTCATGGCAAGAAATTCAACATCGGTCTTGAAGCAGGTTCCAAACCAGAACTTCATGCCATCATAGCATCTAATACCGATACCGACTCGCTCATTATCTGTAATGGTTACAAAGACGAGAGTTTTATTGAGTTAGCCCTTCTCGCTCAAAAGATGGGAAGAACAATCATCATTGTTGTTGAGAAACTCAACGAGTTAAGACTCATCACACGCGTCGCTAAACGTTTGAAAGTCACACCTAACATTGGTGTTAGAATCAAACTTGCCAGCTCTGGTAGCGGCAAATGGGAAGACTCTGGCGGCGACGGCAGCAAGTTCGGATTGACGACATCAGAACTCCTCGAAGCTCTCGAATATCTTGAAAAGAACAATATGAAAGACTGCTTACGTCTTGTTCACTACCATATAGGAAGTCAGGTAACAAAAATCAGAAGCATCAAAATCGCTCTTAAAGAAGCAGCTCAATTCTATGTCCAGTTACATAAAATGGGATTCAACATAGAATTCGTTGACGTTGGCGGCGGATTAGGTGTCGACTATGACGGATCTCGTTCAAGCAGCGCTAGTAGCGTAAACTATAGCATCCAGGAATATGTCAACGACGTAATATTCTCTGTTGCTGACGCTTGCGACAAGAACGACCTTCCCCACCCTAACGTAATTACAGAATCGGGACGCGCATTGACAGCTCATCACTCCGTCTTGATTTTCGAAGTACTCGAAACAGCTTCACTTCCAGAATGGGATGATGACGAAGAGATTTTAGAAGATGACCACGAACTGATTCATGAACTCAACGACGCATGGGATAAACTCACCAACAAACAATCTTCGATGTTAGAGACATGGCACGACGCTCAGCAAATCAGAGAAGAAGCTTTGGATCTGTTCAGTCTCGGACTCTTAGATATTAAATCGAGAGCTAAAGTTGAACGTCTGTTCTGGTCAATAGCAAGAGAAATCAATCAACTTACTTCAGAACTCAAACGTATCCCTGAAGATTTCAGTAACTTACCAAAACTGTTAGCAGACAAATATT
Organism: Bacteroidales bacterium; assembly: GCA_045606705.1. Classification (GTDB taxonomy): domain Bacteria; phylum Bacteroidota; class Bacteroidia; order Bacteroidales; family F082; genus Limimorpha. The sequence continues at coordinate 20,314 of JAZUSL010000102.1, forward strand.
TCTGTAATTTCTCATTATTCCAGTCGTTACCAGACGCTTGGGCGATAGACCAAATCTTCCCTATCATACCAATTCACAGATTAGACGAACATCCGAACAGAATGGCGACATTGCAAGATGTAACATGCGACTCCGACGGTAAAGTTTCATCATACGTAACGACAAAGAACCAGTCACATACAATGCCTGTTCACAACATGAACTCTAAAGACCCATATTATATAGGTGTATTTTTGGTTGGAGCATATCAGGAAATCCTCGGCGACTTACACAATTTGTTCGGCGACACCAATGCAGTTCACGTATCCGTTGACGAGAAAGGATATTACATCGACCAAATCATCGACGGCGAGACTGTAGCTGAAGTTTTGGAATATGTACAATACAGTCCTAAGAAATTGGTTAGAACCGTTGAATCATGGGTAACGAGCTGCGTCAAGCAAGGCAAGATTACCGTTGAAGAAGGAAAAGAATTCTTGTCTAACTATCGCTCAGGATTGTACGGATACACTTACCTTGAATAAATTGAAAATTGAAAGTTGAAAATTATATTTTGGTATCAAATAAACAAAAAGAGACGTCACTTATGATGACGTCTCATTGCTTTATGATAATCTAACTTTAACCCTTAAACTATATTAATCATTAGATTCTTCTCTCTTGTTTTGACGTTTACGTTCAATTTCATCGAGGATGATCTTTCTCAAACGCAAGCTCTTAGGTGTTATTTCGAGATATTCGTCGTCGCGAATCATTTCCATATATTCTTCCAATGAGAAACGTTTTGGCGGGATGAGGACAATCTTTTCGTCGGAACCTGAGGCACGTACGTTGGTAAGATGTTTTGTCTTGTTAACATTCAAGACGATATCGTTTGAACGAGTGTTCTCGCCGATAACTTCACCTGCATAGACTTCTTCATTTGGCATCACGAAGAAAGCGCCTCTGTCTTGCAACTTCCACAAAGCGTAAGGAACTGCAGTACCTGTTTCCATCGCGATGAGAGCACCTGTGTTACGTCCAGGAATTTCGCCTCTCCATGGTTCGTAATCTTTAAATCTTTGTGACATAACAGCTTCACCTTCTGTAGCAGTGAGCATATTACTTCTCAAACCGATAAGTCCTCTCGATGGTATTTCGAAGTCGATATTCATTCTGTCGCCCTTTGGTTGCATATTTACCATCTCACCTTTCTTGGCTGTAGCAAGTTCAATGACGCGACCAGCAAATTGTTCTGGAACTTGAACTGTAAGCATTTCAATAGGTTCGCATTTCTTGCCGTCAATATCTTTCAAGATAACCTTAGGTTGTCCTATTTGAAATTCGTAACCTTCACGACGCATGGTCTCGATTAAGATTGAAAGGTGAAGAATGCCACGACCATATACCATCATAGCATCTGGTGATGCTGTATCTTCAACGCGAAGTGCGAGATTCTTTTCGAGTTCTTTATATAGACGTTCACGAAGGTGACGTGATGTTACATATTTACCTTCCTTGCCGAAGAACGGAGAGTTGTTAATAGTGAACAACATACTCATTGTAGGTTCGTCGACATGAATTGGAGGCAATGCTTCCGGATTTTCCAGATCAGCGACAGTATCGCCTATTTCAAAATCTTCGAGTCCCATGATAGCAACGATATCACCGGCTTTGATAGGATTCTTAGTTCTTTCTTTACCAAGACCCTCAAAGGTATATAATTCTTTGATTGTATTTTTCTTTATTGTTCCGTCGCGTTTAACAAGAGACACATTCATACCGGCTTGAAGGATACCGCGTTTCAGACGACCTACTGCGATACGACCAACGTAAGAACTATAATCCAAAGAAGTGATCAACATTTGAGGAGTTCCCTCTTCATATTTTGCTTCAGGGATGTATTCCAATATAATATCAAGGAGATGAGAAATATCGGTTGTAGGTTTCTTATAATCGTCAGACATCCAGCCTTGTTTTGAAGATCCGAATACTGTTGGGAAATCGAGTTGGTCTTCATTAGCGCCAAGGTTGAACATCAAGTCGAACACTGCTTCGTGAGTTTCTTCCGGGTAACAATTAGGTTTATCGACTTTATTGATAACGACGATAGGTTTAAGACCGAGTTGTAGAGCTTTTTCGAGTACGAAACGAGTTTGAGGCATCGGACCTTCAAAGGCGTCGACGAGAAGGATAACGCCGTCTGCCATATTAAGCACGCGTTCAACCTCGCCGCCGAAGTCGGAGTGACCGGGAGTGTCGATGATATTAATCTTAACGCCTTTATAACGTACAGAGACGTTCTTAGATAAGATGGTAATACCTCGTTCACGTTCCAAATCATTGTTATCCAATATCAAATCATTTGTCTCCTGATTGTCTCTGAACAATCGTGATTGGTATAAAATACGATCTACCAATGTTGTCTTGCCATGGTCGACATGGGCAATAATTGCAACGTTACGAATACTATCCATCTATTATAATTGTTGAAATATTTATGTTCAAAAAAGTGTGCAAATTTACAAAAAAAAATAATTTTATTTTTTAAAATAATTGATTCAAATAAACAGTTTCTGCTGTAACTTTATCACCTATATATAAAAGGTAACCCTCAATCTTTTTCTTTATACCCATTTCTTGTAAGGCAATCATATAATCCTGCTGTTTCTTGTAATATTTAGCATTGGGAGCGCCGGTTTTATAATCAATAACAATTACCTTATCAGCAAGTTCCGCATATCTGTCAGGACGCAACACTCCGTCTTTAGTAAGTATGCTCATCTCATTCTTTACGACAGCTTCATTAGAATAGGCATCCTTAATTCCTTTTAAGTTTTCTATTTCCTTAAATTTCTTTAATAAATATTTAGAAAATTCACCGTCAATGATATCATCTTTTTCATATTTATCGAGAACCATTTCAGCTTCATCAAATGTATTTATTTTTGATAATATTTCATGAACAACAATACCTCTTTCTTTCGGCAAGTAACCATCTTCCATTGTAACTGGTCCGGAGATAATAGTATCTGATTCAAAAGTATCTATTTTAAACCAATCCATCGTTTTATAATTATGGGAATCATCTATAACTAATCCATCTGTCGAAATTTCATCTTCAGATATACATTCCGACAATTCACCAAGAGAATAAACAATGCTATAGTCGGTCTCTTCCATATTGAAGCAAAAATCTTCCTTGAATATTATTTCGTCATTATCGTCATACTCAGCATAATAATGATTTGTCGACATGGTAAAATAATCCATGAAGAAGTTTTCTTTTCCTTTCAAAGTCGAATAAATAAACAACATATCCACCGGACGTGTCAGTGCCACATACAACACATTTAGTTCATCGAAAGACTCCTTGTCATATTCCTCTTTATAATGATCTTCCATCTTGGTTCCTACAAGGGCATTACTTACTGGCAAGATGAATTCTTCCAGATAAGGCATGTCTTCCAACAACATAGAATCGTTTTTGAATGAGATCCATTTTTTAGCACCTTTAAAAGAATTAGGTATTTTAACACCGACAAACGGACACATCACAATTTTGAAATCCAAACCTTTAGACTTATGAATCGTCATTATTTCCACTGCGTCTTCTTTACTTGCAGCCTTCACGTAAAAAGTATTAGATTTTTTATCCCAATATTCCAAGAATTCTGTAATATCGTTATCCTCACGACTTTGCCATTCCTGAACAAGATTCATGAAATAATTCACGTAAACATCGCCAATCGCATTGATATCGTATATCTTCATAATCCTGCAGCAAATGTCATAAAGACTGAAAGCCTTACCTCTAAGTTCGAATAATTCTTCCTTATTTATGTCATAATCAAATGTTTTCTGTACGTCAAAATCAGGTCTTGATTTCTTACACAGATTCTGATAATGAGAAAGCGAAAGTTCAATTACATCATTGTTTTCGTTCATCAAATATTTAAGAGCATAAATAATAAGTTGAACCTTATCGGAAGATTTCAAAAGTATTGATTCAGAGGAAATGACACGAATATCATTGTCTGTCAGGAATTCCGCTATATCAGAACCTTCTTTGTTTGTACGAACAAGTATCGTTATATCACTAAGTTTATACCCTTTATCTTTAAGTTCATTAATATTTTTTAAGAGTGAATGTTTTACTGCATTTTTATATATAGCAGTAGATTCTGCTGGAGAAATAGATTGACCACGTTTGTTTTTCTCTTCACTGACAATTTTCTCTTCATCAATAAGTTCTACATTAACATAGCCATCATATTCATTATTTTTTCTATACTCTTGCTCCATTTTGTTTTCATAAACAAAACGATATTGACTATTTCTCAACAGATTTCTCGTTTTCCTAAAGAAAGAATTATTAAATTTTATTATGTTTCTCTTCGAACGATAATTTATTTTAAGATATTCTTTACAGATTCTATTCTCAAAATTAGTCTGACACTCTTGAGTTAAGGGAGTGTTAGGATTTTTATATATTTTCGGCAATTGGATTATCTGTTCAACCTCACCATTTCTAAATCTGTAAATAGCCTGTTTTGCATCACCGACGAGAAGATTCATCTTACCTTCCGACATACTGTTATTCAACAACGGAAGGAAGTTAAACCATTGTAAAAGAGATGTATCCTGAAACTCGTCGATAAAGAAATGTTTAAACTTCTCTCCTATCCTTTCATAGATAAACGGCACGCTGCAATCGCCGATGACATCAGATATTCTTTTATTAAATTCAGATATATGAACCTTATTTGTTTCTTCAATATATTGATTTATAATACTGAACAAAGATCCTCTCAAGACATAGAGATATAGGTCTTTTCTTACAATATTTACCAGATATAAATCAGCGTGTTTCTCAACTATCTGAGTAAAATAACCAAGTAATTCCTGAATCTTAGAATCATCGATATGCGCCTTTTTATATTTTGAGGAATGCCATTTCTTACCTTCGTATAAGATTCCTTTTACCGTCTTATTAAGAATATCAGTTGGCTTGACATTAATATCGTCCTTAATTTTTTTTAACATGGAAGGAAGGACACTCGCATACTCTTCATCTGTAAGAGAATTATCAGCATTAAATGAATTTATCTTATCAATATTACTATTAATAGAAATTTTATATCCTGCAATTTTCTTATCAAGATACTTTTCTATTTTTTTATATTGCTTGCTGTCTATAATTTTTTGTTCAAAAGCCTCACCTTTTTTATAAGCATTTTCTTTAAACAGTTCGCTAATGAATTTTCTCAGATAATACTCTAGATTCTTTGATTTCTCTTCAGTTACCTGATATTTAATATATTGTGATAATATATCGGTCAGATAATTGTCATCTTTATTAATCTTATCATTGATGCATTTAATCAAATCATCTATCAAATCGTCATCATCAACCATTAATTTATACTGATTCGGAAGATTCAATTCTTTAGCGAAACTTCTTGAAATTTGCTGGACGAAACCATCAATAGTAGAGACTCTTAAATCTGAATAGTTATGTAATATGCTATCGTATAATCTTGACGCTCTTTCCTTAAGTACATTTTCTTCTATTTTAAGTTCCTTTATAACAGCATCTTTCATACCTTTAGCCTTATCATCATTATTGACAATTCCATCAAGATAATCCAATATCTTAGTTTTCAATTCACTGGCAGCCTTATTCGTAAATGTAACTGCTAAAATATTCTTGTATGACAGATTATTTGATGAAAGACTTAATACAAAAAACTCCTTGATTAATGTAAAAGTCTTTCCAGATCCAGCTGATGCATTATATAATTTAAAATTACGAATAACGTCACCCATTTTTATTATCTTTTATTTGTCTTTTTGTTTCTCTTCCTAGAGAACAAGTCTTTGACATTATCAAAACTTTGAGAATATGAGAAACCAACTCCTTGAGTATAGGCCGAATATGATTCGTATGAATAAGTATAATAGTTACTATTTAAATTTGAGTGGTTATAAATCTTGAGACTCAACCTATTGGTAATCTTCCACGTCAAGTCGACATCACCAACGAAGTTACTAGCGCCATTGAGTCGATTACGCGAATCAGTGTACATACCAAGGTTACCTTCTATTGTAAGTCGGTCATTAAACAATTGTGTTGACAGCGCGACTTCAAACTCTTCTGAGGTCAGATTACCTTCAGGAGTATAGTTCACACCTATATTTAAATCCTTACTTATCTGCGACAACCAACTACTCATATAACTTGTCAAGATACTATAGTAGTTTGTTGTGCCAACACTATATAACGATGCATTTGAATAAGAGAAAGCACCGAGCACTAAAAGTGAGATAACCTGCTGAGACATAACGGCCTGATTTGTTGTATCTATCACTGAAAATACCGTATTCGCGACATCATCGGTAGCATTAGGCAACGATATTCCGAAAGTGATGGCCGGGTTATTAAGTTTTTCCTGCAAACGTAAGATGCAATCAACGTTGATATTATTAACCAATGACGTAGAATCTATTTCCAATCCCAATGACGATATTGAAGATTTTGTTCTATAACTACTTACCAGATTGATATCTGCGTCAGCCACATCTCCAGTCCATGTAATAGTTCCGCCATTCTTGATATCAAAGTCCCTTCTAAGGAGATTTTGGAAATCGAAGACGAAAGTACCTTTATCGATAACATAATTACCTATAAGAGAAAGTCCATTCATCGTATTGTAACCCAAACGTATATCACCAAATCCTGTAGCATTAATATTACCCATATTAGATGGCAAGATAATATTCACACTTGCATCTGGTGTTATTTCTGCGTTAAGATTGAGGTTAAACTTCTTATTTTTAGCATTTTCAGGAACTATCATCTTAATCGTATCCTCTACATTCTCTTTTTGAACGAAGACTATGAATTTATCATTGAGAGTGGATGAACTTACGAGACCTATATCAATCACCGTTCCTGGCATAGTCAATGCATTAATATCCATAACTATATCATCCAACGGACCATTTATTTTAAGATCTCCGCTTGCAACAGCAGTTCCATAGAATGAAGCCTTATCATCAGGAGGCATATTCATCGCCATGAAATTATCCAAAGTCGCATCTATATCGAAATTGAAATCCTTAAGATAATCATGTGTAATATAACCACTTGCAACAGCATGATGATTCAAAGTATCTACAAGAACGATATCTTTCAGTTCAATTCTGTTTTCAGAGAATCCGATATAAGGGTTAAGATTATAGTCAATATCGGAAGGATTAACTTTATAATACGTATTGAGATAATCTATATGACAAGCAGCATCTTCCAAAGCGGCTTCACCTTTAAAGACCGGTTTCTTCAATGTACCATCTATAACAAAGTTTCCGCTCATGTTTCCCTCAACCCTACTTAATGTTCCTTTTGCGAATGCATTTACTACAGAAACATCCATCTCATTCATATCTAGATAGAAATCAAGGGTATTGTTTTCTCGCATTGTATAATAATTACCTGAAAGTATTAACAATGTATCGCTTATATCTCTTATTATCTTAGTATCCACAAATATCGAAGTATCTGCCGGATTCCAACCAGCATATAAAGAAGCATCACCTATAACATGATCATTAATTCCTATATTATTGATATTCAGATTTGAGAATAATGTAATCTTTTCTTTAATACCGGTTATCTGCAAATCACCGTCAACAATACCATCTACGTCTATGCCGTAACCTTTTGTGAGCAAATCAAAATTTGAAATGTTAAGTTTACTGAAATTCAATGATAAGGTATCTTTTGAAGTTTTAGGGAAATATCCATCAACACCTACAACCTGATTCTTAGAATATATTTCCAAGTTATTAAAAGACAGGTTATTATTTTTAAAGTCAAGATAACTGTCTTTAGAAATATTCCATATACTATCGTTGATTATAACATCAGAAGAAGACAGATAGAGTTTACCTGAATTCACACCTTCAGGTAAAAATGTCGCGTTCAATTTTCCCTTGTTTTTATCTTCAGTAGAATTATCGTCCCAGGACAAATCAACTAACAGACTATCATTATGAGCATCAAAATTAAGTTCAACATTATCTACGCCTAAAACCAATTTATCATCACCGCTCATTTCCTTTAATATCAATTCTTTCAGGTTTACACTTATCGTCGCCTTATCGCTTATCGTCTTGTTCTTTACATACAGATCATTGAAAACCATATCATTAAAGATTATCATGTCTGCATCCAACGTAGAATATAATTGATAGTTATTAGAGGTAAACGTAGCTGTAAAATTAGTGTTATCGCTAACCTTCAATTCCGGCATCAACAAACGAGACAATGTTTCAGTATTTTTAAAGTTAAGATTCGCATAAAAATCTTGATATTGATCTTTTAACCTCACGCCTCTATCAGTCCATTTGTTTATATGAAAATAATTCAAGACATAATTTTTGAAAGTATTTCCAAAGTTTCTGAAATTGACGATACCTCTAAGGTCCAAATCAAAAAAGTCACAATTGATTATAACGTCTTTTGACTCATAATAATTTTCTATCAAAGAAAGAGCAAAAGTATCCATTACATAAGTATCTCTACTATCATGTAATGTGGTATTTGAAACAAGAACATCACCATACATTCTGTCAATGTCGTCACCTTTCATCTGGAGATCTACTTTTGTTGACAACGACATTGCCTTGTCCTTTTTATACAAATTGAGTTTATATAGATTAGCATTGTCAAGATCAAGTTTTACATTGTATGATGGTAATTTTCCTGCCATATCAACATATGCATCAAGGTCTAGGTTTAGGATATTTGAATTTACGCTTGTCGATGCCATAAGTTTTTGTTTGTCATAATCAGCATCAACATGAATATCCTTAAACTCATTATTATAAAGTATAAGCTTTTCTATATCGAGGGAAAGTTGCAGGTCTGCATCTTCTCTTGTGATACCCTCACCAGAAAGACCAATATCAACCGTTGTCATCAACTCTTCCTTCATATTAAATATTTTCTTCAGATTCAGATTATCTGCTTGTATCCAGGAATAGTAATAAGTATAAGGAACAATTGTCAAGTCATTATTAATTGCGCCGTCAAAATCAATGCTTCCCACATTTGTTTTAAGATCGAATTTTGTTCTGAAGTTATTAGGATATCCGTAGAATTCACCATAAAGCAAAGCATCATTGATTACCGACAATAATTCAGGTAAAGGTATTTTTCCATTCGGCGCAGGTATAGCAAACTCAGAAACATCCTGATACGTAAAATTCATCTCATCAATTTTACCGCTTATGTGAGTCTCCTTAAATTTAGGCAATCCTTTCATGCTTATATTTCCATGAAAATCAGTACTATCTTTGAATGAGAAATAGAAATCGTTTGCATGGAAATCACTGACAGTACCACTTATCAAACCTTTAATCTGCAAAGTATCTGTCATTATTTCCAGTGTTGGAGAGAAATATTTCAAATCACTCAATGTAAGTTGTGATGGTCTTATATTTGCTACTATTGTTATTGAATCTACGAATTTTGTATAGTCATTATAACTATTATATAAGAACTTAAGATTAAGATCCAAATCAGTTGCATGAAATTTAATATTAAGGTTTTTAAAATCCAATGTTCGTGATGAAACGATGAATTTTGAATTGGAGGTAAAATCATCAATCACGAATCCTGATTTTTCCTGTGCTGTCAGTTTGTCAAAATAACCAGTAATCGTATCACCTGTAAAAGAAACATCTCTCAATGCCAAATAAATACTATCTACATCAATGTGAGAATAATCCATACCTGTCATCCTAGGATTTTTATTCTGATTCCATATAATAACATGACCATTATTTATGTTCAGTTCGTCAAGATGAATCAATGAATTAAAGTCGCCTTTTTCTTTATCTTTGTTATTACCCAAAATTTCCGCAATATTTGATAGTTTTTCGTTTTCGTACTTAACAATATTTATCAGCACATCGTCTATATAAAGATTTTTAATTCTTGGTTCTTTTCTCAATTCACGGAGGGAAAACTTTCCGTTAATAGTACCGACATAGAACATCGTATCATTACTCTTATCGTTCATCTGCAACTCTTCCGCATGAATCCTCAAGTCAGGTTTGATATAGAAAGTCTTGATTCTTACCTCCGTATCAAACATCTCAGAAAGCATGCCTGCAGCTGAACGTGCGAACATACTCTGTACGTTTACGTCCAGAATAAAGGCGTATACACTCGCAAGCAGAGCAAAAATCACCGAAACGGTAATTAAAAAGTTATGTATAATATTTTTATTCGTATTTTTGTCCTTTCTAATTATAATTATGAACGAATATATTTTAGCCATCGAATCGTCATGCGACGACACCTCTGCAGCAGTACTGAGAGGAACAACTGTATTATCTAACATAATTGCTAACCAAGAAGTTCATCGTCAATATGGTGGAGTCATTCCTGAATTAGCATCTCGAGCTCATCAACAAAATATAATACCTGTTGTAGATGCGGCATTAAAACACGCAAATATAACAAAAAATCAGTTATCTGCAATAGCTTTTACACGCGGTCCAGGACTTTTAGGTTCACTTTTAGTAGGCACCTCATTCTCAAAGGCATTTGCTCTTTCTATGGACATACCGCTCATAGAAGTAAACCACACTAACGGACACATTATGGCACTGTTCGCACAAGAAGAAGGCGAAGTCAACAAAATACCTCAATTCCCATTTTTATGCCTAGCAGTTTCGGGAGGTCACACACAAATAATAAAGGTCAACGACTATTTTGATTTAGAGATAATTGGAAAAACCATAGACGATGCCGCCGGTGAAGCTTTCGACAAAATCGCAAAAATAATGGGACTACCATATCCTGGAGGTCCTATAATAGACCGTCTCGCCAAAGAAGGAAATCCTAACGCATTCTCTTTCAGCAAAGCCAACCTTCCCGGACTTAACTACAGTTTCAGCGGACTTAAAACAAGTTTCCTCTATTTCTTACGCGACAAACTCAAAGAAGATCCTGAGTTCATTGAAAAAAACAAGGCTGACCTTTGCGCCTCTATCCAGAAAGAAATTATTGACACCTTGATGAAAAAACTCATCAAAGCGACAAAGGAAACCGGAATAAAACAAGTTGCGATAGCAGGAGGCGTTTCGGCAAATTCCGGATTACAACAAGCGATGCACGACGACGGAAAGCGTTATGGTTGGGAAGTATTCATCCCGAAATTCAAATTCAGCACCGATAACGCCGCCATGATTGGTATCGCCGGATACTTCAAATATAAGAGCGGACAATTTGCTACACAAGACCTTACACCTTACGCAAGAACAACAACACAAAAATAAAAATCGCATGGAATGGAAATCGCTACTCTCGGCACAAAGAGAATATAGAGAATATAAAAAGACTGATATCAGAAATGCTTTTCAACGCGACTATGACAGAATCATATTCTCAAATGTCTTCCGTCGACTTCAGAACAAGACGCAGGTGTTTCCTCTTCCCGGAAGTCAGATGGTTCACAACAGATTAACACACAGTCTGGAAGTAGCAAGTGTTGGACGTTCTATCGCACGTATTGTCTCAAAGACCTTGTGCGATAAATTCGGCAACGATCTTCTTAACGAGATTTATGACATTGATATTATCGTTTCTTCAGCATGCTTGGCACACGACCTAGGAAACCCTCCTTTCGGTCACTCAGGTGAGGAAACGATAAGCAGTTATTTCAAAGACGGACCAGGCAAAGATTTACAATCACAAATACCTGAATATCAATGGAGCGACCTTATTTCTTTCGAAGGTAACGCCAATGCTTTTCGTCAGTTGACACATCAATTTGCAGGACGCCGTCCAGGAGGAATGTCGCTGACTTACGCCACATTGGCAACGCTCGTAAAATATCCATATTCATCATATAACAAAAAGAAAAAATACAACTATTTCCATTCAGAAACAGATACTTTCAAAAAAGTGATGGAAGGATGCGGAATCCCTTGCCTGGATGAAGAAAAAAACATCTATGCCCGCCATCCTCTTTCATTTATGATGGAAGCCGCCGACGACATCTGCTATCTGATATTGGACATGGAAGACGCACACAAAAGAGGTATCGTCGCAACACAGAAAATAGACAAGTTTTTCTCATCATTCTTCAAGAAAGAAGAAACATGGTTCTTCGAAAGAAAGGAATCCATTTATGAAACCGTGACCGATGATAATGAGAGAATTGCATTCTTAAGAGCGACAGTAATTAATAAACTTGTCGATTGTGTGGCACAAGTATTCGTTAATAATTATGACGATATCATGAGTGGCAGTTTCACAAAAAATCTGGTATCACACCTCCCCGACTTTGAAAAAAACGCCATGGAAAAATGCCGCGACTTCTCCTTAAAAAACATATACCGACATCCTTCCGTTGTAAAAATCGAACTCACTGGTTTCAACGTCATTGGAAATCTGGTTGACGAATTTGTCAAAGCAGTGCTGGAACCTGACAAACCATACAACAAAAAGTTACTTTCTCTAATTCCAGACCAATTTAAAAACGGTAACAAAGATTTGTATTCCCAAATACAAGTCGTTTTAGACTACATTTCTAACATGACCGATTTATATGCAGTTCAGTTATATAAAGACTTACGAGGAATAAAATAAAATTGAAAATTGAAATGAAAACTAAAGTAACGATATTTTTATCCTTATTATTTATCGCAAATATTCTTAACGGACAAGAGAAGTATGGCGTTAAAGGCATAGTAAAATGCTCTGACAACAAAGAAGTTCTATCAGGAGTTACCGTTTTGGTAGAATCACTCAATGTTGGTACATCAACCGATAAGAATGGTTTTTATGAATTGTTTTTACCACAAGGTTCATACACCATCAGGTTCTCATTCGTCGGATATATCTCCGAAACAAAAACCATTAATGTCACAAATTCTTTTAATGAATTAAACATCTCCTTAAAGATTGACAACAAGATGCTTGATGCCGTTGTTGTTTCAAGCACTAGAAAAGACGCCAACGTAACAGAACTAAAAATGAGCGTACAAACCATCGATATGGTACGAATTAGAAAGATTCCATCGTTGATGGGAGAAATAGACGTGATAAAATCCATACAACTTCTTCCTGGAGTTCACGCAGCATCTGAAGGTTCCTCTGGTTTCAGTGTACGTGGCGGTTCTCCCGACCAGAACCTGATTTTGCTTGACGATGTTCCTGTATATAACGCATCACATTTTATGGGTTTCTTTTCAGTATTCAACAACGACGTCATCAAAGACGCCACATTATATAAAGGTGATATTCCCGCAATGTACGACAGTCGTCTTTCTTCAGTATTAGACATCAAGACATTAGATGAGATTCCATATAAATTCAATATGCAAGGTGGAATTGGCGCGCTAACAAGTCGACTAACCTTAAATGTTCCTTTTAATAAAGGTAAAAGCGCAATATTATTGGGAGGTCGCATTACTTACGGCGGCGTCTTGGCATGCAATCTCATCAAGAATCTTAGAGGAAATTCAATGTATTTCTATGACTTCAACGCCAAGATAATGCACACATTAAATGAAAAAAACAGACTTTTCGTATCGACATATCTTGGTGATGACATTTTGGGAATGGATTCCCTGATGTCTATGACTTACGGAAATAAAAATGTTACTACCCGATGGAATCACGTCTTCAACGACAAACTTACATCAAATCTTTCTGTTTTCTATACAAACTACAGATATAAAATAGGTGTAAACATGAATCCTTACGACTTCTCCATCACAGCCGGTATCGAGGATCTCTCTGCAAAATACGATTTCACTTACCTGATGAATGAAAATATCACCTCACGTTTCGGCGTTTCATCCACATTCCACCAATATGGTCAAGGAAAACTTGACGACAAGACTGGAGTCATCGGCATGTATATGGGTGTGGATCCTTCTAATGAAGTTGTAAGAAAAGCTTTGGAACATTCCGTATACTTCTCCAACGACCATAAACTAGGACCTTTGTTTTCAATAAGATATGGACTCAGACTATCCTTGTTCCAAAATATTGGCAAAGAGACGTTATTCTTATTTGACGAAAAATATAATTGCTACGACCAGATAAACTATGCGTCCGGTGACATTTTCAATACGGAAGCGAACATCGAACCTCGCCTTGCCGCTATGTATCAGATAGATGAATTTTCTTCCATAAAAGCATCATATTTAAGAACAGTTCAATACGCACAAGTGGCGACAAATGCGACAGGCGGCATCCCTTTCGATTTATGGTTTCCATCAAGTCCGAACATAAAACCACAAAAGTGCGACCAATTCGCCCTGGGATATTTCAGAAATTTCCGTAATAATGAAATAGAAACTTCGGTAGAACTCTTTTATAAAAACATTCACAATGTCATTGACTTTGCTGACGATGCATTCTTCATAGGCAACCTATATGTCGACGGCGAAGTGAGAGCCGGAAAAGGTCGTGCCTACGGAGCCGAATTTCTAGCGAGAAAAAACTTCGGCAAGTTATCAGGATGGATTTCATACACTTATAGCCGTTCTAAAAGAACAGTCAAAGACATCAACTTCGGTGAAGAATATGTATCACCTTACGACAGACCACATAATGTTAGTATAGTACTAAACTATGAACTTACCAAACGCTTCGATGTTTCTGCTACTTGGGTTTATAATACAGGTCAACCTGTTACATATCCTTACGGCAAATACACCGTTGATGGAGTCACCTATTCAATCTACAACGGGGAAAGAAACAAAAGTCGTTATCCAGACTATCATCGCCTCGACTTGTCAGCGACGTTAAAATGCAAAGACCGACACAAAAACTGGAAAGGCGAATGGAATTTATCGGTATATAACGCATACGGACGTAAAAACACATGGGCAGTAATCTTCTTGCCTGACGGAGAGAACAATATACAGACACAGCAAATTTCCTTGTTCTCATTCATCCCATCAATATCTTACAACTTCAAATTCTAAATGTTATGAAAAAAATCAACATAATATTGATATCATTTTTTATTACAATATTTTTCACATCATGTATTAATGACATTGAAATAGATACACAAGAAGGACCACAACTTGTTGGAATAAATGGATATATCAGCAACGAATACAAAAAGCATCAGATTGTAATCAGCAGGACTTTAGATTTTTATTCTACGGATGACATTGAAATGATTTCCGGAGCAGAAGTCTTTGTTTCTGATGGTTATGATACAATATATTTTGAAGAGACAGATATGAAAGGATATTATGAGACAATAGATTCTGTTGCAGGAGTCATCGGAAGGACTTATTATCTCAATGTTAATTATATTGACGATTATGGAGAACATAAGTATTATGCACAATCCACAATGAGTGATGACGTACCGCAAATAGATTCATTGGTCATAAAAGAACTAACCCTTGGAGGAATTTCTATTGAAGGCGCATACGGATTATATCCATATTTTCAATCGAGCAGCAACCCTAACACATATTATCTCGCCAACGTTGCCATCAACGATTCGCTAACAACAGAATCCATGATTCAGTGTATGTCATATTCATTGGCTGGACTTTCCGGTTTATACGTCAACGGACCGGAATTCGTTTCATTGATAGGATACCTCCCGGCATATATATTCCCTACATACGTCACATTAAATGAAGACGGTTCTTATGAATACGAAATAGATTTAGAAGAAGGTGATGAAATAAGCATGTATCTATATAGCATCACGCCTGAATTTTCCAAATATATTTCCGATATAAACAGTAATTTTGGAAGCAATCCTATGATGGGAATGCCGTATAATGTAAGTACAAATATATACCCTGAAGGTAAAGCAGTAGGCTTTTTCGAAGCATATTCCAGCACAGAATCAACTATTATTTATTGATAATCAAGAGACAAAAAATATTTTTAAAAAAGTTAATTATTATGTTGGAGATATAGGAATTTATTGTATCTTTGCAACGTCTTTTTAAGGCAATGTTCTTAGAAATCATGGGGGAGTCGCATAGTGGCAATTGCAACAGACTGTAAATCTGTCCTCGGATGAGTTCGGTGGTTCGAGTCCACCCTCCCCCACGAAAAAAGCACCTCACAAACGGGGTGCTTTTTTTGTATATACATACGCCTCAATTAAGGACATGACTATTATAACACTGATTATAAAAAGTCACATTGTAATCGTGGCATGATTACAAAAATCACAGATTGTACTTTTCGTAAAGATAAGAAATAAAATCGTCGGCGTTGTTAATAAACTTTAAGGATTCCGACTTCCATTCCGGAAATAATTCCTCATCTGCTCCTCTTAATTTGTCCATTTTATACAAGAAATCAGCAGATTCCTTTTGTTCCAACTGAACAAACATAGGACACATTTTATGACATAAAGCAGCAGCTCCTGCAAAGTTATTCTCTTCAATTATTTCATTAAATCTTAAAATATTTTCAGAAGTCGTATTAACAAAAACATTAAGAATATTCTCTATCGACTCATTATCATTATCAAACATCACACACAATTCTGGAAAATCATCATTATATTTAGAAACCTCTACAGAAACCGAATTAGAAATAAGATTTACATTGAGAACTTGTATTAAATCTTTAATAGCAAAAGGTTTCCGCAAATAATCGTCAAAACCTTTATTTACAACAATATCTTTATTATACTCGGAGCGAGCCGTCATAAGAACCACCCTCTTATTTACGTCTAACTCCTTAATTCTTTTTAACACATCCAAACCGCTAAACGCACCCATCTCACGATCCGTCAAAATCACATCATAATTATTAATATTCTTTAATTCTTCTTCAAATTCAATCAAAGAATGACACAAAACACACTTTTCACCTATTTTATTTATCATTGATTCAATTACAGTTAGAAGTGTATTATCGTCATCAACGACCAAGATATTTTGAATCCCTGTCATACTAATGCCTGTCAAATCAACAACATCGTCTGTTTTTTCAATAGGATCCACAAAATCAACGGGGATCTTTACAGTAAAACAAGAACCCACATTCAACTCTGATGTAACATCAATCTCACCTTGCAACAAATCCACCAAGCCTTTAACCACAAAAAGTCCGAAACCGTTTCCTTCTATAAGACTTTCATTATTATCAATTCGATTAAACGGTTTGTAAATTTCTTTTAACTTTTCCTCCTGAATACCAATACCTTCATCAATTATAGTAAATACCAGTTCACCATCTCCCCTATTAACTGCAAATGTCACTTTGCCTTTCATTGTATATTTAATGGCATTAGACAACAAATTACTTAAAATCTGTTTGATTTTCAACGCATCTGATTTTACACACGTATCAACATCGAGGTCATTATTATATACAAATTCAAGGTGCTTATTTGACGATAAAGGCTTAAACATAGAATCCAACTCATCGCATAGTTTTTTTATGTTAAAATTAGACAAGATTACAGACTCCTTACCTTGATCCAAACGTGAGAAATTCAAAAGATTTGTTAGAAGTGAAAGTATGTGCTCAGCAGAAGACTTCATTGACAATATTTTAGACTTGTCACTATTATTATCATCGTTCATTTGCATAAGTTCAAGATAACCAAGTATTGACGACAATGGCGCTTTCACATCATGAGACACAGAAAGAAGCAGTTTATGTCGACTTTGCATAATCTCCTCAGTCCTTTTTTTCGCTGCTTCAGTTGCTTTGCGTGCTTCCACAACTTTTTTTATATCATAAAATATCAAGAAGATAAAAGTAAGAATCACCAAAAGAGCAATTATTGATACAAATACAGATAAGTTAGTATTTTTATTTATCAAGTATTCGCTTTGTTCAATTTCTTTAATGACAGAATCCAGCGTTTGTTTGTGAAGAATTATTAACAATTCAGAAATCTCTTCCGACAAATCTCTATCCGATAGTATCAAGTTATTGTATTTAGTTTCTATAGCATTTATTTGCTTGATGTATTCCCTCCTGCCCTTCTCCGTATAAAATTGAATATCATTCAACAAAACATCATTATCATCATTCTCTTCTGAAATTGTATCAATTATTGTTGTTGACACCAGCACTATACTATCCGACAAATCACTAGGCGAAAACACTTCACCCAACCTTTGAAAAAAACCCTTCTTTTCTGTTCTGTACACAATAGTATCATTTACAGTTGTTGTTACGGTTGCATTCTTTTGTTTTGGTTGATAATTCTCAACTATAGAATATATTTCTTGAAATGGATTAAAGGAATTTAACTCTTTATTGATATCAATTAATATTTGCTCTTTTTTTAATAATAAATCCTTAATATCTATTAACATATCCTTATTAAAATTATCGTCACAAAGTTTAGTTATTGAATCAGTAATAACTTCAATTTTTTTAATAGATACGTTAAAATTATTTAAATGATTATCATTTGTCGAGAATGTGTAAATATTAGAATAAGACTGCGCATTATTGACATTTTCAACTAGTTTATTTGTCAATTCCAGCAAACATTCATTTTTCCTGATATTATTTTTTTGATAATTAATAGAATTCTTAAGATTTGAGATATAATAAATCATTCCCACACAGAGCAGAGTCGCCATCAAATAAATAAAAATAGCATTAATTTTAACTCTATTTTCGTATCTGCCTGGTCTTTTCATAAAAATGTTAAAATATTTTAAATATCTTATAACTCAATATCATACAGGTGCATCTTATTATACAAGGTCTTTCTATCAATTTTCAAAAGTTTTGCTGCAAGCGTTTTATTTCCATTTGCCTGATTTAATGCTGCTATTATTTGTTCTTTTTCATCAGTTCTATTTAAAGAGAAATCGCGATATTGAGTTTTATTTTCATCCTGCTGAATATTGATTTTTTCGTTTCTTATTTCTTTTGGAAAATCAGGCAAATTATCCTTTCTCAACACATTGTCGCGAGTAAACAAAACCGAGCGCCTAATAACATTACGCAACTCTCTAAGATTTCCATACCAATTCTGTTGTCTAAGAACGACAAGGGCATCTTGTGAAATTTCATTAACATTCTTATCCAGTTCTATATTAGCTTGTCGGATAAAATGATAACAAAATTCTTCTATATCTTCCGTCCTTTCTCTTAGCGGAGGAACGTTTACCGTGAACTCGTTTATTCTATGATACAAGTCTTGACGGAAACGGCCTTCTTCAATAGCTTTTTCAAGATTTTCATTAGTTGCCGCTATTATTCTCACATCAACCATGATATCTTTTGCAGATCCTACAGGTCTTATCATCTGTTCCTGTAAAGCTCTAAGCAACTGTTTTTGGACTTCGTATGAAAGATTTCCTACTTCATCCAAAAAAACCGTTCCACCGTTAGCAGCAACAAAAACACCAACTTTGTCAGAAACTGCAGAAGTAAACGATCCTTTTTTATGTCCGAACAACTCAGAAGGTGCCAACTCCATTGAAAGACTTCCACAATCTACAGCAATAAAAGGTGCAGATTTTCTATTACTGTTATCATGTATCATTCTAGCAATATATTCTTTTCCCGTTCCACTTTCGCCTAAGATCAACACAGACATCTTTGTCGGAGCAACAAGATCGATATGTGAATAAAGGCGTTGCATTATAGAACTTCTGCCTCTCACGATATCTTTGCCTTGTATCATTTCAGACACTTTAATTTTTGTCTCTGTTTCTTTTTTATCATCAACGATATCAACTTGATTTAATGCAGCGTCAATTTTTTGCTGCAATATCGCAGGGGCAATTGGTTTCTGCAAATAATCAAAAGCTCCCAATTTTATTGCGAGAACAGCAGTTTGAACGTCAGAATAATTTGTCATAATAATGAACGGGGTCATTATCTTATTTTCTCTAAGCCATGTAAGAAAAATTATTCCGTCTCCATCTGGAAGTCGCAAGTCACTTAGTATCAAATCAAATTTAGAATTCTGGAATTCCGACTTTGCGAGTTCAACTTTAGACACCCAGATTGCATCCCAGGATTTTTTGGCGAACCAAGTTTTCAACATTGTTCCGAAAGTAACATCATCCTCAACTATCAAAATACGCTTTTTCATATATAGAAACCTCCAAAATGCTTAGTTGCAAATTTAATAATATTTCGGATAGGAAAATATCTGAGTATATAAAAAAAAGAAAATCCGATGTCAGGCGACACCGGATTTTCATAATATTGAAAACGAGCAGAAAAATTATTTGGTGATTGCTACCAAATATTTGGTTACACTCCAGAACATTTCTGGGTTAGTAATTTGGATAACTACTTGTGCACCATTATTTACGATTGTGTAAGATTCAAGTGGATGAGCTGATAAAACTTTAACTTTTTTACCATCGAATGCGATTTCTGTAAGTTCGCGTTTGTCAGCCTTTGTGAAAGATTCAGCCGGAACTTCGCTTCTCAAGATATATTTAGCTGTTAAGATGCCTTTTTCTTTCAAAGCTTTCTTTGAAGCACCGATATAATATACAGTGTTCATCTCTTCGATTTGTTCAGCGATTAAACGGCTTTGTTCATCGTTCTTTGCATTAACTTTATTAAGATCTTCGTTTAAGTTGTTAACTTGTGTGTTCAAGCCAGCGATTTCTTGATCTTTTTGAGCTAATTGTTCTTGCATTTGAGCGATTGTAGCTTCTTTTTCTTCTAATTGAGCTTGTAATTTCTTAATTGTATTACGGAGGTATGATCTATCTTTGTTTGATTTATCCAAAACATTTGACAATGAATCTAATTTTGCACGATTAACTGCCATTTGTTCTTTGATTTGAATCAATTCTGAAGTAAGTTGATCTCTTTGTGTGTTGTTTTCATTTTTGATCAACATCATACCTTCTGCATCGCGGATTGCACTAAGACTGTTTTCTACGTCGCTGATAACACCAAGAGCTGCATTGTATTCTTTTTCAATGTTTTGGTTTTCAAGAACAACAGCTTCTTTTTCAGCTAATAATTGTTGATACTTCTTTGATTTTTCTACGCATGAGCTTAACATTAAAGCCACTAATGCTACTGACAAAATTGTTAATGTTTTTTTCATATTGTAATTTTAATTAAGTTAGTGTTTCATCTCAATATCATTTAATCTAATTCTATGCCAGAAGACATAACCTTATCAATTTCTTGATAATCAATTAAACTTTGCAAATATACAAAGTTTTTTTCATATATACAAGTGTGGAATTGTAGAATTTTTCTACATTTTTCTACATCCACAACTGTAGATTATTTACCACACTTTTATTAAATTTGCATAAATATATTTATTATGAATCGTGAAATACTTAAATTAGCTATACCAAACATAATCAGTAATATAACCATACCTATATTAGGATTGGTAGATATGATTCTTATGGGGCATTTAGGTTCGGCTGTATATATTGGAGCAATAGCTTTGGGAGGAACAATCTTCAGTGTTCTATATTCTTTCTTCAGTTTCTTAAGAGCCGGCACCACAGGATTCACAGCACAAGCACTAGGTAGCAATAACAAAACGGAAATAATCTACTCTCTATACAGATCATTATGCATAGGAATACCTATTATTATTTTAATACTATCGCTACAAACGCCAATTGCAAAATTAAGTTCAATACTTCTCGATGGAAGTGATGAAGTGAAATCATTAGCCTTAAAATATTTTTACATAAGAATATGGGCAGCTCCGGCAAATATCATGCTTTACTGTTTCAACGGTTGGTTCGTTGGAATGCAAAATACGAAAATACCAATGTTCATTGCAATATTAATTAATGTAATGAATATCTTATTCAGCATTATCTTCGTAATAATACTAAAACAAAATGTAACAGGTGTCGCTTTAGGAACCGTAATAGCCCAATATAGCGGACTTACTCTTGCCATAGTTTTGTTAATAAGAAATTACAAATCTTATTTTATTAAAATAAACAAAGAAATATTATTCGACTTTGGCAAAATAAAGCGATTCTTCAAAGTCAATACCGATTTGATGATTCGCAGTTTCTTACTTATTATAAGCATCGCATTCTTCACCAACCAATCTGCCAAATTAGGTGATAATATATTAGCCATCAATATGATTCTATTACAATCATTTTATATTTTCTCATATTTCACTGACGGAT
Organism: Bacteroidales bacterium; assembly: GCA_045606705.1. Classification (GTDB taxonomy): domain Bacteria; phylum Bacteroidota; class Bacteroidia; order Bacteroidales; family F082; genus Limimorpha. Next base: position 42,442 of record JAZUSL010000102.1, read on the forward strand.
TTGCTTATGCGGGAGAAGCTCTTGTTGGAAAATTCATAGGATCAAAAGACAGAAACAACCTAATCAAATCAATACGACTTCTACTTATGTGGGGATTTTCCATAAGCATACCATTCACAATACTTTACGCTCTATTTCCATCTACTTTTGTTAAAATTATTTCAGACAATCCAAACATTTTAACAGAGATAAAACCATATTATATTTACATGATTATCATCCCTTTGATAACATTCGCCGCCTTCATATGGGACGGTATATATATCGGAGCCACAGCTTCAAAAGCAATTAGAAACACCATGATTATATCTTCAATATTCATATTTCTACCTGCATGGTTTTTTCTAGTGCCAAGATTTGAAAACCATGGACTTTGGATTGCTTTCCTCTGCTTCATGATTGCACGTGGAATAGCAATGACCCTCATGGCAAAAAGAAATATTATTCAAAGTGTTAAAACAAATTAATATGCATATTCTTTCAAAATCAACATACATAAAAGGCGAACAATGTCCTAAAGCATTGTATATGTACAAAAAGCATCCATACTTACGCGATAAACTAAGCATGGAAAAAAGAGCAAAATTCAAAAGAGGAACTGATGTCGGTATTTTAGCAAGGACATATTTTGACGGTGGAGTCAACATGACACCATCAAGCCCTTCCCTATTTGGAAAGATGTTCGAAATGACAATGCAAAACCTCAATAACCCAGATATCAACATAATGTATGAAGCTATATTTATTTACAACGATACTCTTATTATGTTGGATATTTTGGTCAGAGACGGCGACAAGTGGCGAGCCATAGAAGTCAAAAGCTCTCTATCTCTCAGCGAGACATATTATCAGGACGCAGCACTTCAATATTACGTTTTAAACGGATGCAATGTTCCTATTAGCGATATGCAATTGATGTATATAAATAGCAATTACATTAAACACGGTGATATTGACATAAACCAACTATTTGTATTCGAATCAGTTAAAGATTATGCAGAACAACAATTATATTCTATTGACAAAAAAGTCAACGAACTCAAAGATGTCGTAAATCTTAATAACGCGCCTAAAATCAATATAGGTCCTCAATGTTTTTATCCATACACATGCGAATTCAAAGGTCATTGTTGGAAAAAAATCCCTAACGACAATTTCTTACACACCAACGCATATAGCGACAAAGAATTATTCTCTATATACAACAACGGAATTCAAGACAACAATAATTTCAAGAAAATCATAGATCCTCTTTCATTAGAGATGAATCAGCTTGATGCGTTAGAACAAGACACATTTTATATTAATTACAAAACATTGTACGATACAATTGGTAAAAAAACAGAATCAATAGCTTTTCTTAACATTTTGTTTTATAAGCCAGCAGTACCTATATTAGACGGACACAAACCTTATCAGGAAATAATTCTTGCGTTTTCAATATTGTCAAACGAAGATTCAAAAATTATCGAATGGAACTGTCTTGACGATTATTCCAGAATGGAAGATGGTTTAAAAATATTAACAGAAGAATTGAAACGATTCGAAAAAGTAGTATATTTTTCCGCTCAAAATATCAATTACATGATGCAACGATACGACATTATTGATTCAAAGGAAGTGACTTTTAAAATCATTAATTTCAGAGATGTTTTAAAAGAATCAGATTTCTTCAATTCGAAGACAAAATATGATTTTTCACTGAAAACTATTTACGAAGGCCTATTTCCTAAAGAAAGTATATTTGAACATAGTAGAATCATTCTTAATGCAACGAGCGACAATGAATTAGAACGAATTTTAGTTGCAAACGACATGGAAGAGGAGAATAAAATCCTTCAAAAGACATATATGCGTTTATTAGGTTAGTTACTGTTTTATAACAACTTACAAACAAAACAAAAGTTATCAACATGTATTCAACAAGTCAAAATTTATTGTAATTTTGAAGCATGAATAACGAGAATATAAATTATAAGAAAGCTGGATTTGGCAGAACAAAAACAGCCACCGGACCATCTGAATTACTAACAAACCAAGGACGTATTCCTCCACAAGCAGTCGATTTGGAGGAAGTTGTTCTCGGCGCATTGATGCTAGAAAAAAACGCCGTCAATGCTGTCATTGATATGTTAACGCCAGAAGTTTTCTATAAAGAAACTCACCAAATCATATTTACCGCGATTAAGGATTTATTTGGGAAATCAGAACCTATCGACATCCTTACCGTCACAAATCAACTAAAAAGTATGGGAGCGCTAGATGTTGTTGGTGGTCCTTATTATATATCACAACTCACAAATCGTGTTGTAAGTTCTGCCAATATTGAATATCATGCGCGTATCATTTTACAAAAATACATTCAGCGTCAATTAATTGTAGTCTCTTCAGAGATTATAAAAGATGCATATGAAGACACGACTGATGTTTTTGATTTGCTCGACAAAGCAGAAAACAAATTGTTTCAAATAAGTGAAAACAATTTAAAACGCAGCCACGATCAGATGCCAGACCTCGTCAGCATGGCCATTGCTGATATAGAAAAAGCAAGAAATAACGGAGCGACATTACGCGGAGTTCCATCAGGATACACTGAATTAGACAGAATTACGCAAGGATGGCAAAAATCAGACCTTATTATTTTAGCTGCACGTCCAAGTATGGGTAAGACTGCATTTGCGCTCAACCTAGCACGTAACGCCGCTGTTGACTTTAACAAACCAATTGCTTTCTTCTCTTTGGAAATGTCTTCTGTACAATTAGTTACACGTCTTATTTCTACAGAAACATCATTAACAGCCGATAAACTTAGAACTGGTAATCTTGCTGAATACGAATGGCAACAACTCAACACAATGGTATCGCCACTCGTCAATGCTAAAATTTTTATCGACGACACAGCACAATTATCAATCTTCGACCTTAGAGCAAAATGTCGCCGTTTGAAACAACAGCATGATATCCAAATGATTTTCATTGATTACTTACAATTAATGACAGCGAAAGGTGATAAGGGAGGAACTCGTGAACAGGAAATCAGTACCATCAGTCGTTCACTAAAAAGTTTAGCAAAAGAATTGAATGTTCCAGTCTTAGCACTTTCACAATTAAGTCGTAGCGTTGAAACACGTGTTGGTTCCAAAAAACCTATACTCTCCGACTTGCGTGAATCTGGAGCTATCGAACAAGATGCCGACATGGTATTATTCATCTATCGTCCGGAATATTACGGACTTACAGAAGACGAAAGTGGTGAATCTGCAAAAGGTAAAGCTGTTATCAGCATTGCAAAACACCGTAACGGTAAATTAGGCGACGTAACATTAAAATTCGTAGGACAATATGCTAAATTTGAAGACATTAGTAACAGTTACATTACCGCGCCAACCGAAAATAACAATATCACCCCAAACCAAAGTTTTGACCAACAGCAATATATGGTACTTCCATCAAAGATGAACAACGATTTCGCTGGTGCATAAATAAAAAAGGTGTGAATTAATTCACACTTTTTTTATATCTGAATTTGCAATAATTTATTCAGCGTAAATTCTTGTTCCGCCGTTTTCATCAGATAATGTTGTTGCGTCGGTAATAACAGCTTCTTTACCTGTTGCTTCAACAAACTTGATTGCAGCACGCATTTTTGGCGCCATGCTACCTTCTGTGAATTGACCTTCAGCAAGATATTGTTTTGCTTGTGAAATAGAAATTCTTCCAAGAGCTTCTTGGTTTTCTTTCTTGAAATTAATATAAGCCTGTGGAACGTCTGTTAAGATGTAGAATTCATCAGCACCGGCTTGTATTGCAGCCAATGATGAAGCAAGATCTTTGTCGATAACAGCTTCAACGCCAGCAACACAACCTTCTTTTTCCACTACAGGAATACCGCCACCACCAACTGTAACAACGATATGACCTGCATCTGTCAAAGTCTTAACTACTTCTATATTATTTATTTTTATTGGCTGTGGTGATGGAACAACTTTACGCCATCCACGACCTCTTGGATCTTCATGGAAAATAGCACCTGTTTGTGCAGAATATTCATCAGCTTCTTCTTTTGTATAATATGGACCAACAGGTTTTGTCGGATTCTGGAACATCGGGTCGTCTTTATCAACCACAACTTGTGTTACCAAAGTGACAACATTTCTGTCAATATTTTCTTGTGACAAAACTTTCTTAAAACCTAATTCAATAAGGTAACCGATAGAGCCTTGTGTTTCTGAGACACAGAAATCCATCGGCATTGAAGGCAACTCAAAATTCTTCAAACCTGCTTCATGTTGCAACATAACATTACCGACTTGAGGTCCATTGCCATGTCCAATGATTAAACGATGACCTCTTTTGAGGAAATCTGTCAAAGCCTGACATGTTTCTGTTACGTTTGCAATTTGTTCTTGATATGTACCTTTTTGGTTGCTTCTTAATAAAGCATTTCCACCGAGGGCAACAACTACTAATTTGCTCATTTTAAATATGTTTTATAATTTTGTATTTCTTGTTAAAAAAAGAACGCAAATGTAATCATTTTTTCAATAAAAATCATACTTTTGCAAAATAATAGTTAAATCATGAAAAGAGTATATATAACAATAAGTTTATTTTTGGGAATCTTATGTTTCTCATGCGAAAACAACGTCAAAATTGACAATAAAACAACCGATAAAGAAATTATTAATAAGAATAATAAAGCTAAAGAAATCAGACAACCTGACACTATCATTGACGGTGTTAGAATATATAATTTCAAAAGCACACCTGTAAAAGCTGAAGAAATAAGTCTTGAAGAAGCAATAAATTTATTCGACAAAGGTGTTAATGAAGCCAGCACTTGCGAACAGCTCATAAGAGCATGCGCCACCTTTGATTCCAATATCAAGAAATTGTCGCAGAAAGATTCTAGCATTAAAGTTACTGATATTGAAAAAAGAGAAGACGTTAAATCTATCAGGAGACTTTCCGAAGAAAAGAGTTTAAAATTGTGCCAAACACAACAAATGAGATAAAATAAAAGCCGACTCTGGTCGGCTTTTTTAATAAAGAAATTTCTGCTCGTTGATTTATTTCTTTATATAAGTCACAGAATAACCTGCTTGAGAGAGTGTTAATTCTGTTTTTGTTATATTCTCAATTTTCATTGTATCAACAAATTCACGTTTTCTAGAACCGACGTTATTACCTTTTAATATTAATAAATCGCCATTCTTTTCCCATTGTTTAAATTCAACGAAACCCATGTTTAGCGAACTTGCAGTTCCATCTTGATTCAATGTAAAACCAATCTCTTCAGAACCGCCTGTCGGCTCAACCCATGTTCCAACCGGAGATGGAGAACATGATATCAAACCCAATGTCATCAATACAAATAGAACACTTAATACTTTTCTCATAATGTCAATAATCTATATATTTAAAACTTATAAATTGCACCTATTATAAACGTTATTATTGTTAATAAATTTTAAAAATCCAAATAATAATCTTTCAAAAAATCTTTATATTGATCTGTATATGAATAATCGAGATTTCTTATTGTAAACAATTCTGATTCAATATTTTCTATTTTATCAAAAACGAACTGCATATTAACTCTGTTAGGATCTTTGCTTTCTATTGGAGCTATAAGGAATTCTTTTTGAAGATAAAATCCGTGATTTTCTGCTTCCTTTATAAAAAGTCTTGATTCATAAAATGGGAGTACAACAGCAAAGCGAGCATCGTTTTTCATCATTTTTTTAGCTGAAATAAGTAAATCTTTGAAACTTAATGTAGAGACATGACGTGCCATCACTTTTTTCTCTTTTATCGGCTTAACATCACTTGCATAATAAGGAGGATTTGAGACTATTAAATCATATTTTTTATCGGTTTCATCTGCAAAATTTCTGACGTCAATATTAAAAACATTTAACTTTTCATTCCAAACAGAAATAGAAAAGTTTTGTTTTGCCTCTTCAAATGAATCTTTGTCCAATTCAACAGCATCAACCGAACCTGCACCTTTTTGCGATAAAATCATAGGAATAATTCCACTACCCGTTCCTATATCTAGCACATCATCAGAAGATTTCACAGATACCCATTGCGCAAAAAGGACAGCATCTGTACCAATACGCATCGTTGAGCGATGATGAAACATTCCAAATTTTTTAAAGAAAAAAGGGCGACAATCCATATATCAAATTCCTAAATACATATCGATTAATCCAGAAGGTGCTTTAATACAAATCTTCTTCCCTTCCCTATCAACATTTTTAACAATATCTTCATGAATCGGAATCAAAATTTCTTTATCATCCTTAATAATTTGAATCAACGACTGTGTTGGATATTCGATAATTTCTTTAACTTTACCAAGCTCGCCTTTTTCATCATCAACAACCACAAAATCAACAACTTCATGAGAATAGAAATCAGGACCTTCACGTTCCGGCAGCAAGTCTAATGGAAGGTATGCCGCTTTCCCAACCAACTGAGATGCTGCCTCCAAAGTATTTATATCCTGGAAAAGTATAAATGACTTATTGGAATGATATCCTATGTTTTCAATAAAGAAAGGTATAAGTTTGTCATTTAAGTCTAGCAAGAAATAATTCAATTCTTCTATATCATCAAAATCATCATTATCTATACGCAATGTCACTTCTCCTTTGATACCGTGAGTCTTAACAATGCGACCTACATAAAAACACTTTTCTTTTGTCATCTATTTTATTTTTTGCAAATATAAAAAAAGTAGAGAGACATTATCCCTCTACTTAAGTAAAAAATAGCAAGTTAGTTAATCTATTTTAAGAAAACAGGTTTGAATGTAAACATAAGGTATGCGTAGTTGTTGCAAGCGTCTTTATTACCACCTTTAATTGCTTCAAGAGTTTCAGAACCAATCATCTGACTATAACCTAAAATTACATTTGAAGTCTTTGATAATTTATATGACATTGTCAAGTCAATTTCAGTACCAAGGTATGGTTCCATTGTTTCATTAACATTTCCATCTTTTATAACAGAAGCGGCTGTCAGGAAGGCATGTCCTGTAACATTGAATTCAAAATTTCGTTTAGAGAATTGGAACGAGGCAAATAAATCATTAAGACCCACAGAATTAGACCAATTACCATTAGTGTTAAAATAATCCATAAAGCCATTAAACTTATGAGAACTTCCATAAAAGGGATTGAAAGATTTATTTTTATATCCATCTGGATTTTCAATCATATCCTTTTGATCTGTACCTGAAAGGTGTTCCCAACCTAAACCCAATGTCCAGTCATCATTGATGTTATAATCTGCGCCCAAACCTATATAATATGCAGACAATTCTCTATCCTTCATATCATTACCCATTGTGTAATAAGCTGATGCGTGGAAGTTAAAATCATTTGGCGTATAAACCAGTCTACCACCAATAGTCTGATTATAAACATCTTTTGTCTTGTGATTATCATGACCATTTTCATTCATCACATAATCATGTTGATAACCATTATTCAAGAACAAAAGACTCAAGTTCATATTATCAGTAACATCTGTATTCAACCAAACAAATTGCATCATCTTATAATTGTTAAGGTTATAATACGCTCCATTGAGATGTTTTTCATTTTGGTTAAACGCAGCACCTATATCAATTCTTAACATGCCGTCATATCTCAACAAAGCAACGTCATGGCTTCTGCCTTGTTGATCCCAATTTGAATTACCAAATATTCTTTCATCGTCATAAACAAGTTCTTGACGACCTAATTTTAACGAAAGCGACGGAGCTAAAAAATATTGAGCCCATGCTTGATGCATACTCAAACTATTTGATGTTGAAAACAGTTGTGGTTGTGATCCCCATAAAAATACGTCTTGCATAGAGACATACATTTTTACACGGTCGTGAGAATAATTAAAATTGATTCTTGTACGTTGTGACGCAAATCCTGCAGGATCTGAATCTTGGTCGGTTAATGTTGAATATCCATGAAGATATTCCATACGAGGTCTGACTTCACCACTTAACGAAAATTGTGCGTTAGCGTAGCTTCCTAGTAAACCGACAAACATTGTCAGTACGAGGATTTTCTTAATTGATGTAAACTTTTTCATAATGTTGTTTTTTACAATTTGGATAGAAAACATTTAGAAATCCTTAATTGTTTGATTTTAACATTTTTTTAAGAATTTTTATAATGAGTAATAATCAATGGCGTCTGGAATTTGATTGGTTATGATACTAAATATTAAGTAAAAAATCATATTTTTGCATTTGATAACAAACAGATATTATTATGACTTTAAATACTTTTTATATTATTCTACAACAAACACTTATAATAACAACATTAGTTATAGGAATGATGATGGTTATTGAATTCATCAATGTTAGAACAGGAGGTTTATGGACGAAGAAACTTCAAACCAAACCATGGATACAAATTCTATTCGCCATCATAATGGGATTCATTCCTGGATGTCTTGGAACATATACTGTTGTTTCTCTATATGTACACCGAGTTGTTAACTTTCCCGCATTGATGGCTGCTCTGATAACTACAACTGGAGACGAAGCTTTTTTCATGTTTTCTTTATTTCCAGAAAAAGCTTTGATGATAAATCTGATACTCATTGTTTTATCAATAATAGTTGCTTCTACATTGCAGATCACAATGAAAAACAAATTCATCGGATTACACGATAAAGAGATGTCTTTCCCAATACACGAAAACGAATCTTGCAGTCACCATCACCATCATAATATAAAATCCAATATCAAAAATATCAGTTTTGTCAGAGCCTTATTAATCACTTTAAGTCTAGGTGTTTTGATTTTGGTTTTAAGCGGTGTCATTGACGGTTCTCATCACCTTAATATATTAATGGGAGGACAAAGTGAAGAAAGCGTAATACATTCATTGGAAAGTCAACATACAATAGTTAACGACCAACAACCTTATGATGATATCTGCTCTGATCATAACCATAGTCATAGTCACAGTTACAGTCATAGTCACAGTTACAGTCATAACCACGATCATAGTGGAGAAGCCGACTGGATTAGACTCATACTTATTGCTTTATTTATATCAATTTTAGCAATAGTTATTGTTGCCGAAGAACATTTTCTAGAAGAGCATTTATGGGAACACGTCATTAAAGTTCATCTTCCAAAAATCTTTTTCTGGACTTTCGCTGTGATATTATGTCTAACAATATTAAACAATTACGTCAATATTCACAACATCATAGATTCCAAACCATTCATTGTTTTATTAATAGCTATATTAATAGGTCTTATTCCACAATCCGGACCACATTTAATCTTTCTATTGTTATTTGCCAACGGAGACTTGCCATTAGGAATCTTTCTTGCAAATTGTATCGTTCAGGACGGACATGGTGCACTTCCACTACTAGCAGAATCAAGGAAAGCATTCATAATTTCAAAAGTGATTAAAATATCTATAGCACTGATTGTTGGAATTATAACACTATAAAAAAAGAGGCTGTCTAACAAGTTTAGACGGCCTCTTTTTATGTATCGAGACAAAATTGATATAAGAGTACGTTTTGCGAATCAACACCTTATTCTGTATATTTTTTTTATAAAAAACAAGGCTTTTCCATTGGATTTCAA
>JAZUSL010000103.1:0-11886 GCA_045606705.1 Bacteroidales bacterium
CGCTTTGGGTAACGGTCATATCATGCTTGACGTGACAGATCTTTCCGACGGTATGCACACTGTTAATGTGATGTTGCAAAACAACAAGAGTTATTCAGCTCCGCAATCCTATATGTTCATTAAGATTGCCGAGATGCAGCAGGATACTGTCGGCATGGGAACCAATCTTCAATATCAATGTTGGTTCGATCAGGATTATTCAGGCAGACAGACTGGTGCTTTGGGCAACGGTCATATCATGCTTGACGTGACGGATCTTTCCGACGGTATGCACACTGTCAATGTGATGTTAGAAGGAAATATGATGTCATCTCCGATGTCTTATATGTTTATCAAGGTCGCTCCTTCGGTAGGAACGGAGTCTCTTCAATATCAATGCTGGTTCGACAGAGACTATTCCACTTTGCAAAGCGGAATGCTTGGCAGCGGAGTCTTTAATTTAGATGTGAGCGAACTATCCGACGGATTTCATACCGTGAACATTCAGCTTTATAACGGAACATATACCGCGCCGAGCAGTTATATGTTCTACAAACTGCCTCTTGGAGGAACGAAGATAAAACGTTGGGAATATTTCCTAAATGGAGATTATGAAAATAGAGAGAGAATAGACATGGATCCTGCTTTAGCAGATCTCTCGATAATGACACTTCTTCCTGTCGAGACGCAGCCAATAAGAAGTATGTGCTTCGAGTATGACGCCAACGATGGCGAGCCTGTCATCTACGCCAAGAACGAGATCTCGTTCCGTTTCTGGGCTACTGACGATCGTTTTGTCGACAGGACACATTTCTACGTAGATGAGACTGTAAGTCAGGAGGTGGTGGCTGATGTATTTGAACCCAACACTTCCGAGTTGATAATGAAGCCTGCCGAGAACGAGATAAGATGGTTTAAGGTCATGGCTCAGGTAGGCGATTCGTTGTCTTTCAAGGCGGACAAAGCATGCAGTTTGCAGTTGTTTTCTCCGTCGGGAGAAGAAGTATATAACGTATCGGGACAAGAGTCTGTGAGATACGGCGGACTGCATGCCTGGGAAGACGGCTATTACTATTTAGCCGTTCATGATGTTATGGGAAGCGGCAGTACTGTGAATGTGAGTTATCAATTTATTCATAAATATGCAGTTCTTGCTTGGGATGCTAAGAATATTGGCAATGGAGGCGTTTCAACAGTTACTGTACAAGGCAACGGTTTTAACAGTTTAGTTGATGCTTATTTGGTTAACAGTAATAATGATACGATAAAAAGCATTTTCATAGGTCATGAGAAAAATACTACAACTACTTTATCATTTGATTTTTTAGATAAGCCATTAGGCAAATATGAACTTATTGCAGATTTTTATAATGAGATAATCAGGGTTAATAACTTCTTAACTGTTGAAGAGCCAAAGGAAATAGAACTCGACACAGATGTCTCATACGCATCATCATTTTTAAGAGGGACGACTACTACTTATACATATAATATAACAAATAAAGGTAATATGTCAGCATATTCGATACCTCTATATTTATATTTATCGACACCGTATGAAGATGGCATATCTCGTGTAGATATTGAAGGTTTAGGTCTTAAATCTATTATATCAGAGATGGATTTGGATTCACTATCGGCTAATGATTTAGAATTATATAGAAATTGGGCAGATGAGGTGGCTGACACTTACTATTTCATTACACTAAATTCAGTTGATGAAGAGACTGGAGAACCTGTAGTTGTCAAGAGTAATTATTTCTTTGTGAATTTTGCTCCTAATGAAACAAAGACCATAAAAGTACATATTAATTTAAAAGATGGTTATAGTGAAGCTGTTGATGTTTGGATGTCAACACCTGAGATAATAACTCCTTTGACATTGAATAATACAAGAGGTTTTAAGGACCATTATTGTTGTGTGAAGGATAAGTATTCTTGTGTTATGGATATAGTATGTGGTGGATTAAATCTTGCAGATATGGTAACATCTTGTTTTCCAGGAACTACTGCATCTATTGCTGTAGGTATTGCAAATTGTGTTTGTAATATATTATCTACAACAAATTCAAAAATGAGTGCGATATTGTGTGAGGAGGATGGTGATGTAGAAGATTTCCTTCACAAAACTTTGAATATTAATTCTTGGGTAGCTTCCATTACCTCATGTCTCACAACTTTTTTACCTTCTGGAAATCTAAAAAATATAAATGATTTTATTGGTAGATTATCATCTACAATAACAGCTTCTAGTGGTGGTGTTGTTATATTTGATTGCGTAAAAGATTTTACAGAAAAGAAGCCTAATTGTCCGCCTCAAGATCCACCTCAAGGTGGTAGTTCAACTCCAGTTAACTCATTAGACCCTAACGACATCTACGGTTACACCGCTGAGTCAGGTAGTAAGTTCATGCGTCAGGATATTCAGAAGATTAACTATGAGATAGAATTTGAAAACGATACTACTCTTGCTAACGCTGCGGCTCATACCATTGTGGTAACGGATACCTTAGACGCTAACCGCTTCGACCTCGCTTCGTTCTCGGCTCACGGCGTGACGATAGGCGAGAAGATATTACACCTCAACGGCGAACAGAACTTCGTATATACATTAGACCTGCGTCCGGAGATTTATGTCATCGCTCAGATACAACAGGAGTATGATGTCAATACCGGTATCATAAAATGGACAATTTCTTCATTAGACCCGATGACGATGGAACCTACAACAGACCCCGACCAGGGCGCATTGCATGTGAACTACTACGGTGACGGCGTTGGTACCTTGAACTACAGCGTCAGACTTAATGACTATTTCGACGACGGTACAGAAGTAAGTAACAGAGCTTGCATAGTATTCGACCTTGAAGACGCTATCATAACACCAACATGGACCAATATAGTCGATGCGGTAGATCCTTCTTCACATATTGAAGATGTGATTCCTTTCGCCGACAGTCTGAAATTCATTTTCAATTCGGAGGATAATCGTTCCGGCGTGTGGTATCATACCTTATATCATCGCAACGATTCAACCGATTCAGAATGGAGTGTCCTCAAGACTCGCATCTTTGAAGATTCGTTCACAATGAAATTGGAGAGTTTGCAGAACTCGGAATATCTCGTTATGGCAACAGACTCGGCAGGTAACAACGAGACTAAAGCCTTCGAATCGGAATATCTGTTCTCCTTAGATTCATTGAACTATTACGAGCTTCTCGCATATAGCACCGATGAAAAAGGCGATGTCGATGGTTCTGGCGTTTATGTAGAAGACAGCGATATTGAGATAGAGGCTCTTCCTGTTGAAGGTTATCACTTCGTGCAATGGAACGACTTCAATAGCGATAATCCGAGAACTGTACATCTCACACAGGATACGACATTCATAGCCCAGTTCGCAATCAACAGATATAATGTCGAACTCGCAGTTCAAGATACTCTGAATATGGGAACTGTCGCAGGTTCCGGTGTTTTTGAACATAACGATATAGTGAATGTTTCTGCCGACGAGAACAAAGGTTACGTGTTCCTTTACTGGTTGGAGAGCGATACCATCGTATCGACGGAAGCCGAGTTTAGTTTTGAGATTAAATGCGACAGAAATCTTACCGCGGTATTCGGTCCTGCCGACGCACATTACACCATGCTCAAAGAAGGCTGGAACTGGTATTCTACTTATATCGATGTACGTCGTGACAACGGCTTGGAGAAACTCACCGACGGCTTGGATACAAACGGCGTCGTTATAAAATCGCAGACGCAATTTGTCACATATTATGACGGATACGACACCTGGGATGGAAGTCTCACCGAAGTCGATAACAAAAATATGTATATGATTGACATGTCGACGGAACACTATCTGATGATGGAAGGTGTGATAAGCAATGTGTCGCAGACTTCAATGACCTTGAAGCCGGGATGGAACTGGATAAGCTATCCTATTGACAAGACGCAGACTTTGACAAGAAGCCTCAAGGATTTCACTCCAAAAGACGGCGACTACTTCAAGTCACAGACAGGCTACGCCACTTATTATGAAGGCTACGGATGGGATGGCTCGTTGTTGTCATTGGAACCAGGACAAGGTTATATGTACATGAACAACGACACTGTAGAAAAGACCTTGACATATTCTAAATCATACATAAGAAAGAATAAGGTGAATAATGTCACGACTGACGGCAACCACTGGAAAGCCGATGTCAACAAATATCCTAACAACATGAATGTTACCGCTGTCGTCGCCATAGACGGAACGGAACTGATGTCGGGCGATTTAGAAATAGGTGTATTTGCCAATGGCGAATGCAGGGGAAGTGCCAAGGCCGTATATAAGGAAATGGCAGACAGATATGTCTTCTTCCTCACAATTTACGGAGAAGGTGACGAAGAACTCACATTCAAGTTATATGACGCGCTTCTTGACGTTGAATATCTCGAAACATCTGAGATTATGACTTTCAACGTCGATGCTACCATAGGCAATATTAATAATCCGTACATTATTAATTACGCTACTGTGAGCGTTGAAGATATTGAGGTTGAGTTTGTCGACAATATTTATCCTAATCCAGTCAATGTGAGAGAAACCGTTTATCTTAATAAAAATTATGAAAAGGTCGAAGTGATAAATTCTCTCGGAATCACAGTGAAATCTTATTACAATGTAAATAAGATTGATGGCATCAGGGAACCTGGAGTATATATCATTAAGACATTTGAAGGAAAAACAATAGTACATAATAAATTAATAGTAAAATAATGAAGAGATTTTTTGTGACATTAGGGGTCATCCTGATGACTAAGCTTGCATATTGCGTCGAGAATCATTGGCAGGTGAATCCATACGCCTTTGAATTCAACATGAATGTGACGGCGGCTGCGTATATCGACGATGTTGAGCAGCAAAATGAAATGTTGGAAATAGGAGTTTTCTTTGGAGAAGAATTGCGAGGCAGTGCGTTGCCTCGCCTCTCTCCACTGGTGAACAAGTACATCTACGATCTGACGATCTATTCTGACGAGACCTGTGAGTTGTCGTTCAAGTTGTACGATCATTCTACAAATGAAGTCTCCGATCTCGATTGTGAGCAGATATTGACATTTGTCGCAAACGGAACTGAAGGTAATGCTTTCAATCCATATATCATCGCCTTCAGTACTCCAATACCAGCCGTTACTTTCACCGGCAACGGCTCTTGGAGCGAAAGTTCTAACTGGCTCAATTCAATCAAGCCTACTGCAACCGACGATGTGGTCATAGACGGAAACGCTTTCATTTATGATGAAGTGACTGTAAATTCTTTATCCATCAATGAAGGTAAATCTGTCACTATTCAAGACGGAGGTATGTTGATAGTTACAGGAGAAATCGTCAACACCGATTACGACGCCTTGATAATTGAAGACGGCGGACAGATTATCCAACGTAATGAAAACGTGGCTGCTACTTTCAAGAAGAACATTGTCAATCCGAGTTCGTGGAGCAATCCTGTGAGCGGCTGGCAGTTCATCTCTTCACCAATGTTGGATGCTGCAACAGAAGGCTTCGAATCGATAGAAGGTGATTACGACTTATATAAGTTCGACGGAAGTCAGGAACTTCAATGGGTCAACTATAAAAACCATGAGGATTTTGAAGAGACATTTACTCCAGGAGTAGGTTATATAGCTTCGTATCAAAGTCAGGATGTCGCTGAATTTAAAGGCGACTTGAATAATGAGACGGAATATTTCGAGTTTGAAATTGGATTTGATGCTGACAATGAATGGGCGTGTTTTTCACTTCTCGGCAATCCGTTCTCCTTTGACATCGACTGGGATATGATGGTTCCAAGCAGAATGGAAGAAGGCTTCGTGACATTAAACACTACAACGGGAGCTTATATATATAACGTGGAAGGTAAGATTAAGGTAGGCGAAGGTTTTATGGTTAATGCATATAACAGAAGATCTTCTCTCGAATATGACAACTCTGCAAAGTCAAGAAAAGAGAAATCTGATTATATCAATATTGTCGCTTCAAATTCCAATGGCTTTGATAATGTCATTATTAATGATGTTAAGAATGAAAGTGCAGGCTTCCCTAAGTTGGATAATATCAATCCCAATATCGCTAATGTTTATGTAAAGCATGAAGACCGACGCTACGGTATTTTCAATCGTGGCGAGTCTGAAGAAATCCCTCTTTACTTCGACGCAAAGGAAATGGGAACTTATACATTGACCTTCGATGTTAAAGGCGATTACGAAAATCTCTATCTTCTTGATAAGATGACAGGCGAGAAAGTTAATATCCTTTTGGAAAATGAATATAGCTTTATTGCAAATTCAAATGACAATAACGACCGTTTCATCATTAAGATGGACAACAGTCAACAGACAACAGACAACAGTCATTTTGCATACGTTTCTGGAGAAGAACTTATTATCAATGCTGAAGGAATAATTCAAATCATCGACATGATGGGAAGAGTTGTTATGACAGAAGAATATCATAATGGTTCAATCAATATCGGTAAATTGAATAATGCAGCTTATATCGTACGTTGCGTGAATGAAAAAGAAGTAAGAACTCAAAAAATCGTTGTGTTATGAAAAAGAAATTAATGATAATATCAAGCATAATAATATTAAGTTGCTGTAACTCGTTTGCTCAAAGTGACGGATTCTTTACATCATCATATTCGGAATATAGAGATATTGAGAACGACTGGGGCTTGAATATGCCATTGCTTCCTGGTTCGCATGGGTATATCGATGATTATTCATGTGTTGAACAAGAAGCTCCTCTCGGCAACGGACTTCTGATTCTCGGAGCGTTGGCGTTGGGATACTTTGGGTTTAAATCTGAGAATCTGAAAAATTGAGAATCTGAGAAATTGAGAATTAATGTGGAGACGTCACCCTGTGGCGTCTTTTTTAATTCATAATTTTCAATTCATAATTATTTTTTGAGATAACCGATTATGCATTATGAATTATGCATTATGAATTGTAAAAAAACATAGAAATAAATTATGAATAGTAAAAATTATTACTATTTTTGTATGTTTTAAAAAAAATGACGGAATTATGAATATTTTAACGACATTATGTAATGCATCGGCGGGACAAGATGTTTTGGTTTCGTTTGCATCACCTGAGACATGGCAGTGGTTGCTGCAATTTTGTATTATAGCTATAGGTCTGTTAGTAGGTAATATTTTAAGAAGAAAAGTTCCGTTTCTCAGAAAGAGTCTGATACCTTCGGCGTTATTGGGCGGCGCACTTCTTCTTTGTCTTAAGGCTATTCCCGGAATGAGAGAAAATATCGTCGACAAACAGGCGATGGAAATCATCACATATCACGCTCTCGGCTTGGGATTCGTAGCACTCGCGTTGAAAAATAACAAGATAGAATCAAAGTCATCGACGATGACTGTCATTGAAACCGGAACACTTACAGCAAGTACATATTTAATTCAAGCTATCGTTGGTTTAGGCGCAACGATTCTTTTATTCCATTTTGGTAAAGTTATATTCTACGCCAGCGGATTGCTTCTCCCGATGGGCTTCGGTCAAGGTCCTGGACAAGCACTTAATTTCGGTACGATATATACAGGACAAGCAGCCCTTCAAGGTATAGACTTCGCCGGAGCCGACTTCGGACTCTCGATAGCGGCGATGGGTTTCATCGTAGGTAGCCTAATAGGCGTCATCTATCTTAATGTCTTGCGTAAGAAAGGCGTGATAACAGTACAAGAAATGGAAGAACGTCAGACCAATACGTTGGACGATTACCAAAGTGAAGACGAGATTCCAGATAGCGAGTCGATAGATAAGTTCTCGATACAGATATGTTTAGTGTTGTTGGTTTACTTCTTCGTTTATCTTTTCATCAACTGGATTCAACAGATGGACCTCGGTGACTTTGGAACTAACACTCTGAAACCTATGATGTGGGGATTTAACTTCCTGTTCGGAACGTTATTCGGCGTGATAGTGAAGGCTTTGGTAAACAAATTCAGAAAGGTGAAACTTATGAGCCGCGAATATACAAACAACTATTTGCTTAACCGTATCAGCGGATTCTGTTTCGATATTATGATTGTAGCTGGAACAGCAGCTATCAGTTTCAAGAACTTGAGAGATTTCATCGTTCCTTTGATTATAGTTTGCGTTTTGGGTGCATTGGCAACATTCTGGTATCTTAAAGCAGCTTCCAAACATCTCTATCCAACATACGCTAACGAAGGATTCCTCAGTATGTTCGGTATGCTGACGGGAACCGCAAGTAACGGCATGATTCTCTTGCGTGAGATAGACCCTAAGTTCGAGACTCCTGCTGCTAACAACTTGGTACTTCAGACATTCCCCGCAATAATCTTAGGATTTCCTATCATGCTCATCTTAGGTTATGCGCCGCAGTCGTTCAAAGCGAGTGTAATAACGTTAGTTGTCGTGACAGTGCTATTTTTCATCATGGCAGGATTCATTTTCAGAAAGAAGATTTTCAAAAGAAACTCAAAATCTGAAAAACTGAAAAACTGAAAAGTAGAGTAGAGTTATCTCATCGTTTAATAAAAAGCATCATCTGTGAAGGTGATGCTTTTTTTATTTGCGCCCACTCATTATAAATATCGAAAAAAAAACTTATCTTTGCAATCATTGTCTTCGATGACAATTTCTATCAGCTATCAGCAATCAGCGGTCAGCATTTAGCAAATTGCCGACAATAAAATCACTAACAGCTGAAAACAGGCAGCTGACAATTTTATAAAAAAACATTAACAATAAGAAGCTCATGACTCACACTCATGGCTCATAGCAAAATAAACAAACATGAATATCTTAGTATTAGGTTCAGGTGGTAGAGAATATGCTTTGGCATGGAAAATCTCCCAAAGTAAATCCGTTGATAAAATCTATATCGCTCCGGGAAATGCCGGCACAAATAACATCGGCAAAAACCTCGCAATAAATATCTCTGATTTCAACGCCGTTAAAGAAAATGTCTTAAATCTTAATATCGAAATGGTGGTCGTCGGTCCAGAACAACCTCTTGTAGATGGCATCGTCGATTTCTTTAAAAATGACGCTGACTTAAAAAATATTAAGATTATCGGTCCTGATAATAAAGGTGCTCAACTTGAAGGCAGCAAGGCTTTCGCTAAAGCTTTTATGGAAAAATATAATATCCCGACCGCATCATGCTTCACAGTTACAACCGCTAATCTTGAAGAAGGATTACAATATCTCACGACACAAAAATCTCCTTACGTACTTAAAGCCGACGGACTTGCAGCTGGTAAAGGCGTTCTCATCATCGATTCTTTGGAAGATGCTCAAAATGAATTGAGAGACATGCTCTCTGGTAAATTCGGATCTGCTTCTGCAAAGGTCGTTATCGAGACATTCTTGAAAGGTATCGAAGTCTCGATGTTCTTATTGACCGACGGCGAACATTATGTGGTTCTCCCAGAAGCTAAAGACTACAAACGTATTGGCGATGGCGACACTGGTTTGAACACTGGCGGTATGGGTGCAGTTTCTCCTGTTCCTTTCGTGACACCTGAGTTCGTAGACAAAGTTGAAAATAGAATCATAAAACCAACAATAAAAGGTCTCAAAGAAGAAAATATAGATTATAAGGGATTTATCTTCATAGGTTTGATGAATGTAGATGGCGACCCATACGTGATAGAATATAACGTGAGAATGGGTGACCCTGAGACAGAAGGCGTCATGACACGCATAGATTCCGATTTGTTGGAATTGCTCGATGCCTGTGCTCAAGGTAAGTTGAATGAAGTTGAATATAAAACATCTCCAAATACTTCCGTGACAGTGATGCTCGTCTCTGGAGGTTATCCTGAAGATTATAAAAAAGGCATGGTGATGACAGGTCTTGATAATCTTTCAGACGATTGTATCATAGCACACGCTGGAACCAAACTCAATGATAAAGGTGAGGTTGTTACATCTGGCGGTCGTGTCATCGCGGTGACAGCTCACGGAAAAGACATTGAAGAAGCGAGAAGTAAAGCTTATCAAAATGTCGAGAAGATAAAGTTCGAGGGCGTTAACTATCGTCACGACATCGGTTTGGATTTGATGAATCTCTAAGATGATATGTTAAAGTTTTTTAAGCATAGTTATCTTTCACAACATATCGTCATCGTAGTAATGGCGATTATATTATGGTTGCCGACTTTCATTACAAAGTCGGCATTCTTTATTGGAGACGACATTACACCTTTATATAATATATTTATTTCTATATTTGATTTCTCACCGTTTCTGATAAACCTGATTTCGTTTGCGGTATTTGTTGTCTCGTTGTTCTTGTTTAACTCGGTTCTTTCAGCAAACAGGTTGGTTAACAAATATAGTACAGTCGGTGCATTAACATTTCTCCTTATGATGTGCAGTACGCCGAATATGCATATATGTTACCCTTTTATACTAGCATGTCCCTTTATCTTGATGGCGATGCATACTCTCTTTCTGATATATCAGACTGAGAATCCAGAGAATTACATGATGAATATAGGGTATTTTGTTGCAATAGCATCCTTGTTCTATTATCCTTCTGTATTTCTGATGTTATGGGTTCTGCTCTCTTTTGTCATATTAGGATTCAAGGGATTGCGTCAATTATTGATACCTGTTGTGGCTTTTATGATAGTTAATGCAATGGTAATAGGAATTGCATTTCTCGTAGGAAAATATAATAACCTTATAGAGGCATACTCAACATTTTTTGATAATATTAGTTTTTCTTTCAATTTGACATCTGGTAATAGAATATTTCTTTTGACGACAACGATATTATTCTTAATTTCACTTGTTAAAGTAATAGGAAATAGGAGCTCCGATTATGGTAGCAACTATAGAAAAAGGGTAGGAGTTGGTTTTGTTTTGATGATATTGTCGGTATTGATATTTTTTATCTATCAGCCTCTAATGGGAAATGCACTTGTTTTTATGATGTTTGCTTTCTTCTATGCTATCGCATTATCTGATATTAAGAAAATAACGATAGCGAATGTTATTACTATTTTAATGTTTATATTAGTATTAGTAAATCAATATTTACCATTATTTGGCATAACGATATGAATCTTAATGCATATTTTACTGAAAATCTTATTGAAGCAGGATGTGATGAGGCGGGGCGTGGTTGCTTGGCAGGTCCTGTTGTTGCGGCGGCAGTGATTTTGGATAGAAATAAAAATTATCCGATGCTTGACGACTCAAAGAAACTTACGGAGAAACAACGTAAGAAATTAAGAGAAATAATCATGCAGGAGGCGTTGGCATATGGAATAGGAATAGTCGATAACAACGAAATTGATGAAATAAATATCTTAAATGCTTCGTTTCTAGCAATGCATCGAGCCATTGAACAATTGAATATAAAACCGGAATTTTTGTTAATAGACGGAAATCGTTTTAATCCATATAAAGATATCAGACATCAATGTATTGTAGGTGGCGATGCTAAATATCAATCTATTGCGGCGGCGTCTATCTTAGCTAAGACAACTCGTGACGCCATGATGGAAGAATATGATTTGCAATATCCGATGTATAACTGGAAGAAAAACAAAGGTTATCCTACTTTAGAACATAAAAATGCAGTGGCAGAATATGGAACAACGCCGTTGCATAGGATGACATTTAATATGACGATTCAATTGAAATTATTTTAGATTTAATAGACTAAAGTTTTTGTTTGTTCACTGAGATGATAACAAACTGAAAGGAGGGTAAAATAAAAAGAGGCTGTCTAACAAGTTTAGACGGCCTCTTTTTATGTATCGAGACAAAATTGATATAAGAGTACGTTTTGCGAATCAACACCTTATTCTGTATATTTTTTTTATAAAAAACAAGGCTTTTCCATTGGATTTCAAC
>JAZUSL010000104.1:0-5437 GCA_045606705.1 Bacteroidales bacterium
CCAAAAGACCCCGCCTAACTAAGAGGTGGCAAAAAAAAAACACGCCTCCATCCTTTATGAAGATAATGCCGAGGAAGATTACGGTAACTTCAACCCGAATAGTCCTGAAGCGTATATTATGCTGAGCTTCTTGCAGAGCGAGTATAAAAACGCTTCGTTGGAGTTCGCCGAGCACGTGCAGAATCAGCTCGTCAAAAGAGTGGGACGTCACGACAGAGGCGTGCAGCAGGCTGGTTTCCTCGTACTTCACCAGACCGCGATGCCATCGGTACTTGTCGAGATTGGTTTCCTGTCGAACCCCTCAGAGGAAAACTTCCTCATTTCCAAAGACGGACAGACTTATATCGCATCGGCTTTGTTCAGAGCTTTCCGCGACTATAAAAAAGCTTACGAGAAAGATAACGCCGTTGAAGGTCCTATATACGAACAGCAATATTCCGATGCCGACACTGATACCGACAGAATCGTTTATAAAGTTCAGATCGATAGTAAAAACACAAAAATTGATAATCCGTCGCAACATTACAAGAATTTGAAGGATGTCGATTGTTATGAACATAACGGACAATATAAATATACAGCAGGATATTTCTATTCAAAGAAAGAAGCTGATAATTATTGTAAAATAGTGAAGGGAAAAGGATATAACGGAGCATTCGTAATATCATTTAAAAATGGGAAAAGAATGTAGAATCTGAAAGTCTGAAAATCTGAGAAAATGAGAATTTGGACAAAGAACGTTGACCTATAAAGATAAAAATAATGAAAGACAAAACAAAATCTATATTGGTAGCGACATCGTTCATTGTGGCGATGTTCTTGTTTATATGGGGATTTAACTTCTTAAAAGGTAAGTCGTTACTTAACAATCAGCTGGAGTTCTATGCTGTTTATGATAACTCTAAAGGTCTGTTGCCCGGCGACCTCGTCACCATCAACGGAATGCAAGTAGGAACAGTGGGAAACCTTAGATTCCATCCAAGTCATGACGGCTCGATAATAGTGAACTTTATGTTGAGTAACGAATTAAATATCCCTGCAAATACTGTCGCTAATCTGGCATCAAGTCTTACAGGTTCGGTGAGCATTGACCTTAAATTGGGCGACTCCAAAATCCTCGCTCAGAACGGCGACACTCTCACCTCAGGATACGACAATGGTACGATGGGAATGATAACGGAAACATTGACTCCGATAACCAATAACATTGAGACTTTGCTGATTTCTCTTAACAAACTGACATCAAACCTTAACGAGATATTAAACACCGAACTTAAAACCAATATCGACAAGGGCGTTAGCAGCCTCGCATCCTCAATGGAAAATATTGAAGTCATCACCTCCGACATACAACAGCTCGTGGATATTAACGAAGGTAAGTTGACGGTTGCTGTCAATAATCTGGAAACATTGACAGGTAACTTCGCTACAATGAGCGACTCTCTTAAGAAGATAGACTACAATCATTTGGTTGCGACACTCGAGACTTGCGTTGCCGAGTTTAATGTTTTGATTGAAGGTATCAACCAAGGTAAAGGCAGCGCCGGAAAACTCGTAACCGACGATTCTTTATATTATAACGTCAATGAAACTGTTGCGACACTGCAGAATCTTATTGATGAAATTAAAACAAATCCTAAGAAGATAAAGTTAAGTGTTTTTTAAAGGTAAATGACTAAAGACAAAAGACTAATGGCAAAATCCAAACTCCTATTATTGTTACTATTGCTAACTACCAGTGTTTTCGCTCAGAAAAAGACAACAACAATTCATATCTTAAATGCTGATAAAGCAGACTACGATGAGCGTCTGGGTAAAGACGTGCAGCGTCTTATAGGTAATGTCGTCATGCGACAGGATTCGACTTATTTTTATAGCGACAGCGCTTATTATAACGAGAAGACCAAGTTCTTCGACGGATTCGGCAATGTTCATATCAACGTCAACGATAGTATCGACATATATAGTAAATTGTTGAAATATAACGGAGATACAAAATTCGCGGAATTGTTTCACGATGTCGTCTTGAAAGATGACTCTACAGTGTTGAATACTCAATACATGACCTACGACAGAGTAGGACATCTCGCCACTTATCCCAATCACGGCACGATAACACGTAACGACAAGAAACTCGTCAGCAGAAAAGGTTACTATCGCGATGACATCAAGGTCGCCTATTTCAGAAAAGACGTTGTCGGAACAATGCCCGACTATAAAATAGTATCTGACACTTTGGTTTACGATACGGAAAACGAGATGATGTATTTCTACGGTCCGACGAATATGTATAATAAAGAAAATACATTATATGGCAACTACGGATGGTATAATACAGAGACGGAACTCGCTTATCTCGACCGACGTGCCACCTTGAAAAATAAGGAACAGTCGCTGACGGCAGACACCATGTATTACAACAAAAAGACAGGTTATGCCAAAGCGTTGAACGACGTCATCGTTGAAGATACCGTCAACAAGGCAAGGATAAGAGGTGAGTTCGCCGAGCTTTGGAAAAACCTTGGCAAATGCATGATGACAGATAACCTACATGCCATCTATTATGAAGAGATTGACACTCTCTTCGCGACAGCCGATACCGTCTATCTTTACTTCGATACTGTCAGCAACGACATTCAACGTATCAAGGCATTCTATAACGTCCGATTCTTCAGAAACGACATACAAGGCAAATGCGATTCGCTGCATTATGTTATGGCAGACTCCGCTGTTTATATGAGAACCGAACCTATCATCTGGGCTGAGAACTCGCAGATGACCGGCGACTCCATCAACATAGTGATTAAAGATCGCGCCATCGACAGTCTGCTGATGCGTCCTAACGCCTTCATCATACAACAAGATTCCATCAAAGGTTTCAATCAGGTGAAAGGCAAACAGATTACAGCATATTTCAATGGCAACGAACTCGACCATCTCTTCAACGAGGGCAATGCAGAAACCATATATTGGTTACGTGACGACGACACAAGTCTCATAGGAATAAACTTCTCCCAATCGTCAGAGATGGATATCAAGATAAAAGACAGACAGATCTCGAATATAAAATCATATAACAACATAAAAGAGACACTGTATCCGGAAGAACAGCTGAAAGACAATATGGAATATCTGAAAGGGTTCTTCTGGAAGGAAGATGAAAAACCAACAAGAGAAGAATTTAACAATTGACAATGTGAGATTTTTTGTTTAAGGTTTAAGACTAGATAAACTTTTAAACTAAAAAATAGACAAATAAAAGAACAATGAAAACAATAAAAGAAATATACCGCATAGGACATGGACCTTCAAGCAGTCATACCATGGCTCCTCGTTTTGCCTCTGAGCAGTTTTTGGAACGTCATCCGGAGGCAACGCGTTTTGAGGTGACGTTATATGGCAGTCTTGCCGCAACCGGAAAAGGTCACTTGACAGACGTGGCTATTATGGAAGTGTTGAAACCTAAGGCTCCTGTAACCATTAACTGGCAACCTGACATCTTCTTGCCTTATCATCCTAATGGAATGACATTTAAGTCATTTAATTCAGAAGGCGTCATGACGGAAGAATGGACAGTCTATAGCGTAGGCGGTGGCGCTTTAGAGGAAGAAGGCAAAGCTGCGGTCTTGCCTGATATATATCCTATCACAAAGATGACAGAGATTTTGAATTGGTGCGAAGACTCTGGCAAGGCATATTGGGAATATGTTAAAGACGTTGAAAGCGATCCTTATCTCTTGGATTATCTCGAACAGGTATGGCAGACAATGCAAGACGCTGTTGAACGTGGTTTGCAAACAGAAGGTCGTCTGCCCGGACCGCTCAACCTGCCTCGTAAAGCCGCCGCATATCATATCAAGGCGATGGGTTATCAACACACCTTGAAGAGTCGTGGATTGGTGTTCTCTTATGCTCTTGCCGTCAGCGAAGAGAATGCTTCGGGAGGATTGATAGTAACAGCTCCTACATGCGGTTCATGCGGCGTTCTGCCTGCCGTTCTTTATCATAGCGCCAAAGCATACGACTTCCCTAAGGTGAGAATAATAAAAGCATTGGCAACAGCAGCTCTCGTCGGTAACATAGCTAAGACCAACGCTTCTATCTCTGGTGCCGAAGTAGGTTGCCAGGGTGAGGTAGGTGTCGCCTGTGCTATGGCAGCAGCAGCCGTATGTCAGCTCTTCGGCGGCAGCTGCGCTCAGATAGAATATGCAGCAGAAATGGCTCTCGAACATCACCTCGGAATGACTTGCGACCCGGTATGCGGTCTCGTCCAGATACCTTGCATAGAACGTAACGCCTTCGCCGCAGCGCGAGCCATGGACGCTAACATTTATGCTACATTCACCGACGGAACACATAGAGTGTCATACGACAAGGTGGTGGAGACAATGAAACGAACAGGTCACGATATGCCGCTCATCTACAGAGAAACTTCAACAGGAGGTCTCGCTAGCGATTATGAACAAATGGACTATTAATAAATGTATAATTCATAATGCATAATTCATAATTAAAGATGATTGTGCATTATGAATTTGAATTATGAATTATGAAAAGACTTTTCCTAGCAATACCGATAAAGACTGCTGATAATGGCTTCGTTCCTTTGATTGATGGATTGAAACGTCAGCTCGCTCATGAGAAACGTATCAACTGGGTACGTCCGCAGAATATTCATCTCACACTGAAATTCATCGGTGATACGCCTAATGAAGATATACCGAAAATCATTGAAGCAGTGGAAGAGATGCTCAAGAATCATAAGAGTTTCACAATGGATTTTAACAGAACCGGAATATTCGGAAGCCGTTACGCTCCACGTGTCTTATGGCTGGGAATGAACGAAACACCTCAGGAACTATACGACCTCGAAGAAGATACTCTCACGGTTTTCGACAAACTGGGATATCTCCGCGACCGACAAAACTTCGTGCCTCATATCACATTGGGACGTATCAAAGAATTATGCGAGAAACAATATTTCCAGAAGATAGTCTCCGGCATAGAACAGAAGTCATATATAAAACAAGAGGTAAACGAGATAATCCTGTTCCAAAGCATCTTGCGACCTGAAGGCGCTACATATAAAGAACTTAAGAAATTCTACCTTTAAACCTGATTATTATTGCCAACTGTTTTTGGCGACATTACATAAAAGAAAGAAGACGTTTCAATTGAAATTTCAATGAAACGTCTCTACAATAATTTTCAATCTGGTCAACGGACAACAGTCAACAGACAACAGACATTGTCCATATTCCTAATTCCCTTAGACCAAATTTTCAATTTTCAATTTAAAGACGCCACAGGGGTGACGTCTCTACATTGATTGTCTATTTCAAAGACGCCACAGGGGTGACGTCTCTACAATTTTCAATCCTTCTTGCGCATAGCGTAAGCAACGCCAAGTCCTGCCAAGACCAAAAGTCCTGAGCCG
>JAZUSL010000105.1:0-2638 GCA_045606705.1 Bacteroidales bacterium
CCATAGTCATAGTTCATAGTCATAGTCCATAGTCCATAGCCAACGTTAATATTTCTTTACTATTTTTTCCTTGACAAATCATTGGAAATGTTTTATTTTTGCAATCATTATTAACCAAATAAAATTTAAAATTTATGAAAACTATTTCATTAAATCAGAAAAGCAGACAATCTATCGAAAAACAAACCGGATTGACTGTTGAGCAAATCATAGAAATGGATATTGAAGATATCGATAATGCCATTGAAAAGAAAATAGGAAAGAAATTATCCTACCCAACACAAACCGACTTGCGATTACATGGACGAGGATCCATTTATTTATTTCTCAACAGATTCTTTTTATTCAACCACAGAAAAATGAATAGGGCAATAAAATCAATGTAACAATATCAAATTATGGAATATGTTGATTTATCAAAACGTCTCGTTCCCTTATATCTAAAATACAATACCATAATCAAACCATTGATAGCAGAGATTGAGGTTAGATACGAACATTTCCCTATAGTCATTTTCAATGAAATAAGGGCATTCAATGACCATATATCTCGTTGTTACATGAAACCAGACAACAAAGATTGGATTGATACTCAGATTAGAAAATCAGAAAGTCATATAGAGAGAATAATATTGGATTGTTATAAATTTCTTAATGTATCGCTATATGACAAGGTAATAAAAGATTTCGACAGAAGATATAAGGGCGTTGATTTGTCGTGTATCGACAATGGTGATTTTATTATAAGACACAAAAAATTATCAAAGGAGATAGTACTAAAACTTAAAGATGCAAAATTAAAAGAAAGTAACGAGAACAAAAACGAATCGATAGCATTATATCAAGAAGTTCACAATATATATACTGAACTAGAAAATCTAATTGATATTAATTGTAGAAATCTATACTGGGCAAAAGGAAAGTTCGGAATCAGCAGATTATTCAAGATAATTATGTGGATTGTTTCAGCAATCCTATCTGGTCTGGTATCTCCGTATCTAATTCAATACTTGATAAAGAAATTTTAGACGACAGAATTGAAAATTAGGATTAAGGTTTAAGGATTAAGGTTGGTTCATAGTTCATAGTTCATAGTCCATAGTTCATCGCCAACGTTAAAATTTCTTTACTATTTTTTCCTTGACAAATCATTGGAAATGTTTTATTTTTGCAATCATTATTAACCAAATAAAATTAAAAATTTATGAAAAAAGAAGAAGAAATTTTTTTTGAAAGTCCTTACATCCAGGACACGCCAGTTATCAGTGGCGAGAATGCAAGACGATTCATGCAAAGAATCCGCGAGAATCATAAGGAAACTCCCGAAGAAAGAGAAAGACGCGAGGCAGATTATGAAATGATAATGAGAAACTCTGAAGGATACTTATGATTAAATCTGACGAACGCAATTTCGACAACTATTTTGTAAGGAGATTGCGCAAAAACGAGACGATAAAGTCGTTCGACTGCGGTGATGAAGACCTGAACGACTTTATCATGAATCGTGTGGACGACTATCTAAAAACCATGTTGGCAGTGACCTACGTCTTTGAGCATAAGGCAACAGGCAAAATCATCGGATATTTCAGCCTCGCCAACGACAGGATCTCCGTAGACGATTTTGATAACAACACAAAATTCAACCGTTTCAGGAAACATCGTTTTGTAAACGAGAAACGTATCAAAAGTTATCCTGCGGTCAAGATTTGCCGCTTGGGAATTGACAACGACTTTAAAGGATATGGGGTCGGAAGCAAATTACTTAACTTCATCAAGTCATATTACAAGAAGGGAAACAACGCCGGATGTCGCTTCCTCACCGTCGATGCTTACTTACACGCAGTGTCGTTCTATGAGAGGAACAAATTCCAATGTCTTAACGACGATAACAGCAGAACTCATCTGTTATATTACGACCTTAATGAGATTGTTGCTTAGCGGGAACTAGAACGGGAGCGGGATATGGGAACGGGAACTATTAGCTGTTAGTCATAGTCATAGTCCATAGTCATAGTTCATAGTCATAGTCCATAGCCATAGTTCAAAAAATCTTTAGACTTTTGTCTTTTGACTTTTGACTTTTATTATCTTTGCAATCATTATTAACCAAATAAAATTTTAAAATTTATGAAAGAAAAAGTAATCATCGACTCACCTTACATCGCGAATACTCCAGTTATCAGAGGTGAGGACGCAAGACGTTTTATGAAAAGAATGCGGGAAAATCACAAGGAATCTCCTGAAGCAATGGCAAGAATGAGAGCCAATTATGAAATGATCATGAAAAATTCAGAAGGTTACCTATGATTAATTCCAGTAGATGTGATTTCAGTGCTTATAAAGTAAGGAAATTACAAGAAGGCGAGACGATAAAGTCGTTCGACTGCGGCGACGAAGATTTGAACGACTTTATCTTAAACAACGCTAATGCTTATCACGAAGCCAGACTTACCGAAACATACGTATACGAACATATCCTTAATGGAGATGTCATAGCATACTTCAGTCTAGCAAACGACAGAATCTCAATCGACGATTTTGACAACAACACTGAATTCAACCGTTTCAGACGGCATCGTTTTGTAAACGAGAAACGTATCAGGAATTATCCTGCGGTCAAGATTTGCCGTCTCGGCAT
>JAZUSL010000106.1:0-11696 GCA_045606705.1 Bacteroidales bacterium
GATGTATGACACAGAAGTCGTAACAGACAACGAAGTCATCAACATGGCACAATACGAAGCAGGTGTTTACATGGTACGTATCACAACTGAAACTGGTGTAGCAGTAGAACGCATCACAGTTATCAAATAAGAATTTTAGAATATAAGATTCTGAATATTGAAAAGGGGAGACTTCGGTCTCCTCTTTTTTTGTTTTGATTTATAAAAAAAAGTTTATAAATTAGCGGTGTTGTTTCTGCTAACTTTCTCTCTTTGCTTAGCAGAATAGTATTAACTTAAATTAATATACCATGAACAGAATAGAACAACATCCTATTTTAGACATTCAAAAATCAGAAGAAGTCGAATTTGAATATAACGGACATAAGGTAAGAGGTTATAAAGGTTACACCATAGCAGCAGCTTTACATCAGGCTGGATTTACGGTTCACAGTCATAGTCTAGATGGTCGTGAACGTAGTTTAGAATGCGGTATCGGTAAGTGTGGCGCTTGCGAGATGCTCGTTGATGGAAAGATAAAACGTATTTGTATCACTCCTGTCGATGGCGTGAAGAAAGTACAGGAAATCCCTCACGACTATCTCCCTGAATTAGAAGAACCGAAGCACGAACCTCAAAAGGTTTATTATACTCAAGTAGCCATCGTCGGAGCAGGTCCTGCAGGTTTGGCATGCCGCCAATATCTTAATGAATTAGGAATAGATAATATCGTTATCGATAATAACGCTATGATTGGTGGTCAGTTTAATATGCAGACTCACCAATTTTTCTTTTTTGAGAAAGAACAGAAATACGGCGGACAACGCGGTTTCGAAATTGCCAAAACTCTCGCTGGCGATGATCTCTCAAACATATTCCTTAACTCTACAGTTTGGGATTTACTTGAAGGAAAACGTATAGCTGTCAAAAATGTAAAAGAGGATTATATCTTCTACGTAGATTCTGAATATCTCGTCGTCGCTACAGGTGCTGTTCCTTTCATGCCTGTCTTTGAAAACGACGACCTTCCTGGTGTCTATACCGCTGCTGTAGTGCAGAAGATGATGAACGTTGAACATACTTTATTAGGAAAGAGAATATTGTCGGTCGGCGCAGGTAACATCGGTTATCTTACTTCTTATCAGGCGATACAAGCTGGTGCTAATGTCGTCGCTATCATCGAAGGTATGGATCACGAAGGTGGTTTCCCCGTACAGGCTAATAGATTACGTCGTTTAGGTGTTCCTATTTATACTTCTCATGTCTTACTTCGCGCGATACCTAATGACGACCATACGGGAATAAAAGCGGCGGTAGTGGCAGAATGCGAGAACTTCAAACCAATCCCTGGAACTGAAAAAGTAATAGATAATATTGACATTATTAATATATGTACTGGTCTGATGCCGGATAATCAGATTCTTGAAAAAGGAAAACAGATTTTTGGTTTGAAGGTATACGGTGCCGGCGATACCGTAAGGGTAGGAGAGGGAACATGCGCTGTTCTTCGCGGTAAGCAAGTAGCGATGGAGATAGCAATGGAGATGAGAAAACCAGTTAAATATGAAGAATATCTCGCTCTCTCAAAAGAATATATCGACTCTCAACAGAAGCCGTTACGTCGTTTGGAGAAACCTAACAAACCTTCTTTGGAAAGAATGCGCGAGAAGAATTTTGTCATCGCAGACTGTGTTTATGGTTTCGCTTGTAATCCATGTACTTTCTCATGCCCTCAGAAGGCGATAGTAAAACCTACAACCAGCAGCGTACCGATGATTGACTACGACAAATGTATCGGTTGTATGGAGTGCGTCTCGCATTGTCCAGGTCTCGCAATATTCGGTTACGACCTCAAACAGAATCGTCTCTTCCTTCCTTTTGAATATGACGTGAAAGATAACTCTGAGGTTTACCTTATTAATGATAAAGGCGAGAAAGTCGGTGAAGGCGTCATCGAGAAGATAATGAAGAAACCTAACAAGACAAATGTCGCTCGCGTTAAAGCTCTCGATATTAAAGACGAAACTTTAACGGAAGTGACAGGTTTCATCGTAAAAGAAAATTATCCGGAACCTCTTGTTATGAAACCTCTCGCCGATTATGAGAAAGGTCCGAAGTTCGTTTGTCATTGCGAAGATGTTACTATTGAAAAGATTTTGGAAATCGTCGGTGATAGGAAGTCGATCTCTGTCGATGAGTTGAAACATACCACGCGTCTCGGCATGGGAACATGTAGAGGCAAACGTTGCGTTCCGAGAGCGCGTCAGCTGTTACGTTCGTACGGAATCGAGCTTCAAGGCGAATCAACGCCACGCGGACCTCTTTCAAATCAGGTGACGCTTAATGAACTGCAACCACCTAAGACAAATACCAACATCATAATACCTGCTAACAAGACAAGCAGACGCGTCGATTGCGACGTACTCATAGCGGGTGGCGGCATCACAGGTAGTGCTGCATTCCGTTATTTCTCGGAAGCCGGCAAGAAGACATACCTTATTAATTATGAACACGGTTCTTCGTGGCGTAACATTGGCGGAGGTCGTCCTGCGTTCTCTGTGCCTGAGATTGCGGAGATAGCAAATCAGAATCAGGAGATTTTCAAGGAGATACAGAAAGTCACGAATATTCATTATAAACCGATACGTTATGTCGGTCTCGCTCACGATGAAAAAGAATACAAGGCGTTAGAAGCGTCCCTCGCTTGGTCGGAAGGTTATATGGTCGATAAGAAAGATTTCACCAAAGAGATTTCTCCTTTCTTCAACCCGAATCTCGACACTTATCAAGCTGCCTTGATTACATTGAATTGTTGGCAAGCCACACCTGGACGCGTCATCGATTATATCAGAAAGGTGGCAACTCATAACGGTGGTGTCTTTATGGAAGACGCTCGTCTGCTCGAAGTACAACGTACCGACAAAGGTTTTATGGCGTTAGTCTATAATCATAATCAGGAGTTTATTGAATTTCATTGCGAACATTTCGTCAATGCTCTTGGCTCTAACGCTGGCGAGTTCGCAAAACAACTTGGCGTTGATACTGGATTCTATCCTGTTAAGCATCAAGCGTTCATCACAGGAAGACTGCCGCTCATGGGTAAGGACGGCGATGCTTTGGATATGATTATCGACCGCCGTCATTACAAAGGATTCTCCGCTGTTTATGGTCAGCAGTTCGCTCATACGGGACAGATAATTGGTTGTGCTTCTCCTGCCACCGATGCCTCTGAAGTCGTGAAGGACTTGAGATATAACTCAAAAGCTTTCTTGGAGATATGTGCTGAGGTGTTCCGCGAATGGATTCCGCAGTTGGGTGCTGTCAGCTTCCAGGCTTTCTGGTCGGGATATTATACTGAGCCGCGCTACATCGTCGACCCTGATAACAACCTGATTGCCGGTATGCGCGGTCACGGTTTCATGCTCGGACAATATATGGCGAAGATGTATGTCGATAAATATCTCGGAAGAGAAGTGCCTTCATACTTCGACCGTCTGACATTGAACGGCGACGGCTTGAAAGAGAATGCGTTTAAATAATAATAAACTTAAATTATAAAGTTATGGGAAACGCAATTAAGCAGCTTATCATTTTGCTGATAGCATTAACGGCGATAATATTGTTTCACCGTTTCTATGTAAATAAATCTTCAGAAAAAACGGAACCTGTCAATATAAAAGAGACCATCGTGTCATCTTACGACGCTTATTCATTATCAAAATTTGAAGCGGCAAAAGACAAGATGATGCAATATGCAGAACAATTATATCAAAAAGATATTGCCGAAGGCGAGACCGACAAAGAGTTCGAAGGTCTCACGGTGTTTGAATATTGTTGGAATGCCTTAGACGAATATGATGAAGAACTCAACGTCCAGAAAGAATTGGCATTGTTCTTACCTCTTATATTGGTGATACTGATAATCATCGCTGTAATAGTGTCGATACGATTAGGATTAAGCGCAATACGTAAACTCGACTTTGATAACGACGCAACATCATTTTAAGGAGGATTGGTTATGGCAAATTATAGAGATTCACAAAAAATCAGTTTCTCCAAATCGGAGGAAAATCGTTTCCGTCAGTTGTTCAACGACTGGGCAAAATCGATAGAAGGCTACAACCGCAACAGATTAGGCGACCAGCTGAAGATTGTCGAAGTATGGGATACTCCTATCTACAGAGGATTGCTTAAGACGCAATATGACAACCGTACTCTTGAAAACACATACGAACGCATCAGAGGCAGGTCGTTCCCTCCAAGGACAATAACTTCAGCATCGCAGATAGACCGTTGGGCTTCGGCTTCTTATCCGACAACGTTCACTAATAATGAGAACAAGTTCTGTATAAAAGGGTCTCAATATATCGATGGATGTCACACTTGTCATGCTACAGGCAAGGTGACTTGCGGGAAATGTAGCGGCAGCGGAACAATCAGAGTAGCATGTACAGCAAAGCAGGTTTGTACGAAATGTGGAGGCAGAGGAGGTGATTATGTTACACATAGAAAACTTGAGTATTACTATACAAGTGAAGGTCTGAAATCTCATTATGTGGATAAACAAGAATTTCACACTTGTTCTGCTTGTAGTGGCAAAGGATATATCGAAGTTCCTTCTTTTAGAGAAGAGACTTGTCCTACCTGCAAAGGAAGTGGTAGAGTCACTTGTCCCACCTGCGTGGGTGATGCGCATTTAGTTCGTTATTGGGAATTACGCCAGAGTTTATATTATAAAGTCAACGTCGATTATCGTTTTCCTTCTCAGGTTCCACTTGACGAAGTACCTAAAATCATAAAACTTTTTAACAATAGCACGCCTTGGCGAGTGATTGAGAAACATAATGTCGAGAAAGAGAATTTCAACAAAAACGACTTAGCATCTCGTCCTATAGTAGGAAGTATGTTATCGCGAATGCCAAACAAGATAGAGCATGGTCAACATACTGCGGTCTGTTTCAATATTCTCGAAGCATGCGAATGTGAGGCAAAGACTGTCGTTTATGAAGTCGATAGAAAGAGATATTCATGTCTCTTGCTCGGTGATGATTGGGAGTTGATAACCGTGACATCGCCTGTATCCGATCACATGGACGACCTCAAAGACAAGGTGAATCATTATTGTTCGATGCGTCGTTTCGGCAAGGCATGGAGCGTATTGCAGAAAGTTAATAAGTTCCCGCAGGCAGGTTCCAAAGAGGCTTATATGCAGGAACGCTTGGAAGAACGAATGGCGTTGATGTCTCGTTTGGGCGGTAACCTCGCGATAGTGTTGTGCGCCTTGCTCATAGCGCCTCTATTGCATACGCTTTACGAATCAGGATTTTATGCTCCATGGACATCATGGCTGATGGATAAACTCGACATTGGCGTTTTGGGAATGATGTTGCTGTCAGTAGTCTTTGTGATGTATTACAGCATGAGGTATTGCAAAAGAGATCTCCCAGGATTCGCTTACAGAGTGGCATCGCCTTTAAGACGTTTCATCAGAGGTTTCGTCACAGGAATAGGCATATCTATATATTTGGGAGCGCTATCAGTGATTTTGACTTATGTCGGAATAACGGTATTAGCATGTAAAGTCGTATGGATAGGTATCACTATTGTGGCATTCATAATAATTATTATTGCCGGATTGGTTCAGAATATTGTTTCGTGATGAAAAGAATATTGCTCCTTTTGTTTCTGATAAATTCATCATTGACATTTGCTCAGAATGTTGATCTTACTTCTGTTGATGAGTTCTTTAAAATAACAGACAAACTCAAAAATGGAAAGGAAATCGACGAGGAACAATGGTCTCAATTTGAGAGTTCTACAGCATATTCAATAATGGATAGCCGTATAATTGATATTGTAAAGACTTCCATAAATTATGTCTTTGGTGATTCTGAAAGTATGATGAATCTAGAAAATACCAATATGCTTGAGAGACTTTTTGTTGAGAATTACAAAGAAGTAAACAATAATTATTCTGATATTAAAGTTTTTAGGGATAACTATGATTTTGAAACACTGGTCACTAAAGCTAAATTCAGATTACAATCCTTCTTAGGATGTGAAATGTTGGATTCTTCCGCTAAATTGAAACCTGTATTTTTTCTATTTCTTTACGCAGACGCTCAGGATAGAGATGAAGCCATTGTTGTTGATTTGAATTTCATTTATAGAATGGATGAAGATACCAGAGTCAACCTTATTGCTCATGAATTCTTCCATGCATATAGAAGACATTTTGAAAATCATGATTTCAATTATGCGAATGACATTAACTTCGCACTCGATATGATTGCTAACGAAGGTGTTGCTGATCAAATTGACAAATATAATATGGATTACAATCAATACTATAGTTCTATCATTAACTCACAAGAACTTGCAGCGGAATTTACAGCATTATATGACAAAGCCGAAGATGACATCGAATATCTTCAAACCATTGTGGTGCAGTATTTAAAAAGAGAGATTGATTTTGAGGAGTGTGTCGATAAACTTCTCTCGGTATATAAATACAACGGTCATGTTATGGGGTTCTATATGTCAAATCAGATTGTCAAGGCAGGATTGAAAGACGAGATGGTAAAAGGATTTCATAATCCATACGAATTCTATAGATTGTATGATTTGACATTACGCGACAAAGGAAAATCTTTAGACGAAGATTTTTTGAATTACTTGAAAGAATCAACAAAATAGGACGTGGCTTGCCGCGTCCCTACAGATTCTAATACATCAAATCTCCTAATCCGAAACCATCGTCGAATCCTAACTCGGCACGTGCTTCCTCGCTCATCATCGATGGATTCCATGCTGGCTCAAATGTCAATTCTACCTTGCACTTACGAACTCCCATCATACTTCCGACTTTCTCTTTCACAAATGTCGGAAGCTGATCAGCGACCGGACAATTAGGTGCCGTCACTGTCATGAGTATCGTTACATTGGCATCATCATCAATGTCGATGTTGTAAATCAATCCTAATTTGTATATGTCAACCGGAATCTCAGGGTCATAAATACTACCCAAAACCGCGATGATTCTTTCCTTTAACAATTCTTTTTCTTCAGCTGTCATTGGTTCTTTCTTCTTAAAAATATTTAACATTTTTTTCAGATTTTCAGTTTTCCAGATTCTCAGATTTTGAAAAAACTTCCGCGTAAAGCATCATCTGTTTCACCATGCTCAACAATCCGTTGGAACGGGTAGGAGAGAGGTGTTCTTTCAATCCTATCTCGTCCAAGAAACTCATGTCGGCTTCGATGATGTCTTTCGGTGTCTGTCCTGATAATACCTTTATTAATAAGTTGATGATGCCTTTTGTTATCACGGCATCGCTGTCGGCACTGAAATAGACTTTGCCGTCTTCTAATTTGGCATGTAACCAGACTCTCGACTGACATCCGTTGATAAGATAGTTGTCGTTACGATATTGAGCGTCAATCATTGGGCAGTCTTTGCCCATTTCAATCAACATCGCGTATCTGTCCATCCAGTCGTCGAACATTGAAAATTCTTCAACGATAGAATCTTGTATCTCTTTTATTGTCATTTCTTAATAAATTTTATCTTAACATATTGGCTGCTCTTTCTACAGCCTTGATGAAAATATCTATCTCTTCTGTGGTGTTATATACTGCAAACGAAGCTCTTACAGTTCCAGGAATATCGAAGAACGTCATCACAGGTTCCGCACAATGATGTCCTGTCCTCAAAGCCACTCCCATCTTATCGACTATCGTTCCTAAGTCGTAAGGATGGATGTTGTCGATTAAGAATGAAATCAAGCCGCTTCTTTTCGGAGCTTGTCCTATAAATCTGATTCCATCTATCTTTGAAAGTCTTTCTGTGGCGTAATTTAAAAGGTATTCTTCGTATTCTTCAACGGCTTTTCTGTCAAGACTTTGAATGAATTTAACGGCAGTTTCTAATCCCAAGGCTGCTCCCACATTAGGCGTTCCTGCTTCAAATTTGAAAGGCACCTTGTTGAATGTCGTCTGCTCAAAACTGACTTTATCAACCATCTCGCCTCCATATTGATAAGGCGGCATCTTCTCCAACCATTTCATCTTGCCATAAAGTCCGCCTATTCCCATTGGAGCATACATCTTATGTCCGGAAAAGACAAAGAAATCGCAGTCTAAATCTTGAACGTCAATGATATGATGCGCTATCGACTGTGCTCCATCGATGATGACAGGGATGTCATATCTATGTGCCATCGCTATCATCTCTTTAACAGGATTTATCGTAGCTAAGGTGTTGGAAATATGAGCGATGCTGACAATCTTAGGTCTTTGCTTTAACAATTCTTCGTACGCGTTCAAATCTAAGACGCCGTTTTTATCCATCGGAATGACAAGTAATTCGCCGTTCTTTTCTTGTATCATCTGCTGCCACGGAACCATGTTGGAATGATGTTCCATAGCCGAAACCATTACCTTATCGCCTTTATCTACAAGTAGTTTTCCAAGAGAAGTAGCGAGAAGGTTTGACGATTCTGTTGTTCCTCTCGTGAAGATTATCTCGTTAGAATTTTTGGCGTTGACAAAAGCGGCAATTGTCTTGCGAGCGTTTTCGTATGCCTCCGTCGCTTCTTGACTTAAAAAATGAACGCCACGATGTATGTTGCAGTTCTCGTTAAGATAATAGTCACGTTCTCTTTCAATTACGCAAAGAGGCTTCTGTGTCGTGGCTGCATTATCGAAATACACAAGCGGTTTCCCATAGACCGTTCTGTCTAAAATCGGAAATTGCTTGCGTATCTCTTTTATATCTAAATTATTGAATATCATATCTTACTCAAATCAATCTTGAAATCGTATTCTTTCGGTGTGCTGCATTGGAAGACGCAGTTTTCGCAACATGACAATTCGCCTTTCAAACGACGTTTTATCATATCGTCGATACGTTCTCTAAGAGCTTCTATTTCAATGTTATTACTTATCTCAGCAGCGAAAGCGTACATCAAAAGCATACGAGCGTTGTCGTTGCTGATGCCTCTCTGTTGCATATAAAACATCGCATCTTGATCTAACTGTCCTATCGTCGAGCCGTGTGAACATTTTACGTCATCAGCATATATTTCAAGGAAAGGCATCGCATTGACCTTGGCAGTGTCTGTAAGAATTATATTGCTACAATTCTGATATGCATTGGTTTTCTGTGCGTTAGGCGCAACATAAACATGTCCGTTGAAAACCGCCGTTGCTTCGTTGTCGATGATGCCTTTGAATTTTTCGTTGCTGTTACAATTAGGAACGTTATGATTTACTTTAAGTTGATTATCTACATGTTGTTTCTTATCAACTAAATAAAGTCCATATAGATTACTTTCCGCTCCCTCGCCGTCAATGTCAACGAAAATATTATTACGAATCTTGCCGCCGTTGAAACTGATAGTGTGAGTCTGTAACCTGCTGTTAGCTAACTGCTTGATAGTATTAGTGTTTAACAAGGAAGAATTGTCGTTCAGATTCTGTAGCTTATAATTATCTAACTGTGCGTTTTCTCCAATTATTATCTCAGTATAAGAATTTACAAAACTCGACTGTTCTTTTATAGAGTCGTCACAATCAATAATTTGAAGTTGTGAGTTTGTTTCTAATATGATGAGATTTCTTGTCTGAATGAAAGGATTGTTTTCCTCGTCGATGATTTTAATTATCTGAATAGGTTTCTCTGCGACAGCATTTTTTGGAGCATAGATAAAAAATCCGTCTTGCCATAATGCTGTGTTAATATCGTAAAAACCATTGACATCGTTGACGTTACAAGTTCCAAAATATTCTTCAAAGAGTTCTGGAAATTGTTGCATCGCCTTACGTGTACTTCCGATTACGATACCGCTGCTCAATGTTTTAAGACTTTCACCTTCAGAGAACATACCGTTTGTAAGCGTCACGACTTCAGTGTCAAGATTTTGAATCACGCAGTGGAAATCGTGGTTTTTCTTCTCGATAGAATCTATATTATAATTTTCATTAACACATTCTATCATGCGAGAGTTACGCCATTTCTCCATCTTCTTCGTCGGGAAACCCTTGTCGATAAATCTTTTAAGAGCTTCTTGACGTAACTGTTTCACCCTTGGAGTGTCATCGGCGGAAATCTTCTCCATCGAAACATTAGCATATTCGATGAATCTATTATGTAATATTATTTCTTGATTTTCCATAAGTTACAAAGTTTTTAATTAAAGTAAAGTGTCTTTAATCCATTCGTAACCTTTTTCTTCAAGTTCTAAGGCGAGAGATTTATCGCCCGATTTTACTATACGTCCGTCGTACATCACGTGAACGAAATCAGGAACGATATAATCGAGAAGTCGTTGATAGTGAGTGATAACGATGAATGCGTTGTCATCTCTATGCAACTGATTAACTCCGTTAGCCACTATTCTCAAAGCATCGATGTCGAGGCCTGAGTCAGTCTCATCAAGAATTGCGAGTTGAGGTTCTAACATCGCCATCTGGAAGATTTCATTTTTCTTTTTCTCACCACCTGAGAATCCAACGTTTACATAACGATTCTGGAGTTTTGCAGTAATCTCCACCATCGCCTGCTTCTCTTTCATCATCTTAAGAAATTCCGGCATGGTGATGTTTGGAAGTCCTTGATATTCACGTTTAGCATTGATGGCAGTACGCATGAAATTCTGGATGCTAACACCCGGAATCTCGACTGGATATTGGAAACTGAGGAAAATGCCTTCGTTGGCACGATCGGAAGGACTCATCTCTAAGATATTCTTACCTTTAAACCAAATCTCACCTTCAGTAATTTCGTAACCTTCTCTACCTGTAATGGCTGCTGCCAAAGTACTCTTGCCGGTTCCGTTAGGTCCCATAATGGCGTGAATCTCACCTTCGTTGACGGTTAAGTTAAAACCTTTTAATATTTCTTTGCCTCCTACAGAGACGTGTAAATTTTTTATATCGAATAACATAGTTCTTAATTTTCTTTAAGTTAAAAATAATTAACCAACACTACCTTCTAATGTGATTGACAATAATTTCTGAGCTTCAACAGCAAATTCCATCGGAAGTTTGTTCAAAACATCTTTAGCATAACCATTAACAATCAAGCCGATTGCCTTCTCAGTGTCAATTCCCCTTTGATTGCAATAGAACAATTGATCTTCAGATATTTTCGATGTCGTCGCCTCGTGTTCGAGTATTGCCGTATCGTTGCTACATTCAATGTAAGGCCAAGTGTGTGCACCGCATTTGTCGCCGAGAAGTAACGAGTCGCATTGTGAGAAGTTGCGACAGTTGCTTGCGTTAGGCGCAATTCTCACCAAACCGCGATAGCCATTCTGACTGTGACCAGCTGAGATACCTTTTGAAATGATAGTACTTTTACTATTCTTTCCAAGATGGATCATTTTAGTTCCTGTGTCTGCTTGTTGGTAGTTGTTTGTCACTGCCACCGAGTAAAATTCTGCTGAGGAATTTTCGCCTTTCAAGATGCAACTTGGGTATTTCCAAGTAATTGCAGAACCCGTCTCGACTTGCGTCCACGATATTTTCGAGTTATTGCCACGACAAATTCCGCGTTTTGTCACAAAGTTATAGATTCCGCCTTTACCTTCTTTGTCGCCTGGATACCAGTTTTGTACGGTAGAATATTTCACTTCGGCATCGGTCTCTGCGATTATCTCCACTATTGCGGCGTGGAGCTGATTCTCATCACGTTGCGGAGCGGTACAGCCTTCCAT
>JAZUSL010000107.1:0-7694 GCA_045606705.1 Bacteroidales bacterium
GTTCTGCCGCAAAGTCGTAATCGACACCGTGTTGTCCAGGCAATACAGGCATATCCTGTGCCCATACGTCTTCTCTGTATTCTTTAAAGTTGCTTCCACTTGAGAAGAATCCGTCACTTTGTGCATTTGCGCTTAAACCTAAAGCTACAAACAATGCTATCGCTAATATTATCTTTTTCATATTTTTTCTTTTTTTGGTTTAAGGTTTAATGCTTAAGGTTTAAGGTCTGATGATCTTCACCTTAAACTTTAAACCTTAAACTTTAAACCAATTAATAAATAACCACCTTTTCTACTTTAACTTCACTTCCGTTGATAACTCTTACCATGTAAGTGCCGTTTCTGAAACCGCTTACGTCGATTCTGTTGTTTGTGCTTTCAACGTCGTCGCTGTAAACAACACGACCCATAACATCGATGATCTGTACTCTGCCTTCAGCGTCAACAATAAGTTCTTCTCCGCTTTGGTAAACGAAGTTGTCGCTGACTGCTGACTGCTGATCGCTGACTGCTAACTTAACGATGAAACGGTTAGCGTTGTCGCTGCTTGTTGCTATGAAGTGATAGTCTTCAACCAATAAGTTTGTTTCGATGCCTGTGAAACGGTCGACCAATGTCAATGTTTGGAACTTGCCTGATGGAACAGCAGCTATTGTGTAGTTACCCATTTCATTTGCGTGGAATGACACTTCTACTTCTGTGGTGTTTTCGTCGTAACTCATGATACCATAACGGTTGCCGAAGTTCTCGACATAGACTTCTGCTATTTCCTTGTTGAAGTTATCTATTTTTGTGAAACCTTCTGTTTCGTAACCTGCCAAACGAATAACGACGTTGTCGTAGCCAGATTCACCTGAAGCAATGATGTTGATGGAATTTGCATCAACGCCTCTTGTGCCTTTAGATGCAGCATGTGTATACGACATTGAAGGTTCGCTGCCTGTTGTCATAACGAAGAAACCGTCACCTACAGGAATCTCTGTCACTTCACTCACATTGCTATAGACATAACTACCATTTGCGCCTACTGTAGCGAAACCATTATATACATTATTTAATGTTACATTTGCCCAGTTCATGTTGAATGTAAATGGGTTGCCGAGGAGGTAGAAGTTAGCGTAGCTACCTTCTTCGTATGCGTTTACTTCTTCAAATGTAAATGAGTTAGCACTGTTGACAGTACCTGC
This sequence comes from Bacteroidales bacterium, assembly GCA_045606705.1. Lineage (GTDB taxonomy): Bacteria > Bacteroidota > Bacteroidia > Bacteroidales > F082 > Limimorpha. The sequence goes on from JAZUSL010000107.1 coordinate 1,188, forward strand.
GAATGTTGCTGTTGTCTCTGTCTCGTAAGAAGCGAGATAACCGCGACCCTGTACGAATTCTTCATCAAATGGAACGAATGTTCCGCTTACCATCTGCAAGTCGTCTACTAATACCAATGAAGCAAAGTTATATGGATATGGATAGTTATGACGGAGAGCGATATAGATTTCCTTACCGGCATATGCGCTCAAATCTATTGTGATATCTCTCAATGCGTTTGCTATGTTAGTATTAGCATCTGATCCATTAGAGACATCGCATGTCTCTATCTTTGTAAAGTTTGCTACAGAACTATTGTCTGTTTCAGAAACATAAACTTCAAGAGTTCCTGATGAACCACCGTATGCATGAGAATAATAACTTGCAGCCTTGAACTTCAGGCATGAGCCTTCAATGATACTTGTTTTTGGCAATACCAAATAGTTGTCGGCATTTGCAAATGATTCGCTATATAAGCAACCTGCACTACCCAATAAAGATGAATATAAATAGATATTTTGTCCACTATAGACACCACCTCCATATAATTCTGCATGCCAATTTAAACTTTGAGTATCTCCATCGTTGTTAATTTGAGTAAATCCATCTGGGATGACTTGGTCGTCGAAGTTGTATGAGAACTCTGTTCCGCCTTGTGTATGTTGTTTATGGTTCATCCATTCCAATTCTTGTGTTCCGTCATATTTGAACAAGTCGTAGTCACCTTCTGCTGGGATAAATGATTCAAATTCTGCATTCTTCACAGGTGATGAGACGAATTGCCAACCTTCTGTATGAGATGTCCATGAAGATGGATTTACGATATCCATATTGAATGTAGCAACAAGTTTGTTGTTGTTTTGGAACAATTGTGCGCCGTCTTCAATTACCAATGCTTCTGCAACAGTATTGCTGATGCCTTCTGTTACGTTAAGAGTACCAGATGTGAGTGTCAATGTTGCGCCTGCAGCGATATTGATAGAGTTGACGTTTACATCTTCTGTGATTTCTGCATCACCCTTGATAATGACATTGTCTGTTGAAGCAGGTACTACACCTGTGCTCCAGTTGGAACCTTCATTCCAGTTGCCTGTTGCTGTTGCCAAGAATTCGATACCGCCTTTTACGACAGGTTCTGACCAGCTGACACCTGTGGTGTATGTTGCAGCAGACACAAGTTTTATATCATCAAGTTTAGTTGCATAACCCCAACCATCCAAACTTGTAAATCTTAATTTGATTGTCTTTCCTATCAATACATTTGGCAAATCAACTTCAGCATATTCATAATTACTATAATTAGTCTTATTACTATTATATATTTCTAATTCAACATCTACTCCAACAGCATGAACTTTCAAGGTATTAATATCTCCACCCCAACTTGGTGTCTTAAATTTAAATGACAACTGAGTAGCTGATGTTATTTCAAGATCATTTGTTGTTATATAATATTCATAACCCATACTTCCCGATACAGACAACTCATAATTTGACACTACCCAATAAGTATTATCACCTGTGTTATTACTTACAGTCCAACCTGATGGCATTTGATTATTATCAAACCCCTCATTCATCAATATCACTTCTTGATCAACATTTGCAGAAACACCGTATGTATATTCGCCGTCAGCCAATGCTGTCCAGTCGTCATACAATGGATATTCTGTTGAATTTTCCATGAGTGTTGTAATTTCACCTTCCGAGTTCTTTCTATAGGCATTATATGAAACTGCGCCTTCAACTTCTTCCCATGTAACATTTACTCTTGTTTCTTCGTCAATAAGTTCAGCGTTTACAACGAAATCGCCGCCAGGAAGTTGTTCCATCACGATGTCGTAATTATTTTCTTCTCCGTATGTCACATAGAAATCGTTCACAGCTTCATAGTCTACCAAATCAAAAGCTGTTGCTCTTACCGTATAGCCTTGCCAATCTGACGGCATGATTTCATCGCTTGAGAACTCACCATTATTATCAGATGTTAAGGTATATTCTACTGATTCATAAAATACATTATTGCCACTGATAACAACAGTTGCACCTTTAACAATATTGCCTTCTGTGTCTTTTACGGTACCCGTAATTGAAGCGTAATCTGAAACCTGAACAGAAACATTTACTTTATCTGATTCAGATTCATTTCCATCTATACTATAAACGGCAGATACTCCCAACTGGTAATATCCATATTCAAGACCTGAGATTGTATAGCTTGTCTCTGTAAGGATTTCATCATTCAATAATACGGTTTCTTGACCATAGTTTATCATCTGATAGACATTGTATCCGAGCAATGCGCTTTCATCTTCAAGTTCTGGAGCTTCCCATGTCAATTCTATATCTTCACCTACCATATAATAATCTTCTACTGTTGCTACGTTTGCAGGAGTTACTAATGTCAATGCAATATCTCTTGTTACACTTCCGCCGTTAGCGATAGAACTATAGTTAGTGATACTTGCTGTTCCATCGTTATATATTCCGTAAGATGCTGTAATATAATAGCAAGAATAACCATTCATGCTTGATTGGAGCAATTTTACGTTTTCGATAACAGCAACTCCGTCTGCATTTGTTGTCACCGGTTCGTATGCGGTGATAAGATTACCAAATTCATCGTATGTCCAGTCGTCACCTTTAACTGTTACTTCAGCGCCTTCGATTGGATTTGTTCCGTCTGTAACGTTAACTGTGAGAGTGAAAGTACCACCGACATATACTTGTGTGGCATAACTTGCAGGTGTTTCGCCTAATGCGTGTTCTGCTGTTACTGTGACTGCATATCCGTTTTTATTATATGCGAGACCTGAAATAGTGTATGATGTACCTTCGACAGCTTCTGTATTGTGTTTTACACCGTCAACATAAACGTTATATGTTACATCATCACCTTCAACACCTGTCCATGATATTGTTGTGCTTTCGCCAACGTGAATATAAGCAGGTGAGGCAACTACATCTGTAGGTTTTGCCATATCTAAGGCATAAGACAAATCATAAGTTGTTCCGTTTGAAACTTGCCAATAACTGATATAAAGTGCATTTATTGGAGTTGTCTCGTAATACTCCTTGCTTATTATGATATCGTAAAATTTATTGGTAGCGAGCAATGGCAACGTTGCTGTTGCAACACCTTCTGCATTTGTTGTAAGAGTCACTTCTTCAATTGCTACTCCAAATTCGTCAACACCATTAATCAATCTAACTGTTGCGCCTTCGATAGGATTTGTTCCGTCGGTAACTGTAAGTGTGAATGGGAATGAACCTGCCACTTCAACATAGACAGATGCCGCAGGCGATTCACCTAAATCTCCGTGAACTGCTTTTACTTCAACAAGGTTTCCTGGATTTAAGCCGTATGGAAGTTCTGCCAATGTCATTGATGTTGCTGTAAGAAGTTCTGCGTTTTGTTTTACATCATTTACATAAACATTATAACCTGTCAATGTTGCGCTTTCGAGAGCACTCCAAGATATTGTTGTTGTGTTGTTATCAGGATAGAGTTCTGTTGCAGATGCTGTAACATTTTGTGGAGCATCTAATGGAGTTACGAAAGAATAGACTTCACCGTTTGTTGTACCTGCTTCGTTACGAGCATTAACCTGCCAATAATATCTTGTATTTTTGTCAAATCCTTCAAGTTGGAGATAATAAGCGAGTTCATTTGTCCAATCTACTATTACATCTGTAGGAGGATTTGTTGTACCACACAACAATTGATATTCTGTTGCGTAGTTCATATCCCAGCTAAATAAAACAGGATCTGATTGTTCCATAGCACCGTCTTGAGGGTTGTAATAAGAGATTGTCGGTTTAGGAAGTTCTGCTGCGGTAACAGTAAGTGTGAAGTTTCCATTAACTGCAACGACTAAATAATAGGTACCTGCTTCCAACATTGTGTTTTGGAGGTTTGTTTCGATAGAGTTATCAGCTTTAGGACCGCCTTGTCCGCCGAAATTGCTATTATAGACAGCCATCCAAGAACCTGCGTCCGTATTTGCAGTAACGAGAGAAGTCTCTGTCAAAGTGAATGTATAGACAGCATCAGGATTGTTGCCATCGTTATATTCATAAGGAATGATATAATCATCGTGTAAGTTTGCGAAAGTTGGAGTATGTGAGAAAGTTCCATCAGTGAAGGTTACAGCGGTAGCCTTTTCGAAGACGTCGCCATCAACAGGGGTATAAGCTGTTGCTGTCATTGTAACTTCTTTGGTTTCTGTTTCTTCATAAGTCACAGTAATAGTGCCTTCTTGCAAACCTGTAGCATTTGCTGTTTTGTCATATCCTACTGTGAAAGCAGCTTCAGTATTCGCATCATTGTAGGATGGAGTTGTCATTGTGAAGAAAGAGCTGCCGTTTGTTATTGTGCCGAGAGTTGTGTTCTTTGCTGTTGCTGTAACTTCAACGCCAGATGTTCTTTCTGTCCAGTAGTTACCCATTCTAACCTCGCCGAGAGCGATAGGATCTGGAGTAACGGTTACTGAAGGTTTTGCTGATTCCCAAGTAAATTTCATGTAGTTATTGTTTGTCAACACACCACTTCCCCATGAATTACTATTTGGAATAGGATTATCTGGTCTGTAGTTTACATTATCATCAAAAGTATAAACAGCACTATTATTTGTTGTAGCATTAACTGCAAAATACAGAGTTCCCGGATATGAACCAGTATTATCATCAACACATATCAAGATATTGCCACCAGTATATTCAAAATTAGTTTGAAGTATTATCTCATCCCATTCATTGTTTGAGTTAAAAGTAAAATTTCCACTAAAGACTTTATCAGAAGAAGTCATAGACTCCATATCCCATTGATCTGTAAAAGACGATTTTGATGTATTCTTTATATACACATCAATGTTACGAGTGAATGAACCTCCCGAAACTGTCTTGAAAGCTATTTTTGAAATGTTGCCAGCTCCAAATCCAAGTTCTGATGCCGTATAAATTTGCTGTGTCATAGAATATTTGTAGTAGGTATATGTTGGCAACTGATAAATACTTCCAGCATTTCCTGTGCCTACTATTTTATCTTGGATAGCAGGAGCTTCTAATGTTATAGCGCAAGCTTCGTTAGAACGGGATTCTGATATATTTGCACCACGTACTGCTTCAACTGTGAAGCAGTAGTTTGTTTCTGCTGTCAAACCTTCAACAGGGTATGAAGTTTGTGTTGTAGAACCGATATTTACACCACCTTGATAAATATTATATTTCAAAGCGTTTTCATCTCCGGCAGTCCATGTCAAGGAAATAGATTGATGGTCAATTGCTGTAGCAACAAGATTTGTTGGAGCAGCAGGAACGATGTCGTCGGCTGGTTCAAAAGCAATGCGGAACAAATTATTATTAGTAGACCCAGTATAAGAATTAGTCAAAAGATTTGAAGCAGATGAACCATACTTGTAGCACAAGCTAGTACCTATACTCTTGGTATATCTATGGAATTTATCTGTTCCACCTGTACCATTCTCCCTCATTACAACAACAAGGTTTCCACCATTATATTCAAACGGTTCCGACAATACTATTGGAGCCCATTCGTTTGCTTCAGCTTTGCTAACTTTCCACACACCATTAAACACGATGTCAGTATCAGCATAAGAAACAGCTGTACTCAAGTTTTCCTGAGATGTAGTCAACATCCACACAGTTATATTATGATCCTTGCTTCCTGTAGATGTCTTAAATGCAATTTCTGTAATACGACCAGTTTGACCTATTTCACTCTCAGTATAGATCTGTTGAGATTCTGAATAAGACCAAGATGAATACATTGGATACAGTCCTGTTGGAGAATTATCAGATACACCAATTTCCACTGTTCCTTGTGCATTAAGCACGTTTAAATTCACCCCTCCAATTAAGGTCAGGAGCATCATTGCTAAAAGAATAAATTTTTTCTTCATAAGCGTTTAATTTAAGTTAATAATATTTATTTTGTTTTGTTTTTCAATTTTTTTCAAAAAGTCGCAAGGTCACAGAGTCGCAAGGTCGCAAAGTGCTTTCGCCATAGTCATCGCCATAGTCATCGCCATAGTCATCGCCATAGTCATAGTCATAGTTCATAGTCATAGTTCATAGTCATAGTCAATTCAACTACACTACTTTAGCCACTAAAAAAAGAATCGCAAAGGTACTATATTATTTATATATATACAAGGGGAAAATACTATTATTTTTAAAAAAATGAGACTTAACTCGTTGAGTATAGTGTTTATTGGTGATTTGGGAAATCTAGGCAATATTTTTTGGGGGTTAAGTGCGGGTGCGGGATACGGGAACGGGAGCGGGGACTATTAACTGTTAGCCATAGTCCATAGTCATAGTCATAGTTCATAGTCATAGTCATAGTCATAGTTCATAGTCATAGTCCATAGTCATAGTTCATAGTCATAGTCCATAGTCCATAGCCAACGTTAATATTTCTTTACTATTTTTTCCTTGACAAATCATTGGAAATGTTTTATTTTTGCAATCATTATTAACCAAATAAAATTTAAAATTTATGAAAA
>JAZUSL010000108.1:0-34874 GCA_045606705.1 Bacteroidales bacterium
TATCTGTGGATTTTGACTGCTTGATGTCAATGTCTTGTTGTTACCATCAAATGTGATGTTCTTGCTAATTGTAAAGGTCTTGTCCATTTCCAAATCAACCAACATCTTGATGACATCGCCTTCTACTGCTGCTGCATGAGCATCAGCGAGAGTTGCGTAATAAGTGTCATCGATCTTAGCTTCTGCAAGACCGCTAACTTCAATAAGACCATTAGCATCTGCTTCACTTACAACATAACCTTCAGCTATAAGTTGTTCAGCGTATGCTGCAGGAAGGATGATAATGTTACTATCAAATTCTGTTATTGAATGAATGATGTTTCCATCATTTGCTTCAATGTTGCAACCTTGTCCGATAGTTATACTGTTGTTATCACCTTTTATGCCAATAATAAACATATTATCACCTACAGCTTTTACTAAACTGCTATTAGTGATTTCAATTTCTACATTATTAACATTTTCATAATAAATAACAGAAGTGTTGTTGCCTACTACATCGTTACCTGTAATATCAGTGGTTAATGTTGAATTATTAATATTAATTACAGAATTGTCCGAACCTTCTTTAAGATATATTGCCATATATCCTAAAATATCACAATTGTCAATATTTATTGTTGATTTAACAAAAGTAATAATACCATAACCTTGGTAATTGCGAGGATTTTGATTTACATCACCAGCATTGATATCAACGTTTGTCATATTAACTATAGTACCATTTTCTTCACCACCGATAGTTAAAGGTTGTTGATTTCCCCAAGCTGAATAATATTCAATAGCATTGAGTATTAAATTTTCAAGTGTTAACTCAACAGCTTTACGTGTGTCAACACAACGTTGTTGTGAACTGATAGTACCGTTCTTGATTGTAGCGTTTGCAGATACTTCAAATGCTTTCTTGCAGTTAGCTGTTACAGTCTTACCATTAAGGTCGAGTGTGATTGCCTTCTCAATCTCAACGAGTTCGTTGATTTCCACATCGCGGATGAGAGTTACTGTCTCACCAGCCTCTGCAAAAGCAATAGCACCAGCAAGTGTCTCGAAGCTGTATGAGTTGCCATCGGCATAGCGGATAACAGCTACCATTGTAGCAACCTCACCGTTTACAACAGTATTATCGCTGATGTTGATTGTACCGGTAGAAGTACCGTTAGATACAGCCTCGGTATCCTCGGCAGCAGAACCGGTCACATCAATCTTACCACCTGTGATGTTGATAACTGTACCCTCGGCAGAGGTTTCACCGTCGTTGTTGAGCTTAACAGCAGCATACCCCTCGGCTGTGTTGTTGTCAACAGCAGTGAATGTAGTGTTCTCTGCATTGATAGTACTGTACTCACCCCAAACGTTGAGAGCGATGTTACCAGAGAGGTTAGACTCGTTGATAGTAACTACAGCATTGTCTGAAGAACCTGGCAAGTTGAGTGCGTAGGTTACGTTTGTACCCATAACAGTTACCTTATTAAGTGTAAGTGCACCGTCCTCGTTGTAATTGATACCACGCTGGCAGTAAGAAGATGTGCAGTCTACAGTGAGGTTCTTGATTGTTACCTCAAGCTCAGCATCCTCAGTTGCAGGAACATCGATAGCACGTGCGCTTGCGCCATTGCCTGTGTATGTCAAGGTCTTGTCGTTACCGTCGAGAGTGATAGATTTTGCGATTGTTATCTTCTCGGCAACTGTCACGTCGCGGATGAGAACGATTGTCTCACCTGCCTTAGCAAACTCGATTGCATCGGCAAGAGAGGTGAAGCCATGGTAGTAGTCAGAACCGGGGTATGTGATAACTGCAACAGTGACCGTTACACCATCGGTAGAACCGTTGATGGTAACAGTACCATTTTCTGCACCGTTTCTACCCTTCGTAGAGTCAGAACCCTCGGTAACGTTGACAGTAGTGCTTGTAGCAACGATTGAACCACCGACAGCATCCTTATTCAAGCAGAGAGCAGCATAAGACTCACCTGCAGTTGTGTTGTTGTCGTTACAATTTACAGTACTGTTATCAACTGTAACCTGTGAACCTGCAGCAGCAACGTTAACTGTGCAGAGACCGTTAAGTGTAGAGTTGCTGATTGCAACCTTTGCAGCACCGGCAGAAGAAGCCAAGTTTACAGTATAGTTAGCAGCTGTAGCAGTAACGTTATCGATTGTTACGTTAGCAGGCTTCTGGATAACGTTGATAGCACGCTCACCGCTTGCGTTGATAATAAGGTTCTTGATAGCAACATCGCCCTCGCAATCTACGTTGATTGCGCGACCAGCTGTAGATGTCAAAGTCTTGCCATTACCGTCGAGAGTGATAGCCTTGTCGATGGTGATAATCTCAGAAGCTGTGATGTCGCGGATGAGAACGATTGTCTCACCTGCCTTAGCAGCCTCGATAGCAGCCTCGATTGAGTTGAATGTATAAGCATTATCACCGTAAGAAATGTAAGCTACAGCAACTTCTACATCTTCGGTCTTTCCGTCGATGGTGATTGTTCCATCTTCAGCAGCATTGTGTGCCTTTTTAGAGTCACCCTTAATGTCGAATGTCACATCAGTAGCTGTGATAGTAGCCCCCTTGGCATTCTCATTAAGGAAGAGTGCTGCATAAGACTCAACGTCTGTCTGGTCATTACATACCAATGTACCGCCAGTAACAGTTACCTCTGCACCTGGAGCTGCCACGTTAACAACGTTCAAACCTGTGAGGTTAGAGTTCTTAACGGTAACATCTGCATTAGTAGCAGAACCAGCAACGTTAACAGTGTAGTTAGCTGCAGTAGCAGTAACGTTCTCAATTGTTACGTTAGCAGGGTTGTTGATTACGTTGATTGCACGCTCACCGCTTGCGTTGATTGTAAGGTTCTTGATACCAACATTGCCCTCGCAATCTACGTTGATAGCGCGACCAGCTGTAGATGTCAAAGTCTTGCCATTACCGTCGAGAGTGATAGCCTTGTCAAGAACAAGGATTTCGCTCATGTTGAGGTCAGCAAGCAAAGAGATTGTCTCGCCGTCCTGTGCTGCATTGAAGGCCTCAGCGAAGGTTGAATAAGAATTGTCGCCAATTTTGGCAATCTGAGCGCTTGCAACGCCCACGCTTCCCGTTATCAGAATTAATAATACGAGAAACTTTGAGAGTAGAAACTTCTTTCTCATACGTAATAGTTTTTAATGATTATTAATTTTATTTAACTTATTAATTTAATTTTATTTAACTTTCTAAATGATTGATAATAATCAACTTACCAATAAAACATTTAACTTTCTTTCTTCAATAATTTAACTTTCTCCTACAAGATATAAGTGTAAAAAAACCTTGTACTTGTAACCTACAAAAATAAAACTTTTCATAATATATTCTTAAAAAAATTTAAGATATTTTTCAACAAAATGACATTTTTTAAGAGATCCTCAAACAGAATCCGCCGCCATGGGGGGGGTAAATTGTTGATAATTAATAATTTACAATCAATAATTAACAATTTGATAAACTCTCAACTTTTAAACCTTTGGTTTAAGGCTTAAGGTTTAAGGGTTTGATAAACTCTAAACCATAAACTCTCAACTTTTAAACTACTATGAACTATAAACTATGAACTATGAACTATTATGATTAAGGGTTAGAATGTATATATTAATTAATAAGGTATATATGTTGGGGGACGGGAGTTGGGAACGGGTCAAAAATATTCATTAATATGCTTTATTTTTTTCATTTGAAATTCTAAATTATTTTATTACCTTTGAGAGTTAAAAAACAAGTTTCACTCTAATTGAAAGGTATATGAATAACAACACCATAGACAAAAACCTTTTTATCAATAACAGGAAGAACTTCGCTGAGAAACTCGCTAAAAATTCTATCGCGGTGTTCTGTGCCAACGAAGAGATGCCCCGTAACGGCGACCAGTTCTACCCCTATCGCCAGCAGTCGGATTTCTTCTATCTCACCGGCATCGACCGCGACTGCGCATACCTTATTATATATCCCGACCATCCGAATCCGGAGATGCGCGAGATTCTCTTCGTGGAACCTTATAGCGAATCGAAAGTGATATGGCGAGGCGAAATGATTGACGCTAAAGAAGCCGCCGAAATATCGGGCGCTGCCAACGTGATGTATAGCGACAAATTCAACTCGACACTTCAAGACCTCGCTCTTTCTTGCGAGACGATTTATCTCAACACTTACGAATACCCTCGTTATGAGTGTCCGGTCGTGACAATACAGCAACGTTTCATCGATGAGGTAAAAGCGAAATTCCCTCTGCATAAATTTGAACGCTCGGCACCTATATTAAATAAGCTACGTATGATTAAGTCGCAAGAGGAAATCGAAGTCACAAAACAAGCCTGCGACATCACGGCAGAAGCATTCCGTCGTTGCCTGAAGACAGTGAAACCGGAACGCTATGAATATCAGATACAAGCTGAAATAGAATATATATTTAAATATAACGGTGCAAACGGTAATGCCTATCACCCGATAGTTGCCGCCGGTAAAAACGCCTGCTGTCTGCATTATTCGGCAAACAATAAAATCTTAAAAGACGGCGACTTGATTCTCTTCGACATAGGCTGCGAATTGAAAAACTATTCTTCCGACTTAAGCCGCACCATTCCTATCAACGGAAAATTTACTCAGAGGCAGAAAGATTGCTATAACGCAGTCCTTCGCGTGATGAAAGAAATCACGAAGCTTTATAAACTGGGCGGAACCATCGACGAGATAAACAGAACGACATATAAGTTGATGGAAGAAGAGATGATAAAACTCGGACTTTTCACTGCGGAAGATGTCGTTAATCAAGACCCTGATTTTCCATTGTATCGTAAGTATTTGATGCACGGCATGGCGCATCATATCGGCTTGGATGTTCACGACAGCGTGGATAAGTTCGAACCTTTCAAACCAGGTATGATACTCACCTGCGAACCGGGAATCTACATCAGAGAAGAAGGCATCGGCATCAGAATAGAAAACGATTTGCTCATCACAGAAGGCGAACCGATAAACCTCTTCGAAGGACTCCCGATTGAGGTGGAGGAGATTGAATGTATAATGCATAATTCATAATTCATAATGCATAATTGTAGAGACGTGACATATTACACCGATGAAAATGAAAGAAATGTAATTGGTGCGTCTCAGTGAATGAACAATTAACAATTAATAATTAACAAATGGACAAAGACTGTTGACTGTAGTCTGTAGTCCGTTGACTTAAAAACTCAAACAACATGAAAAAGACTTTATCAATTTTGGTTCTCATGGTTTTCATGGGATTAGGTTTTGCAGCAAAGGCACAAAACATTCAGGTGATGTATGACTTCGGCGAGGAACGCCAATATATCACAACGACATTAGAGATGTATAAACCTGACAACTGGGGAGGAACATTCTTCTTCGTTGACATTTATCACGACGGCAAGAAAAATCATAACAATCTACCTGGTTTCAACAATTACGGTCCTATGGGAATGTATATGGAAATCGAACGTTCCCTGAATTTCTGGCAAAATACAAAGTTGAAGAATTTAAGCGCACATGTTGAATATGCAGGCGGTCTTGGTGTAGCTCCAGGATTTATCGGATACAACATCAACAACGCATGGATGTTCGGTGCTGAATATCTTTTCCATTCGGAAGACTACAGAAACACCTTGACGGTAGCAGCTTTGTACAAGACAATTTCACAGACAAATCAAAAATTGCATTTACAATTCACTGTCGTTTGGGGAATGCAAGATTTGTTCAATGTGAAAGGATTGAGATTTAACGGCTTCGCTGATTTCTGGTGGCAAGATAATACTTGGATTGGTGATAATCTTATTCCATTTACAACAGGTTACGTCTTTATTACAGAGCCACAATTATGGTATAATGTAGGACAATTCTTCAATTGCGACAATCTCAACATCGGTGGAGAAGTAGAGATGTCGTACAACTTCGGAGGTTTAAGTCAAGGCAAGAAATTCTACGTCAATCCATGTTTGGGTGTGAAGTGGAATTTTTAACAGTTGACAATTTACAATTAACAATTGTAGGGATGTGGCTTGCCGCATCCAATAATCTAAGCGTGTCAACGACGTGGAATGTTAATAATTTGTCGTTGATGCGCTTAGATAAAAAATAATAACCAATAAAATCAAAATCATGGAATCGAATGAAATAACAAAAGACACCTGGTCTGAAGATTAGACAATAATGTGTTGCGTTATTATAACTCCTTGAATGTTAATAATTTTTAACTTTATTTTCCTTGACAAAGATTGAGGTTTGTTGTATATTTGCAGAACCAAAAATGAGATTTATGGAAAATAAAAAATCATTGCATAATCAGTATGATAAAGCGGCGGAGATTATTAAGACCGCGATACTTCAAAGCCAGTATGAAGCTTCAAAAGATATAAATCGCATTCAGTTAGGATTATATTTTGGCATAGGAAAATTTCTTTCAGAAAAGACACGTAATGCAAAGTGGGGAACGAATGCCTTGCAATTCATCAGCGATAAGTTAAAATCAGATTTGCCTGGTTTGAGAGGATTCTCTGTAACAAATTTGAAGAATATGAGAATCTTTTATAATAATTGGAAATCAATAGATTATAATTCGTCAGTTACGACTGACGAAATTTCGCCCGTTGTAACGGGCGAAATTGAAGAAGTTCAAAAAGTAGGTGATATGATAATTAGGCTTGAAAATAATGCTATAAAAATTGATGATATCGGTTCGTTCCCAGTAGAAGACTTTTTTAAAATACCGTTTTCTCATCATATGCTTGTTGTTGAAAAAGTTAAAGAAATAGAAGCCCGCTATTATTACATTAATCGTACAGCAGAAGAACATCTCTCAGTTGAGCAGTTGAAAAAAATAATAAAGAATAATGATTTTGAAAACAGAGCGTCAATGCCAAATAACTTTCCTCGAACCATTTCAAATTCTTCTCTGGCACGTAAAGCAGTGATGATGTTTAAAGATGAATATCTTCTTGATTTTATTAACGTTGAAGAGATTGGAGAACGTGATAAGAATGATGTCGATGAAAGAGTCGTTGAGAAACAGATTGTTGAAAATATCAAGAGGTTTATAATGACATTTGGAAAGGATTTCGCTTTTGTTGGAAATCAATATCATCTTGAGATATACGGCGAGAATTTCTTTCCTGACTTGTTGTTCTTTAATAGGGATTTAAATTCTTTGGTGGTTTTTGAGTTGAAAACTGGTGATTTCAAATCAATATATTTGGCACAGTTGATGACGTATCTCAGGATTTTAGATGATAAAGTTCGTAAACCTCATGAGAATCCGTCAATTGGAATAGTGCTTTGTAGAAATGCTAACAAAGATTTTGTAAAATATGTGATTCAGGATTATGATAAGCCAATGGGAGTGGCGACTTTTAATACTTTATCGGAGATGCCAGAGAGATTGCAGAAAGCATTGCCTGATATTGAAGAATTGAAAAAGCTGTTGTGATTGTTAGTGTTATATTGACATAAATTATGGATGGTGCCAACGGGAAATTTATAGAAGTCTTCTTAACATTTTATTAAGCCAAAAAGATAATTCCAACGACAAAAAACATTATTTTTGTTGCAACAAGAAAAATAATAATAATTAAGGGGACTTCTATAAATTCCCCGTTTAAATATTTTTTTACAATCATGTTAAAAACTTTTGCGTGCTTTATGTTTCTCTTTGGAATCTTTTTATCTTTCTTTCAATCACATAGCTCGCTATGCTCTTTCGAGAAAAACAAAAATCTTCTCAAAGATAAAATCATAAATCACTCGCAAAGCAATTTATAGAAGTCCCCTTAAATTAACAATAACATTATTTTTGCAAAAAATTTTTAACAAAATATAAATTAAGAAACAGAAAGTGATTTAAACTGACATAGAAATATTTTATAGCGATTGAAGCTATTCTTGAACTCAAATTTCCACATCAGCCTTCGGGCATCCCATCAAGAATAAGTTTCCAAGTCGTCGTATATTCTACGGCGTGGATAACTTGTTAGATGGGAGGGCGTGGAAACCCTGAGTTCAAGCAAGGATTATTTCCACGTCGTTTTTTTATACTTAAAAATATGGCTGTGTTGAACTTACATATTGGACGACTCATCAAAACCGTTTTTGAACGAAGCGGCATGACGGTATCTGAGTTTGCACGGCAGCTTAACTGCGAGAGAACCAACATTTACACAATCTTCAAAAGAAGAACCATCGACGTGGAACTGCTTATTAATATCTCCAAAATATTGAACTACAATTTCTTTGAAGATATATTGAAAGAAACAAACCTTAACATAAAAACAACTCACGACATAAATATAAGAATACAAGATTGCCCTGAAGAGAAGATAAAGATTTTTGAAGAGTTGTTGGAGAAGATGAAAGAGATGTGAATAATTCCTACGAAAGTGTGAGTTATAGTTACGGGAAGAAAGCGTCTTCATATTTGTAATTTCCCGTACTTTAGCCTTACTAACGAAAGAAGAAAAATTATAATTATGAAAAAGTATTTTACATTGTTGTTTTTGATGATTATCAGTACGTTTGTGTTTGGGCAAATGACAGAAATTACTATAGAAGAAGCAAAGAAACCTGTTCAGCAAGGAGAGATAATTTTGGAACAAGGTGAGTGGTCTACTTATTCTGAATCAGAATTGGATATACTTAAGACTTTTAAAAATCACATTGAAAAAGAATATCCAGGTAAAATTGTTGTCGTTAGGAATTTTGTATATAGAACGAGTTGTAAATATTATGATAATATTAATGTGTATGTTTATTGGCATGATTATACTTTTGTTGAAATCTCACCGCATGTATTGATTAAAAAAAGTTTATTAAAAGCCTTTAATAAAGTCTTGATGAATATACGTGAAGGTTCAAGATTTTCAATAGACAACGTTACAGTTTCAGGAGATATAACGGCAGATTTAAACAAAGAGGATGTAAAAGATGGTGCCATAGATATTTTATTGGATAAGGGCTATAAGGTCGTGGCGAAAGAATATCTTGAAAGATTGTATCAAGAACAGCAAAATCAACAAAGCGGCATCTATAATGAGAATACTGTTGTTCAGGAAAACAATCTCTCTGCTGTCGGTTATTTCTTGAACATTAAGGTGACAGACGAAGCTCTGAGAGTTCAGGTTGTAAATGTAAGTACGGGAGAATATGAAGGTAATGCGACAATAACATTCTAAAATATAAAGTCATGAAGAAAATTAAATATATGATATTGTTCTTCTTGCTTGCAAATGTATTTAATTTGTCGGCTCAAGAAGATTGTAACAAGGCGCAGCAGAAGCCAAATCAAAAGGAAACAATTCTTAGTAAAGATGTCAAGACAAGCAGAGGTTATAATTCTTATCAATCTGCATATAAAGCTGCATTACGTGAAGCTCAGAAAACGTATGCTGGCAAGAATATAGCAATCAGGAATTTATCAAAAGGAGATATTAAGATAAGCGGCGATGGTTCTGTCCTTAATTATTACAATTATACGGTTGTAGAATTACCAGATGCAATATATTCAGCTCTTTACGATGCCATGCAAAAGGCAACAGCAACAATTGAAGAAGAGAGTCGTTTTGCAATTGAGAAAGTTGTCATCATAAATCAGCAGTCTGACAAGGAAAACGTAAAAAGTCAGATAACTAATTTACTTTTAAATAAAGGTCATAAGGTTGTTGCGAAAGAATATTTGGAGAAACTATATACTGAGCAACAAGGACAGCAGAGTGGTATTTATAACGAAAAGACTACAATAGAAAGTAATAATTTCACAGCGACGGGATATTATCTTAGAGCGAGAATCACAGAAGAGTATGTACTGATAGAAGTTGTCAACGTCAGTACAGGAGAATTTGAAGGAAATATTAGTGTTGAGTTGTAAAAAATTATTTAGCAATAGATAAATGAAGTCAAATATAGAGGTAAAGTTAACCTATGCTCAAAAATGTATTCTTGAAAAGATAAATCAGAAAACAGATGTTTCTGTCTTTCAAGATTATTGGACAGAATACGAAGAGTACTATAATGATTATAATGATTGCCATGGAGACTATTATGATTCTGAATAATGCGAATTTTGATTTCTCAAAAGCACTTAGTATTTTAGGTGCCATCATATTAGTGGTTGTTACCCCGATATTAATTTATAGAATCTATCGTCCCAATATTGTTATATCAAAAGATTTTGTCATAACTAAAAAAGGTTATCTTAGATTTAAAATACAAAATCTAAGTAAATTTAGAGAAGTTTTCGATGTTACTATATATGTAGCATATATGTCAAAAGATGTTGCCAATCGTTATTTTACACAATCTGTTCGTATTCCATATTTGGATGTTAAATCGTCCAAAAAGAAAGAGACAAACTATATTTATGAAAGAATAATTACAGAGCAACAATTGCCAAATGTCTTGGAGGGAAGAGGTGAAAACTTACAAGATTTTTTCAAAATCACGGACAATAAAAAAGAAATAAAACCATGTGTTGAGATTACGGTAATTGTATATGATAAATATACATCAGTAAAGCATTCGTATTCAAGATACTATCATTCTGAAAACATTGTAGAAAATGGTGTGTTTTATGATAATGAATTAGAACCAAAAAAAATTCCATCCAATCAAGATTAATTACTATGGTTGTAATAATTAAACCATCATACACTTGTAATTTACGCTGTAAATATTGTTATCTGTCAAATGAAACCAAGACAGAAGTGGATTCTTTTGACATTGACTTTGCCAAGCATATTATTCTGAACTTAAAACAAGTATTGTCTGTCCAACATAAAAAGAAACTGAATATCATTTGGCATGGAGGAGAACCTTTGCTATGGGGTTTAGAAAACTATCGCGAAATATTACGATTTTCAGCCGTTGAATTATCTGAATTTAATGTAAGACATTCTATAC
This sequence comes from Bacteroidales bacterium, assembly GCA_045606705.1. GTDB lineage: Bacteria > Bacteroidota > Bacteroidia > Bacteroidales > F082 > Limimorpha. Next base: position 10,940 of record JAZUSL010000108.1, read on the forward strand.
AAACCAATCTTACGCTTATCAATCAGGATTATATAGATTTATTTAAGCAGTATAACGTTCATATTGGTTTTTCATTAGATGGTTATAAAACTATCAATGATTTACAACGTGTTTTTGCCAATGGAAATGGAACGTACGATGTGATTATGAATAAACTGGAATTATGCAGGAAACATGGTTTAAGCTTGGGTTGTATTGTGGTAGGCAGTAAAAAACATATCGGTCATATTCCTGAACTATATGATTTTCTATCGAAAAACGGGCTGAATTTTAAATTCAATCCAATATTTACTGCAGGGGAAGCTATAAACAATAACGATGAATATGGTATTACGCCAGATGAATATTCCTCAATGACGATAGAACTTTTTGATTTGTGGTTCAATGATAAAGAACATAAAATAGTAGAATCTAATTTTGTAGAAATTGCAAGTAATATTGTAACGAAACATACTAATGGCTGTATGTTTGGGAAAAATTGCCAAGATAACTTTATTGCCATTACACCAACTGGTGATGTTATGCCTTGTGGTCGTTTCTGCGATAATAGTCTGAAACAGTATTCATACGGTAATATTAAAACTGATAGTCTTGAGAACATTCTAAATCGAATTAAGGTAACAGATTTTTATAAACGATATATTTATATTGAAAATAGTTCATGCTCAGAATGTGAATTTTTCAATATATGTCATGGTGGATGTTTACATGATGGTTTTTTAAAGTCTGGGGACTTTAAATCAAAAACTTTTTTGTGTTCGGCTTATAGAAAAATATTCTCTCATATTTCAGAGAGATTGAGAGAACTAAAAACGATATAATCACAATTTTCTAAATTCCTTTTATCTCATAACTTGAGCTTCTGCCACCGCTTTCGGTTTTAATGAGAATGTTTCTTTCCAATAAATCTTGTATATCGCGTAATGCTGTCGCTTGCGAGGTGTGACATATCTTGGCGTATTTTGAAGTCGTGAGTTTTCCTTCAAAACCATCAAGCAGTCGATTTAAAATCTTGACTTGTCGCTCGTTAAATGTGAGTTCGCTGTTGTTCTGCCAAAATATTGCTTTTTGTCTTACCTTAGAAAGTGTTTCGTATGATCGTATTATAGCAGACTCCATCGTTTCCAAGAACCACAATAACCAATCGGTGATACATAAATCTCCGCTTGTTGTCTTTTGTAAGATGTCGTAATAAGAATTGCGCTTTCTCATTATCTCGGCTGACATGCTATAAAACCGTAATCTCTGTCCGTCGGATCTTGATAGCATCATATCGGTAATCGTACGTGTAAGTCTTCCATTTCCGTCATCGAAAGGATGTATTGCGACAAACCATAAATGTGCAATTGCCGCTTTTAACACTGGGTCAATATCGCAAGCTTTGTTTATCCACTCTAAAAATAAATCCATCTCATGAGAAACAACAGAACTTGACGGAGCTTCGTAATGAACTTTTTCATGTCCCATAGCGCCCGACACTATCTGCATCGGTTCTTCACCTTGACGGTATTCGGCGACAGATATTTTATACATTCCGCTTCTGCCTGTCGGGAAAAGCGCTGCATGCCAGTCGCATAGTCGTTCTTTTGTCAAAGCTTCGTTATAATTCTTTATGGCATCCATCATCACTTGAACGACACCTTCAGTATAATGGTCTGGTGCTGGAAGTCCTTGTGTGCTCAGTCCTAAACGCGATGCAACAGATGATCTTACTCTTGCAGGATCTAATACTATGCCTTCTATCTCCGATGAACTAATAACGTCTGATGTTATGATTTCTAAAGAGGCATTGTTTTGTAAATCAAAGCCGAATGTGTTAAGTTCTCCTAATAGCTTTCCTTGTAACATTCTGACACGCGATAGTATGGTGATAACCTTACTGTCATCCCAGTAGAATTTAGGCCAATCATTCTGCTGCCATATCCAGATAGCTCTCATAATATTTCTCTCCTATGACGTGATTATTTACATTATTCGCGTCAAATAATGACGCGAATAGTTTTTGCAAATATAACATTTTATTAAACCAAAAAGAAGAATATAACGACAAAAATTGTTATCTTTGTTGCAACAAAAATGACTAAAGGCTAAAGACAAATGGCTAAAGGTTTTTTTAATATTACCTTAAACATTAAACCTTAAACAAAAAAGATAATATTAACGTATGGACAAAAACCGTTGATGGTTGTCCTTAAAAAAATAAATAACTATGTTTGCAAAAGAAATCTTCGCGTGCCGTCGCGCCGCTTTATTAAAATCGGGTCTCAAAGGTATAGCTTTCTTCCCTGCTAACGACGAGGCTTCTCTCAATTATCCTGACAACACCTACCGCTATCGCCAAGATAGCAACTTCGCTTATTTCTTCGGTCTCGACACTCCTGACCTTGTCGGTGTCATCGACTTCGAATCAGGCGAGGAAATCCTCTTCGGTAGAGAAATAACAATCGACGATATTATCTGGTGCGGTAACCTTCCTTCTCTCACCGAACAAGGCGAGATGATCGCTGTGCAACAAACCCGCGACATCAACGGCTTCGGCGAATATCTCCGCGAGGCTGTAGCTAAAGGAAGACAAATCCATATCCTTCCTCCTTACCGCGGCGATATGAAGATAAAACTCGCCAAATGGTTCAACACCGACATCGACAGTCTCTCAAAATATGTAAGTCAAGAACTTATCGCTGAGGTTGTAAAACTTCGTGAGATAAAATCTGATGTCGAGATTGAAGATATGGAAAAAGCTGCCAACACAGCATATTTCATGCACACCACAGCTATGAAGATGTGCAAACCGGGCGTCATCGAACAAGAAATCGCCGGTGCTGTTGAAGGCATCGCTATCTCAAACGGTTACGGAGTTTCTTTCCCTGTGATATTAAGCGTCGATGGTCAGACTTTGCACAACCACAGTCATAACAACGTGCTTCAAGAAGGAAGAATGATGGTCTGTGACGCCGGCGCTGAGACAAAGAACTACTACGCTTCCGACTTCACACGTACAATTCCGGTAGGCGGCAAGTTCAACGCACGTCAGGCTGACATCTACAATATCGTGTTGAAAGCCAATATGGAAGTCATCAACAACACGCGTCCTTTCAACAGATATTTCGATATGCACGTCTTGGCTTGCCGTACCATCATCGAAGGCTTGAATGCAGTAGGTCTTATGAAAGGTAATATCGACGACGCTCTTGAAGCTGGCGCACATTATTTATTTATGCCTCACGGACTTGGTCACGCTCTCGGCATGGACGTTCACGATATGGAAGGTCTCGGTGAAAACAACGTCGGTTATGATGCAGAAACTCCTCGTGCCACAAAAGAAGGTTTCAGAGGATTACGTTGCGGCAAGGTTCTAAAACCGGGAATGGTAGTCACCGACGAACCGGGAATATATTTCATTCCGACTTTAATCGACATCTGGAAGGCAGAAGGCAAACACAAAGACTTCATCAATTATGATAAGGTGGAGACATACAAAGACTTCGGCGGTATCAGAATTGAAGACGATTTGTTAGTCACCAACGACGGCATCAGAGTTCTCGGTCGTCCGATACCAAAGACAGTGGCGGAGGTAGAAGCCTGCTGTGCTGAAGGCAGAGAGTGGATGAGAATACCAGGTATAATCTAAAATCTGAGAATTATAGAATCTAAAAAATAATAGAGGCGTTTGTCATAACAATGAAAGCGCCTCATTTTTATTCTCAGGTTCTCAATTTCTCAGTTTCTCAGATTCAATAGTAGTTTCCGGTCCATGACCGCAGAAGCATACCGTCTCTTTCGGCAAGGTGAAGAGTCGAGTCTCTAAACTCTCCATAAGTTCGCGATATGAACCGCCAGGCAAGTCGGTACGACCGATGCCGCGACAGAACAATGTGTCACCAGTTATCACGAAATCCTGTTTCTCACAATAGAAGCAACAGCTGCCTTTGGCATGACCAGGAGTGAATAATACTTCTAACTCGTCGTCACCTATATTAATAATCTGTCCGTCGTATAAGTCGATACTTGGGTATAAAGTATCTTCAGCATTATAATTCATCCCGAAGGCGGCGGCATATGCATGAGCCGTCTTGTAATATTCTTTTCCGTCGGGATGAGCGGCGAGAGGAATATTGTACTTATCTGCCGTAGAACGATTGCCGAGAATATGGTCTATATGTGCATGAGTATTTAAGATCATAATAGGTCTCAAATTAAAATCCTCGATGAAATCAAACAATTTTGTATCTTCTCTCAAATTGCAATTTCCTGGATCAACAATTACACATTCCTTTGACTCATTATATATAATAAATGTATTTACACTTATCGAGTTAAAAACGAAACATTCTATATTTAACATATCTTTATAATTTATAGGTAAAATCACGTAAAATTTTGTCACTCTACAGATTGTCAACCTTCTAAGATTAACCCTACAAACTTACATTTTTTTATATAAAAACACAAAAGATTATTCAGATTTTTCTTGAAAAATTATCAACACGCTGTTGAAAAAAAATATTAATTTTTTTTATAATTTTTGTTGTTTTTATCCATCTCTTTACTAATTTAGCAAAAGAAAATTACAAGTAGAAAAATCATTCTTTTATTTCATAATCCATTTAAAATCAATAATAAAAATGAGTAAGAAAAAACCTCAAACACAGGATTTATTCTCGATGATGGAATTTGAAAGCAACCACGTCGTCGAAGATTCACAAGCAAAAAAAATAATGGATTGTGAAGTAATAATTGAAAAAAAAGAAAACGTTACAGAAAATAATTTACGCGAAATGAAGCAAAAAGTTTACAAGAAATATTCTGCGGAAGAAGTAAAAGAAGCAACAATAAAATACTTCGATGGCGACCAATTGGCAGCCGACGTTTGGATGAATAAATACGCATTAAAAGACAGCGATGGCAACATCTTTGAATTAACACCGGATGACATGCATCATCGTATAGCTTCTGAGATTGCTCGTATCGAAAACAAATATCCTAACCCTATGTCGGAAGAGGAAGTATTTGAAGTTCTCAAAGATTTCAGATATATCGTTCCACAAGGTAGTCCAATGGCTGGTATCGGCAACAACCTCCAGATTTCTTCATTGTCAAACTGCTTCGTTATCGGCACAGGCGGCAGTTCCGACTCTTACGGTGCAATCATGAAGATTGACCAGGAACAGGTTCAACTTATGAAACGTCGTGGTGGCGTTGGTCATGACCTCTCCCACATCCGTCCTGCAGGCAGTCCAGTGAAGAATTGTGCTCTCACATCAACAGGCGTTGTGCCTTTCATGGAACGTTATTCCAATTCTACCAAAGAAGTCGCACAAGACGGTCGTCGCGGTGCCTTGATGATGAGTATCAGTATCAATCACCCTGACTCAGAATCTTTCATCGACTCAAAGATGGAACAAGGTCGTATCACAAACGCCAACGTATCAGTACGTATCAGCGACGATTTTATGAAAGCTGTTAAAGAAAACAAACCTTTCATACAAAAATATCCTGTCGACTCTGACGAACCTAAGTTTACAAAAGAAATAGATGCCAAGAAATTATGGAATAAAATCATCCATAACGCATGGCAATCGGCAGAACCAGGTGTTCTTTTCTGGGATACTATCACTCGCGAATCTATTCCGGATTGTTATGCAGATTTAGGTTTCAAGACATTAAGTACCAACCCATGTGGCGAGATTCCATTATGCGCTTACGACAGTTGCCGTCTTCTCGCGATGAATCTCTACAGCTACGTTGAACATCCTTTCACAAAAGAAGCACGCTTCAACGCAGAACTCTTTGCAAAACACGTAGCTATCGCACAAAGAATCATGGACGACATCATAGACCTCGAAATTGAAAAAATTGATGCCATCCTCGAAAAAGTCTATTCCGACCCTGAAAGCGATGAGGTAAAAAGATGTGAAATCGACCTTTGGAAGAACATCCGCAGAAAAGCTCTCCAAGGACGTCGTACAGGTATCGGCATCACAGCAGAAGGCGATATGCTAGCTGCTCTCGGCAAACGTTACGCATCAGATGAAGCAATAGAATTCTCAACATCAGTACAGAAACTCCTCGCTCTTGAAGCATACCGCTCATCAGTAAACCTCGCCAAAGAACGTGGAGCTTTTGAAGTGTTCGACGCCAAACGCGAAGAAAAGAACCCATTCATCAAACGTCTTCGCGAGATGGACGAAAACTTCTATCAAGATATGGTTAAATACGGACGTCGTAACATCGCTATGCTGACTATCGCTCCAACAGGAACCGTAAGCATTTGTACTCAGACAACATCAGGTATAGAACCAGTATTTATGGTTTCATACAAACGTCGTCGTAAAGTTAATCCTAACGACAAAAACGCCAAGGTTTCTTTCACCGACCAAGAAGGAAACTCATTTGAAGAATATAACGTCTTCCATCCTAAGTTCATAACATGGTTGGAAGTAAACGGATATAACGTTGAAGAAGTCAAAGCTTATAGCGACGAACAACTCCAAGAGATCATCAACAAGTCACCTTATTATAAAGCTACCGCTAACGACATCGACTGGGTAAGCAAGGTTAAGATGCAAGGTGAGATGCAGAAATGGGTCGACCACTCAATCAGTGTTACCGTCAACATTCCAGCTGAGACGACAGAAGAGTTGGTTAGCCAAATCTATCAGACAGCTTGGGAATGCGGTTGTAAAGGTATGACTATTTATCGTGATGGTTCACGTACAGGTGTGCTAGTATCTAACAAGAAAGAAGAAAAGAAAAACGCTGAAAACGACATCATCGAAACACACTCTCCTGTACGTCCTAAGACCCTCGAATGTGATGTTGTTCGTTTCCAAAACAATTACGAAAAATGGATCGCTTTCGTAGGTAAAATCAACGGCAAACCTTACGAAATCTTCCTCGGTAAACAAGACGACTTCTATCTGCCTCCATTTGTTGAAACAGCGTGGATTACTAAAAACAAAGATGAAGAAGGCAAGTCGAGATATGACTTACAGTTTAAAGACAAGCAGGGTTATAAAATCACCATCGAAGGTCTGTCGCGTTCCTTCAGCCCAGAGTTCTGGAACTACGCAAAATTGATCTCCGGCATCTTGCGTCATGGTATGCCAATCGCCAATGTCGTGACATTGATTCAGAACTTAAGCGTCGACGAAGACAATATCAACGCATGGAAAAACGGTATCGCCCGCGCATTGAAACGCTATATCCCTGACGGAACAAAAGTAGACAAGGAAGTGTGTCCAACATGCGGCGACCCGTTGATTTACGAAGACGGATGCAAACACTGCAAGAACTGCGGATACTCCAAGTGCGGATGATTTTAAATCTGAAAATCTGAAAACTTGAGAATCTGAAAAAAAATGTCTTGTCCTGAGACAAGTTTACACAATAGTAAATTTGTTTCAGGACAAAATTTTTCAGCCGTCAATTGATGTCGATGTTTTAAAGACACATGAATGTTTGTTTTTTTCATAGGATACATTCATACGTCTCACCATTTCCTGAATTCCAGAGTTTAAAAAAATTCCGTTGTCTGTTGTCTGTTGTCTGTTGACTTTTATTATCTTTGTGAAATATTAATCAACGTTAGTCTTTGTTCATAGTTCATAGTTCAAGACTCATAGTAAAATAAACATTATGACACAAAATCTACAATCGAAACTCGTCGAGAAGAAGTATCTCTTGACGTTCATCTTGATAACAAGTCTGTTCGCTCTCTGGGGATTCGCCAACGACATCACCAATCCTATGGTGGCGGCATTCCAGACCGTGATGGAACTCTCAGCAGCTAAAGCATCATTGGTACAATTCGCGTTCTATGGAGGTTACGCAACCATGGCGATACCGGCGGCTCTCTTCGCAAAACGTTTCAGTTATAAAAAAGGTATATTGTTAGGATTGATACTCTACGCCATCGGAGCGTTTATGTTCATACCTGCAGCAAACCGCCAAGAATTCGGATTCTTCTGCATTTCCTTATACGTGCTCACATTCGGACTCGCTTTCTTGGAAACAACAGCAAATCCATACATATTATCGTTAGGCAGCAAAGAAACTTCAACACGTCGTCTTAACCTCGCACAAGCTTTTAACCCTATCGGTTCCCTGATGGGAATGTTCGTGGCTTCAAGAATAGTTCTCGCTAAGTTAGAATCAGACACTGCACAAGTACGCGAAATCGGTTTCAGCAACTTGGACGAAGCAACAAAACTCTCCATCCGTGAACATGACTTAGACATAATCAGAAATCCTTATGCGGCATTAGGTTGCGTCGTAATTTTGGTGTTTATCATCATAGCGATATTTGTAAAGAATCAAGATAAAGATAACAAAGAACATACTAACAGTAAAGGCACTTTAAAAAGATTATTCTCCAACAAGATATATCGCGGAGGCGTTGTAACACAATTGTTCTACGTCGCCGCACAAATCATGACATGGACTTTCATCATCCAATATGCTGATAGACTCGGTATCGACAAGGCTACGGCACAGATGTACAACATCATTGCGATGGGAATGTTCCTTTGCGGACGTTTCATCAGTACCTTCTTGATGAAATATGTCAACTCACGTAAATTGTTAATGTATTTTGCGATAGGCGCAATGGCAGCTTCAGCAGGAACAATATTGATTGACGGAATCTTAGGTTTATACTGTTTGATGGCGATTTCAATCTTCATGTCGCTCATGTTCCCGACAATCTATGGTATCGCATTAGAAAACGTAAGTCAGGAAGACAGCACACTCGGAGCAGCATTCTTGGTAATGGCAATCGTAGGCGGTGCCTTAATGCCACCACTCCAAGGCATGATCATCGACTTAGGAACAGTAGTTAGTCTGCCAGCAGTCAACTTTTCATTCATATTACCATTCATCTGTTTCTTAGTGATATTCATTTATGGAATGAGAACCAGCAGATCCATAACGAATTGAAAATGAAAAAATGAAAAATTGAAAATTATTTGTCAGCTATCAGCAGTTGATCTTTAGTTTTCAGTTTCCGCTCCCGTTTCCCGTCTCTTAAAATAGCGTTAGGGATTGAAGCGGCATCCTTTTGGAGCGTAGCGGAAAAAGATATAGCGGAAAGCCCGACGGCGCGCCGGAACGCCCAATGGAAAATCTGAGAATTCACACCAGAAAAAGTTCTCAGATTTTTTCATTTAAAATAAGGTATTTCCATTGTGGACATGTCTGTCGTCATCAAAGTAAATGTCGACGGACGAATCAGTATGCATACCCAACAAGGATGCTGCCTTATCATGATTAATCGCTATTTCCAAGAAGCCATGGGTTCCGAACAATGCAAGATGTTCACTACTCGGAACATCTTGATAACTATCACATATCTTATTGATTGTGTATTTACCACCAAATTTAATCGTGAATTTACGGCCGGCTCTTTCTTGTTCAAAGAGTTCTTGCGTGATATTGGTTATAAGATTATCATAAGCATCTATATAGTAAACCAAACCATGAATAGCATTCGCGTCGTAAGATGGTTTGAATTCCAGACTTTCTTTAATGTGGTATGGTTTGCCTATCTCACTTAAAGGTACGCCATTAGATAACATCACCGCAACTTTTGCGAAACGGTCTCTTGTACTAAAGGTAAAAAATCCAGTATCTTGCATTACATCAATAATTACAGCCTCATACGAGTCTTTATCAACTATCAACGAGAAGATTGTGTTATCAGTTCCTACGAAATAATGATCGTTAACTTTCAGCGCCACATGTGGATTGTCAGATGACTCTTCAGTATCAACAGCTAACACATGAACAGTTCCTTTAGGGAAATTTTTATAACAATTTTTAACGATAAAGGCAGCCGACTTCACATCAAAAGATTTTACATTATGCGTAATGTCGACAATATTAACGTCGGGCAGCAATGAGAATATTGCGCCTTTCACGGCAGGGACATAGAAGTCAGAATTCCCCCAGTCACTTGTTAACGTTATGATTGCCATTATAATAAAAAAGTTAAAAATTATTAATTACATCTAGAAAAGCATGTTACAAAGATACATTTTTAGAAAAAGAAAATAACAGCAAAATAATTTTTTTATCAACATTTTTATAATTCTTATTATGAAAAATTCACAAATCACATGCAAAACAATTTATAGAAATTCACTATATTTGTAGGTATTTTAAATCAGATATCAAATAATAATGTCAGAACAAATTGTTCAAGTAGAAAACGTTAATCCAAGTGATTTATACGGTGCTAATGATCAGCATCTTACCATGATTAAATCTTTATTTCCCAAGATAAAGATTATAGCTCGTGGCGATTTTATAAAGATTATCGGTAAAGACGAAGAGGTCGAATATTTCATCAATCGTCTTAACTTGCTGATACTTCATTTGGAACGTTATGGTAATATCAACTCCAAAGTTATTGAAGATATAATGTTGTGTGCTGGAGAAACAGATTTTATAAAGAATCTTAATGATAGCGAAGTCTTGGTTTACGGTCGTAATGGTTTGCAAATCAAAGCCATGACTGCCAACCAAAAACTGATGGTTAAATCGTGTGAAGAAAAAGATATGGTTTTTGCCATTGGTCCTGCAGGTACAGGAAAGACTTATACTGCTGTCGCTTTAGCAGTAAGAGCATTGAAAAACAAAGAAGTACGCCGTATCATCTTAACTCGTCCTGCTGTTGAAGCTGGCGAGAATCTCGGTTTCTTACCCGGTGATTTGAAAGAAAAACTCGATCCTTATTTGCAACCTCTTTATGACGCTTTGCGCGACATGCTTCCGCAAGCAAAACTACAAGGTTTTATGGAAGAAGGCGTTATAGAAATAGCTCCTCTCGCTTTCATGCGCGGACGTACTCTCGACCACGCATTCGTAATTCTCGATGAAGCTCAAAACGCAACACAATCTCAACTGAAGATGTTCCTCACACGTATGGGACGCTCAGCAAAATTCGTCATCACCGGCGACGTAACACAAATCGACCTGCCTAAAAACCAGCCTTCTGGTTTGCCTCAAGCAATGGAAGTATTAAAAGATGTTAAAGGCATTGACTTTATTTATCTTAACGAAAAAGATGTTGTTCGCCATAAACTCGTCACTGATATTGTGAATGCGTATAAGAAATATTATTCCGATAATGAAAAAAACGATCAGCAATCAGCCGTCAGCGGTCAGCAAGACCACACTGATAGCTAAAGACTGACAGCTAACAACTGAAGAATTAACTTAAAAAATATATAAAATGAAAGCTTTAACAAAAACAGAATTTAATTTCAAGGGACAGACAAAAGTATATCACGGCAAAGTTCGTGACGTATATTTCATCGACAACAAATATCTTGTAATGGTTGCCAGCGACCGTATCTCTGCTTTCGATGTCATTCTTCCAGAAGGTATTCCTTACAAAGGTCAGGTTCTTAACCAGATAGCCGCTTTGTTTTTGGATGAGACAAAAGACATCGTTCCAAACTGGAAAATCGCTACACCAGATCCAATGGTAACTGTCGGTAAACTCTGCAAACCTTTCCCTGTTGAAATGATCATCCGCGGTTATCTCACCGGAAGTTCCTGGCGCACATACAAAAGCGGCAAACGTGAAATCTGTGGCGTGCCAATCCCTGACGGAATGAAAGAACACCAACGTTTCGAGAAACCAATCATCACTCCAACAACAAAAGCCGACGAAGGTCACGATGAAGACATCTCTCGCGAAGAAATTATCCGCCAAGGTCTTATCAGCGAAGAAGATTACAAACAAATTGAAGAAATCACTTACAAATTATTCCAACGCGGAAGTGAAATAGCTGCTAAACACGGACTTATCCTCGTTGATACAAAATACGAGTTCGGTAAGATTGGTGACCAAATCTATCTCATGGATGAAATCCACACTCCAGACTCCTCACGTTATTTCATCGCCGACCAATATGAAGAATGTTTCGAAAAAGGTCTTCCAGTTAAACAACTCTCAAAAGAGTTCGTACGCGAATGGTTGATGGCAAATGGATTCCAAGGACAAGAAGGACAACAAGTTCCAGAAATGACACCTGAAATCGTAAACAGCATTTCAGAACGTTATATCGAACTTTACGAAAAGGTTACAGGCAAGAAATTCGAGAAAGCAGACGAATCTGACGATATCTTAAAACGTATCGAAAAGAATATCGCTGATTGTCTTGAACAATTAGACTAATCACTATCATGGAGACGCATCAATGACAGATTGTTAATCTTTATTGAGTCATTGGTACGTCTCTATAGTTATTAACGATTTTTAATAATTTCTTGATAATCGAGGTATTCGATGTTGGTTCGAAATATTTAATTTCAGGACTAATTTTCAATTCGTTAAGATAGTTTCGAATATCTTTTTTCGTTAAGACATTACCTTTGTTAAAAGGATTTATATAAAACAGGACATCTTCCAAGCGAGGATGTCTTTCTGTGTTTTTACAAAAAGCAAGGATGAAATGATTTGGCAAATTTATTCCATAAATAGGAATATTAAGACGTTCTGCAACAATACAATACAACATTCCTAGAGAGAGAGGATTTCCGATACGCGTTTCAAGAAGCGTATTCACGTAATAAAAATCCGGATTGTTAATTGCTATAGTATCGCCATGAAATTTATTCACATCATAAATAATGTGATTTAATATCTTGACTTGTTCTAAAGGAGTCAAGTTGGGATTAAGTTCCTTCTCTGCTTGTTCAATAAGCATAACCATCTGAAAACCAAACCAAGCCCAATCAGCATCTGGAAAACGATTTTTCGATAAGATGAAATAAGGCTCCAACAAATCATGTGATCGTTTTTCACTCCAAGAATTCAATTTTGAAATCAAATCCTGACGTTCAATATTATAAACAAGAGATTCTAATCTTTCTCGATGAAAAGGATCTGAAGTTTCTTTTAACTTCTCTTTTAATAAAGGAAGCGCTTTTTCACCATAGTCGAAAATAGCATTTGCTATATTAATATATAGGTGTTCGTCAGGTTCGTTGGTAAGGAACATGAGAGATTTGAGTGTACTTGTTGTTTTCATATTGTCGGGTTTTGTATGAAAAAACAACAAATTAGCGATAAAGTTTTAATAAAAATTAACTTCTATAGAAATTCATGTCTGTCATATATTTATATGATTTACCAGGCATAAAGTATCTAACATCTTTGTTTTCATAAACTGCTTTTCTGATAAAAGTGGAAGAGATTTCAATTATTGGAGCATCAATAACTTGTACCGATTCGTGATTCAATAAGTCGCCACCTTCATAACCTTTTCTAGGATAAACCAAAAGATGATAATTATCCAATATCACCTGATAATTTTTCCATTTCTTAAAATTTGTTAAGTTATCCATCCCGCATATAAGATAGAAATCATAATTGGGATAACGCTCCGAGAGACGTACGAGAGTATCAATAGTATAAGATGGTTTTGGCATATAAAACTCGATATCGCATACTTCAAATCTATCGTCATTTTCAATTGCCATCTCTAACATATCGCGACGATGATGGTCATCTAATAATGACTTCTTGTCTTTGAACGGATTATGAGGACTGACGACAAACCAAAGAGAATCCAAATCGGTATATTCCACGATATAGTTCGCTAACATCAGATGTCCGTTATGAACAGGATTGAACGAACCGAAGAACAGACCGACTTTCATTTTCTTCATATTATAAGATGTTGAAGAGTTGCTCTTTAATTTTCTCCAATTCGTCTTTCATATTAACAACGATTCGTTGAATATCAGCGTCATTGGCTTTAGAACCGAGAGTGTTAATCTCACGACCCATTTCCTGAGCGATGAAACCTAACTTCTTGCCGGCGCCTTCCTCGTCGATTGTCTCATCAAAATAGGAACAATGTTTTGTGAGACGTACTTTTTCTTCCGTAATATCAAGTTTTTCAAGATAGAAAATCAACTCTTGTTCAAAACGATTTTCATCATATTGTCCTGAAGCAGTGAGTTCTGTAAGATTCTTTATTAATTTATTTTTAATATTCTCGTGACGATTTTGTTCGTAAGGAGCGACTTCGCCAAGATATTGCATGATAAGGTCCTTTCTCTTAAGTAAATCTTTTTTAAGAATCTCGCCCTCTTTTTGACGGAAGTCGTCTGTCATTGCTATTGCTGAGAGTAAGGTTTCCTTAACTTTTCCTAAGAAAGTATCGTCATATTCTTGTTCTGGCGTAACGAAGATTCCAGGCATTTTAAAGAGAAGCATCGCCAAGTCAGTAGATTGCGGAATGTTATATTCTTCAGAAATCTCTTTTACCTGTTTAAGGTAAGAAGCAATGACTTCTTTCTCGATATGAGTGTTTTGCTCCACATTAGTATCGGTGATAGAAATAACCACGTCGATTTTACCTCTTTGCAATTTAGCAGCTATTTCGTTTCTATAATCCAATTCCTGAGGTCTTATCTCTTGAGGTAATTTTACAGACAGATCTAATTGTTTAGAGTTCAATGTCTTTATTTCAACAACGATTCTTTTTGTGAGGTATATCTGTTCGGCTTTTCCGTAGCCTGTCATTGATTTGATCATGATGATGAATTTTGTCACAAAGATACAACAAAGAAACGAAAGTGTGATTAAAATGTGAAAAAGAATATCCTATGTTAATTAATTACCTTAATGCCAAAATTATATATATCTGTTGAGGAATTCTTTTCTCTTAATAAAATTCATAAATCATCTGCAAAGCCGTTTATAAAAAATCTCCTTTAAATATTTTTTCGTAAACAAATATATATTCAAAAAAATAAATACCTTTGCGTTAAATTCAACATATTAGTTATAGCAGAGGACATAAAATCTAAGATCCAAATAAGTTTACTTAAATTAAAATGGCAAAGAAAGTAAAAGAAGAAATACTTAACCTTGAAAATATACTTTTCAAGTGTAGAGACATACTTAGACAAGCAAAGAACTCTGGCTCATTCTTCGAAAAGCGTGACATGATGCTTACACTCGTATTCCTTCGTTTTATCGGAGAGAAATATGAGGATGGAGTGGTTGCGCTTCGCCAACGACTCATTGAGGAAGATTTAGACCCAGATAACGAAGAAATAATAAAAGCATTTTTCGATGATGCTACATTTGCAGATGGAACATTCGATTTGCCCAAAGAAGCGCGTTGGTCAACTATCATCAATACCGCAGCGCCACAACTGAATGTGGCTCTTGATACAGCACTAAGAAGTATAGGTGAAACCAATCCAACATTGAAAGGATGTTTTGTAGAAGGTACATTTACTCAACGAAATCTTGGTGCTAACGATATGAAAAAGATTGTGGATGAAGTAAATAAAATTAGCCACAAGACTTTTGGAGAAGAGAAAGACTTGATAGGTCGTGTATATGAATACTTTTTGAAAGAGTTTGCTGTTAATGCTACAAAGGAGGAAGGAGAGTTCTATACCCCTCACGATGTTGTCCAACTCATTGCAACTGTTATTGAACCATTTGATGGTACACTTTATGACCCTTGCTGTGGTTCAGGAGGTATGTTTATTCAGAGCACAGACTTGGTGAAAGCTAAACAAGGCGATATTAGCCGCATCAATGTGTATGGACAAGAGAAGGAAGCTGCGACCTATCGACTTGCTAAGATGAACCTTGCTCTGCGAGGCATCAGTCATAACTTAGGTTCCGAAAGCGATTCTACTTTTACCAATGATTTGCACAAAGGAATATATTTCGACTACATTATGGCTAACCCGCCTTTTAACTTGAAAGGTTGGTTTAATGAAAACTTAAGCAACGATTCGCGATGGACGGATTACACAACTCCTCCAGAAAGTAATGCCAACTATGCATGGATATTGCACATGCTTTCACACTTAAAACCTCTTTCAGGTGTGGCAGGATTTCTGTTGGCTAATGGTGCTCTTGGAGATACCGATTCGCTCGAAATACGCAAAAAGTTGATTGAGAATGACAAAGTGGAAGCGATTATTATTCTGCCAAGAGAACTGTTTATCACTACTGATATTAGTGTTACTTTTTGGATTCTCAATCAAAACAAAAAAGGTGGTAAATATCATGGTCGCCAATTGAGAAACCGTGAGCACGAAATCCTTTTTATGGACTTACGTCAATGGACAGAAAATCCAGTTAAGGGTGAACAGAAGAAAAAAGTCCAACTTATCACTGAGCAGATTCAACGTGTGGCAGATACATATCATCAATGGCAATCCGATGGTACAGACGGTAAGAATTTTGCTGAGCCGGAATTGTACCGCAGTGTTGACATTGAGGAGATCAAAGCAAATAATTGGACGTTGGTTCCCAGTAAGTATATAGAGTTTATCGACCACGATTTGGAGATTGACTATCCTAAGGAGATGGCTCGCATCCAACAAGAGATGAAAGAGCTGATGCAACGAGAAAAAGATTCACAAATAATGCTTGCGGAAGCATTTAAAGGGATTGGTTATGAAATCGAATAAGGATAGAGCTATGAAAGAGAACCCAAATACAGAAATGCCATCATTTGTATATCGAGACGGTATGACTGCCGACAAAGAATATGTAGAATGGTTGTCGGATGTAAAAACTCGTTTCCGTCAATGCCAGATAAAAGCATCCATTCGTGTGAATACAACAATGCTTGAGTTTTATTGGAGCATTGGCAGGGATTTGGTGGCATTGCGTGCAGAGGAACGTTGGGGAGCTGGTGTGGTGAAACAGTTTGCTCTTGATATGCGACAAGCTTTTCCTGATATTACAGGTTTCTCTCTTACCAATGTAAAATATATGAAGCGTTGGTATCTATTCTATAAAGAACGAGTTACAAAAAGTCAACGATCCGTTGACCAAGTTAGCTGTCGAGTTGGAGTCTTATTACAGAAAGAGAAAATAGGTCAACGGGTTGTTGACCAATTAGGAATGCCGGAAATTTTTGGTCAGGTTCCATGGGGACAGCATATTGATATTATCTCAAACTGCAAATCAGTTGATGAAGCTTTATTCTACATCAGGCAGGTTGTAGAAAACGGATGGTCACGCCCTGTTCTGAATGTAAACATAGATGCTAACCTATTTCAAAATCAAGGTTCAGCAATTACGAATTTCGATACGACATTACCAATATCTCAGAGAGAGTCGGCTAAGGAATTATTGAAGAAAGAGTATGACTTGAGTTTCATAACAGTTGAGGAAGTAAAAAAAGAAAAAGACTTGGAAAATGCTTTGGCCAAAAATATCACAAGTTTTCTTTTGGAATTGGGGCGTGGATTTTCTTACGTGGGACGGCAAATTGAATTACAGATGCCGGGAGGTCAGACTTTCTTCCCAGACTTGGTGTTTTATCATATACCCCAGCACAGATACGTTGTTGTTGAACTGAAGGCTGTTAAGTTTATCCCTGAGTTTGCCGGTAAACTCAATTTCTATGTTACGGCTGCAGATAAATTGTTGCGTGGCGAAGGAGATAATCCTTCAGTAGGTTTGCTTATTTGCAAATCCACAGATAAGACCATTGTTGAATGGTCGTTACAAGATATTCAAAAGCCTTTGGGCGTTGCTTCTTATCAGTTGCAAGAAGTAGTTGAACGTACTATTGCAGAATTGGAAAATTTGAAAAAGGATGATGTTGAAGAAATATAAATTGGGTGAACTGATATGAATATTGAAAACCAAAATATTGAATACAAAGAGAGTTGGCGAGACGAATACCTGAAATGGGTTTGTGGTTTTGCTAATGCACAAGGCGGAAGACTTTATATTGGCATTGATGATAAAGGTAACGTCTGCGGTGTGGAAAATGCTCATCGTCTTTCTGAAGATATTCCCAACAAGATTGTCGCTCTTTTGGGTATTGTGACAGATGTGAATATACTGAACAGAGAAGGCAAAAACTACATAGAAATTGAAGTAGCACCAAGCAATATTCCAATCAGCTACAAGGGCAAATACTATTACCGTTCTGGCAGTACTATGCAGGAGCTGAACGGAATGGCATTGCAACAATTCATACTAAAGAAAATGGGACGTTCGTGGGATGATATGGTGCATGAACGAGCCACAGTTGATGACCTCGACCGTGAAGCCATTGATTTCTTTTTGCACAAAGGTATTCAAGCGGGACGTATAGACCCATCTGAGGCAAATGCCCCAACAATGACCGTGTTGCAAAATTTGCATTTAGTAGATGATGAAGGACGTTTGAAGAATGCAGCACTGCTCTTGTTCTGCAAGCAGCCGGGTCGATATTTTACAGGAACAGAGTTTAAGATTGGTAGATTCCACTCCAATATTGCCGATTTATTGTCACAAGAGATGATAGAGTGTAGTATCATACAAATGGCTGATCGTGTGGTAAGGATGCTCAAAGACAAATTCCTCACTATGCCTATCCATTATGAAGGATTGCAACGTGTAGAAACATTAGAGGTTCCGGAAGATGCTTTGCGTGAGATTCTATATAACGCCATCTGCCATAAGGATTATTTTGGACCACAGATTCAGATGCGTGTTTGGGATCATCATGTTGAGATATGGAATGATGGAGAATTGCCTGAAAAAATCACGCCGGAGAATATCGAAGATGTTCATGCCTCCTATCCGCGTAACAAAAATATCGCTTTTGTTTTCTATAAAGCCGGTTTCATTGAGTCGTGGGGACGAGGATGGAAGAAAATCTGTGATGGATTTGTATCTGCAGGTTTGCCCAAACCAACGATTGAATCGAAGCAGGGAGGAGTCTTGGTGACATTCCAAAGGAACAATGTGAACTTGAAGAACGCAGATGATATTGGACAGAATAAAGGAGTTTCGGACACAATGTCCAATAAAATGTCCAATAAGGAGTTTGAGCGTATGGAAAATAACATCGCTGAAACTACCCAGAAAACTACCCAGAAAACTACCCAGAAAATTATAGAGTTAATCAGAAACTACCCAAAAATTACCACGGAAGAACTATCCGAAAAGTGTGGTGTAACGAAAGATGGTATTAAATGGCAACTCAAAAAACTTAAATCACAAGGCATTATCCGTCGCGTTGGACCCGACAACGGCGGACATTGGGAAATTATTAAGGAGAAATAGCCTATGAAATTGAAGAAATATAAATTGGGAGAGTTGATAGAATTGGTTGAAGAGACTAATTCTCAGGGGAAGTATGGACCAAAAGATGTAAGGGGAATGACAATCACAAAAGAAATTATCCCTACAAAGGCAGATGTGGCAAATACTGACTTGCGTAAATTTCTGGTTGTTCATCCAGATGAGTTTGTCTTCAATCCACGGACACATGGCAAGAAAATAGGTTTTGGATACAACAACACAAATGAGTGTTTCCTCATCAGTTGGAATAACATTGCATTTCGAGTTAAGTCTGATGCCCTCGATATCGTTATCCCAACTTATCTTTTCTTGCATTTCAACAGAAAAGAATGGGATAGAGAAGCATGTTTTTGTTCTTGGGGCAGTTCGACAGAAGTGTTTTCTTGGGAGGCTATTTGTGATATGAAACTTACCCTTCCTTCTATTGAGCAGCAACGCAAATACGTTAATATTTATTTGGCTCTCCAAAGCAATCTTGCTGCCTATCAAAGCAAAGTGGATGAATTGAAACTTGTTTGTGATGGGTATATTGAGGAGTTGAGGAGAAAGATGAAGTGTGAAAGAATTGGTACATATATCGTTGAATCAAATGTAAAGAACAGTGATAACAAAATAAAAGAAGTTAGAAGTGTTTCTGTTACAAAAGAGTTTAAACTTACAAATGCAAAGGTAAATAAGAACGAACTAAGCAACTATCTTGTTGTACGCCCTAAGGAAATAGCCTTTGTTCAAACAACAGGTAATGAAAAAGTATTAGCATTTGCATATAACGATTACGATTATCCGGTTGTAGTCTCTTCTGTTGATAAAGTTTTTTGTTCAAAGGATGAAAACGTTCTTGACTTACAGTATCTTTCATTATTTTTAAGTCGTAAGGAATTCGATCGTTATGCACGTTTCAAATCATGGGGAAGTGCAAGAGAAGTATTTACAATGGATGATATGAACGATGTAGAAATTCCTATTCCAAATATTAAGGTACAACAGGAAATAGTCAATATACATAAATGCTATATTGAACGTCAACGCATTGCTGACGCTCTCAAAGAGCAAATCAATAATATATGCCCGGTGTTGATTCGGGGAAGTTTAACATAAACTCTCGCAAAATCTCTCGCAGATAACGCAGATTTCACAGATTCTTTTATCTTTCTGCGTAATCAGCGTAATCAGCGAGAGAAAAAAAAGTAAAACGAAATCCGCGAGAGAAAAAAGTAACACGCAATCAGCGAAAAAAATCGAGAAATATGAACGAAAATGATATAACATACAAAATCAGAGGAGCAATCTTCAAAGTGTACAATGAACTTGGTCCCGGTCTTTTGGAATCTGTCTATGAAGCAGCATTGCTGTATCAACTTCGCAAAGACGGATTACAAGTAGAAAGCCAGAAAAAACTGGATGTATATTACGATGGTCATTTGCTTCCAGTGGATTTCAGACTTGATATTATAGTAGAAGACAAGGTAATAATTGAATTGAAGTCAGTTGAAATGTTGAAAGATGTACATAAGAAGCAACTGCTTACCTATCTAAAAATATCAGGTAAGAAAGTTGGGTTGCTTGTAAACTTTAACACAACCGACCTGATCAAAGACATTGTGAGAATAGTGAACGGATTATAAAACCTCTCGCAGATGTCGCAGATTACACAGATTTTTTTATCAGCGAAATCAGCGCAATCAGCGAGAAAAAACGATAATTATGGCAAAACTCAAAAACATTAACGGTCACTTCGTGGAAAGCGATTATGAAAACGCTCTCATTGCTTTTCTTGAAAGAGAAGGATGGCAATATCTTTTTGGTGATTCTATAAAAAGAGCCAACAGAAAGGAAGTGCTCAATATGGAAGACTTGCTTCAGTTCTTGAAAGAAAATAACAAGAACGTAAAGGACGAGGAACTGCAACGAATAGCAGATAACGTCAGATTGGTGGGTGCTGATACGGATTTTGCCACACTACACAAAGTATATAAATGGATGATTGATGGCATATCTGCTGTCAATAAAAAAGGTGAACCTGTTACTGTTGGATTGATAGATTTCGAGAAGATAGATAATAACATCTTCCGAGTAGTCAATCAGTTTACCGTAGAATACATCAATAATGGTGTAACTAAGACACGTCGTCCTGATGTGTTGCTATACGTAAACGGAATACCCGTCTGCGTGATAGAACTGAAAAATCCAGCCGATGCCAATGCCACAATCGAGGATGCATGGGAACAAATCAACATCCGTTATTGGCGAGACATTCCAGGTCTGCTACACTATTGTCCATTAGCTTGTATCAGTGATGGTGTGAAGACACGGTTAGGTACAGTTCGTACACCCTACGAACACTTCTATGCTTGGCGACGTGTAGAGAATGGAGACAAAGTGAGTACCATGCCGTTCGATGAATTGGAAACCATGGTGAAGGGTGTTTATCGTCCGGAAAGATTCTTGAAGATATTCAGGGATTATGTTTATTTCCAAGATGAGAAGTTTGACAGTGATGAAAAAGAAATTGTATGTCGCTATCCTCAGTTCTTTGCTACACGTTTGTTAAGAGAAAGTGTTATTAAATCAGTGAAAACTAAGAGTGGTAAAGGAGGTACCTATTTTGGTGCAACAGGTTGCGGTAAGACCTACACGATGGCATTTCTTGCTCGTCAACTCTCGATGCGATGCGCTGCTGAAATCGGTTCTCCAACAATTCTGATGATTGTTGACCGAGAAGATCTCCAAAAACAAGGTGCCAAACTCTTTACCAAAAGTACAGAGTTTTTAGGATTGGGAGAGGTTTCTGTAGTGCCAAGCAGAAAAATACTACGTGAAGAACTTAGTCTAAGAGATAGTGGTGGTTTCTTCATTTGTACTATCCAAAAGTTTTGCGACCGAAAAGACGACCCGATAGGACTTATCAATGAACGTAGCAATATTATCTGCTTTAGCGACGAAGCTCATAGGACACAAATTGAAGGTTCAAAACGTATTCAATTCAGCGAGGATGCTGATGAGAATATGAAAGCCATGATATCCAAACCTTACGCAAAGGTGCTACGTGAGGCTTTGCCTAATGCGACATTTGTGGGTTTTACAGGAACTCCTATTGCTGAAACCTATCAGACTTTTGGAGACGAAATAGACCGTTATACGATGGATCAAGCTGTTGCCGACAAGATTACGGTACCAATTAAGTACCATCCACGCATTGCCAAAGTACTGCTAAATGCTGAAAAAGCTAAGGAAATTGAAGCATATTATGCTAAATGTGCTGATGAAGGGTCAACCAAAGAGGATATAGCAAAGAGTAAGAAAGCAATGAGTTCACTTGAAGTCATTCTTGGTGATTTAGACCGTTTGGATAAACTGGCTGTAGATATACATGACCACTATATATCATCTGTAGCTAATGACCCAGACCGAGTGCAAAAAGCCATGATTGTATGCGCTAATCGAAAGATTGCCTACGACCTGTTGTTGAAGTTCAAGGCACATTATCCTGAATGGTTCGAAGAACGCAAAACACCAGAAGGTGTTACTGTATCTGCTGAAGAACTCAAAAAATTAAAAGAGATGCCTACTATCGCAATGGTGGCAAGTGTAGGAAGTAATGACGAAGCAGACATGTACAACTATCTTGGCGGCGTAAAAAATGACAAACGTTCAGAAGACTTGGATGCTGCTTTCAAACAAGAGCATTCCAATTTCAGAATCGTGATTGTTGTGGACATGTGGATAACGGGCTTCGATGTGGAATGCCTTACCTACATGTATAACGATAAGCCGTTGCAGAAACATTCTTTGATACAAACCATCAGTCGTGCAAACCGTAAGTATGCGGGTAAGGAATATGGCTTAATCGTTGACTATATAGGCATACGCGACCAGATGATGGAAGCCAGAAAAATGTATGGTGGTGACAATTCTGTGGCATTAACAGAAGATGACATAGAACAAGCCACTCTCATATTCCGTGAGTATATGGAGATTCTGAAAGTGCTGTTCAAAGGCTATGATTTAACACCATTCCTAAATGTTGAAACTGACCCAGCAGCAAGATATACCTTGTTAGCTAAGGCTGCAGAATATGTTTTTTCTTCTAATGAAAGTTTCAATTCTGTCAGCAAGGATGGAAAGAAAACAAAAAAAGTTTCTTTTAAGACTTACTTCCTTCAAAATGTGAAGAGAATGCGAAAGGCTTATGATCTTTGTCAACCTTCGGGAGGACTCAGTGAAGAAGAATATGCATTGGCACAATGTTTTATGGCTATAGCCGGTATGGTTTATAAGATGAATGGAACGGATGCCCCTGATACAGATACAATGAATCGACGAGTGGCAAAGATGGTGGAAGAGGCTTTGAAGTATAATAATGTGGAGAGCATTCTTGAAGAGGGTGAGGAAATGGATATATTCGGACCAGAGTTTACAGAAAGACTTGAAAACATCAAGATGCCTGCTTCCAAATTAGAAACACTGATAAAACTTCTTCGAAAGCAGATTACTGAATACGGGAGAACCAATCAAGTTGCGTCGAAAAAATTTCAAGAAATGCTGGAGACTACTATCCAAGAATATCATAATAGAAGGAAATTCCTTTCAGAGGAGGAAGCCGGCGAAACACAGGAAGCTACAGCGGAAAGTATCATCAAAAATGCTACAGAACAGGCATTAAACATTCTCAAAGACATGAAGGCAGACAGAGAAAGCTTCCGCAAATTAGGGCTTACCTTTGAAGAAAAAGCGTTTTATGACATCTTAATTCATCTTAGAGACAAGAACAATTTTGTTTATGGAGAAGATAAGGATGTGGATGGTGTTGTAATTAACGATAAGTGTAAAAGCCTTGCTTGCAAGATTCGAGAG
>JAZUSL010000109.1:0-9923 GCA_045606705.1 Bacteroidales bacterium
CGGCTTGATGAGTCAATAAGTCAGTGTCAAAGTCAAAGTCAGTGTCAAAGTCAGAGTTACCCTTCATCGACAGCATCAATAATCATATCGAAATTATCTGTTTGACGTGAGATGTTTTTCGTTATATTTTTGCGGTGTAAAAAGGATTAAAGGGTGAAAGGATTGAAGGGTGAAAATGAAGAGAGAGAGTAGTCCTTAATAATCCTCTACAACTTTAAACCTTTAAACCTCTAAAAAAAACATTAACAACTAAAAAAAAGACAACTATGGCAACAAAATTTTATAAATGCAATCACTGTGGAAATGTAATAGAAAAGATAATAGATTCAAAAGTTCCTGTTTTCTGCTGCGGCGAAAAGATGGAAGAACTCGTTCCTAACACTGTAGAGGCAAGCGGCGAGAAACATATTCCTGTCGTGACTCGTCTTCAAGACAATATCTTAAAGATTGAAGTCGGCAGCGTTCATCATCCGATGCTTCCGGAACATCACATCGCATTCATATATGTTGAAACAGAACACGGCGGAATCCGCATTGACCTGAAAGACCAACCAGTAGCAGTAGTTCATCTCGGCGAAGAGAAAGCAGTAGCAGTCTACGAATACTGCAACCTCCACGGACTTTGGAAAGTGGAACTCTAATCTGAATCTGAGAAACTGAAAAACTGAGAATCTGAAAAGTTTCTGACTCTCAGGTTTAAATTAAAAACAAGTTAACGGTATTACTTCTCATTGGGCGTCACTTCAATCAAGTGACGTCAATTTTATTTTGTAACAGGGCGAACACTTTGTCCGTCATATCTATTATCCCAAAGCACTTTTCTTTCGTTATTATTAAACTCTATGCTGTAGGAATAATCCTTGTTATTTTCATAAGGATTTGAACACCATAAGTATCCGAAATTTTCTTCATTATATAGATTTTCACCATAACGGTATCCGGCGAAAGGAAGGAATAATTTATTGCTATTTGGTCCCGTAACTTTATATCCTTTCACACCATTTTGCGTCACTACTTCCCATTTACATTCTTCTGCCAACTCTATTAGTTCTTCTTTGCTCGGCAAACGCCATGTGCCACCCCATTTATTTCTTGCAACATCATATTTTACATTGCCGGATATATTACCGATTATGACTCCCCAGGTAACACTATTATCTGTCGTATATTCTGCCTTAGTTTCCACTTCTCCCCATGCATAATAGTCGCCATAATCTTCAAAAGAATCAGCACCCACATTGCAAGTAGCCCATTTAATACCACTCGGCAGACCAAGGTCAACATAATCGTATCCATCTATTTCTCCACTGACAAAAACTCCATTGTCAACAACTTCAGGTTCTTCTTCATTACACGATAACATCATTGAGCATACAACGATTGCTACAAAAAATAAAGTTCTTTTCATAACTATTTAATTTTAAATAAGACTATAAATTGTGATGATTCTAATTATCATTATTAAATTTATTTAAAGATTAGGATTTATACCTCCCATTAATTATTGCGTAAAAATATTAAAAAACTTTTAATCATGAAGCATAGAATAATTTTTTAATGGGAAATAATAAAAAAAACCGTTGCTAAAATAGTAACGGTTTTCTTTGTTTTCAAAACAACGGACAAAATCTGTTGACTGTTGTCTTATTCAATATCCCAAGTGCTTCCGCTGTTGAGAAGGTCATCGACGCAATGAATCTTTGACTTAGCTGTCTCTTCTTCAATAACGCCGTCTAAGCATTGGTTATAAGTTGGAGCGTCAACATTTCTGATAACGCCTATTGCTACAGGATATTCTGGTGGCATCATGTGAGCCAACATCATGTGAATACCTGTGGTCTTTTCTTTTTCATCGTGAACCAAGATGTCAGCTTCTGTAACGCCGTTTTCTCCGATAGTAACGACTTCGAGACGGTTGCCTCTAAGTACGATACCTTTGTTACGGTCTTTACCGAAAATCAATGGTTGACCGTGAACACACTTAACTTGCATGTCGTCACGTACTTCCTTAGCTGTGATATTGCTGTGGATGCCGTTTGAGAAAATCATACAGTTTTGGAGAATTTCAACTACAGAGAGACCGTCGTGGTTCTTAGCTTCACAGCAGATCTGTGTAAGTTCCTGTGTATTTACGTCGACGCCGCGAGCGAAGAATTTACCACCTGCACCTATCACGAGTTCACCAACGTTGAATGGATCTTCGTAAGTACCTTGTGGAGAAGTCTTGGTGACTGTTCCACGGAAAGTACATGGAGAGAACTGACCTTTTGTCAAGCCGTAGATACGGTTATTGAAAAGGAGGAGGTTCATGTCGATGTTACGACGCACGGCGTGGATGAAGTGGTTACCACCGATAGCTGTACAGTCGCCGTCGCCAGTGATTACCCATACGGAGAGGTTAGGATTAGCAAGTTTCACACCTGTAGCGATAGCTGCTGCACGGCCGTGGATGCTGTGGAATCCGTATGTGTTCATATAATATGGGAAGCGTGAAGAACAACCGATACCAGAAACGACTACGATATCTTCTTTTCTTTTTCCTAATTTAGGGAATACGTCTTCCACTGCTTTCAAGATTGCATGGTCGCCACAACCTGGGCACCATTTAACTATTTGATCGCTTACGAAATCTTCTTTTGTAAGATTAACAACCTGATTGTTATTTATATTTTCCATAGTACTTTCTTATTTTAAAAGGTCATTAAACTTATTTTCCAATTCAGCTGTCAAGAATGGCAAGCCTTGTACCTTATTATATTGTTCGTAGATATGTCCAGGGTGTTTCATGCGCAAGTAGTTTGCGAATTGTCCTCTGTTCATTTCGCATACAACAATCTTCTTGTGACCGCTCAACACTTCTTCTGTGTTCTTTGGAAGTGGAGAGATGTGACGGAAGTGAGCGTGTGCTACAGACTTACCTTCAGCGAGCATCTTTTCTACTACAGAGAGAACTACGCCGTAGGTGCCGCCCCAACTTACTACGAGGAGGTCTGCGTTAGGGTCGCCGATGATTTCTTGATCAGGGATATAATTTGCCACGCGGTTGACTTTTTCTTCACGAAGTTGAGTCATGAGTTCGTGGTTTCTTGGGTCGTGAGAAACGCTGCCTTTGCCGTTTTCTTTTTCTAGACCACCGATGCGGTGACGTAAGCCTTCTGTTCCTGGGATTGCCCATTCGCGACGTAATTTTTCTTCGTCACGACGATATGGTAAATAATCAGGATCATTAGCTTTAGCGATTGGAGGAACGATAGCAGGAAGTTCAGCGACCTTAGGGATGCGGAATATTTCTGTACCGTTACCGAGAGCACCGTCTGTCAACAAGATAACTGGTGTCATGTGTTCCAAGGCTAGTTTACAAGCTTCGTATGCTGAATAGAAACAGTCGACTGAGCTTTTAGCTGCCAATACGATGAGAGGAGCGTCGCCGTTACGTCCGTACAATGCCTGCATCAAGTCGCTTTGTTCAGTCTTAGTTGGAAGACCTGTTGATGGACCGCCGCGTTGTACGTCGATGATAACGAGAGGAAGTTCTGTCATGATAGCGAGACCTAATGCTTCTGATTTAAGAGAAAGACCAGGACCTGATGTTGTTGTCACTGAGAGGCAACCTGCGAATGAAGCGCCGATTGATGATGTGATGCCGGCGATTTCGTCTTCAGCTTGATAAGCTTTAACCTTTAAGTTTTTATATTTTGTGAGTTCTACCAAGATGTCTGTTGCCGGAGTGATAGGATAAGAACCTATGAACAATTGACGTCCTGAGCGTTCACTTGCAGCCATAAGACCCCATGCTGTAGCGACGTTACCTGAGATGTCACGATATTTACCTTTAGGAAGTTCAGCAGGTTGGATACGATAGGTGTTAGCGAAGATTTCAAGAGTGTCGGCATAGCTGTAACCAGCAGCGACAACAGTTTGATTAGCTTTGATAACATCCGGTTTATTTTTGAATTTTGTTTCAAAATAATGGTTAAGCTGAGTAATGTCGCGGTTGAAGAGGTACATCACGATACCGAGAGCGAACATGTTCTTAGACTTAAGCATTGCTTTTTTATCCATTCCAAAATCTTTCAAAGCTTCTAATGTGAGTGATGAGATAGGAGCTTTAATGACTTTGTATTGACTGAGTGTGTCGTCAGTGGTTGGGTCAGAAGTATAACCTGCCTTTTCCAAAGCTTTATCAGTCAAGGAATCGACGTCAAAGATAATAGTAGTACCTGGTTTTAACCAGCGCATATTAGCTTTGATAGAAGCCGGGTTCATTGCGACTAAAACGTCACAGAGGTCACCTGTTGTGTGGACAGGTTTGTGACCGAAATGTACTTGGAAACCGGAAACGCCGGATACTGTACCTTGTGGAGGACGGATTTCAGCCGGATAGTCCGGGAAGGTGGCGAAGTCGTTGCCTGCGAATGCTGTCGAGTCTGAGAATAAGTTACCAGTCAACTGCATACCGTCTCCTGAGTCACCCGCGAAGCGGATAACTACTTGTTCGAGTTCTACAACTTTTGTTACTTTTGTCATAGGAAACTATATTAATATTGTATTAATTTTTGTTAATTCAATTTTTCTGCAAATGTAATTATTTATTTATTAGCAACGCAAAAATATAGCAAAAAGATTTTTATTATTTTTTTAATTTTTTTGACTTATGTTTCGATTATCTTTATATCTTTGCAGCAGTAATTCAAAATTTAAACATTATGGCTTATAAAATTTTAGACAACTGTGTAGCATGCGGTACTTGTATTGATGAGTGCCCAGTCGGTGCTATTTCTGAAGGCGACATCTATGTAATTGATCCTGACACATGTGTTGGTTGCGGCTCATGTGCTGGTGCATGTCCAAATGATGCTATCGTCGAAGATTAAGAATTAAATTTTTATTCGTTAAAAGGGGAAAAAAAACTCGGTGTTTCCACCGAGTTTTTTTAGTTTAGAGTGTATGGTTAATAGTTTATAGTAGTTAAAAGTAAAAAAGTTTATAGTTCATAGTTTATAGTTTATAAGTTTATCCCATTGCCTCAAACCAAAGTCGTCTGTTGTCATAAATTAATAAGAATCAATATTACTTTTAATCTGATTCATTACCTTATCAAAAGCAATCAAATCTTCTTCCTTAATATCTTTTAAGACATTACTCATCATATTGATTGCCACTTCTGTTGTTTTATCCTTCAGTTTCATTCCTTCCTCAGATACCATTATATTGTTTATGCGACGGTCGTTTTTATTTACAGCGCGATAGACAAGACCTTTCTTCTCCAAAGAGTCGATGAATTTTGTCACTGAGTTTTTGTCTTTTTGAATTATGTCGGCTATTGCTTGTTGCGACAATGTTTCTGTATCCCAAAGGATATCCATAACCAAATATTGTTCAGGAGTTAAATTGATGTCATTTTTAATTAGTTCCTTCGCGAAATATTTTATCAAGGAGCAATTTAGTATATTTATGTTGACCGCTATCTTTTTAATTAAAAGCATGATTATGATTCTTATGATTTTTTAAGAGGACTATCTGGTTCGTTAGCCATCATTCTGTATTCTAATTTATCTGCCACGCGGGGTAGTCGTCTGTTTGCAAACAGAGTTACCTTTCCGAGCGGGGTTAATACCATGTGGGTCTTTCTTCTATAAATACCTCTTGCCATAATTCTTGCGACTCTCTCTGCCGACATCATTCTCTCCTCTTTACGAGGCGTCTCTCCTTGTGGAGAACCGTCTGCTGTCAGAGCTACATTACGAATGTTGGATGTCGTAAATCCCGGCGCGAAAATCATGACATGCAATCCGTCATATAAATGTTCTATACGTAAAGTCTCCAAAAATCCTCTCACAGCAAACTTCGAAGCCGAGTAACCTGTCCGCGCAGGGAGTCCTACATAACCCGCAGTGGAAATAACACCGACAACACTGCCTTTCGTCTCTAACAGATAAGGTAATGCATATTTGGTGCAATATACAGTTCCCCAGAAATTGGTATCCATCAACCTCTTGATTACATCCAAATCCAGTTCGTTGAAAACAGCTCGCATCGAGATGCCGGCATTATTAATCAAGACATCAATCTTGCCGAAATGCTCAATAGTACGTTCTATAAGATTCTTACAATCTTCCTCCTTCGTAACGTCTGTCTTAACGCAAATAACTGACTGCTGATGGGTGACAGCTGATAGCTCTTCAGCGATCTCTTCAAGTTTATCAAGATTTCGTGATGCCAATACCAACTTCGCTCCTAAGGAAGCAAACTTACGAGCAGAAGCCAACCCGATACCCGAGCTGGCTCCTGTTACTATGATGACTTTATCTTTATAGAAATTTACCATATTAATAATGTGTTACCAAATTGCCATATTCGGCATTTCGTCAGAGTCATACTTACCTTCAGCAAGTTTTCTCTTGACATCGGCAAACGCATTCAATGTATAGTTGACATCTTCCAATGTATGCACCGCTGTAGGGATAATTCTGAAGATAATCATACCTCTTGGTATAACCGGATATGTAACTATAGAACAGAAAATCTTGTAATTTGTTCTAAGGTCTTTTGCGATTTGTGCAGCTTGTTGCTCGTTGCCAGGTAAGAAGATCGGTGTTACACATGCTTCTGCTGGTCCGATTTCGAAACCTAAGTCGCGGAAACCATTTTGTAATGCGCGAGTGACAGTCCATAATTTCTTACGCAATTCGTCACCTTCTGCGCTGCGGATAATTTCAAGACGTTTCAAGCAACCTTCAACTATTGGCATTGGCAATGACTTGGCATACATCTGTGAACGCATGTTGTAGCGTAAATAATCGATGACATATTTAGGACCGGCGACGAAACCACCAATGATAGCCATTGACTTAGCGTAAGCACCGATATAAAGATCGATTTCATCCATGACACCGAAATGTTCTGAAGTACCGCGACCAGTTGGTCCCATAACACCAAAACCGTGAGCGTCGTCGATGAGGATGCGGAACTTATATTTCTTCTTTAATTCTACGATTTGGTCTAAGATGCCGAGAGCACCTGTCATACCAAAGACACCTTCTGTGATGAGCAAGATACCACCACCTGTCTTTTCAACAATCTCTGTTGCTTTCTTAAGTGTTCTTTCGCAACTTTCAATATCGTTGTGTTTAAAATGGAATGATTTTCCGAGATGGAGACGTTTACCGTCGATGAGACAAGCATGAGCCTCAGAATCGAAAACGATAACATCGTGACGTGTCACTAATGCGTCTATTGTTGAGACAATACCTTGATAACCGAAGTTGAATTCGTATGCGGCTTCTTTTCTTTCGAAGTCAGCGAGTTCTTGTTCAAGTCTTTCGTGGAGACGAGTGTTGCCGCTCATCATACGAGCACCCATAGGATATGCCATGCCCCAGCGAGCTGCTGCTTCAGCATCAACCTTTCTGATTTCAGGATGGTTTGCCAAACCTAAATAGTTGTTCAAACTCCAGTTCAAAACGTCAACGCCATTGAAACGCATGTGAGGTCCTAACTCACCTTCTAATCTTGGGAAAACAAAATAACCATGTGCACGGTCTCTGTATTGACCAATCGGACCGCCTGAGTCCTTTGCTATTCTTTCAAAAATTTCCATTTTTTTTCTGATATTAAATTAGGATTGTATTTTTCCCTGCAAAATTAGTAAATATATTTACTATATCAAAATGATTTTGTAAAATATTTTATCATTTTTTAAAACTTAATTAGTTCAAGATAAATTAAAAAATAATACTTTTGTAGTTTCAAACAATAATAGCTTCGATCTATGAGCTTTGAACTACGAGCATATCATTGCTCACAGTACATTGCCCGTTGCTCATCGCTACAAGGAAACAGTTAATTATGATAAACTTCAAAGATAAATACGCGTTAGTGACAGGAGGCAGTTCCGGCATTGGCGCGGCAATAGCTAAACAGCTTTCAAAAGAAGGCTGTAACTTATTCCTAACAGGATTAGGTGCAGACCAATTGGAAGAAACGAAACAAGCGTGTGAAACTAATGGTATAAAAGTCTATACAATAGAAAGTAACTTCGCGGATTATTCAAGTATCGACAAGATGGTCGAGTTCGTAAAATCTCATAAAGTAAACATCGACCTCTTCGTTTTGAATGCAGGCATCTCACAAAGAGCAAAAGCATTCGACACAGATTTCGAGACCGACCAGAAGATTATGCAGATCAATTATTGGGGTGCTGTTTATCTCATCAAGAAGTTCCGCGAGGAAATTGTCAACGCTAAACACACAAGCATTTCCGTAACGACATCACTCGCTGGTTTATTCGGTTTCCCACTAAGAACATCTTATTGCTCTTCAAAACATGCATTGTTTGGTTTCTTTGAATCAATGGATTTAGAATACGATAATATTTCTGTAACATTCCTTATTCCAGGAAGAATAAACACCAATATCAGTAAGAGCGCATTGTTGGGTAATGGCGAACGTTACGGCAAGATGGATCAAGGTCAGGCAAAAGGCTTAGACGTTGACAAAGCGGCGAAACGCGCAGTGAAGGCAATCAAGAAGAAAAAACACAGAAAACTCATAGGCAAGTACGAATTACTTATGGCACATATTAATAGGTATCTGCCACGACTTTATTACGTACTTTCAAAACATATTTCACCAACTTAAAAAAATCAAATCGCTTCAGAATATGAAAGAAAAAGTTATATGCGGCATTCAACAAGTCGGTATCGGTGTTGAAGAATTGATAGCACCATGGAAATGGTATAACAAGGTTTTAGGTTTCGAGATGAAGATCTTCGACGACGAAGGCGTTGCGGAACGTATGCTTCCTTACACAGGCGGCAAGCCACAACCACGTCGTGCCGTCTTAGCATTCAACCCACGCGGCGGTGGCGGATTCGAGATCTGGCAGCCTAAAGGAAGAAAGGTGAAATTCCCGGAACGTCCTCTCCAACTCGGCGACTACGGCATCAACATCTGCAAGATAAAGTCTAAAGACGTCGATAAATCATACGCTCATCTTAAAGCTAACGGCGCGACATTGATTTGCGAACCATGTCTCTCTCCATTCGGAATCAAACATTTCTATTTTATTGACCCTTGGAACAACATCTTTGAAGTTGAACAAAACGATTACACTTTCATTGACGAAGACAAGACAAACGGTGGCGTAAACGGCGTTGTGATAGGTGTCAACGACATGGAAAAATCAATCGAGTTCTACGGAAAACTTTTAGATTATGACATTGTTGTTGGTGATGTAACGGGAACATTTGAAGAGTTTGGAAACATCAACGGAAGCAAATGCGAGTTACGCCGCGTAATGTTGAAACGTTCAAAACCTATGCAAGGTCCATTGTCTGAAATGATGGGCGACTCACACATAGAATTGGTCAAGAACTTAAGCGCAGAACCTGTCAAGGTCTTGGAAAACAGATATTGGGGCGACCCAGGTTATATCCATCTCTGCTTCGATGTCCGTAACATGGAATGTATCAAGGAAGCTGCTGAAGCATTGGGACATCCTTTCGTATGCGACGGCGGCCGCGACTTCGACATGGGTGACGCTAACGGTCACTTCACCTACGTAGAAGATCCTAATGGAACGTTGATAGAATTCGTAGAGACATTCAAGGTTCCTGTCATGAAGAAATTCGGTATTTATCTAAACCTCGGCAACAGAGACGACTACAAACCGCTTCCAAAATTCATGACGAAAGCCATGAGATTCAGCAAAGTTAAGGTTGATAAGATTAAATGAAAACTGAGAACTTTAGAATCTGAATATTTGAGAAAAGTAATAAAATAGAGGCTGTCTAACAAGTTTAGGCAGTCTCTTTTTTTGTATAATTATGTAATGTTGCCAAAGACAGTTTGGCGATAAGCTTGTAAATAAATGACAGTTAATGATATGGATATACTTTGATGGAATGTCTCCGTCAAAGTTT
>JAZUSL010000110.1:0-5740 GCA_045606705.1 Bacteroidales bacterium
TATTTGTAATCAATATTATTAAGTAGTTGATTTACAGGGGTTTTATCCAGTAGCGATATGCTCAGTATCTGTAGAATATTGTAGATACTTTTATCGGATTTTAGCTCATGAGCGACAATGGCGACTAAACAGTAAGCTATAATGGCGGAATATATCTGTATTTTAACAGCATTTTCAGATGTTCCCCAAAAGGATTTTATTTTCAAGTGCTGTTTTATCCATTTGAAAAACAATTCTATAGCCCATCGCTTGTGATACAAGTCCGCAATTGTTTTTGCCGACGACTCGAAGTCGTTTGTCAGGAAGACAAAGGTTCGGTTTTGTTCCGAATCATGGTATTTTACTCGTCGAATCTTCTCCGGATAACGTTTAGGCGACAAGCCTGTAGTGAACACTCCAATCTGATCGGCGATTATACTTTTGTCGCGTTCACCCTTGATTGAATATATACGCCTGAATTTCAGGTTGTCGTTAGCTCGTATGACGAAACGTCCGCCTCTCGTATTGATGGAATAAAGTCGTGCGAAATCATTGTAGCCTCTGTCGAAGATATAGTAGCTGCCGTGTTCTATATCGAGGAAATCCATGCCTCGCATATCGTTGACTGATGCGGTCGTAACGACAACAAGTGACGGAATGTTTGTGTGGACATCGTATTGCGTATGCAGTTTCACAGCTGACTTTCCATACTTAAATTTAGCCCACGGAAACAATGACAGACAGAGACTTACGGTTGAAGAATCGAATGCATATACGTTTCCTTTGACGGGTAAGTCGAATGGTTCGTTATGTCGTAGTGATCGCCCTTTTTGAATGAGTATCGTTGCGAACTCTTCAAAGATTTGATAATCGCGTTTTTCGTTGGCGGAAGCAACCGTTGGCAGATAAACATTCCGTCCGAATCCTAAATGATAACATTTTGCGGAATGAGCCTGAATGGATGTGATTGTATCGCGCAAACTTTCTCGTGCAGACAGCTGTCCAAAAAGCATCACAAGCAGTTGATTCCAACAACTGAAGGTACGAATATGCTTGTTTCCTTCATGTTTGTTGACGATGTAGTCAAACTGAGACTTTGGAAGGAATTCCATCAACTGAGCAAAAATATATTTTCCTTGATTCATAGCCATTTACAAATTCTGTCCAAAGATATAAATTCAAATCGACAGAATTAAAATATGACTGTAATATATTGGATTACAAATATTTCAAAGAACTAAATTTAAAATAAACGAGACACTAGTGATTTACAATTGACAGTTAACAATTTGGTTTAAGGTTTAATGCTTAAGGTTTAAGGTTGGAAATCGATAAACAATTAATCTTAGAACTATCAACTTTAAGACCACTTTAAATATTAAACCTTAAACTTTAAGCTAATAACCAATTTGTAAACTAATATTCTCTAACTTAAAAATAAACTCTTATGAAAACCAAACTGTCTCTGTTATTGACGTTTTTATCTTGCTTTAAAATCGTGATGTCGCAGTCGCCGCTGAGCATAGATGATTATAAAATGTTAGGTGAAAGTCAATATGTTGTGGTTTATGAGATGTCATATCTCAAAGATATTTCAAAACCTGATAGAATCTATCATGATGAGATAATCTTGGAAATTAGCGGAGAATATTCGAAATCATATAGCTACAAAATGTTCCATTACGACTCGACTTATACCGATTCCAATAAGAAAGGTGCGCATAATTATCCTTCTCCAAAGTCGAGCGCGTTTCCTGTCGATGTAGTTAAGAATTATAGAGAAAATGATATGACGGTTTACCATAGAGCACCGTCAGACGGACCGATATTCGAATACGAAGAATCAATGAATCTCTTCGATTGGAAGATGACTTCTGAAATGATGGAAATTCTCGGTTATTCTTGCTTCAGAGCTACTTGCGATTTCAGAGGCCGTAAGTGGAATGCCTGGTTTACAATGGATATTCCTTTGCAAGAAGGTCCTTGGAAATTCAATGGTCTTCCTGGCTTGATTCTCAAAATAGAAGACGAAAACGGTGATTATATGTTCAATTGCATAAGAATCAACAACGAGAAACGTCCTATTTTGTTATACGATTATATGTATGAGAAATCTTCTTACGAAGAGGTTGCAGGATTTATGCAAGATGCTCATAATGATTTCAATGCTTATAATAAAAGAATTAATCCGAAAGGAAGTATGTCGATTGCTAAGAGAGACGAAGTGACGGGAAAAGTGACTTTCCGTGAAGTCGGTGCCAATGAGGTCGTGCCAAAGCCGTATAATCCAATAGAAAAATAAATTATTGATGTTCAGGATAAAAATGATAATTTGCTGATTGTCATGTTGAGAAATAATATTATTTTTGCCTTATGGTATTATTAGATGAATATAAATCAGGCGGTCATAACATAAACCGTGCTCTCTTATGGGAGTACGATGTCGATAATTTTGACTGGCAGAACTCAAAGGCGATAGTAGTTCAACGAGTTATTGAAATGGGTGAACCAGAAGATTTTTATGCGGCTTTTGATTTGTATGGAGGCGTTGATGGTTTCAGGGAGATAATAAAGACTCTGCCTTACCTCAACGATATTGACATAAATTTTGTATGTGTATTTTTTAATCTGAAAAGGGAGGATCTGAGATGTTGCACAAGGAGACAATCGATTCAAAAACACTGGAACTTTTAATTGATTTGCAGAAAGAACCATTGCTGTCGTCATTTAATCTCGTCGGAGGTACGGCATTGGCTTTACATTTGGGACATCGCAGAAGTGTCGATCTCGACTTTTTTACTTCGGAAGCATTTGATTTGGAAGAGGTAAAAATGATGTTAGTGAAAAACTATGATTTCAAGGTGTCGTATTCAAGGTCGCAAACCATAAAAGGTTTTATAAATGATATAAAGGTAGATTTCATCAGATTCGATTATCCACATCTTTTCCCATGTGACAATATAGAGAACATAAGAATAGAGAGTATTCCTGATATTATTGCTATGAAGTTGCTGAGTATCACCGACAACGGCTCTCGAATAAAGGATTTTATAGATATAGCGTTTCTTTCGTCGCGTTATTCTCTAAATGATATGCTGAATTTTTACCTCAAAAAGATTCCGAATTCAAATGCACTGATGCCTCTTAAAGCATTGACATATTTCGAAGATATTGATTTTAAAGAATCTGTTGTGATGCTGAATCATGCTTTTGATTGGACTGAAATATCGGCTCGTTTGATGGATATGGCAAACTCACCGAATAAGATATTTCCTGAACCTTTTAGTACTTAGATAGATACAATATAATTATTATGAAACGATTATTGCTGATATTATTGACATTCTTTTCGTTAAATGATATTTTTGCTCAGACTACCGTCACTGGAAATGTCAGGAACGAAAAAGATGAGAATGTCTTTAAGGCAGTTGTAGTGATTAAAAATCTCAGCGATAATCTTATTGTCGGATATTCTTCCACAGATGAAAACGGTCTTTTTAATGTGAGTTTCAAAAGCAACGATTCGATTTTGTTGTTAAACGTTCAAGGTTTTAACATCAAGAAAGAGACTATGCGGATTGAGAATAAGAATCAGGATTTAGAAATTGTTATTAAAGAAGAAGCTATTGTCTTGCAGGAAGTTAGCGTTAAGTCGGAGAAGATTTGGGAGAATAGCGACACAATCTCTTATCTGACTGATTCCTTTCGTGATACTACCGATGTCGTCATCGCTGATGTTTTGAAGAAGATGCCGGGAATCGAAGTCAAAGACGACGGAAAGATTGAATATAAAGGCAAGGCGATTTCCAAATTCTATATCGAGAATATGGATATGCTTCAAGGTCGATATAATATCGCCACGAACAACATTCCTGCTTCTGATGTTCATCTCGTTCAGATTATGGAGAATCATCAGGAAGTCAAGGCGTTGAAAAACATCGACTTTACTGATGCGGTGGCTTTGAATATAAAACTTAAAGCCGATGCGAAAGGAACTTTCATCTTGATGAACGAATTCGGCATCGGTTATGATGAGAAACTGCTTTGGGACGCTAATATCGCGGGAATGCGTTTCGGTAAGAAAATGCAGCTTCTCACCACGATTCAGACTAACAACAACGGCTCGAATCTCTCGAATAAAAGTAACGGCGGCGCAGGAAGTTTCGCCTCGACGATAAAACCTTCAGTGCCGAATATAGGGGAGAGGCGAACAACTTTCAACGACTCATACGGACTGACATTTAACACTTTACAGAAATTAAAGAACGATTCAGAACTCTCGGTAAATGTATTGGGCGGTTTCGACAAAAATACGAAGTCTTCTTTCGCCCGCACTTCTTATCTCATTCCCGACAGCGACAGCCTGAACATCTATGAAACGATAAATTCCGATGAACAATCTTATTCCTTGGAAACGGATATAAATTATAATCTTAATAAAAATTTAGATTATCTTAAAATAAACGTCAATGTTTTAGGTAACGACATCATCAATTCTTCTGATATAGAATCTTCTTCTCTGATAAGACAAAATGAAGAACGTCAGTCTGTTACAACAAAAGCTGATATTCGTTGGGTAAGAAAAAGCAGGAAAGACAACGAAAAAGGAATCGAGATTAATTCAAGAAATGTTTATAACATTACACCATATCATTCTGATGTGAATCCAGGTTCGTTCCCGAATGAACTTAATGACGGAATCAATTACGATATGACGAAGCAAAACATTGATTTTACGTCTTTTAGAAGTAACAACACTTTCAGGTTCCTCACGCTTTTCGTCATAAAAAGAATCTCTATTCATCCATACGCTATTGTAAATGTAGAAAGGCAGACTTTGAATAGTTCTATTTTATGTTTTAATGACAATCAAGATGTTACACTGCATGATGATGATTTTAACAATGAGATGATATGGTTTAAGACGCAAGGAAATCTCGGACTTCGTTTCGACTACAACCGACGCAGAATAACATCGGAATTGTCGTTGCCTATACAGATTCGTCATATCAGTTTAGACGATAAAATAAATTTAAATTCTAAAAATGAGACAAAATTATTGTTTTTACCTGATTTTAATTTCAAATATAAGATTAACAATAGTTTAGATATTTCTGTTTCGAGTCGGATCTATAATACGACGCCAAGTCTGCAAACTCAATATTCTGGTTATATACTGAAGAATTACAGAACATTATCACGATATGACAGCAATCTCTCTGACACAAAAGGAAACACTTCATCATTGAAATTCTCGTTTAACGATGTGATGAACTTTTTCTTCGGTGATGTCTCCGTCAATTATAATTATTACGTAGATGATGTGATGTATTCTCAGAATTTTGAGGATAATTATCTGATAATAAATAGCATCGACCAAAAGAACAGCGGCGACTATCTTTCGTTTTCGCTTTATCTCGGAAAAGGTTTCAATTGGAAAAATATAAATATCAACGGAAGATGTTCGTACGGTTTTGGCAAGTCGCCGCAACTTGTTGAAGATAAAGTTGCTACCTACAACAATCACGGCTGGAACGCGAATATCACGGCTTCGATGAACATCACGAATTCGATACTTTTCTCCAATAAGTTCAGCTGGAGCAGAATGGCTTCTTCTATAGAAAGTCAGTTTAAATCAGAAGATTACATCACGACTTTTGTTGAGAATGCGAACATTGACTTCGTGTTGCCGTTCGGTTTCGTGATAGGAAGCAGCCTCGAATATTATTACACTTCCGACGATTTCAGGACGCAACACTTC
>JAZUSL010000111.1:0-14812 GCA_045606705.1 Bacteroidales bacterium
GTGGACGGTTCTTCCTTGAATGTCATAGACACTTAATGTCGCGTTACGCAAGGCTGTTCTTATGTTCATTACATCACCGCCCGGATTAGGATAGGCTACGGCGAGGTGCAAGCCGTGAGCGTGAGCTTCCTCTATATTGTCCGTATCAAATGCCGATGCCGGAAATTTTACGATATACGGTTCCCATAGGATTTCTTCATCAATCTTGAAACGGATATTTCCAGACATTATCACACCATCATCCTTAGTATAATGTATCTGACTAAATAATTGATTATATTCTTTACCAATTGAATAATAGTACTCCCCTTTCTTTTTCATATTGGTATCGAAAACAGGAATATAGGCATAATAAGCATCCGGTTTATATGCTATATATTCTTCCACGTCCCATATTGTCAGTCCCAATATATCACCATTAGGCAAAAAACACAAATTGCTTATTCCATGCACAATATTATTCATAAAATCATCCGACGTATCAGTAAATTGAAGCATTTCTACATCGTCTAGTTCTACATCTATTTTAAAAACACATATCTCAGATTTTATAAGTTGATGATTAACTTCTCCTATAGCATATATTTTACCATCATACGGATTCTGACTCCAGCATCCATTTAAAACAACAAGATCAATAGGAGTGTCTGATTCTAATGGAATAGACTTCGTTAAATTTAATTCCATATCAAAAACATTCAAGAAATAATAATAAGGGTAATCATTGCGATATGATACCATGTAATATTGTGTTGAGTCTGCATTATATGTAAAGCGTACATCAAAATTATTATTTTCTAGTTCACTTTCATAATATTCCTTTTTTAAGATTAAATTTAGCCCTGAATCAAATTTCATCATAAACCAACTCATATTAGTAGATGGCTCAGGATAATCTGTATATCTATAAAACATTGTTCTATTTCCCTCTTTATCAATCAATGGCGAAGCAATCATGGTATCCCATTCAGACCTTTTCTTATCTCCAAAATCATTTCTACATATTTCCTTATATTCTCCTAAGCTAAAATCATCGTATAAATAAGTATGCATAATTAAAGCATGAGTTCTAGCATCACTTATAAGGTGAGCAAAAACATTAACAGTATCATTCCATATATCGAGTACAATTTTATTAACGATATAGTTTTCATCATATTCCAGTAAAATCTCCTTCATCACTTCCCCATCTCGGTTAATTACAATAATATCCGCACAGTCATCCTTACCATTCCTATATTCATCAATATGTAGTAAAGGAACAACATAAAAACCTTCATCCGTTTCGATTATATTAGTATAAATACAACTTTGAGGTCCTGGTGCCGGCTCTTCAATCAGTCTTAAATCCCAAGAAGGTTCAATCAGTGGAGTTTGAGATAATAACGAAAGAGGTAACAATAAAATAAACAAATGTGTAATAATAAATGACTTTATAATAACAAATGACTTTTTCATGACTCTTAAAATTTAAATTTTTAACGCCGTAAAAATAGACTATTAAAACGTATCAGTGATGAAAAAAAATGTGAAAA
Organism: Bacteroidales bacterium; assembly: GCA_045606705.1. Classification (GTDB taxonomy): domain Bacteria; phylum Bacteroidota; class Bacteroidia; order Bacteroidales; family F082; genus Limimorpha. The sequence goes on from JAZUSL010000111.1 coordinate 1,536, forward strand.
TTTGTGATATAAAATCAGCTATATAGTTGAGAAACAACAACCTTCAAAACATAAAATTCAACCTCAAAACCATCAGTTGATGAAGTTATTCATAAGATGCATCAAAATATCATCGCCTTTTTCCAATCCCATCTTGGCTCTTATATTATTCAATCTGTTCCATACGGTCCTACGGCTTTTGGCTAACAAAAATTGCATAGTGTAATCGTCTATATTAAGCAGGACAAGACATATATAATACAGGTCGTCTTTTTTTATCTCCGGATATTTATCTTTAATCCTTACGTTAATATTGTTGAGACATTTGTCGGCTGCTTGCAGAAGCATACTTAGCTCATCTTTGCTCAGAGCCGAGAAGTCGGATGGTTTTCTATTAACGATTTTCTGGCATATCTCCGATTTATAATAGACGTCAATATCAATAACATTCTCTATTCTGAGCATCTTTTGTTTCATCTCGTTCAATTCCTTTTCCTTAGTCTTGATACATTCCTCTTTTTCACGAAGTTCCTTGTTCATCTTCTTTATCTTGCCATCGACAGAGGCAAACTTAAAGTCTTTATCCGCTATTACGTTGTTGAGTTGCTCGGTGTGCTTATTATATTTATTTTTGTTATGTATGGAATGTATAATCAATGCGCTTATCGCCGTTAGAAGCAGTGAGATTGAGACTATGATATAAATATTTCTTTTTTGTTTTTCTTTCTGTCCGCGCATAATTTCGAGTCGGGCATCACGTTCTTTTGCGTAATTATTATAGGTTTCTATAAAACTATCAACTTCGTTAATTCTTTCTATTTCCGCTTCAAAACTCGGTTTGTAGAAGCTGCGGCAAAAAGCCACGCTATCGCGATTGTTTTCCATCTCATATATCTGTTCCAACAGCTGCATCACCATACCGACCATAACGTCGCCTGCTTCAATTTCGAACACCTTCATGAGGTAAGGTTTTGACTCAAGTTTGTATGAGGAATAGAACATATCTATGCCCAACGCCAAGGAGTCGCTTTTGGTATCCAAGCCATGTCTGTCGCTAAATGCTATCATATTGCGTTTAATATAGAAACACGAATCATATTTTTTCTGATGACGGTATGCCTCAGACAGATATTGTTGCGAAAGTATATAAAGCGATGCGTATTCACCGACGGTGTCGATCAGAGGAATCGCCATCTTGGCATAGTACATCACAGAATCTGACTCCGTCTCGGAATCAAACGTATCGGCATATAGAAGGCATGCCATAGGAAAGGTAAGGGAGTCTATCTCATTGGAGATCTTCTGATAATAAAACGCCTTTCTCGCGGCATCGGCTTTAACATTAATCTCCAATCTTGAAGCGAGGATACGTGTTATGTTGCAATAAGTTCTTGAGGCTAAATGTTTCTCATCTTCGTTCATGTCTTCCGGCAAGGACTCTATCATCTCGAGTGTCTCGATAAATTTCGGGAACGCCTGATGCAGACTGTCGTTGCTGAACATATCAAGAGCCTTGTCGTAACATTTCAGTGCCTCCTCAAATCTTGCCGACGTTTCATGTTGCGGTTTCCTCACACAAGAATGCGACAGCATCATGAAGCTTGAGATAACAGTAATGAGTGATATTATTAAGAATGATTTTCTCATAGGTTAAATTTGTTCACAAAAATAAGAAAAAAGTTCTAAGTTAGGAGATATGACTTTGTGTTAGCATCCATTTAACATATAAGGGGACTTCTATAAATTGCTTTATAAATGCATTATGAATCATAAAAAAATCTGGAACTTTGTTTCTAAAGTTCCAGAGTTTAAAAGGATAATATTTCTTATTTTGCCGTGAACCTGATTTCATCTAAAAAGAAAGGATTTTCTCCAAAACGTACGAACACTTGTGATACGCAAAGATTTCATTTTTATTCTCCGAGATTCCTTATCACGAAGTCGCGAAGATTTTCGTCGGTATCGAAAACCTTCTTAATTTTAGTTACGCGTGCGTTTATCGCATTATATTTTAGCAACGACGATTTTTCAAATATATTATAGTAAGAGAAGAATTATATTTGTTCATTTGATTTTATTTGTATATTTGAAAATCTGTTACAGCAAAGCAATATAATTATAACATATTATATTACAAGACTATAATAACAAAAACATTTAAAAGTCGTTTTAAAAAATCGCATACATCAACAAAAAGTCGTTTAAAAAAGTTGTGATTTAAAACAAAAAGTCGTCTAAAAAAGTTAATTTATAATAAATAAGGTTTGTTGTTATGTTAAGAAGAAAAATCGAAAAATACCTTTTGGAATGGAAAAACACTCCTAATCACAACCCATTAATTATAAAAGGTTGTCGTCAATGTGGCAAGACCTCTTCAGTCATCGACTTTGCGAAGAGAAATTATAAACACACCATATATATTAACTTTTATGAGAACCCGTCATACACTTCTATTTTCAATGGTTCATTAAACATTGACGACCTTACAATGTATATTACTGGTTTACTTGGAGATAAAGCAATATTTGAAAAAGGGAAGACTTGCTTGGTTTTAGACGAACTGCAAGAATGTCCAAATGCTCGTACAGCATTGAAATTTTTCAAAATGGACGCTCGTTACGATGTGATATGTACCGGTTCTTTATTAGGAATCAAAGGGTATCGTGACAATATTGTTTCTGTACCTGTAGGTTATGAAACAGAAATCGAGATGACACCTATGGATTTTGAAGAGTTTTTGTGGGCAAATGGAATCAATGATAACATTATAAATAGTTTAAAATCCTCGCTAACAAATTTGACTCCAATTCCGGATGTCTTGCATAACCGTCTTAGAGAACTACTTTTACAATACGTAGTTGTCGGTGGAATGCCGGCTGTTGTCAATGAATTCGTCAACACTCATAAGATGAATAATGTATTGAGAATGCAGCGCGACATAATAAACGGTTACCGTGATGACATGATAAAATATGCCGCCAAAGAAGACAAGTCGCATATTAGAGAATGTTTCGATTCAATTCCGAAACAGCTGAGCAAGGAGAATAAAAAATTCCAATATTCAGTAATAAAGAAAGGTGCCTCTGCAAGCAAATATTTAGGAAGCATACAATGGATTGAAGATGCTGGTTTTATCAGAAGATGCTACAATTTAAACATCACCGAATTGCCCTTAGACTGCAACGCAGACGAAAATGTTTTTAAAGTTTATATGTCTGACATCGGGTTGTTTATAAGTATGCTTGAAGACGGAACACAAGGAGATATTTTAAGAGGTGCGTTATTAGGTTATAAAGGTGCAATCTTTGAAAATCTTGTAGCTGACTTCTTAGGCAAAAACGGACGAAAGCTATATTATTTTCACAAGGATTCCGGATTAGAGATAGACTTCGTAATAAGATATAAAGGCGAATGTACATTATTGGAATGTAAAGCCGTGACTGGAAATGCTAAAAGTGCCAAGACAATATTAAAACATTACGACAAATATCACGTCAAGAATCTGATCAAATTAGGAGATTATAACATAGGATTTAATGACAGCACCCTCACTTTGCCTCTGTATATGGGATTTCTGATCAATGATTTTTAAAGTGATTACACAATTATTCTCCAGACCTCACAATAAAAAACATTAACATCTGTTTTGTATATGACTAAAGGCTAATGACAAAAGACTAAAGTTTGGGAGGATGAGACGACTTATATTTATAGTGTTATTTCTTTCGTGTTGTATCTCATTGCACGCTCAAAACAGATATTCCCCGTTAAAAGGCAAAGTCGTTTCCGCCGACAGCCTCTCTCCTATTCCGAACGTTCATATCTTGAGCAAGGTTTCTTATTACGGAACGACATCCGACTTTGACGGAAGATTCTCTATGTTGGTAAGAAAAAACGACACTCTTAAAATAAGCAGCGTCGGTTTCGTGACAGAAATCATAAACGTCAATTACGACAGCGTCAACGTCAACAATTTTGAAATCGTGATGCAAAGAGATACAATCATATTACAGGAAATCGACGTTTTTCCATATTTGGACAATCATACTGTTGAAAAGATTATAAAGGAGATTCCTATAGAAGAACCTTTCATAATAAAAGGTGCGAATGAAAACATCGGAACTGTCTTATACCAAAAGCCGAAGAAAATACCTGACGACAAAGGAATCATAAGTCCGATTCAGACCTTATACAATAGGTTCAATAAAAAGGAAAGATTAAAGAGGAAGATGGAAAGAAACCGCAGGAGGTATGAAAAGGTACTGATGGAATCGGAATATGACGAATAACAAAATAGAGACGCCATAGGATGACGTCTCTACTATTATTACTGAACAAAATGTTGTCTTAAAGGGGAATTATAGATGTCCCCTAAATCACATCTTCGCAAAGTGTTGATAGAAAGCGATAATTGTCTCAATTCCTTTGAAGAAATGATCTACTCTGTAGTTTTCGTTTGGAGAGTGGATTGCGTCTGAACCTAAACCGAAGCCCATCAAAATAGATTTGATACCTAATACTTTTTCAAACTCAGAGATGATTGGAATACTGCCACCGCTCTTCATTGGGATAGGACGTTTGCCGTATGTATCCATATATGCAGCTTCTGCTGCCTTGTATGCTGGCAAGTCGATAGGACATCCGTAAGCCTGACCGCCATGTAATGGAGTGACTTTCACATTAACATATTCCGGTGCTACGCTTTCGAAATATTCTTTGAATAAGGCGGAAATCTTTTCGTTGTCTTGGTTAGGAACCAAACGGCATGAGATCTTAGCGTAAGCTTTTGAAGGAAGAACTGTCTTGGCACCTTCGCCTGTGTAACCTCCCCAGATGCCGCAGAGGTCGAATGTCGGACGGATACCGACTCTCTCTATTGTGGTGTAGCCTTTTTCGCCGCGTTATGTCGATGATAAGACTAAACTTCCTGAAGAAGAATGGATTATAGGTTCTGACGGCAAAGAAAAGAAATCTATAGGTCGTGTTAACGCCGACTTCCAAATATCTAAGTTCAATACAAACGCTCAACCATATTACTGCCTCATGGGACATAATGGCGAACTCTTGGTTGACCCTCGCGCATACGACTTGGATAAAGATGCTTTCGTAGATTTCTTGAAACAAGGTATAGAAAACTTCAACAACGGTGTTTCAATCAGAAATATTTATGAATAATTGACGAAAGTCTAATGATAAGGAAGAGCTCTTGGAAACAGGAGCTCTTTTTTTAATTTATAACTCACAATGCATAATTTTGAGGGAATAACTAACCGAAGGCTTGGAAGCATTTTTTTTATGTTTCTTAATAATTATGCATTATTGGAGCTGATGATATGTTATATGTATTAGCTCTGTTGATTATCACTATCCATCCTTCTATGGACTTAGATTTTTTTAGAAATTGTAGATATATACAATAAATATATATATATTTGTAAAGAAAAACGAAATGCCAATAAATGGTATAATGCCAAATAGTATCAACATGGAAACGACAGCTATAAAAAGATTTTCTTTATTAATAATGACATTGATTTTTTTGACTTCGTGTGTCGAGGAAAAAGACTTTAAAATAATAAAGGACGAGGTTAGAAAGAAGTCGGAATATGTGATGTTCTATATGGTTTATGATTATGATGTCTATTTGGAATCGGCAAATGTATATGTATCAGAAAATAGCGATATGTCAGATTGCAATAAGTATGCTGCAGGTGTTGAGAGAAATTGTGTTTTGAGAGCTATAGAACCACTGACTTTAGGAAATACCTACTATTATTATTATGAATTTAATGATGGTGTTAAAATATTTAATTCAGATATCAAGAGTTTTACAATGCCGGAAAAACCTATTGTCACTACCAATGATGTCGTGAATTTCCTTTCCACAAAAGTAACTGTGATGTGTAGCGTGATTAGTGACGGCAACTCGCCATTATCGTCTAAAGGTGTCTGTTGGAGCGGCATTTCATCTCAACCTACTATTGAGGATAATAAGAAATATGTTGGAGATAATGCTACTGTAGGAGATGACTATTATTGTTTGATTGATAATCTTAAGATGGGGAAATATTATGTCAGAGCTTTTGCGGGAAATGAATTCGGTGTGTCGTATGGAGAGGTCATTGAGATTGATCTGGAACAGGAGTGTGATTTTGAGACAAAGACATTATATGCTAATGGCGTTCCATTTAAGATGATAGCTATTGATGGGGCGGTCTTTACTATGGGAGCGCAGAATGTTAATGCATACGAGAGTAATTATGATATTGAAGCCATCGACGATGAGTCGCCTATACATCAAGTGGATTTGAATAAATTCTATTTGGCTGAGACTGAGGTTACGCAGGAGCTTTGGGAAGCGGTGATGGGAAATAATCCAAGTATATTTAAAGGCAGTCAAAGACCTGTGGATAATATTACGCGTACGGATTGTCTCAACTTTATAGAAAAATTGAAGAGTATGACAGGTTTTTGGTTTTACATACCTTCTGAGTCACAATGGGAATTTGCAGCTAAAGGCGGTAATATGTGTGAATCTTATAAATATTCTGGTAGCAATGACATCGAAGATGTGGCATGGTATAGTGAGAATAGTGAAAGTTGTACTCATGATGTGAAACAGAAAAAGCCTAACGAATTGGGTTTATATGATATGACAGGAAATGTTCAAGAGATATGCGCTGATGGTTACGGTACTTATCCGACTTCATCCCTTATTGATCCTATCAATAATGTTAATAATAATTACACAATGGTTATAAGGGGCGGAGCTGCAAATCTTAATGCGAGATATTGTAGAAACACAGCCCGTGATTATGCTCCGATCGACGAGAAGAATATGTATGTTGGATTTAGATTGGCTATGGAAAGATGGCAATGATGACTCGATTATATTCGTGTTGATTCGTGAAAAATGGGTATAATAGACAAAAATAATTTGTATAATCTTTATAAGTTGATGATAACCAATTGTTTTTTTGTGATTATATCGAAAAATATAAAAACGCAGAGAACTCAAAATTCCCTGCGTTTTTATTATATCGTCAGCGGACAAAGTCTGTTGACAATAAAAATATTAATTTACAACTTATAGGTTGTGTATGAAAAAATATTATTATCTTTGCACCTGAAGTAAAAATGAATAATATGACATTTGACAAGATTACAGAAGATGGTCGTTTATGGGCTGTGCGTTATGATGGTGCAGAGGATAATATCTTGGTAACTATATTTGAACAATGGAATGATATTCAATGGTTGCGTGAGTTCTTTAAGACTAATATTGATGATTTGATGTCGTATTTCAAAATAACAGATGTTAATGAAGCAATATACGATACATTGGATGATAGTGATAGACTGGAATGTCTGATTTTAGATATTTCTCCTGATGCTGATTTGGACAAGTTGTTTCGTCCGTTGGAAAACTATCGCATCAATGAATGTGTTTTAGGTAAAGAAAAGGCGCGTATTAAAAATCGTCCGAATCACGATTCATGGTTACGTATTTATGCTATCAAATTGGAACCGGGAAAATATATTGTTACAGGAGGTGCAATAAAATTGACAGCAACCATGAGGGAAAGAGAACATACGTTGCGAGAATTGTTTAATATGGAAAAGGTGCGTCAATTTTTGATAGATAACAATGTTATTGATGGGGATGCATTTGTTGATTATCTAAGTGAACTATAATTTTTTTTGATATGTCAGAAATCGTTTCAAAATTAGAACAATTCCAATCTTCAACACCATCGCATTGGCGAGAGAAGTCTGTATGTCGTCAGCGTAATAAAACGTGGCTTCGTCATTCACAAAACATTGCTGTGAAGATGCTAAACAAAATGGAAGAGCTACATCTCAATCAAACACAACTGGCGGAACTCATGGGGTGCAGTCAACAGTATATATCTAAAGTGCTTCGTGGACAAGAAAATCTATCTATAGAAACAATGTCTAAAATAGAGCAGGTTCTGAATGTTCAGATATTTTGTTAGACTAATAAAGTCGAGTTGTATAAATTTCTATATACAAAAAAACGCAGAGAACTCAAAATTCCCTGCGTTTTTATTATATCGTCAGCGAACAAAGTCTGTTGTCCGTTGACTGTTGTCGATATATCACATCTTCGCAAAGTGTTGATAGAAAGCGATGATTGTCTCGATACCTTTGAAGAAATGATCCACTCTGTAGTTTTCATTTGGCGAGTGGATAGCGTCTGAGCCTAAACCGAAGCCCATCAAAATAGATTTGATACCTAATACTTTTTCAAACTCAGAGATGATTGGAATACTGCCACCGCTCTTCATTGGGATAGGACGTTTGCCGTAGGTGTCCATATATGCTGCTTCTGCTGCCTTGTATGCCGGCAAGTCGATAGGACATCCGTAAGCCTGTCCGCCGTGTAATGGAGTGACTTTCACATTAACATATTCCGGTGCTACGCTTTCGAAATATTCTTTGAATAAGGCGGAAATCTTTTCGTTGTCTTGGTTAGGAACCAAACGGCATGAGATCTTAGCGTATGCCTTTGAAGGAAGAACTGTCTTGGCACCTTCGCCTGTGTAACCTCCCCAGATGCCGCAGAGGTCGAATGTTGGACGGATACCGACTCTCTCTATTGTGGTGTAGCCTTTCTCGCCGCGTAATGCTTTCACGCCAACGCCGTTCTTATACTCTTCTTCGCTATATGGTGCCATGTTGAGCAACTCGCGTTCTTCTGCTGTTGCCTCGATGACGTCATCGTAGAAACCAGGAATTGTGATGTGGTTGTTTTCGTCCATGACCTTAGCGACCATCTCGCATAATGTGTTGATTGGGTTTGCAACAGCACCGCCGAACAATCCTGAGTGGAGGTCGGCGTTAGGACCTGTTACTTCAACTTCCCAATATGACAATCCGCGTAAACCCGTCGTGATAGAAGGAGTGTCGTGGTCAATCATGCTGGTATCGGAGACTAAGATGATGTCAGCCTTGACTAAGTCTTTGTTAGTGACGATCCATTTGGCAAGGCTGCCTGAACCGATTTCTTCTTCGCCTTCAATCATGAATTTAACGTTACAAGGTAAGGTGTTTGTCTTTACCATTGTCTCGAAAGCTTTGGCGTGCATGAAAGCCTGACCTTTGTCGTCGTTAGCGCCGCGAGCCCAGATCTTGCCGTCTTTGATGACTGGCTCAAATGGGTCGGTGTTCCATAATTCTATTGGGTCGACTGGCATGACGTCGTAGTGACCGTAAACTAAAACTGTAGGGAGTTTTGGGTCGATGATTTTCTCGCCATAAACTACAGGATTACCTTCTGTAGGCATGACTTCTGCCTTGTCGGCACCTGCTGCTAAGATGCTATCTCTCCAGTATTCAGCGCATTTAATCATGTCGCCTTTATGTTCTGTTTGTGAGCTGATAGAAGGAATACGGATTAATCCGAATAACTCTTCTAAAAAACGATTTTCATTTTCTTTGATGTAAGAATTTGTGATGTTCATAATATTTTTATTTGATGTTTATATTCTTTGCTTTATTAAGACGCATCAATGTTTGTTGATTTTATAGGAATCATTGATACGTCTCTACAAATCTTCATTGTTAATTGTCAATTGTATACTGTTAATTGTATTTCTTCTCCGTCAAACACCGCATAAGAAAAATCTCTTATCCAATTGCCAACGACAGTAACAACGGCATTATTGACTTTATATTGCATCGGTTTATGTTGATGACCGAAGACGAAATAATCTATATCAGGATTTTCCTTGATACATTCTTGTGCGTATTTGTATAATCGAGTCTCTTCCACGACAGAATAATAATTGCTTTCTGCTTCTTTCTTTAACTTTTTTACTCTATGATTATGCGACCATTTTAATGCGAAACCTATTCCCAAATCAGGATGAAGCCATCTGAAAAGGAACTGGTTTATTTTACATTCAAATACCCGTTTCAGAAATTTATATCCGTTATCGCCAGGACCTCTTCCATCACCATGAACAAGAAGGAATTTCTTGTCTTTCAACGTCATTATCATTGGTTCGCGATAGAGTTGTATTCCGACTTCTTTCTGAAGATAGTCGAAAGTCCAGAGATCGTGGTTTCCTGCGAAGAGGTGGACGGGAATTCCGGAGTCGATGAGTTGAGATAATTTCCCGAGAAGACGAACGTAACCTCTAGGAATCACGGTCTTATATTCAAACCAGAAGTCGAAGAGGTCGCCCATAAGGAATATCATCTCAGCATCTTCTTTTATAGAATCGAGGAAACGAACTAATTTCAATTCTCTTTGATGAGAGTCCTCTAATGTTGGAACACCTAAATGCAAATCAGTGACGAAATAAATCTTCTTCTCCATAATCATTTCCTAAAACAAATTCATCACTATATGTTATTCTTAATATAATTTAAGATTTCGTCATCGAAACTAATACCCTCTTCTTTATGGAACTTGACTTTGATTGGAATCGTAAATACCGGAATATCGTCAAATTTATTCATAAATGATTTATTTATCAATCTCATGGCATCTTTCTCCGTAGTGACAATAACTTTGTTCTTACCTATGAGACTGTTATATTTTTCAATGACCATATCAATATCTTTTTCTGTAAAGTCATGATGGTCATTAAACTGTATCTTAGACGTCGTGTTATATTTTCTTTTGAGATGGTCTTCCAACGAATAAGTGTTGGCGATGCCACAAAACAGCAATACTGTTTTTGCGTCCCTGATATCAAATTCCCGACTCAACTTGCTGAGTGGTTGGAAGTCCTGATATTCAATGTATGAATAAAAAACTTTCTGATGAGGTAAAAGTCTCAATGAATCTTCAATATCTTTTCTGTAATAAGGTGTTATTACATTAGGTGATTTAGTAACGACTATTATTTCCGCTCTTCTGGCGGCTTTCTTAATATCTCTTAAGTTTCCAGCAGGAAGCAAAATATCGTTGCTATATAAATTATAATAATCCGTCAACAAGATATTCAGTCCTGGTTTTATCTTTCTATGCTGATACGCATCGTCGAGGAGCACTATTTGCGGAGGCGTCTCGCGTTGAAGAAGACGTATCATTCCATCACAGCGACTTTCATCTACAGCGACATCTATATTTTTGAACTTATTGAAATATTGAAGAGGTTCGTCGCCGATGTCGTTATGCGAGCTGTTTTCATCGGCAAACACAAAACCTTTCGTATTACGCCCGTAGCCACGGCTCAAGACTGCGACCTTATATTTATCTGATAATAACCTGACGAGATATTCTATATGCGGAGTTTTTCCAGTACCGCCGAGATTCAAGTTTCCAACGCATATATTAGGGACGTTGAAACTCTTTGACTTTAGTAGTCCCAAATCGTAAAACTTATGTCTCACGAACAAGACAAATGAATAAATCAACGATATGGGTAACAATATTTTTTTCATACTATTAAAACTCAACAAATTTACAAATTATTTTTATCAAAACAAACTATAAAACAACAAAAAATCGTATCTTAGCGAAAAATTTTACAGATGGTAAAAGTTTCTGAGATTTTAAGTTTTATAACAGATGTCGCCCCTTTGAATTGGCAAGAAAGCTACGACAATTCAGGACTTTTGATTGGCGACCCTAACGCATTGGTTGATAAAGTTTTGTTAACATTGGACGTAACAGAAAAAGTCATAGATGAAGCAATAGATAATTCATTTCATCTTATAATCAGTCATCATCCATTAATTTTCAGGGGCATAAAAAACATCTTAAACAACAACACTTTAGGACGTATAATTATCAAAGCCATCAAACACGACATATCTATCGCAGCGATGCACACAAACCTCGACAACAGTTACGTTGGCGTAAATAATATTCTGGCTACGAATTTAGGCTTGAAGAATTTACAGATACTTCGTCCGAATCAAGCTACACAATCTCTCAACGATGTGGAGTATCAAGTAGGAAGCGGTATGATTGGTGAGTTTGAATATGAGATGTCTGAAACAGATTTCTTAAAACTTATTAAGGATAAATTAAATGTCGTAGCACTACGTCATTCAGAATTTTTAGGCAGACCTATAAAAAAAGTTGCATTGTGCGGAGGTTCTGGATCTTTTATGATCAACGACGCAAAATATTGTAAAGCAGATGCTTATCTTACAGCAGACGTAAAATACCATGATTTTTTCGATGCTGATAATGAATTACTTGTCATTGACGCTGGTCATTTTGAAACAGAACAATTTACAAAACAATTAATTGCTGACATTATTCTCAAAAAAAATCCTAAATTTGCAGTCCAAATTTCGAGCATAAAAACTAACTCGGTACATTACTTTGTATAATAATTAAATCATTATAAATATATGGAAGAAAATAAATTAAGAAACGAAGCAGAAGAACAAGTAGAAATCACTGTTGAAAGAAAACTTATAGAATTGTACACTTTACAACAAATTGATTCTAAGATTGACAAAATCCGTATCATCCGTGGTGAATTGCCTCTCGAAGTTCAAGATTTGGAAGACGAAATCGCAGGTATGGAAACTCGTATCGCAAAATATAACGAAGAACTTGAAAAATTCACCAAAGACATCGCTGCATACAAAAACAAGATTAAAGAAGCAACAGCTCTTATCAAGAAATACGAAGAACAACAAAACAACGTTCGCAACAACCGTGAATACGAATCTTTGACAAAGGAAATCGAATATCAATCATTAGACATCCAACTCAGTGAAAAACGTATCAACGAATGCAACAAAAAATCAGAGTTGTTGAGAATCTCTTTAAACGAAACAAACGCTCGTTTGGAAGAACGCAAAGGCGACTTGGAACTCAAGAGAAGCGAGTTGTCTTCCATAGTTGAAGAAACAGAAAAAGAGGAAGAAGAACTCATGGCACGTTCACAAGAAAGCGAACAACTCATCGAAGAACGTCTCCTCACCGCATACAAACGTATCAGAAAAAATGCCCGTAACGGTTTGGCTGTCGTTAAGATTGAACGTGACGCTTGCGGCGGTTGCTACAACAAAATCCCACCTCAACATCAACTTGACATCCGCATGCACAAGAAAATCATCGTTTGTGAATATTGCGGACGTATATTAATCGACCAAGACATCGCTGATATGTACCACAACGATAACAATCAATAATATCAAGCGAAAGATAATAACATAAGAAAGAGGCTGTCTAACAACAAAAAGTTAGGCAGTTTCTTTTTTTATGAGCAAAACTCTGGATTATTAACATATTTGAAGATTTTTCCGTGTGGATTCTGAGATTTCGTCAGAACATACCAAAATGCGCATAAAAACGTCGA